>JAZQZZ010000052.1:0-5239 GCA_045634305.1 Bacteroidaceae bacterium | reverse complement strand
CACATCGTTGCGACCTGCGTAGAAATTAAGCAATCCGTCGAAGCCGATAGATTTCATTGAGCATATAACCGACCCCGTGGGGGTAAACTGCTGTAAGCCACCACAAGTACCTATGCGAACAACCTGCAGTTGTCGGAAAGAATCCCTCTCTTCGCGGGTGGTAAAGTCAATATTGGCAAGAGCATCGAGCTCGTTCATCACAATATCAATATTGTCGCATCCGATACCCGTTCCGACAACGCTTATGCGCTTGCCTTTGTACGAGCCGGTAATAGTGCGAAACTCACGCGCTGAGACGTGGCAGTCGGTACTCTCGAAGAAAGCAGCAACCTTGGGCACACGGTTAGGGTCGCCCACAAGAATAACCTTGTCGGCAAGCTGCTCGGGCTTCAGGCCCAGATGGTACACAGCCCCATTCTCCTCGATGAGGAGTTCCGAAGGGGGAAAATATCGTTTCATAGCAGGAAATTCGCTAAAAATTAATCCTTTGCAATATTGTCACGCATGGCAGTATCAGCCTGAATATTCTTCATGCGATAGTAGTCCATGATGCCCAGATTACCTGTGCGGAATGCCTCGGCCATAGCCTTGGGAACTTCAGCCTCGGCCTGAATAACGGTTGCACGAGCCTCCTGAGCCTTAGCCTTCATCTCCTGCTCGAGAGCGACAGCCATTGCACGGCGCTCTTCGGCCTTTGCCTGAGCAATATTCTTGTCGGCATTAGCCTGATCAATCTGAAGAGCAGCACCGATGTTCTTACCTATGTCAATATCGGCAATGTCGATAGAGAGAATCTCGAAAGCAGTACCGGCATCGAGTCCCTTGCTGAGCACAAGCTTTGAGATTGAATCGGGGTTCTCGAGCACTGCCTTGTGGTTCTCGGACGAACCGATAGACGAAACGATACCCTCACCTACGCGGGCAAGCACAGTGTCCTCACCGGCACCACCAACCAGGCGCGTGATGTTGGCACGCACAGTTACGCGGGCAAGGGCAATGAGCTGGATACCATCCTTTGCCACGGCAGTAACGTGCGGAGTGTCGATAACCTTGGGATTAACGGACATCTGCACAGCCTCGAACACGTCGCGACCAGCAAGGTCAATGGCTGTAGCCATTTGGAAAGAGAGTTCTATATTTGCCTTAGACGCAGAGACAAGCGCATGCACCACCCTCTCGACATGACCGCCGGCAAGGTAGTGAGCCTCAAGGCTATCGCGTGTAATGTTCTCGAGACCTGCCTTGTGAGCCTCGATCATTGCCTGCACGATTGTTCCGGGAGGAACGTTACGTATGCGCATGAGGAATAGCTGCAACAGCGAAATTTGAACACCGGAAACCTTGGCCGACAGCCAAAGCATAAAAGGCACGTAGTGGAAGAAGACTGCCAGGAACACCAGCAAGCCCACAATGACACCACCAATCAGATACATGTTAGTTTCCATAATCAAAAAAGGTTTAGTTATTTTTTAGATTTTACTTTTGCCACAAAAAGGGAGCCGCCCGAGATGCGTATGATTTCAATCTCTTCATTCTCGTTGATGAAACCACCCTCGGACTTTACCTCAACAACCTGGCCGTTGATGAGTGCCTCGCCAATGAGTGCAAGACGAGTGCGTGTAACACCGTGGTCGCCAACGTTGAACTGCGACATGTCCAGATCATTGGCTTTGGACTTGAGGTTTTTCTTGAGCGCCATCTTGTCGAGCGAATTGCCGTACAATGCCGACAGAAAGAGCGAGATGCACACGAGTACACAGACCAGCAATGTAATCCAGCCGGCGGCCGTGCTCAACTGCACAAAGGCGTAGAACACCGAGCCAATCATCGAAAGAACACCCAACACGCCTGTGAAACCAAAGCCCGGGATAAACACCACCTCGAGCACCAACATAACGGTTGCAAAGGCAACCAACAAAGCTGTTATCAAAATATCCATAATGTATTTGTTTTGTTTTCGGTAAAACATCTTGCCGGGCAATGCATGTCCGGACTTTAAAAATCACTCCTCGCCGCTGTAGAGCATATTTTGTTCAATGCGCCTTATCTCATACTCGGCGTTCCTCAGGGCAACGGCATCGTCCTCTACCTTGACCTCGAGTTGCAGAATCTGCGGTTTGAGTCTTGCTTTGACAGCTGATGGCGATGCTGCATACTCGTCGCGCAGTGCATCGAGTTTCTCGACATCGTGCAAATGCTGCTTGGTGTGCTCCTGCCACTCCTTGAACAAGTCGCGCGCACGCTCGCTCCTGAAATCGGTAAGCAGTTTATAGTCGTGCAGGTCGTCAATGATAAAGAAGAAATCCTCTTTTTTGCCGGCGGCTTTCCGGGCATACATGAGCAGCGCCATCTGCTGACGCGCCTTGCGCACCGCATCCTCGTCGGTCTGCGTAGCAGCGATGGATGAGAGTGTTGCTATCTGAAGAGCCGCGTCATAACCCATCAAAGAGACATCTACTCTTTTCTTGTCGGTGTTCGGAATGAACGTATAGACGCACACCTTGCCTTCGGGTTGGTTGCGGTCGGTGGCAAACCATCCCAGATTGGCAACTTCGTTGATGGCCATCATGTAGTCATTGGCTGTGGAGTTGAACGGCATTCCCACATTGTCGGGGCGGAAGAAACGGCCACTCTCGGTATCCATGCGCGAGATGAAAATGTCGTAGCCTCCTATAGAGCCCTCGCCGTCACTGGCAAAATAGAGTGTGATGCCATCGGCCAGCATAAAGGGATAGTCGTCGTTGCCCTGCGTGTCGAAACCTACGATGGACTGCACCTTTCCCCAATCATCGCCCACCTTGGAACGACGGTAGAGCTTCAGTAACGGTTCGTCGGACTCGTTTTCGTCGGAGAAGAAGATATCCATCCCGCGCTCGGTCTCGTTTATGTGACCGGGCAGGCCATCGTCGCCGAAATATGCCGCACAGGTTGCAATGCTGCCCACATCGTTACCCATTGTGTAGACCGACAGGAACGACTCCTTGTCGACAACAACACTGTCAATGAAGCACACGACCTCACTGTTGCGCACCATGCGGTCGAGTCTGTTGCACAAGTTCATGCGCTGCTGTGCCACATTACGCAACGAGTCGTCCTTTGTCTCGTCAATGAAGATATCGAAATTGTCGGCAGCCTCGGCATAATCCATAGCTCGGCAATACAACTCGCCCAAATACCAGTAGGCCTTCACAATGTTGCGCGACGCTGCAAACTCAAGCATCTCCTCCACTTCAATGGTATCGTTGGTCTCGAGACAGCAGGCGGCATACCAATAGTTATACTCGCTGTTCTTGGGATTCTTGGCAAGCAGTTTCTCGAATATGGGTTTAGCCTCTTCAAAACGCCCCTCGTCAAACATCTTCTTCATTGCATCCCTGCTCTGGGCAAAGAGACCCGAAACAGCGACAAGGCAGTATATTGTCAAGCAAAGTATTCTTTTCATAATTAATCAACACCTGTGTGCGGTTACCGCAAATATAGCGAATAAAACGACATAAACCCTCCACGCGTGCATTTTTTTAAATAAATTAAGAAAATATAAGCATCCCGCGGCATGCCGGGCCAAAAGATAAAGAAAGAAAATTGCTCCAATGCTCCATTTTCACTAATTTTGCACCCTGAAAAATGAAGGAGAAGAGAATGGCCAAGTTCACCCCACAGCAGAAGATATATCGCAAGATACAGAAGCAGTTCAACCGCGCGACAAAGGAGTACTCCATGTTTGCCGATGGAGACAAGATACTTGTAGCACTGTCGGGCGGTAAGGATTCGCTCACGCTGCTGCAGCTGATGGCAGAGCGCAGCCGCATCTTCAAGCCATCGATAAGCATTGTGGCAGCGCACGTGACAATGGTAAACATTCCTTACAAGGCAAACATCGGTTTCCTGCAGGAGTTCTGCAACGGGCAAGGCGTCGAGCTACGCATCTTGGAGAGCAGTTTCGACGCATCGACCGACAAGCGCAAGTCGCCCTGTTTCCTATGCTCATGGAACCGCCGCAAAGCGCTCTTCACCCTGGCACAAGAGCTTGGATGCAACAAGATTGCACTGGGACACAACATGGACGACTTCATTGAGACAATGCTGATGAACATGACCTTCCAGGGCACATTCAGCGCAATGGCGCCTGTGATGCAGATGGAGAAATTCCCCATCACAATGATACGTCCGCTGTGTCTTGTGAACGAGAACGATGTGGAGGAGTATGCCAAAGAGAGCAACTTCCCGCCACAGATAAAGAACTGTCCGTTCGAGAATGATTCGAACCGCAAGACAATGAAGGACATGCTGGCACATCTTGAGTCGCTGAGCCCCGAAGCACGATATAACCTATGGGGAGCTATGAGCAATATACAACCATCATTGCTACCTCCAAAAATTGAAAAGAAACAGTAAAAAGATACAACAATGTCAAAGATTCTACTCACAATTCTGCTGTTGGTAATCTCCAACAGTTTCATGACACTGGCCTGGTATGGCAATCTCAAACTACAGGAGATGAAACTCATTTCACCCAACACTTCTATTGTAATAATAGTACTCATCAGCTGGTGTGTGGCACTGCTCGAATATTCGTTCCTGATACCGGCCAACCGCATCGGCTCGGACATCAATGGTGGTCCCTTCTCGCTCGTGCAGCTGAAGGTAATCCAGGAGGTAATCTCGTGCCTGGTATTCGGAGTCATAGTATCGGTACTCTTCAAGGGCGAGACACTGCAATGGAACCACCTTGTCGCAGTGATATTCCTTGTACTAGCTGTTTACTTTGTATTCCTCAAGTAAGCAATTTGCCACATAAAGCGGCAAGGTTGAAAGAACACTTTTTCACTGCCGCAATACACGTAAAAAACGCGCCGGGTGCATCACTGCAGCCGGCGCGCAACATTTAAACACTATTCACTTACTAAAACAATTACATTTATGGTTTTTTCTCAGTTGATGTTTTTCAAAGTAGTCTTTTCTTAGTCATTCAGTATATATTGGCAGCGTCAATGCTTATTTGAAGTAGCGGTTGAACAAGCCCTCGAAGCCTTTGCCGTGACGAGCCTCGTCTTTCGCCATCTCATGTACTGTATCGTGGATTGCATCAAGGTCGAGTTGCTTTGCGCGCTTTGCAATGCGGTACTTGTCGCTGTTGGCCTCGGCCTCGGCATTCATGCGCTTCTCGAGGTTTGTCTTTGTATCCCATACGCAGTCACCCAAAAGCTCGGCGAACTTGGCTGCATGCTCTGCCTCTTCC
>JAZQZZ010000051.1:0-36502 GCA_045634305.1 Bacteroidaceae bacterium | reverse complement strand
CAAATCAATTGCCGAGTCGCTCAAACGCAAATATGTACGCATGTCACTTGGTGGCATACACGATGAATCGGAGATTCGAGGACATCGCAAGACATACGTAGGAGCCATGCCCGGCCGCATTCTGAAGAACCTTGTAAAGGCAGGTTCCGACAACCCTGTATTCATTCTTGACGAGATTGACAAGGTAGGTCAGGCCTCAATGCACGGCGACCCCTCATCGGCATTGCTCGAGGTTCTCGATCCGGAGCAGAACAACAGTTTCCACGACAACTTCCTCGACATTGACTACGACCTCTCAAACGTAATGTTCATTGCAACGGCCAACAATCTTGCAAGCATACCCGCTCCCCTGCTCGACCGCATGGAGCTAATTGAGGTCAGCGGTTACCTCACCGAGGAGAAGATTGAGATTGCAAAGCGCCACCTGATACCAAAGGAGAAGGAGGCAAACGGTATTGCCGACGAAAAGATAACAATAAGCAAGCAGGCTATCGAGCACATTATAGAGGACTACACACGCGAATCGGGCGTCAGGACACTCGAGAAGAGAATCGGCAAGATCTGCCGTCGTCTTGCATGCCAGAAGGCGACCGCCGGCGAGATAAAGAACAGGAACATAAAGCCAGCCGATCTTCAGGAACTGCTCGGCGTGAAGGAGTATTCACGCGACAAATACCAGGGTAACGAATATGCAGGCGTAGTCACAGGCCTTGCATGGACTGCCGTGGGCGGTGAGATACTGTTCATCGAGACAAGCCTCAGCAAAGGCAAGGGTGAGAAGATGACCCTTACAGGAAACCTTGGCGACGTGATGAAGGAGTCGGCCATGCTTGCGCTCGAATACATCAAGTCACATGCCGAGGAGTTCTCAATCCCATACGAGATTTTCGAGAAATGGAACATCCATCTCCACGTGCCCGAGGGAGCTATTCCCAAGGACGGTCCTTCGGCCGGTATCACAATGGCTACAGCTTTGGCATCGGCACTCACACAACGCCGCGTGAAGCCAAACATTGCCATGACCGGCGAGATAACCCTGCGTGGCAAGGTATTGCCTGTAGGCGGCATAAAAGAGAAAATCCTTGCTGCAAAACGCGCCGGAATAACCGATATCATAATCTGCGAGGAGAACAGACGCAACATCAATGCAATCCCCGATGTATACCTCAACGGGCTCACCTTCCACTATGTCAACGACATTAAGGAGGTGCTTGAGATTGCACTGCTCGAAGAGAAAGTAAAGAACCCTGTTAACTTAATGGCATAACAACGTGAAATTCCAATTACTACACACCGATAGCGGATGCAAGGCAAGAGCCGGAGTATTATCGACCGACCACGGGGACATAATGACCCCCATCTTCATGCCTGTGGGAACTGTAGGCTCTGTAAAGGGCGTGCAGATACCGCATCTGAAGGAGGACATCAAAGCCCAGATAATCCTGGGCAACACCTATCATCTTTATCTGCGTCCGGGACTCGACATTCTTGAAAAGGCCGGCGGCCTGCACAAGTTCAACATGTGGGACCGCCCTATCCTCACCGACAGCGGCGGCTTTCAGGTATTCTCGCTCAAGGACATACGCAAGATGAGCGAGGAAGGCGTGGAGTTCCGTTCGCACATCGACGGTTCAAAGCACTTCTTCTCGCCCGAGAGAGTCATGGATATCGAGCGTAGCATCGGTGCCGACATCATCATGGCATTCGACGAATGCACACCGGGAACAGCCGATTATGACTACGCAAAGAAATCCATGGAGAGAACACACCGCTGGCTCGACCGTTGCATAGGCCGCCTGAAGGAAACCGAGCCA
Organism: Bacteroidaceae bacterium; assembly: GCA_045634305.1. GTDB lineage: Bacteria > Bacteroidota > Bacteroidia > Bacteroidales > Bacteroidaceae > HGM04593. The sequence continues at coordinate 34,688 of JAZQZZ010000051.1, read as the reverse complement.
ATGTATGGCTACGAGCAACAGCTCTTCCCCATTGTACAGGGTTGTGTATACCCCGACCTTCGCCGCCGTTCGGCCGAGTTCATTGCCTCAAAGGAGGCTGCCGGCAATGCCATAGGTGGATTGGCTGTGGGTGAGCCGGCCGAGACAATGTACGAGATGATTGAGGTTGTCAATGAGATACTGCCCACCGACAAGCCACGTTACCTTATGGGTGTAGGTACCCCGGCCAACATACTCGAGGCCATAGAACGCGGTGTGGACATGTTCGACTGTGTCATGCCAACCCGCAACGGACGCAATGCCATGCTCTTTACAAAGCACGGTATAATGAACATGCGCAACGAGAAGTGGAAGTACGACTTCTCACCAATTGAAGAGGATGGTGCATCATTTGTGGACACACTCTACAGCAAGGCCTATCTGCGCCATCTTTTTGCAGCACAGGAGCTGTTGGCATTGGAGATAGCATCGATACACAACCTTGCATTCTACGTATGGCTCACGCAGGAGGCACGCAAGCACATACTCATGGACGATTATGCAAGCTGGAAAAAGAGCATGCTCGAAGAGGTGACACGACGCCTGTAAACAGCAAGTAAGGAAAGAGGAAAGAGGAAAGAAGGCAAAATGAGAGAAAGACTATTCACGATGAAATGGCTTGATTTTTTAAAACTGAAACGGCTCGACCGTTACATAATTAAGAAATTCCTGGGAACATACTTCTTTTCCCTGCTATTGATTATCATCGTCATCATTGTATTCGACTACAACGAGAAGATTGACAAGTTCGTCAGTTCTAATGCACCGATGAACGAGATTGTCTTCGATTATTATGCCAATTTGGCGCCCTACTACGCCAACACATTCAGCGCGCTGTTTGTGTTCATATCGGTAATATATTTCACATCGAAGCTTGCCGGCAATTCCGAGATCATCGCAATCCTCTCCTCGGGCGTCAGTTTCAAGCGTCTGATGCGTCCTTACATGATTGCAGCCGGAATAATCTCGATAATCACGTATCTCCTGAGTGCATTCATTATCCCCAACGGAACGGCCACAATGCTTGAATTCGAGCAGAAATACAACAAGAAGAGGAAAGTGGAATCGGCCAACGACGTGCAGTTGAAGATAAACGACAACACCATCGCCTTTATTGAACGCTACGAAAGCCGCAACAATACAGGATGGCGGTTCATGCTCGACAAGTTCGAGGACAAGAAGCTTGTCTCGCACATGGAAGCAAGAACAATAACATATAACCCCGACAAGCCGGGAATGTGGACTGCGCGCCACTGGAGAATACGCGAACTCTATGACGACAGGGAGATAATAAGAGAAAGCCGCAAAGAGCCGTTGGACACGCTGCTGGGCATTGAGCCGGGCGATTTTCTAATCTCCGAAGGCGAACAGGAAACGATGACTACCCCCGAACTGGGTGAGTACATCGACAAGCAGAAAGAGAAAGGATTTGCCAATACAAAGAGCTTTGAGATTGAGTATCACAAACGCATGGCAATGTCATTTGCCGCGTTCATACTCACCATCATCGGTGTGTCGCTATCATCGAGAAAGGTCAAGGGCGGCATGGGATTGTCGTTGGGTATTGGCCTTGCGCTCAGTTTCTCATACATCCTGTTCCAGAGCATATCCTCGGCATTTGCCGAGCAGATGCCCATTGCACTGGCAGCCTGGTTACCGAACATAATTTATACAATAATAGCAATTGTCCTTTATATAAAGGCACCCAAATAAGAAGTTGTTTAATTTTATGTCCACAGCCTTGCGAATATCGGCTGCGCTCGTTGATAAATATTCAAGCAAGCTTGATATTTAACTCGCTGGCACGATATTTGAAATTTTTATAGAACTTTTTTAGAATGTTTTTTCATTTTTTCAAAGGCGCATAGCGGGCTATGTAACTGCGAAAAAGGGAAAAACAGGCAACAAAGCCGCAGGTAAGCGAGCGCAAAGAAAGTTTACTTGCTTTGCCGAGCGAGAGCGGGTTCGTGAAAACAAAGGGCATAAAAAGACAAGCACTTCTTACGTACAAAGTAAATATATTTTTGAAAGAAAATTGAACAACTTCTAAAATATGTATTTTACAGATTTTGATTTTGAAGACGAAGTGCTCGATGCACTCGACGCCATGCGTTTTGAGAAGTGTACTCCAATACAGGAGCAGACACTCGAGCCCCTGATGGAGGGACGCGACCTCATTGGTGTGGCGCAGACCGGCACAGGAAAAACAGCCGCCTATCTGTTGCCTGTGCTCAACAAACTATGCCGTGGAGGCTACCCCGAGGATGCCATAAACTGCATCGTCATGGCTCCCACACGCGAGCTTGCACAACAGATTGACCGCCAGCTCGAGGGTTTCACCTATTTCATGAACGTCTCGAGCGTAGCTGTATATGGCGGAAATGACGGACAGCGCTACGAGCAGGAGCTCCGTGGCATGGCCAAAGGCGCCGACATCATCGTTGCCACCCCCGGCCGACTCATCAGCCACATCAACCTGGGTAACATAGACCTGTCAAAGGTATCGTTCTTCATCCTTGACGAGGCCGACCGCATGCTCGACATGGGATTCTACAGCGACATCATGACCATTGCCAAGCAGTTGCCAAAGGAGCGCCAGACAATGCTCTTCTCGGCAACCATGCCCCAGGAGATACGCAAACTGGCAAGTGATATCCTCACCGACCCGTTGCAGATTACCCTAGCACTTGCAAAGCCCGCCGATGGAATCACACAGCAGGCCTACATATGCCACGAAGGGCAGAAACTGGGCATAATCAACAGCATCTTCGACAACGAGAGCAGTGAGAGAGTCATTCTCTTTGCGTCGCGCAAGACAAAGGTAAAGGAGATTTCGCACACGCTCAAGAAACACGGTTTCAATGTCGGAGAGATGCATAGCGACCTGTCACAGAGCGAGCGCGACGAGATAATGTTCCAGTACAAGAGCCGCAAGATTGACATGATTGTGGCAACCGACATCCTTGCACGCGGCATTGACATCGACGACATACGCATTGTCATCAACTACGACGTGCCACGTGATTGCGACGACTATATACACCGCATAGGCCGCACGGCACGTGCGGGCACCAAAGGACGCGCCATAACATTGGTGAACGTTGAGGACCAGGAGTACTTCAAGCGCATTGAGGATTTCATTGAACAGGATGTACCCAAGATGGAGTTGCCTGCGGTACTTGGCGAGGCGCCGGCCTACGAGCCAAAGAGCAAGCAGAAAAGCGGCAAGTCATACCGCGGTGGTAATGGCAACAAGGAGAAGCGCAGCGGCAACGACCGCAAGCGGAACAACCGAAAACGTGGAGGTAAACCGGCCAATGGCCAGAAGCCACAGGCAACAGAGCCCGCAAACAGCGGCGAGAAACCCAAAGAGGCAACACCTGTTGCAGCGTCACAGGTAGGTGCACCAAAGCAGCAAGGCGAAAAGCCCAAACGCCGCCGCCCACACCACCGCCGCAGAAAACAGGGCAATCCCCAAGGTGGTGAAGGCACAGCACCAGCAACAACAGAAAACAAATAAACCACTATGGCAATAATCAGAGAAATACGCGGATACAAGCCCCAAATAGGCAATGACTGTTTCATTGCCGAGACAGCAGCCGTAATTGGCGACGTTACGATGGGCGACAACTGCTCCATCTGGTATGGCACTGTGTTGCGTGGCGATGTCAACAGCATAACCATTGGCAACAACGTGAACATACAGGACGGCGCCGTGGTGCACACACTGTACCAGCGCTCAAAGACCATTATCGGCGACAATGTATCAATAGGTCACAATGCCACCATTCACGGCGCCACCATTGAGAGCAACAGCCTCGTAGGAATGGGTGCTACAGTGCTTGACAATGCTGTCGTTGAGAGCGGAGCTATTGTAGCAGCCAACGCACTGGTGACATCGGGAATGCGTGTAGAGAGCGGTTGGATATATGCCGGAGTTCCCGCAAAGAAGATTAAGGAAGTAAGCCCCGAGCAACAGAAAGAGATTGTCGAGCGCATAGCCAATGATTATATAATGTATGCCTCGTGGTACAAAGAATAAGCGGAAAACGGAAAGCGGAAAACGGAAAACGGAAAGTTGCGGTTAAGCGAGCAAAAGCCAAGCTTGCTTGAGCTTTTACAACGAGCGAGAGCAGGTTCAAACGCACGAAGTGCGGTTAAAACTTAAAAGCAAGAGGTGAAAACTTGTGTATCAGTTGTATATGATACAGTATAACCAACTTTTCCGATTTCACCTTTCACATTTCACATTTTAGCTTGATAAAATAATAATTTTAAATAAACCATTATGAAACACCTATTTTCACTATTCACATTGTTTGTGATGTCACTCTCGGCCTTTGCCGGCGACAAGGTGACACTCAATGATGTAATGTATGGCGGCTACTGGCCGCAGACATACGCAGCCATCAAGCCAATGGCCGATGGCGTTCACTTTGCACGCATGAGCGACGACCGCAGTATGATTCTCAAAGGCTCGTTCAAGAACGGTGCTATCGTTGACACACTCTTCAACGCTGCAACAGCACGTGGCTTTGAGCAGAAACACATCGACGGCTACCAGTTCTCGCCCGACGAGCAGCTCATCCTTTTGCAAACAAAGACAAAGGGTATCTACCGCAACTCCTTCACTGCCGAGCACTACATCTACAGCCGCAAGAACAACAAAGTTGAGCCATTGTCACAGAACGGGGCACAGCAGGTTCCAAAGTTCTCGCCCGACGGCACAATGATTGCCTTTGTGCGCGACAACAACTTGTTCCTTGTGAAGCTGATGTTCAACAATGCCGAGTCACAGATTACCACCGACGGCGAGTTCCGCAAAATCATCAACGGAATCCCCGACTGGGTAAACGAAGAGGAGTTCATGAACAACTGCTCATACGACTTCAGCGCCGACAGCAAGATGATTGCATACATCAAGTACGACGAGAGCGAGGTTATGATGTACGACATGCCAATGTACATCCCCACAGGTGCTCCAAACACTGAATATGATGATTTCTGCGCCCCATACAGCTTCAAATACCCTGTTGCAGGTGCGGCTAACTCTAAACTATCTGTTCACTCATATGACATCAAGAGCCGCGTAACACGCAAGCTCAATGTGAATATCCCCGAGGAGGGCTACATCCCACGCATCAAGTTCACCAAGAACCCCGATGTGCTTGCAGTGCTCACCCTCAACCGTCACCAGAGCATCCTGGAGATTCAGGCAGTGAACCCACGCTCGGGCAACAGCAAGACCATCCTTCGCGAGGAGAGCGACACCTACCTCAACGAACAGGTATATACAGGTATCGAGTTCTACGACAAGCACTTCGTGTTCCAGAGCGAGCGCAGCGGCTACAACCAGCTCTACCTCTACACCATCGACGGCATTCTTGTGCGCCCAATCACAAAGGGCAATTTCGAGGTAAAGCACTTCTATGGCTGGGACAGCAACAAGAACGAGTTCTACTACTCAAGCAACGAGGGCAGCCCATTGCGCGAATATATATATAAGGTAAATGCCAAGGGTAAGAAGACCAAGCTCACCGCCAAGGAGGGAACAAACAGCGCCGTGTTCAGCGCAGGAATGAAGTACTTCATCAACACCCATTCAAACATAAATACCCCACACACCGTTACCACAAACGACAACAACGGTAAGGTTATAAAGACTCTCATTGACAACACAAACCTCAAGGAGCGCCTTGCAAAGTTCGACATGCCATCAAAGGAGTTCTTCACCTTCAAGACCACCGACGGCGTTGAGCTCAACGGCTGGATGATAAAACCCGCCGATTTTGACGCAAGCAAGAAGTACCCTGTAGTAATGTTCCAGTACAGCGGTCCATACTCACAGCAGGTGCACGACAGTTGGAATCTGGGCAACTATGGCAATGCAATGTTCGAGAGCTACATGGCCGGCGAAGGCTTCATCATGGTATGCGTTGACGGACGCGGTACAGGCGGTCGCGGTACAGAGTTCGGCAAGTGCACCTACCTGAACATCGGTAAGTACGAGCCGGGCGACCAGGTAGAGGCTGCAAAATACTTGGGTTCACTACCCTACGTTGACAAGAACAACATCGGTATCTGGGGCTGGAGCTTCGGCGGTTACAACACTTTGATGTCAATGAGCCAGGACGAGGCTGTGTTCAAGGCAGGTGTTGTAGTGGCTGCGCCTACAGATTGGCGTTTCTATGACACTATCTACACCGAGCGTTACATGCGCACTCCAAAGGAGAACAAGGAGGGTTACGATGCCGGCTCGGCAATTGTAAACGTGAACAAGCTGAGCGGCAACCTGCTGCTCATCCACGGCACAGCCGATGACAACGTGCACTTGCGTAACATGATACGTTACACACACGCACTCACACAGGCGAACAAGAAGTTCGAGATGGCAATCTACCCCGACAGCAACCATAGCATCTACTATGGCCGCAACACACGCTATCACCTGTTCGAGAAGATAGCAGAGTTCTTCAAGGCGAACTTGAAGTAAACAGAAGCAAAAAGGATATGAGGGTGTCCCAAAACAAAATGGGACACCCTCATATCCTTTTTGTTGAGGTATAAATATTTAGGCTTGCGAAGAAAGTTACATAAACATATTTTCATTGATATAGCCTCCAATATATACTGCACTCGCTTTGAAAAATAACCAAGTTAATTAACTTGGTTATTTTTCGCTCGTTTGTACCTATATTTGCATATAAATATCGTTCGGGAACATTAATCATTCCATTCTACTTTTGTCATTTTTTGTCAATTCAGAGTATTGAATTACACAATACCCCAGTGAGTGTTGTTTTTCCAAAAAAAACTTTCTACATTTGTAATGTCAACTGTTAATTCGGTTTGACATAACATTTTGTGAAAGTGTTTTTCGCAAGTCCTTAAATGAAAATGTGGAAGTTTTCTTGTAGAAAGGATGACACGGAACAACACTCACTTTCGTGTAGATACTTGTGGAAGGACGCATTCTGCGTCCCGATATCCCATATCTATTCGAGTGTGGGGTATTGTGTCGTTTATTTTCTACAGGGTCTTTCCACAACCTTCATTTAGATAAGCGAAAGTCAGCTCCACACTTTCCTTGTATATATACCAATCGTCTTTTGGAGCTGGAGAGTTTATATTTATATGGACTTATCGGTAATAATCAACTCAATACAAGACGCTGTAGCAACGGCGCCCATAGGGACCCACCCATCATCGGACGAGAAAAAGGCTTTTCAAAACGCATTAGCAACTGAATTTGCAAAAAATCTTCAACGTGTACATACTGATATTAAAGATATGCCAGAGTATAATCTCTCAGAAATTTCAACAAACTCTCTTGATAAATACAACGACAAGTGCGACATATTTGTAGAAACAGAGCGCTATATCTTAATTGTCGAATTCGACACTACAAGAGCCGACCAAGTAGCAAAAAAGATGCTCTCACGCTATTACTATGCAGACAAATGCACCAAACCAACCGTATATGTCTGCCTATTATACCCTGGCACTAAGAATATGAATTCAAATGAATGTGTTAAGTATATGAAGATGGGGAAAGATGTGCTTCTATCAATGAATTCATCAAACAGATTCATTGGCGCGTTTATCAATGGCAAGGAGTTGAAACTTGAACTTATCGGATAAAAAGAGAAACTAAAATTCATAACTAAAATCTATTAACTATGTACAACGAAAAAATTGAAGGCTTGATAAAAGCAGCATTGGCAGATGGTGTTCTGACCGAAAAAGAGAAGCAGGTGCTTTTCAAGAGAGCTCAGGAACAAGGAATCGACCTTGATGAATTTGAGATGGTGCTTGACGCACGCCTTGTTGAATTACAGAAAGAAGAGAAGGAGAAAGCTTCAAAATCTGCACCAAAATCAGACAAATATGGCGATGTTCGCAAATGTCCTACATGTGGTTCATTGGTACCTGCATTGGCAACAAGTTGCCCCGATTGCGGATACGAATTCGCAGGGTTAGAGTCAAACCTCTCTTCTCAAAAATTGGCTGAAAAGATTGAGAAAATCAATCAGGAATACGAAAAAAAGACATCTTCAATAGAAGGAAATGATATTGAAGCCAGCAATAAAAAGTGGCAGCTAAAGAAAAATAATCTAAACTCAATAGCACTAGCTATAAAAACATTTCCTATCCCAAACACTAAAGCAGACCTTTTTGAATTTATCACCTCAATGCAAACAAAAATGCTGAGCGAGTTTATATTCAAAGTAGAAGGAGAGGCTTATTTCACAAAATACAATGAAGCTATTATTAAAAGCAAAGCGATGTGTGCAAATGACCCAATGTTTGCAAGCAACATTTCAGAACACCCTAACATTGTTAACCAATATAACAAAGTGAGCAAGAAGCAAAAAGGTATTGGTTTAAAACCAGGTGTTAAATTTATAATAGGACTTATCGTTTTTTTAATCGTAGATATTGTATTTTTAGCTCTTTTTGCTAATTAATTATAATTAATCATGGGATGGTTTAGTAGTAAAAAAGAGGGCGGATTGATGGATGTAATCCGTTGCGATGAACAGCAATACCTTGTGTGGAAATGGCGTCCTTTGGGCGAGGCCAATTCTACCAAGAAAGAGAATTCAATACGTTATGGAAGTTCGCTCCGCGTGAAGGATGGCGAGGTTGCAGTGTTTGTATATAAACAGAACGATGGTTCGGTGATGGATTTCATCATGGGACCACATGATGAAACACTGAAGACTGCGAATTTCCCTGTACTCACAAGCATTGTAGGCTCACTTTGGGGCGGTGACTCTCCCTTCCAGGCCGAAGTGTACTTTATCAATCTGCAGGGAAACAATCAGATACGCTTTGCTGTACCCTATTTCGAGGTGGCAGACCCACGTTTCCCAGATTTCACAGTGCCGGTGGCGGTGAGAGGAGCGATAACATTCAACATTACCGACTACAAGAACTTTATAAAGCTCAATAGACTTGTCGATTTCAATCTGGATGCCTTTAGCCAACAGATTAAGGCTGCTGTGACTAAGTACGTGAAGAACTTTGTTGCCAACTGTCCAATGGACAATGGTATTCCGGTGATGCAGTTGGAACGTAAGGTTCTTGAAATAAGTGACCTTGCAGGAGCACGTCTTGCGCCTCAGTTCGAGGATGATTTTGGTGTAAACCTCAAACGCTTTGATATTTCGGCAATTGAAATTGACAAGGAGAGCGAGAACTACGCCGAGTTTGTACGCTTGACAAAGGAACAGCAGGTACGCCGCGCAGAGATTGATACAGAGCAGTATGAACGTGTAGCAAAACTCTCTGCCGAATCGCAATTCATTCAGGCTCATGCTATCAACCAACAGGCAGATGTTCTGAAAACCGCTGCCCAAAGTATGGGACAGATGGGCGGTATGGACTTTGGAGGTGGAGGCGGTATGAACCCAGCCGGAATGATGATGGGAATGGCTATGGGAGGCGCTATGGCCAACCAAATGACCGGTATGATGAATCAGTTCAACCAACCACAGCAACAAGCACCTGCAATGGGTGGTACGGCAGCACCTCCTCCGATACCTGGTGCAACACAATATACCGTAGCCATCAATGGTCAGCAATATGGTCCTTATAATATGCAACAAATGCAACAGATGGCACAGAGTGGACAGATAAACGCACAGACATTGGTATGGGCACAGGGTATGCCGCAATGGGCTGCAGCCGGTTCGGTTCCGGAACTTGCCCAATTATTTATGACTACTCCTCCACCAATGCCGCCAATACCCTAAATCAGGTGCGATATGAAAGTAGATATTATAAAAAGTCTGATTGCATTTGCTATCAGTGCTTTGCTGGCATATGCCTGCTATGAGATATGTGATTTTGAACGAGTACAATTGATTGTTACGGCAGGAGCACTTTTGACAATGGGCACACCTTTATTATTTGCATTGGGTGTCTCTGCAGAACAAGAGCGCAGTTCTGTTATGCTGAAGGCACTATCCTGGACAGTGTTCATGGTAGAGTTGATTGCAAATGGAACATTTGTATTCTTTGACTTCAGCATTCCGGTATATGTAATTGTCAATAGTTTGATACTTATTATTTTCACATTGATTTTCAACTCAATATACCGGACTAAGATGTAATCACTTATATCTACAAAAAACATCCATCGCAAATTGCGATGGATGTTTTTTGTATAATACCAAGAGATCCTTCACTTACGCTCAGGATGACATATGATTTTATTTCTCCTTTATATCTACAACGATATTAAGCTCTGTCAACTGCTCGGGTTCGAGAACCGAAGGTGCGTCAATCATTGTGTCGCGGCCTGAGTTGTTCTTTGGGAATGCGATGCAGTCGCGGATTGAGTCGAGGCCTGCGAAGAGGCTCACCCAACGGTCGAGACCGTAGGCCAAACCACCGTGAGGGGGCGCGCCGTACTTGAAGGCATCGAGCAACCAGCCGAACTGCTGCTGTGCGCGCTCGGGGGTGAAGCCAAGGAGGGCGAACATTTTGTTCTGCAACTCGCTGTCGTAGATACGGATTGAACCGCCACCTACCTCAACACCATTGATAATCATGTCGTAGGCATTTGCACGAACAGCGCCCATGTCGGTGTCGAGCAATGGAATATCCTCGGGCTTTGGTGATGTGAACGGATGGTGCATTGCCATGTAACGACCCTCCTCCTCGCTGTACTCGAAGAGCGGGAAGTCAACAACCCAAAGGCAAGAGAACTTGTTCTTGTCGCGCAAACCAAGCTGGGAAGCAACCTCCAAGCGGAGTTCGCAGAGCTGTTTGCGTGTCTTCATTGTGTCGTCACCGCTGAGGATGAGGATGAGGTCACCCGGCTCGGCATTGAAGGCCGCCTTCATTGCCTGCAGAACCTCCTGTGTATAGAATTTGTCAACGCTTGACTTCACTGTGCCGTCGGCCTCTACTCGTGCATAGACCATGCCCTTTGCGCCAATCTGTGGACGGCGAACAAAGTCGGTCAAGGCATCAAGTTGCTTGCGTGTGTATGTAGCAGCACCTTTGGCGCAGATACCGCCAATATAATCGGCGCTGTCGAACACAGGGAAGCCGTGGCCCTTCATGATATCCATGAGCTCAACGAACTTCATCTCAAAGCGTGTATCGGGCTTGTCGCAGCCGTAGTATTTCATAGCATCGTGCCATGTCATGCGTGGGAAAGCCTCGGTGAGTTCAACACCACGGATGGTCTTGAACAGGTGCTTTGCCATACCCTCGAAGAGTGAGATTACATCCTCCTGCTCAACGAAACTCATCTCGCAGTCAATCTGTGTAAACTCGGGCTGACGGTCGGCACGCAGGTCCTCGTCGCGGAAGCACTTCACAATCTGGAAGTAACGGTCGAAGCCCGATACCATGAGCAGCTGCTTGAAGAGCTGTGGGCTCTGTGGCAAAGCATAGAACTGGCCGGGGTTCATGCGTGAAGGAACAACGAAGTCGCGCGCACCCTCGGGGGTTGATGCAATGAGCATAGGTGTCTCAACCTCGATGAAGTTCATTGAGTCGAGATAACGGCGCACCTCCATTGTCATCTGGTGACGCAGTTCAAGATTCTTGCGTACTGCCTCACGACGAAGGTCGAGATAACGGTACTTCATGCGGATATCGTCGCCACCGTCGGTGTTGTTCTCAATTGTGAAAGGAGGAGTTGCAGCCTCGTTGAGGATATTGAGCTCGCTTACGATGATTTCAATGTCACCTGTAGGGATGTTTGCGTTCTTGCTCTGACGCTCACTGACAACACCTGTTGCCTGAATTACATATTCACGGCCAAGGTGTGAAGCCTTCTCGCAAAGTTCGGCATTTACATCCTCGCTGAATACAAGCTGGGTAACGCCGTAACGGTCGCGAAGGTCAACGAATGTCATACCACCCATCTTGCGCGCACGCTGTACCCAACCGCTGAGGGTAACTGTGCTGTTTACATCGGCCAACCTTAGTTCGCCACAAGTTTTTGTTCTGAACATTATTGTATATATTTTTTAGTTTATTGCATTTTGCTCTTACTCACTGTACACAGGAGTGCTTACAAAGTGCGAAATTACAAAAAAAACAAGGATTTCATGTCATTATTGGCAAGAAATAATATAAATAGGAGAATAATAACATTATAATTATGTCATTCCGAACCCTGTGTGAGGAATCTAAAAACAAAACCTTTAACCTTTCCACTTTCACCTTTGTAGAGATCCCTCGTCGCTACGCTCTGTCGGGATGACAAGTTCGCGGTTATTGCCATATCAACCTCAGAGAAATATCTTTTATGTTGCATTATTGGGGTTACTTTATGCAACATTTTGTTCGCCCAATGATATTTTATTCTGTTTTTTTAATACTTTGGCACGGTTTTTGTAAGAAACTTTATGTAAAAAGGTAGAATTTGTTGCCTTTTATCAACTATCTTCGCGTCCTGAAACGACCGGATACGAATATTCAAAATTGGAGGACTAAGAAATGAGAAACGAATTTTCGCAGAAAATAACAGAAATACTATCGTTGAGCAAGGAAGAGGCCACACGACTCCGCAGCAAGACTATAAACCCTGAGCATCTGCTCCTGGGCATCATACGCATGGAGAAATGCAGCGCAGTGGAGATTCTGTGCGGCATGGAGGTGGATGTAATGGAAATAAAGCAGCGCATTGAGGAGCGCGCGAGCAATGCAACAACAGCCGAATTGCCATTCAGCGACGATGTAGAGATGAGCATGAGCACAGCCCGCATACTGCGCTTTGCGACCCTTGAGGCACGCTCGAGAAAGGTAAATGCCGACAGCGAGCACCTGTTGCTTGGCATCTTGCGCGAGCGCAACAACGTGGCTTATGACATACTTGATGCAAGCAGTGTGACATACCAGAAAGTTACTGACATAATAAAGTCAAAGATGCCCGACACAAATGGTAACATAACAGGCGGCTTCGGTTTCACCGACCAGGACGATGACGACGAGACATTGCCAAGCAATGCCGGCAACACTCAGCAGACATTCCAGAACAAACAACAGGCAAAGCCATCGAACGACACACCTGTACTCGACAGCTTTGGTGTTGACATGACAAAGGCTGCCGCCGAGGGAAAGCTGGATCCTGTAGTCGGACGCGAGAAGGAGATTGAGCGCATATCGCAGATTCTTAGCCGCCGCAAAAAGAACAACCCAATTCTCATTGGCGAGCCCGGCGTGGGTAAGTCGGCCATCGTAGAGGGACTTGCACAGCGCATAGTAGAGCGCAAGACATCGCGCATGCTATTTGACAAACGCATTGTGGCGCTCGACATGACAGCTGTTGTGGCTGGAACAAAGTACCGCGGACAGTTCGAGGAGCGTCTGAAGGCAATCATCAACGAGCTTGAGAACAACCCCAACATCATAATCTTCATCGACGAGATACACACCATCATCGGCGCCGGCTCTACCCCGGGCTCAATGGACGCCGCCAACATCCTGAAGCCATCGCTTGCACGTGGCCAGATACAGTGCATCGGTGCCACAACCATCGACGAATACCGCAAGACAATTGAAAAGGACGGTGCGCTTGAGCGCCGTTTCCAGAAGGTTCTTGTAGAGCCTACATCGGTTGAGGACACATTGACGATATTGAAGAACATAAAGGAGCGTTACGAAAACCACCATAATGTCACATATACCGACGAGGCACTGCTCGCGTGTGTCAAATTGACAGACCGCTACATTACCGACCGTTGTTTCCCCGACAAAGCCATTGACGCAATGGACGAGGCCGGTGCACGCAAGCACATAACCAACATCGTTGTTCCAAAAGAGATTGAGGAGCAGGAGAAGATGATAAGCATAGTCAACAAGGACAAGAATGCTGCGGTAAAGAACCAGGATTTTGAGCATGCAGCCAACTTGCGCGACCTTGAGAAAGAGATGCAGAGCCGTCTTGCACAGATGAAAGCCGAATGGGAGAAGAGCCTCACCAACAACCGCCAGACGGTTGACGACGAGGACATTGCGGGTGTTGTGTCAATGATTTCGGGAGTACCCATGCAGCGCATGCAGCAGGATGAGTGGACACGCCTCAAAGGTATGCGTGCCGAACTTACAAGCAAGGTCATTGCACAGGACAGCGCCATTGAAAAGCTCACAAAGGCAATACAACGCAGCCGTGTGGGCCTGCAGAGCCCCAATAAGCCTATAGGCACATTCATGTTCCTGGGTCCCACAGGTGTGGGAAAGACACTGCTTGCAAAGGAGCTTGCAAAATTCATGTTCGGCAGTGCCGACGCCCTCATACGCATAGACATGAGCGAATATATGGAGAAATTCACCGTGTCACGCCTTGTTGGAGCACCTCCGGGATATGTTGGATATGAGGAGGGTGGACAGCTCACCGAGCGAGTGCGCCGCCGTCCATACTCCATTGTCCTGCTCGATGAGATTGAGAAGGCACACACCGACGTGTTCAACCTCTTGTTGCAGGTAATGGACGAAGGCCGCTTGACCGACAGCTATGGCCGCACTGTCGACTTCCGTAACACGGTGCTCATTATGACATCGAATGTGGGAACACGCGAACTCAAGGACTTTGGCAGTGGCATTGGTTTTGCAAAGGATGAACGCGCCGGCGACAAGGAGTATTCACGTGCCGTGATACAAAAGGCCCTGAACAAGCGTTTTGCGCCCGAGTTCATCAACCGCATTGACGAAATCATCAACTTCGACCAGCTTGGCAAGGAAGCCATAACCAGCATTGTCGACCTTGAACTAACACATATTGTAAAACGTGTCACAGAACTTGGCTACGGCATTGAAATGACAGCAGAGGCAAAGAGTTTCCTTGCCGACAAGGGTTACGACATACAGTATGGCGCACGCCCGCTGAAACGTGCATTGCAGAACTATGTGGAGGATGAGATTTCGGAACTGCTGCTCGACGGTGCACTGCAGACCGGTGATACCATTCTTGTTGATTTTACCGAGGGAGAGAAGAAACTCCACTTTAATGTAAAGAAAAATAGAACCGACAATGCCGAATAACACATCCGGGATAAGAAGATACAACTACACCGAGTGCGAGAGACTCATTGCGGAATGCTATGGCAACGACAGGATGATTGAGGATACCTTGCGTTCATTAATTGACTGCGGCATAGAATGCAGCCGTAACGGTGTAGAGACCGAGGGCGATGCATTGGGGTACTTTACTTTCGTTCTTGAATACACCACATATGTATTGAACGACGAAGTGATGCCTGTAATGAAGTTTGAGAACATAGCTGCCGAGGCTTTCAAAGCCTTGTGCAGCCTCTCTTCGGCCGACAGTGACTATGTTTGGGAACGCAGTTCTACAGAAAGGACAAAGTACAAGCACCTGTTTGAAAAGAATTGAGCAACACAAACAAGCGTAACGCAACAATGTGCTTTTCAGATTCCACAGCAAGACATTAATGAGTGAATAAAAAGATGCAGTGCAAGGCTTGCACAGTTTTTGATATGGGGAGTTTAGTAACCCTAAATGACTCGTATCAAAAACAAGCGTAACGCAGCAATGCGCTTTTCAGTCACTCATTATCTGCCAAAATGTCAGTATAGAACAACTGGCATTTTTTTTGTTTTATATAAGATGAGGAGTTTAATATGCGCGATTGCGAGAGATCCCTCGTCGCTATGCTTCTTCGGGATGACACACACGCGTACTTTGTCATTTCGAACGCATGTGAGAAATCTCAATGAGGTAAATTAAAGAGATCCCTCGTCGCTAAGCTCGCTCGGGATGACATCATCGCGAATTTTGTCATTTCGAACGCATATGAGAAATCTCTAAAAACATTGGTTATGGTAAACATTCATCAGTATTGGGTATATATTATGTCAAACAAAACACGTACTGTGCTGTATGTTGGCATAACAAACGACCTGTACAGAAGATATATAGAACATAAAGAAGAAAAAGTTAAAGGATTCACTCAAAAATACAAATGCCATGATTTACTCTATTTTGAGGAATTCAAAGATATTGAGGATGCTATTTTCCGCGAAAAAGAAATTAAAGCATGGAGAAGAGAAAAGAAAGAGAATTTAATAGCAACAAGAAACCCTGAAAAAAGAGATTTAGCTATAGAATTAGAGTGGATATAAAGTTTTGAGATTTCTCAGTCGCAAAGCTTCTTCGAAATGACAAATGCTTTGTCGGGATGACAATAATGCAAACAACAGGAATGCTATTTTTATAAACGATATAAACTTAAAAAACTTAACAATATGCAGAAAGGAAACATTGGGGTAACAACCGAAAACATTTTCCCCGTTATCAAGAAATTCTTGTACAGTGACCACGAGATTTTTCTCCGTGAGATTGTATCGAACGCAATCGATGCCACACAAAAATTGAAGACCCTTTACGAGAAGGGCGAGTTCAAGGGCGAGCTTGGCACACCCAAAGTAAAGGTGACACTTGGCACCGACACCATCACCGTGAGCGACAACGGTATTGGCCTTACAGCCGAGGAGATTGAGAAGTACATCAACCAGATTGCACTCTCGGGCGCTACAGACTTCCTTGAGAAATACAAGGACACAGCAAACAGCATCATCGGTCACTTTGGTCTTGGTTTCTACTCGGCATTCATGGTGTCAAAGAAAGTTGAGATTGTGACAAAATCATACCGTGACGGTGCCCAGGCTGTTAAATGGAGTTGCGACGGCAGCCCCGAATACACTCTTGAGGAGATAGAGAAGGCCGAAAGAGGAACAGACATCATCATGTACATTGATGACGACAGCAAGGAGTTCCTCAGCGAGAGCCGCATCAGCGGAATATTGAACAAATACTGCCGTTTCTTGCCTGTTGAGATTGCTTTCGGCAAGAAGAAGGAGTGGAAAGATGGCAAGCAGGTTGAGACCGAGGAGGACAACATCATCAACGACACTACCCCGTTGTGGACACGCAAGCCAAGCGAACTCAAGGACGAGGACTACAAGGAGTTCTACCGCAAGCTCTACCCAATGAGCGACGAGCCCCTCTTCTGGATTCACCTGAACGTCGATTTCCCGTTCCACCTCACAGGTGTGCTCTACTTCCCTAAGGTAAAGAGCAATCTTGAACTACAGAAGAACAAGATTCTCCTCTTCTGCAACCAGGTTTATGTGACCGACGAGGTTCAGGGCATTGTCCCCGACTTCCTCACATTGATGCACGGTGTGATTGACTCACCGGACATTCCGTTGAACGTATCACGTTCATACCTGCAGAGCGACTCAAACGTGAAGAAAATCTCTACATATATCTCAAAGAAGGTATCGGACCGCTTGGCACAGATATTCAAGAACGACCGCAAGGAGTTCGAGGAGAAGTGGAATGACCTCAAGATTTTCATTCACTACGGCATGCTCACCGAGGAGGATTTCTATGACAAGGCAAACAAGTTCTCGCTTTTACAGGACACAGATGGAAAGATGTACACATACGAGGAGTACAAGACACTTGTTGCAGCCGAGCAGACCGACAAGGACGGCAACGTCATCTACCTCTACTCTAACGACAAGGAGAAGGAATACAGTTTCATCGACAACGCCAAGAACAAGGGTTACAATGTACTGTTGATGGACGGCCAGCTGGATGTAGCGCTCATCAGCCTTCTCGAGCAGAAGTTCGAGAAGACACGTTTCACACGTGTTGACAGCGATATCATTGACAACCTTATTGTAAAGGAGGATAGAAAGGAGAGCGTTATTGGCACCGCACAGCGC
The DNA here is from genome assembly GCA_045634305.1 of Bacteroidaceae bacterium. Classification (GTDB taxonomy): domain Bacteria; phylum Bacteroidota; class Bacteroidia; order Bacteroidales; family Bacteroidaceae; genus HGM04593. The sequence goes on along the minus strand of JAZQZZ010000051.1, from coordinate 16,928 downwards.
GAGGTTTTGACAGGCGTGTTTGAGAGCCAGTTGCCAAAGATGGAGAAGAAGGAATTCCACGTTATGACACAGGCAATGGGCGAGACTGCAGCACCTGTGATGATTACACAGGCCGAGTATATGCGCCGCATGAAGGACATGGCTGCAATCCAGAGCGGTATGTCATTCTATGGCGACATGCCCGACATGTACACTATGTTGCTCAACGAAGAGCACCCGCTTATCAAGCGCGTACTTGAGAATGCCGAAAGCGCTTGCGCTGAGAAATTGCAGCCACTGAACGCGCAGACCGAGTCGCTCGAGAGCCGCCGCAAGGCACTCTATGATGCCCGCACCGGCAAGAAGGAGGACGAGGTACCACAGAGCGAGAAGGACGAACTCTTTGAGATTGAGAAGGAGATAACTGCTGCCAAGAGCAATAAAGAGGGCATCCTTGCCGAGTATGCAGCCGGTGACAACACCGTGAAGCAGCTTATCGACATTACCCTGTTGCAGAACAACATGCTCACAGGACAAGCTTTGAACAACTTTGTAAAGCGCAGCATCGAGCTGATGAAATAAGAATATTGAAAAGGCATTGAAGTGAGTCCTAAAGTTCTCGAATTTTAGGACTCACTTCTGTTTTGTTTAGTTCCATATATCCTATCATATACGACTCAAGCAAAATGGTTCATTTGACTTACAGATGGACAAACATAAATTCTATAAAGTTGGGCCGTTTTGCCATTGGATTGGTTTAATATTCCAAACAGTTAAAGAGCAGATAGTTACCAACATAACAATTTCGGCAAATCTGACCAATTTATCGGTTTTTCTGAAAAATCAATCTCATTTCCTTGCCATAACTTTGCAAGCGTAAAATTAAAACAGTAAAGAGATGAAAAGATTTTTAGCTTTTTTTTGCACATAATGTAAAACTATCAGTAACATATACATTCTAATACCAAATTAATTATGGCAACACTTAAACCAAAGAAGACAAAGATTGAGGACACAGTAGTAGGTACTTATCAGAAGATTGAGGACACAGTAGTAGGAACTTATCAAAAGATTGAGGATGCTGTAGTTGGCACATACCAGAAAATCGAGGACAAATTCGTTGAAAAGTTCCTTGAAGAAAGAGACGAAACAGAAAAATGACAGCATGTAAACAAGGGGAATGGCTCAAAAGACTGAGAGATTTGACTAGACGAAAAGTAATCAAAAATGAAGAAATTGACGGTAATATTTGAAGAACCTCTTCATCATGTCTGCTTGATGTATGGATTGAGGCAAACATTCGTTAGAATGCCGTTTCTGAATAAAAGGGTGCTTGAAGTCAAAGGAAAGATGATGACGATTGACAATGTTGTTTCGCCTCCTCCGGTTATGAACTACCCAGGCAAGAGAACAAGCATGAGAGAAGCGAGGAATATGATAGAGGTCTCGTATTGGAAGAATAAAATTTCTGTTGAGTACATGGAGGATATGTGCAGCTGCGAAGATATCACAGCATTCATCAATAATTTCATCGAGGATTATCTGCATTTCAGACATCCGTTCATGTAAACAGTAATCAAAGACAGCTGTTGCTATGAGCACTCTTCGGGGCATCTCATTGCTGAGATTATATAACATTACCGTCAGTCTTTCAACAAGGACTGACGGTATGCTTTTGGGGAGACACCTTCAACCCTTTTGAAATATTTTCCAAATACAGACTGTGATGGAAAATTCAGTTCGTCACTAATTTCCTGTATAGTCATAGATGTTGATGAAAGACAGCTCTTGGCATATAGTACCACATGCTTTTCTATCCAATCAAGAGCTGTCATGCCGGTTTCCTGCTTAAGCAAAGTAGATAGATATTTGCTTGTCATGCAAAGTTTGTCTGCATAAAAGCCTATATCTCTCTGAGTCTTGAAATTCTCTACTACAAGAGACATGAAATTCTCACATTTCTCCTGCTGGGACGTCATAGCCGATGGCTGACTCTGAAGACCATGCATATAATATCCAAGGCCAAAATAATAAGCAGAAAATAGATGTCTTATTATTTCGTCACGGTATGGATTGTCATGCTGATTCATCAGGCTTGAGAGCTGTTTGTATAGAGATATAAGGACATCAATGACCTCTCCCGAAACACTATAGAACTGCGTATACTTGATAAAGAGCCTTTCTTGCAGACTGATGGGCAGATTCAACGAATCTGTAAATTCAGGATTCATAGCCATGCCGAATCCGGCAAATTCCTTATCAAGTTCTATCGACTCGACCACCTGACCGGGCAGGAAAAGAGCTACTGCAGGAGCCTTCAATGACCATATATGAAAATCCACCAGACATGAGAACTGCCCGGCAGTGATTACTATCTGAGTCACTTTATTTATCTTATGCGGGAAGCGGAGACCCTTCAAGATACTTCCACCATCCAATAGTTCTATATCCTTCAACATAACCATTCAAATTTACAAAGTTTGGAAGAATTGAACAAATAAAGACAAAATTTATAGGAACTTTAGAAGAATCTTGAAGAAAAATTGACCAATACTACCGACATTAACAACACCATAAAGCAGCTCATTGACATCACCCTGCCTGCAAAAAGCATGCCCACAGGCGAGGCATTGGACAACTTTGTTAAGCGCAGCATTGAGTTTATGCAGTAAACCGGCAGAGACGAACCGGTGTTCGCCACCGTGCAATGTTCATACTGTAGGCAGTGAAGTATCTAAAAAATAAAGCGTGCCACTTAAATGACACGCTTTTGTTATTTGAAATCCGTTTGTCGTTTATGACATTTATCGTAACCGTAGTCTATCACTTTATTTTATTCAATATAACATTGATTTCCCTTTCCATTACCGGCACAGGCACAACCTTGTATGTGGACAATTCGGGATGCAGAACAACGAGGTTCATGCGGCTAATCTTTATGCCGTAGTTCTTCTCAATCATATAGCGATAGAGATTCTGCTGCAGGCAGTAGTGGCTGTAGGATGTATCGGTAAGGTGTTCAAGACCGTTCAAGCCATTGGCCCAGGGGTTACGCTCGGTAGGGTCAATCTTGTTGCTGCGTTTCCAGTCATAAATCTCGTATGTACCATCGGGGCAGCAGCAAACAAAGTCGAGCGTGCCGGCAATGCGTGCATCGGCATCATAGACTCTCCACTCGGTGCGGAACGGTTGAAACGGTGTATTTCTCTCAAATGACTTGAAGTAACTCCACTCGCGTGATATGTCAACAGTTTCATTCACCTTCACATATTTGCCATTGTAACTTACATCGCAAAGCAAATCGGGGGTCTGCTTGCCGTTTAGGTAATCCTCAATCTGTTTGTGCACAAATGTGCCGGCCTGGCTGGCAATTGCGCCTTTACTCTCCCACACCTCGCGTAGCTTGGCAGCCTCAGTTTCATTGCCAAAACATTTTTTGAGGCTGATGCCCATTGCATCGAACTCGCGGAAGAACATGCCGACCACGTTGCTCACCGAACGGAACTCCACGCCATTGAGCGAATAGCGGTGTGCCTCTTCGTTGAACTCCAATTTTCCATCTTGCCCGAAAGTGATATCCGAGCCATCCAAATTTCTGTTTATCATTGTTTTGTGTTTTTTCTTTTTAATGCAGAATCTTATACAACAGTTCACGCATTATTTCCCCATCGGGCATCTGCGGGCCTTCGGCGCCTTTTGACTGCGCATCGGCAAGGCGAATGAGATGAAGTATCTCCATCACGTGCAGCGCCTTGTAGTTGCGCATTGCCTTTATATAATCGCCGACACCCCATGTACTGCGAAGGCCAAGAAATTCGGCCACGCCGCGCTCGCTCTTGTCGGGAGCATAGTAGCTCATCATCACATTTGAGAAAAAGCTGAAGAGCAGCGCCAAAGTCATCTGAATGGGGTTTTTCTTGGGGTTCTGTGCAAAATAATTTATTATCTTGTTTGCCTTGTAGATATCCTTGTTGACCAAAGCATTCTGCAACTCAAAGTTATTGTATTCCTTGCTTATACCTATGTGCTCCTCAACAAGCTCGGGAGTTATTACTGTTGTACCTTGCGGCATGGCTATTGCAAGTTTGTCAATCTCGCCGGCAATGCGGGCAAGGTCGGCACCGATTGACTCACGCATCATCTGCACCGATTTGTTATCGGCAGTGAGCCCTTTCTCACGCATGCACGTGTTGATAAATGAAGGCAGAAAGTCATCCTTCACTTTTTTGGAATCGAGTACTACTCCATTGCGCTCCAGTTCGGCAGCCACCTTCTTGCGTTTGTCTATCGAACCGTTCTTGTGCGCAAAGACAAGCACTGTTGTGGGTTGAGGGTTCTGCAGATAGAAAAGCAGATTGTCGATATTCTTGAGCAGCTGCGCCTCGCGCACCACAATGACCTGACGCTCCGCCATCATTGGAAAACGCTTGGCAGCAGTTATAACGGTATCGATATCGGTCTCCAGACCATAGAACACCGTGAGGTTAAAATCACGTTCAACCTCGGTAAGGGAATTCTCTATTATGTAGTCGGTAATCCTGTCGGTGTAGTAACCCTCCTCGCCCATAAGGTAGTATATGGGACGGTATACACCCGATTTGAGTTCCGACATTATTGATTCGTAAGTATATTTTGCCATAATTTTTCACATTGACGCAATTTCCCGATAAAAAAGTCTATCTTTGCGCACAATTTACAAAGATAGTGAAAGGCGAGCGAAGAACAAAAATAAAGTCATTTGTTTTTTTATCCCGAGCCGTTTCCTATCTTATATAAAGATAATAAAATGCTCGCACTTAACCTACCGGCATACGACACAAAAATAACCATAAACGACGGCAAGAGGCTAATTTTTGATACACTGCGCCGTTGCTATGTTGCGCTCACACCCGAAGAGTGGGTGCGACAGCATTTTGTACATTATCTGCTAGAGTATAAGGGTTACTCTGCTGCGTTAATGGGAAACGAAATTGCCATAACACTCAACGGAATGAACCGCCGCTGCGATACCGTGGTATATGACAAGACACTGAAACCACGAGTGATTATTGAATACAAGGCTCCGAGTGTGAAGATTACAAAAGATGTCTTTGCACAGATTTCGCGCTACAACCTTATCCTAAAGGTTGATTACCTGATTGTGAGCAATGGCCTGCAACACTACTGCTGCAAGATGGACTACACAAACAACACATTTACCTTTCTACAGGAGATACCGGAATATAACAAAATAATAGATAGTGAATAATGTCTTACTGCAATGCAAGGAAATGAACAAAAATTTTGAATCATTTACTTATTGAACTGCTGCATTACACGTATCTTCTGCAACATCTCATCGTCAAGCGTAACCGTTGCACTGCCCTGCTCGTTGTCGTTGCAGGCTGCGAGTGTCTGTCCGTAAGGGCTCAATATAACGCTATGTCCCATGTATGTACCATACTCATCGGCACCAACACGATTGCTTGCCGCTACATAACAGATGTTCTCAATGGCACGTGCACGCACCAGCGTATCCCAAGCAAGCAGGCGGCTGTCTGGGAAGTTGGCCGATATAAGCAGGACATCATACTGTGCCCTGTTGTAAAGGAATGCAGGAAAGCGCAAGTCGTAACATATTGCCGGACGGAAACGCACTCCACGCCACAGCCAAATGACGGCTTCAGTGCCATGGGTAAAGACCTTATCCTCACCACTGTATTCAAAGAGGTTGTTCTTGTCATATTGTCCCTGCACGCCATCGGGGGTAATGAAGTACATACGGTTATAGTATTTGCCACTCTCGTGCGTCATCACAGGCACAACCATGGCTGCGTCATACTCCACAGCAAGGCGCTTCATCAACTGAAGTGTTGCACCGTCAACATCCTCGGCAACACCCTGTGGCTGCATGCAGAAACCTGTTGAACACATCTCGGGAAAGAGATAAAGGTCGGCATTTTCGGCATTTGCGACAAGTTTTTCAAGATTGGCAACATTTGCGTCAACATCCTTCCAGGCTATATCCTGCTGTAAAATTGTAATTTTCATAATCAGTTCCTTATATCAACGACAAAGGTAAGATTTTATGGCGATACATCAAAAAAGTTTCACCCACAACAGCCATTTCATCAAATAACGTATAAAATAAACGCTCCGAACCTGATGGTTCGGAGCGTTGCAATATGGTAAAAATTCTTTACGAATACATAAATCTTCTGATACTCTGCTTTGGAGTCTTTTCAAATGCCTCACGGCGAATCTCAGTATAACCGATCTTGCTGTACGCTGCAAGTTCAGAATTCAAGGCAAGAACATTCTCATCTACCAGTTTCTCAAGAGCCTTTTCGTCAAGACCATCCTTCTTACCAGCATCGTAATCAGCAACAACAAGTGCCACAATAGCATTCTTGCGACCGACAACCAATGACTCAAGAACATATGGCAGGTTGTTTATCTTGTCCTCAATCTCCTCGGGATAGATATTCTGGCCACTTGCTGTTAGAATCATATTCTTGCAACGACCCTTGATAAAGAGATTGCCCCTGCGGTCAATAACACCCATATCGCCGGTCTTCAACCAACCATCGCTAGTGAAGGCAGCCGATGTAGCATCTTCGTTCTTGTAATAGCCCAGCATTGTAGCATCGCCCTTTACCTGAATTTCACCAAGCACTCGATGAGGATTTGATGAGTCGATACGGATATCCACCGAACCAACATACTTTCCACACGAGTATTTCACATAGTCAGCCTTGTCACAATATGATATAATAGGACCACACTCGGTCATTCCATAACCGACTGTATATGGGAACTTCATTCGTTTGAGCAAATCCTCGACTTCGCGGTTAAGAGCCGCACCACCGATAATTACACCAACAGTGAAATTATTACCAAAAGCTGTCAGAAGCGAGCTCTTTATCTTGTTAAGGACAATCCTTCTGAGTCCGGGTATTTTCAAGAGGAACTTGGCAGGATTTTTGCGTGTTACAGGGAATACCTTAGACTTGAAGATTTTCTCTATAACCAATGGCACTGTGAGGAACATGTATGGCCTCACGGTACCCAAACCGCTTATCAGACGTGTCGGTGACGGTTTACCGGGCATAACATATACATGAGAGCCACTGGTTATAGGATAAAGCACGTCAAATGCCTGACCGAACATGTGAGCCATAGGGAGAACCGCGAAGATATTTCCACCCGGGGTAGCAGGCAATACGCGACGGCCGAACTCCAGGTTTGCCGACAATGAACGTGCAGGAAGGACAACTCCCTTTGATGTAGCACTTGTTGTACCCGATGTGAAGCTGATTTCGACGATAGCCTCCATGTCGCGCTCCTCGGGATAATAATCAAGCAAATCGGCGCTCAAGCCATTTGGATAGAGTTTTGCAAAGTGTTCGTCGAGGGCCTCGCGTGTTGCTGCCAACACCTTGTCGGTAGCATGAGCGACACTCAAATCATTTATTTTGAGAATACCGGAAAAACCGGCTGTTGCCTCCAATTGAGCAATATATTTTGCATCCTCCTTCAAACCATTGATAGCAATATCGTCGGCAATAATGAGTTTGCACTCCGAGAAAGCACCGAGTTCTGCAACAGCTGCAGGAATAAAATCGGGGAGGAAAGGAACTGTTACAGCATCGTAGGTAAGTGTTGCAAAGTAGGCAATCACCCACTCGGCCGAATTACGTGCATAAAGAGCGACTTTATCGCCTTTTTTAATGCCTGCCTCACTAAATAGAATGTGGTATTTTGCTATCTGCTCGGCCATTTGACCATAAGTGTAGGTCTCTTTTCCGAAGTTTGTTACAGCCGGTAAATCCCAATGCGCTTTGACAGAATCATTGAAATAGCTTACAAAATGTCTCATAGTATTTGATTGTGTGATTGATTTGATTGTGCAAATATCAATATTATTTTTCGAAAATACAAATTTTCTTGCACAATATACACCAAAATGTGCAATAATGTATCAAAAAAGGAGAATTTTGCCGATATTTCGAACCCATTAAACAAAAAGTGCCCGCTCAACACGAGCGGGCACCTGCATAAATAAACCCTAAGTTTCTATCAAGAATACATATAACGCTTGATACTCTGCTTTGGAGTCTTTTCAAAACCTTCGCTGCGAATCTCGGTATAACCGATCTTGCTGTACGCTGCAAGTTCAGAATTCAAGGCAAGAACATTCTCGTCTACCAGTTTCTCAAGAGCCTTTTCGTCAAGACCATCCTTCTTACCAGCCTCGTAATCAGCTACAACAAGTGCCACAATAGCATTCTTGCGACCGACAACCAATGACTCTACAACGTAAGGGAGGTTATTGATCTTATCCTCAATCTCCTCGGGGTAGATATTCTGGCCACTGCCGGTAAGAATCATATTCTTGCAACGACCCTTGATGAAGACGTTGCCCTTATTGTCCACAATACCCATGTCACCAGTCTTCAACCAACCGTCACTTGTAAACGCCGCAGCTGTTGCCTCTTCATTCTTATAGTAGCCAAGCATAACAGCGTCACCCTTTACCTGAATCTCACCAAGGATACGGCGAGGATTGGCAGAATCGATACGCAACTCTATTGGATCGGCTTTTGCACCGCATGAATATTTTACAAACTCACTCTTGTCGCGATAAGAGATAAGCGGACCACACTCAGTCATACCATAACCCACAACATATGGGAACTTCATACGCTTGAGCAAATCCTCCACCTCGCGGTTAAGTGCTGCACCACCAAGGATAAGACCGGTTGTAAAGCCATTACCGAATGCTGTAAGAAGCGACTTCTTGATTTTGTTAAGTACAATCCTGTCAAGACCGGGTATCTTAAGTAATACATTGGCCGGGAAACTGCGTGTTGCAGGGAACACTTTTGACTTGAATATCTTCTCGACAACCAAAGGCACTGTAAGGAACATGAATGGCTTTACAGCACCCAAACCGCCCAACAGACGTGCCGGAGTAGGTTTGCCAGGCATGACATATACATGACATCCACCGGCCAATGGGAAGAGCACATCGAATGTCTGGCCGAACATGTGGGCCATAGGAAGGATGGCAAAAATGTGACCGCCACGTGTGGCAGGAATCTCGCGACGCGCAAAATCAAGGTTTACCGACAATGAACGTGCCGGAAGGACAACTCCCTTTGATGTAGCACTTGTGGTACCCGATGTGAAACTGATTTCAACAACAGCCTCCATGTCACGCTCCTCGGGGTAATAGTTCACCAAATCTGCACTCAAGCCATTTGGATAGAGTTTTGCAAAATGCTCATCAATAGCATCGTGTGCAGCAGCCAAAGCCTTGTCTGTTGCCAGGCTGACGCTGATATCCTTTACATTGATAATACCCGCAAAGCCTTTTGTAGACTCAAGCTGTTTGATGTATTTGGCATCTGCATTAAGACTGTTGATTGCAACATCATCGGCAATAAGCAACTTACACTCCGAGAATGCACCCAACTCGGCAACTGCAGCAGGAATAAAATCAGGAAGGAAAGGCACAGACACAGCCTCATAGGTCAAGGTTGCAAAATAGGCAATTACCCACTCGGCCGAGTTACGTGCATAAAGAGCGACTTTGTCGCCTTTCTTGATGCCGGCCTCACTGAAGAGTATATGATATTTTGCCATCAGCTCAGCCATCTGGCCATAAGTGTAGGTATTTGCACCAAAATTTGTCACAGCCGGTAAATCCCAATTGTTCTTTACCGAATCATTCAAAAGACTAACAAAGTGTTTCATAATATATCTTTTATTAAAATCCTATTTAATATGCATACACTACAATGCATGCAAATATCAATAATTAATCGCGCAAATATCTATAAAATACTTCTATTTAACTAAATTTTTACCAATGATTAACTTTATACAAACATCTTTTTATCGTTCACAAGTACAAAGAGAATTTGATTTTAACATTTTTTTACATTATTTGTGTTTAAAACATCCCTGGGTGAATGCGGGCATTACACCCAGGGACAATCAAATCAATCACTATCAATAATATAAAATTAAAGATTCAAATTCCAATATGCTGCCCGCTTAAGGTTATTGAACACATTCCCAAATGCAAGCAACACCACTCAAAAGAGAAGTTTCAATTGTACATAAATCGTTTAATACTCAACTTTGGAGTCTTTTCAAATGGTTCATGGCGCAGTTCGCAACGAGCTATCTGGCTATATGACGGCAATTTTGCATTCAACGCGAACACGCTTGCCTCAATAACTTCCTGAACCTTACCCTCGGCAATGCCGGCAACCTTCATTGCATCATAATCGGCAACAATGAGCGCGACAAGTGCATGGTTGCGGCCTACAACAAGAGTTTCTGTGATATAAGGAAGTTGCAGTATAAGTTCCTCTATCTCCTCAGGATAGATATTCTGCCCACTGCCGGTGAGAATCATGTTTTTGCAACGTCCTTTTATATATATAATACCCGGGCGCGGCTGTATGCCCATATCGCCGGTCTTGAGCCAGCCGTCATTAGTAAAGGAAGCCTTTGTAGCATCGGGATTCTTGTAATAGCCCGAAGTGACAACATCGCCACGCACCTGAATCTCTCCCGGCACCTTTTTCTCTTTCTCCGAATCAATACGCACTTCTATTGTAGGACCGGCAATACCACCCTCCTCGTGGATTGTGGGATGCGACGAAGCTACATAGCTGATGAGCGGACCGCATTCTGTCATACCATAGCCTACAGCATAAGGAATCCTAATCTTCTTCATCACTTCGTCAACATCCTTGCTTATTGCAGCACCGCCAATAAAGAAGCCTGCCTGGTTCAGGTTGCCACCAAAGGTATCAATGATCTTGGCACGGACCTTATTAAAAACAAGACGGCGCACACCCGGTATAGCAGTAAGGAATTTCATGGCAGGTTTCTTCAATGTAGGAATAACCTTTGCCCTGAAAATCTTTTCTATTAACATTGGTACTGTCAAGAAGATAAACGGCTTTACTTCGGACAATGCTTTAAGCAGTCGGACAGGAACGGGCTTCTCGGCAAAGATATGAATATGACAACCACAACCGAAAAGAAGAAGAAAATCAAATGCCAGACCAAAGATGTGTGCCAACGGCAGAATTGACAATGTATTGCCCGGCGACTGAACTGCAACGGGAACAAGCTTACGGGCCAATTCTACATTGCCCGAAAGTGATTTGGCAGCAAGCATCACACCCTTCGGAGAACTGCTTGTACCAGAGGTATAGCTTATAACAGCCAAATCATCCAATGAACCTACGGCAAAATTTACATCATCTGCACTCATTCCATTAGGATATTTCAACTGAAAAGCCTTGTCCACATCCTTTATATTTACATTAACGGAATTATTGCAACACTCTATTCCTTCGTATGTTACAATATCAAAAACTCCAAGCAGATTCTCATAATCACCAAAAACAGCGGAAACACCTGCACATTGCAACCCCTGCAACACGCTCCTGTCTACAAACAGCATTCTACTATCTGAAATCTTAACTAGATTGGCTATATTTTCGGGAAGAAAATCGGCCAAAAGAGGTACGGCCACAGCCTTATAGGTTGTGATTGCGAGAAATGCTACACACCATTCGGCAGAATTCTTTGCACAGATGGCCACATTCTCGCCCTCCTTCACGCCACAACGGCTGAAAAGCAGATGTAATCGTTCTATATTTCTTGCTATATCGCAATTCTTTAAAGTATTGCCACCGTAATTGGTAATGGAAGGTTTGTCCCATCCCTTCTTGACAACATCTTCAACGTATGACAAATAATGTCTCATAAAACTGTTTTAGTAGTGAAAAAAATCAAATCATTCACGCCGAAAATACACTGCATCACCAAACTGCAGACATTGATATCAGGCATTCAACAATGCAAAGGTCGCAAATCATTCCAATTCTTTTCATAACTTACGATACAGAACTGGTTGTTTTGGTAAATTTCTTTTATTTTTGGTAAAATTTGCTATTTATTGGCATTTTTACAGTTATTAAATGTTCCATTCTACGGCTAAATCTTCAAATTTCGCCAAATATCACATTTACATAAGCATGTTTTCACCAAGAAAAGCCATTAAAACAAATATCACCTTTCGTTCAAAAACACACACAATAAGAGATTAAAAACAGCCTACATTTAAAATAACAACATCAGGGCGTCGCCCACACAGCATAGACAAAGCAGAAAAAGAGTCAGAAACCGACACTAGCCACAACGAGATTCCCGCAAAATAAATCTAGAACTATAATCATTTAATAAACAACAAAATAAACAACTTTAGTTAATTCTATTCTAAAATAAACAAACACAAATAAAAATTCGAAACTCAAAATTGTTGAAAAATTATTCAGTTAAAAATAGGTTTTATAAACAAAGCGACTAACTTTGCATTTAAGATATCAATCATATAAACACCTTATTTTATAAACCAAGTAGTTTACACTACTCCACAAATATTCACAACTATGGAAAAGGAGATTAAATTCAGTTTGGTTTACCGCGACATGTTCCAATCATCTGGTAAATTCCAGCCTCTGGCAGAGCAACTTGAAAAAGTAGCACCGGCTATAATTGAAATGGGATGTTTCTCACGCATTGAAACCAATGGTGGTGCATTTGAACAAGTAAACCTGATGGCAGGAGAAAACCCCAACAAGGCCGTCAGACGCTTTACAAAATATTTCAACGAAGCAGGAATCCAGACCCACATGCTTGACAGAGCACTGAATGCGTTGCGCATGTTCCCGGTACCGGCCGACGTCAGACGTCTTATGTACAAGGTAAAAAAGGCACAAGGCGTAGATATAACACGCATATTCTGCGGATTGAACGATTCAAGAAACATCATTCCGTCAATCAAATATGCACTCGAGGCAGGCATGATACCGCAAGCGACATTATGTATCACATCGTCACCGGTACACACTGTTGAGTACTACAGCAACCTGGCCGATGAACTCATTGCAGCAGGCGCTACAGAAATTTGCCTCAAGGACATGGCCGGCATTGGCCGCCCTGCATTCCTGGGCCGCCTGACAAAAAGCATAAAAGACAAACACCCGGAGATTATCATACAGTATCACGGGCATAGTGGACCGGGACTTTCAATGGCGTCAATACTTGAGGTTTGCAAAAACGGATGCGACATCATAGATACAGCTGTCGAGCCACTCTCATGGGGCAAGGTGCATCCGGATATCATCAGCGTTCAAGCAATGCTTAAAGATGCAGGGTTTAAAGTTCCTGAAATCAACATGAATGCATACATGAAGATGCGCAGCCTTACCCAAGAGTTCATTGACGATTGGATGGGTGTGTTCATGGATAAGAACAACAAGCTCATGAGTTCTTTATTGCTTACCAGCGGACTCCCCGGCGGCATGATGGGTTCAATGATGGCCGACCTCGCCGGAGTACATAAAGGTATAAACGGAATCCTGCAGAGCAAAGGAAAGCCAACATACACACTCGATGAACTTATGGTTGAGCTCTTCAATGAGGTTGCATACGTATGGCCCCGCGTAGGATACCCCCCACTCGTCACGCCATTCAGCCAATATGTAAAAAACATAGCACTCATGAACCTGCTTTCACGCGCTCAGGACGAACCACGGTTCAGCCGAATGGATGAGAGCATGTGGGGCATGATTCTTGGAAAGAGCGGCCGTTTGCCCGGAGAACTGGCACCTGAAATCATTGAACTGGCCAAGGAAAAGGGTTATGAATTCACCACTGCAGACCCGCAGAGTTTCTACCCGGATGCATTGGATAACTACCGCAAGGAGATGCTGGAACTTGGTTGGGATGCAGGTGAAGATGAAGAGGAACTTTGTGAATTTGCAATGCACGACCGCCAATACCGCGACTACAAGAGTGGCGTTGCCAAAGAACGCTTCCTTGCCGACATTGAAAAAGCAAAGGATAGCGAAATGGCAAGCAAAGGCGTGAGTATTGAAGAGATTAAGGCTATAAAGCATGCAAAGGCCGATCCTATTATCGCAGTCGAGAAGGGACAGATTCTTTGGGAAGTTGTTGTTGAGGGCGTATCGCACGCGCCTGCAATAGGACGTCACTATGCAGCCGATGAGTTGTTCTGTACAATAATCACACCTTGGGGCGAGCTTCATCCGGTTGCTACCGGACTTGGCGGACGCGTAGTGGAGGTGTGCGCAAAACAAGGTGACCATGTCGAAAGAGGTGAAATTATAGCATATCTTCAACGAGACGAGCTATTCAATTAATACAAAGCATCTTATAATATAGTAAATCGGGGTCTTTCCATTAATTGAAAGGCCCCGATTTACCTACGAATAGATTTTTACAATATGCATATTTACACCATTCGCTAAGCCGAAGAAACTTATTTTCGTGTAGTTATATGAAAGCATGCCTGCTTTACCTCATACTTCACGTAGCAACGTCCCTGCGCTCTTAAATCGCATAAAACCTCGGTCAATACAGCCTTTAAATCAACATCGCGTGCACTGCGGCCTTCATCATCATGTTTGGCAAAACGAGTGTATGTGATGTCAAAAGTAGTACCATAACAGTGAACCGAACGTTTTGATGCATTCACATTTGTCCTAGAGAGACTTTTGATATCTGCATCGGTTCTAAGAACAGATGTCACAATTACACTATACTGGGGCAAATGCTTGTTTCGTAACGAATCGTGAAACGCAGCACCGATATCATGCAGCAGCTTTGCAGCCTCTGGAACAAGGAATGGAGTTGAATGAACCAAACGATCCACCACGTATGGCTCGCCAAAACGCATTGCACCGCCTATCAATTTCAACTCACGTGATGCACTCTTTATACCTTCACGCGATGCCAGAGGCTCAATTCCAATCTCCCCGACAGCCGACAGATGGGTATCATTGTCATCACGGAATATCTTATTGGCATTCAGGTAAATGATTTTATTCGGCTTTTCAGGAATTTGAGTTTTTTCGCTCACAACGGGCACTTCACCACTCTCCTCGTTGCCACTACCACAAGAGTTAAACAAAAATAAAATCGAAAATAACGATAATATAGCAAACTTATTCATTGTATGTTATCCACTATTGTTTCAGGAATGCGAAATTACTAAAAAAAACGCATTTCACCAACAGTACAACCTCTTTCATTATTGGTAAAATATCTTTACATTAAGCCGTCGAGAGTAAAGAAAAAAGAACAAAAGCTGTAAATGGCATCAGAAAACGCTCTCCATTTAAAATAACATTTAATAAGGTTAAAGAGATATAATTTAAATATTTCAACTATCTTTGTATAATTGAGAATGTTATAACTAATTATAAATTTATGAAAAAATCAATTCTATTCTTTATGGGATTGTTTATGGGATTGGCGAGTGCCTTCGCACAAGGTTTCCCAACCATAAGCACCGATGAGAACACAAAATGGTATCTCATCCAGTTCATGAACGGAGGTAATGCTCTCACGGCAGAAAACTCCGGAGCACAAATCACCACATCGGTTGCAGTAGGTAACGATGCACAGTTGTGGAAAATTACCGGTGATGCGACTAATGGTTATACTTTCACTAATAAAAAGGGATACACCCTTTATGTGAATTCTGCGGCAAAGAACCAGATGGTACATGCCAATACCACAGCAAGCGGTGTGAGCAAATTCTTCATCAATGCAACCGGCAATACAAGTTACAGCGGAGGTTACGAGATTCAGCCAAAGGGCAACCTCACAATCTCGATGAATCTTTGGGGCGGCCCGGCCGAGAACCGTGGCGTAGGTCTTTGGGATAAGAACGACCAGAACAACCCCATGCAGTTCGTTGAACCTGCAGTGTTTGAAAATATGGGCAAGATTTCTGTAATTCCACAGCCATTGAACATGACTGTTGGCGAGGAAACTATCGACTTTACAAAGTTTACTGCCATTGCCTACAAGGGAGAACTGATGAAAGAGCACGTAGAGGCTTTTGCAGAGCAGTTGAATACATCTGCCGGAATAAACCTTGCAGTCAAAGAGGCTGGCGATGTTGCTGCTGATGGAGAAATCTGGTTCGGGACTGACACTACCCTGCCCGCCGAAGGCTACACCTTGACAACAAGCGACAAGCAGATTACAATCAAGGCATCCGAGTTTGGTGGCCACCTTTACGCTTTGCAGACACTCATGCAGTTGCTCCCACGCGAATTATTTGCAAGTGAGCGCCAAAACGATGTTGAGTGGACAATTCCCGCTGTTGAAATCAACGACCAGCCATTGCTTGGTCATCGTGGCTACATGCTTGATATCGCACGCCACTTCTTCAATAAGGACGAGGTAAAGAAGGTGCTCGACATCATGACACTCTACAAGATGAACCGTTTCCACTGGCACTTGACCGACGACCAGGGTTGGCGTGTTGAAATCCCCGAATATCCTAAACTCACCGAGGTGGGTGCCATCCGCAAGGCTTCGTTCAGCAATGCTGACGGACAGAACTTCTACGACGACACCGAGTATGGCCGTGGCATGTTCTACACCCTGGAGGAGTTGGGCGAAATTGTTGCCTATGCCAAGGCTCGCAACATAGAGATTATCCCAGAGTTGGACCTCCCCGGTCACATGGTAGCCGCCGTAGCGTCATATCCCGAGTTCAGTTGCGACCCCAGCAAGAAGTACGAGGTGCGCATTGATGGCGGCATCTCTCACGATGTCCTGAACATTGGCGACGAACGTGTTATCGACTTCCTGAAGTGTGTGCTTGGCCATTTGGCAGATGTATTCCCCTACGACTATATACATCTGGGTGGTGACGAATGTCCCACTGAGCAGTGGGCTGTAAACCAGCAGTGTCTTGACCTCGTGAAGAAACTTGGCCTTGACGGCGTACATCAGCTGCAATCCTGGCTCGTTGAGGAACTCGGTATTTTCCTCAAGGAGAAGGGTAAGGACATTATCGTATGGGACGAACTCCTGAAAAACTGGAACGACAACAA
>JAZQZZ010000050.1:0-63906 GCA_045634305.1 Bacteroidaceae bacterium | reverse complement strand
ACGGTCGGCCTGACGGCTCATTGCAAGGTACATACCCACCTCGGTGCACTCGCCGATGAAGTGGTTGTTCAAATCCTTTATCATCTCGTCGTCGCAACCCTTGGCAACGCCAATCACGTGCTCCTGAACAAACTGGATGGGACCTTCCTGCAACTCGTTGAACTTGTTTGAGGGGACCTTGCACATCGGGCAACGCTCGGAAACTGATTCACCTTCATGTATATAACCACACACTGAACAAATGTACTTTTTCATAGTCGTAAAATTTTAAGCTGTTATTATTATCTTTTTTGTTTCTGAATTCATAATTTGTATTTCATTTCTGAAATCATTGCAAATATATAACCGTTTTAGATATCACACAAGTTTTCTACCAAAAATTTTCACGTTTTTGTGTTAAAGAATGTAAAATCAAGACATATCAAGCTCAATGACTAAGCGAGAGCGGTTGTACGACAGAATTACAATGGTTAAAATTGAGAAGTTGTGCAAAAAGAGGGGATTTTTATTTTGCCATTATAAAATAAAGGTATAAATTTGGGGGATTAATGTAAAATTCAAGAAAAGAAATAAAAATTATTAAACATAACCCAGTATGAAAAAGTCCTTTGGAACCAAAATGAAGCTAGTTGCATTAAGCGCAATCGCGCTTGTTGCCACCTGCACTTTCACAGGCTGTAGAGAAAAAATCGAGGAAGAGAACCGATTTACCTTCACAGGTAAGCTCATTGCCGACCATTTGGAGGAGAATGAGAAGTATAGCAACTTCTGCTACATTCTTAAAAAAGCAAAGATCGGCAAGAAAGCCGGTAACATGTTGACCACACTATCGACCTATGGTTCATACACATGTTTCGCTCCAACAAACGAAGCCATAGACAAGTACATCGAAGAGAAGTACAACGAATACATGGCAAGTGTTGAAGAGAACAGACTTGACCCGACCGTAAAAATCAAGAACACAGGTATCACATCACCCAAGCTTGAAGACTTGAGCGACAGTATGGCAACAGTGATTGCAAAGAACCACATCCTTGAGCAGGGCTTGACAACCATCGAGGTAGGTGAAGGTGCATTCCCCAAAAAGACCATGAACCGCCGCAGTGTAATGCTTGGCTGGACCAACGATGCCGAAGGTTACTCAGTTGCAACAGTTGACGGTATTGAGGTTGAAGAGCAGAACATTGAGACAGAGAACGGATATGTACACACATTGAAGGGAACACTCTCCCCATCGGACCAGCCCACATCATCCTTGCTTGCATCACAACCCGGATTTACAATGTTCAGTGAGGCATTGACCGTAACAGGTTTCGACGATTACCTCGAGACATATGAGCTTGACCCGGACTATGACGGCCTTGGAAAGTACGGCCCTCCATTCAAGACACAGAACAAGCAGGAGCCTCCCTACCCCGAGGCATACAACCAGGGATTCACATTGCTTGTCGAGACCGATGAGTTGCTTGCCGACCCCAACAACAACGCAATGGGTATCTCAATCCAGTCAATTGAGGACCTCGAGTGGTTTGCAGCACATTTCTATGGCGAGAACTTCAACAAGAATGCAAGAGAGTGGGACTACAAGGGACAGTACAAGCACCCCAAGAACCCGGTATACAGATTTGTGGCATACCACATCATTGACCGCAAGTTGCTCTACAAATCGGGTAAAGGCCCCGGCGGTTTCGTAATGGAGGGTTACCAGACTATCAGCAATGGCGAGGTAGACAAGGGTAAGTTCGACTCAGAGGAGAACATGCCTACATCATTCGACCGCTACGACTACTTTGAGACAGCACTCCCATACACATCGGTAAAGATTACAAGACCTTTCGCAAACAACACAACCGAGTACACAAGCGTTAGCGGCGAGACCGGCTACCTGAGAGACGAGCTCGTGGTCAACTATGCTCAGGAGATGGGTACACGTTGCGTAAGAACCAACTTGATGGAGAAACACATCAATATTGTAATCGAAGACGAGTCTACGACACGTACCCGTCCCGAACTTGAGGACTTCCAGCCACAGGCTGTAAACGGTATGATCTACACCATTGACAAGATTCTCGTTTATGACGAGGCCGAGATGGCCGGCAACATCTTTGATGAGCGTATGCGTTGGGACGTATTCTCACTGTTCCCGGAGTTGACAAACAACGACGTACGTTGGATTCCAGAGGATGCTACATACACTCTTGTTTATATCCCCGAGGACTATTGTGGACGTTTGAGACACAACAACACCGACACCCACGTATACTACCTGAGACCACACAACGCAACGTACGACGGCGGTTATGCAAACTTCCAGGGTGACGAGATGCTCGTAACCGGCAAGTACGACTTCCAGTACCGCATTCCTTATGTACCACAGGGTTCATATGAGGTACGTTTCGGTTTCTCTGCATCGGACGCGCGTGGAGTGGCACAGTTCTACTTCGGTGAGGAGGGCAAACTGCAGATTTGCGGTATTCCATTGGACATGAGAAACAGCGAAAGCAACCTTGCCTTCATGGGATGGTTTGACGACAGCGAGAACGAAGAGGAGAACCGCAAGGACGACAAGGCTATGCGCAACCGTGGTTTCATGAAAGCGCCGGCAAGCATCCACCTTGGTTCATACGAAGCATCAAAGCCAGCAAAGAGCATGCGATATGCAAAATTGGCATTCCGTCGTATCATCGGTACCTACGACCTTGAGTACGGCAAGAGCTACTGGTTGCGCTTCAAGGACGTGACCGAGGGTGGTACCGAGGAGAAGCCTAATGAGTTCAACCAGGACTATCTGGAGATTGTTCCTGTCAGCATCCTCAACAACCCGGCAAAACCCGAGGATATCTATTAAAAAAACAGAATACCCGAAATGAAAACGATTACCGCACGTGCGGTAATCGTTTTTTTATTCACCGACGTCACATTTTGTTTAAAAAGAAGAACGCAGATAAGAATAAATACATATTTTTGCACTATATGTCACACATATATAATAAGGAGTAAGAAACCACAACAGCATCATATGAAATACGGATTTACCAAAGTTGCTGCAGCAACACCACAGACAACCGTGGCCGATTGCCACAAGAACGCAGAGAGCATAATAGCTCAGGTAAAGGAACTTGAAGAGAAAGAGACCGAGCTGATACTCTTCCCCGAGCTGTCACTGACATCGTGCAGCTGCGGCGACTTGTTCACCCAACCCCACATGACACAATCGTGCAACAAAGCACTGGCACATATCGCCAACGAGACAGCACTGTGCAATGCCATTATAGTTGTAGGCGCCCCGATTGAACACCGCAACGCACTCTACAACTGCGCCGTGGTAATACACAAGGGCGAAATCATAGGCATAACACCCAAGCGATACCTGAACAACCGGGAAAGACGTTGGTTTGCCGACGCCGAGACATTACCCGCCGACAGTTTTGCTACAATCAACGGCTACAAGGCTCCATTCGTTAAGAACGGTGGGCTTTTCAGCACCAAGAGCTACAGCTTTGGAATTGAGATTGGAAGCGAAGCTGCAGCACCTGCATCACCGGGCGCTGAACAGGCCGTTGCCGGAGCACACATAATACTGAATCCCATTGCCGAACACGCAGTGGCCGGGATGCAAAAGAGCAACAAGCGCTGCATTGCAGAACGCAGTGCAAGATACAAGAGCGCATACGTATATGCGGGCATAGGCTGGGGCGAATCGACAAGTAGTGCTGCCTATCCGGGATATTGCGCCATTGCTGAGTGCGGCGAATTGTTGGCAGAATGCGGATACCTGAAGCAGACACCGCATTATGTGATTACAGAGGTGGATGTTGAAAGGATTTCAGCGGAACGCAAAGGCGATAGCGGTTTCACATGCCCCGCACAAATTAAAGAGATATGCATCCAACAAGCAGAGAATAGCTGCTGCAACCTGACACGCAAGTTCAGTGCGCAACCGTTCATTCCACAGGATTACACAATTGAGGAATACTGCAACGAGGCCTTCGACATCCAGGCGGCGGCATTGG
This sequence comes from Bacteroidaceae bacterium, assembly GCA_045634305.1. GTDB lineage: Bacteria > Bacteroidota > Bacteroidia > Bacteroidales > Bacteroidaceae > HGM04593. The sequence goes on along the minus strand of JAZQZZ010000050.1, from coordinate 59,893 downwards.
CAAAACGCCTCACACACACATGCGCCAAGAGTTGCGTCATCGGTGTATCGGGCGGATTGGACTCTACCCTTGCACTGCTTGTCGTAGCAAGAGCATGCGACATCATAGGCATGCCGCGCGAAAGCATCACAAGCGTAACAATGCCGGGATTCGGCACCAGCGGCCGCACATACAGGAACGCCATTGCGCTAATGGAGGCATTGGGAACAAGAATAAGAGAAATATCAATCAAGGATGCCTGCATACAGCACTTCAAAGATATCGACCATGACTTGAACAACCACGATGTCACATACGAGAATGCACAGGCCAGAGAGCGCACACAGATTCTCATGGACATTGCCAACCAGGAGGGCGGCATTGTAATAGGCACCGGCGACCTGTCAGAGCTGGCACTCGGATGGGCAACATACAACGGCGACCAGATGAGCATGTACAGCGTTAACGCATCGGTCCCCAAGACATTGATGCAGCACATGGTGCGCAACTTTGCAGCCTGCGAAACCAACGAGAAGGTGAAAGAGACACTGCTCGATATCGTCGGCACCCCAATTTCACCAGAATTGACACCGGCAGATGAAAAGGGCAACATCAAGCAGAAGACTGAAGACCTTGTGGGTCCATACGAGCTGCACGATTTCTTCATCTACCACTTCACACGCTACGGCTTTGCACCCGAGAAGATTTATATGATGGCCGAGGCTACATTCGGCAATTCATATAATAAGGAAGAAATCAAGAAATGGCTCACCACATTCATGCGCCGTTTCTTCACACAACAGTTCAAGCGCTCGGCAATGCCCGACGGTCCGCAGGTAACATGCTGCACACTTAGCCCACAATGCGGCTGGGTGATGACAGCCGACACTTGCCACACAATGTGGACCGATAACTGCAATGAGATTAAGTAAGGAGAGAAAAATCAGAACTCTCTACCTTTGAGCCGTTCAATACCCAAGAGATTGAATTGCTGGTAAAACGCCCTTAAAGTCTCGTTTCATCCACAACAAGAACCACATGCGCTGACATTTTGACCTTTAATAAGCCAAAATGTCAGCGCAAACTACTTTGGCTTGAGTTTTGTTCTACTAATTGATGAAAGGAGATTATAATATGGATTTCAACAAATTTACAATCAAAGCCCAAGAGGCAATAAAAGAGGCGCTGAGCCTCGTTGAACAGCAAGGACAACAGGTCATTGAACCGGTACACATCCTGTGTGGCATTCTCAAGAGCAGCGAACAGATCGCCTCATTCTTGCTACAAAAGGCCGGAGCAAACATTGAAAACATCAGACGACAGAGTGACGATGCTGCACGTTCACTGCCGAAAGTGAGCGGCGGCAATCCATACCTCAGCCGGGATAGTAACCAAGTTATAACAAAAGCTCAAGAGAAGGCAAAGCAGATGGGTGACGAGTTCGTCTCGGTTGAGCCATTACTGCTGGCACTGCTTGAAGTGAGCAGTACAGCCGCAAGCATACTAAAGAACAATGGAGCAACAAAGAATGACCTTGAAAAAGCCATAGCAGAACTACGCCAGGGTTCAAAAGTAAACTCACAGTCGGCCGAAGAGAGTTATCAGGCACTCAGCAAATACGCCATCAATCTGAACGAGGCAGCCAGAAACGGAAAGCTTGACCCGGTAATCGGACGTGACGAGGAGATACGCCGCATACTGCAGATACTTAGCCGCCGCACAAAGAACAACCCGATTCTCATTGGAGAGCCGGGCACGGGAAAGACCGCCATTGTCGAGGGTCTTGCCCATCGAATAGTACGCGGTGACGTACCCGACAACCTGCGCGACAAGCAGGTATTCTCGCTTGACATGGGAGCACTCATTGCCGGCGCGAAATATAAAGGCGAATTCGAAGAGCGACTGAAAGCCGTCATCGGCGAGGTGACAAAATCCGACGGACAGATAATACTCTTCATTGACGAGATACACACCCTTGTAGGTGCCGGCAAAAGCGATGGAGCCATGGATGCCGCCAACATTCTGAAACCGGCACTTGCACGCGGCGAGTTACGCTCAATTGGCGCCACAACCCTCGACGAGTATCAGAAGTACTTTGAAAAGGACAAGGCTCTTGAACGCCGTTTCCAGACTGTCATGGTCAACGAGCCCGACAAAATGAGTACAATTTCAATACTGCGCGGCTTGAAGGAGCGCTACGAAAGCCATCACAAAGTACGTATTCAGGACGATGCTATAATTGCAGCCGTAACGCTGAGCGACCGTTATATTACCGAACGTTTCTTGCCCGACAAGGCCATCGACCTCATTGACGAAGCAGCATCGAAGCTACGCATGGAGCGCAACTCCTTGCCCGAGGAACTTGACGAGATTGAGCGCCACATCAAACAGCTGGAGATTGAGCGCGAGGCTATCAAACGCGAAAAAGACGAGGCGAAGCTTGCGCAGCTTGGCAAAGAGATTTCAATGCTCAAGGAGCAGGAGAACGGCATGCGTGCAAAATGGCAACAGGAGAAAGAACTTGCCGACAACATACAGAATGCCAAGCACGAGATTGAGGAGCTGAAATTCGAGGCCGAAAGAGCCGAACGCGAAGGAGACTATGGACGTGTAGCCGAAATACGTTATGGCAGGATTACAAAACTGGAGGAGGAGATAACAGCAACCCAAACTGCACTGCGCAGCGCTCAAGGCGCAAACGCAATGATAAAGGAAGAGGTTACAGCCGAGGACATCGCCGACATAGTATCGCGCTGGACAGGTATCCCTGTGAGCAAGATGCTTGAGAGCGAACGCCAGAAGCTACTGAACCTTGAGGAAGAACTGCACAAGAGTGTGATTGGACAGGACGAGGCAATACAGGCGGTGAGCTATGCCGTACGCCGCAGCCGCGCCGGCCTGCAGGACCCCAAACGCCCAATAGGCTCATTCATATTCCTGGGCACAACGGGTGTGGGAAAGACAGAGCTTGCCAAAGCACTTGCGACATATCTTTTCAACGATGAGTCACTGATGACAAGAATCGACATGAGCGAATACCAGGAGAAATTCTCCGTATCGCGCCTCATTGGAGCACCTCCGGGATATGTAGGATATGACGAGGGAGGCCAGCTCACTGAAGCAGTGCGCCGCAAGCCCTACTCCGTCGTACTTTTCGACGAGATCGAAAAGGCACACCCAGATGTGTTCAACATTCTGCTACAGGTGCTTGACGACGGCCGCCTCACCGACAACAAGGGACGCACCGTAAACTTCAAGAACACCATTATAATAATGACCAGCAACCTTGGCAGCAGTTATATACAGGAACAGTTCGAGAAGTTGAATGACAACAACCGCGAGTCCATCATAGAGGAGACAAAGGAGAAGATTATGGAGATGCTGAAAAAGACCATACGCCCCGAGTTCCTCAACCGCATAGACGAGACAATAATGTTCACCCCGCTCAACAAGGAGGAGATTGAACAGATTGTCAGGCTACAGACAGCATCGGTTGCGACACTGCTAAAAGAGAGTGACATAACATTGGAGGTCACCGACAATGCCGTGCAGTTCATTGCACAGGCCGGTTTCGACCCGGAATTCGGTGCCCGCCCCATCAAGCGAGCCATACAGCGCTACCTGCTCAACGACCTGTCGAAGCAGTTGCTGGCAGGAGCCATTGACAAGAGCAAGCCAATAAAGGTAGATGCACAGGAGGGCGCACTCATCTTCAGCAACAGATAAGAAACATAAAAGACAAACAAAAAAAGGATACGTCCAATCGACGTATCCTTTTTTCGTGTATAAACGCAGTCTATTATTTCTTCTTGAACAGATTACCCAAACCATTGAGCACCTTGTTGCCTGTACTTTCAGCATTTGTTTCAGTGTTGTCGGTTGCGGTGTTTGATGTGGCAGCACTTGAATTTGTTGCGGCAGCAGCGTTTGTATTTGCCACCGGAGCCTCACCAACCCTTGAGAGCTTTACTCCCAACATCATGCTGTCATAGTTCTCAAGCAACTTGCCGACAGTACCCACTGTCTGCATGATAGTCTGAAGCTGTCCAGCCTGCACACCTGATGCATTGTTCGAGAAGTAAGAAGCCACATTCTTTATGAAAGCAAGAAGTCTGTCGGCCTTGAAAACGATATTCAGATTCTTTATTTCATATGCCACATAAGTCTTCAAAGGCAATTTGTCGTAAACGAAAGTGAATACAATCATCTTCTCCTCTGCATTCAACTCATATTTGCCATGCAAGTCGCGTCCATTCACATTTATGGTGCATGTGCCGTCATTTACAAATGTGAATGAACATTTACCGGGGATAAGACCTATACCGGCAAGTTTCTCATCCAGTTTTTCTTCAATTGTAGAAGTCACCACTGTGCCACCGATGTTAGACAAAGCATTCTCGCTTTCGAGCACACAAGCTACACCCTCGTAGTTCCATGTACCCTCAAGAGCCTCATTTGAAAGAGTCAGGGAGTTACCCAAAAGGGCACCCAACACATTTGTTACCGCATTGCCGGCATCAGTCGAAGAAACCTCTGAAGCCACCTCTGATGCAACCTTACCCAAAACATCCTTCCATGATTGAGCCGATGCACCAGTAGCCACAGCTAGCATCAACATCAAAGAACAAACGATCTTTTTCATAGTATTCCAATTTTTGTATTATTCAGCCGATTCTGTCTGTTCACCCTCCTGCTCCTCAGCGACAAAATCCACCACGCCATTGGCAACAAGGATATTGTACCAAGAGAACATCTTCTTGATGTGTGTCAGATATACACGCTCACGGTCATAATCAGGGATGATTGTTTCAAAATACTCAACCATCTCCTCGGGAGTTGTCATCTTAAGGTCAAAAGGCAACACGCCGTTCTCCTTTTCATAGATCTTTGCAAAAACATTTCGCAAAGGAAGTTCCTCCGTATCGGTGTAGATTGCAATATCGTCGAGCATGACAACCTGGTCGCTATTGTACACTGGTACACGCTTCTTTGACGCATCGACACACTCCACTATAAACATATTACGTCCGTGTGACAACAGACGATACAAACCCGGCTTACCCGAAATTGTCAAAACTGTTTCAAAAACATTCATAGGTTCTGTTATTAATTTGTGTTATTGTTTTTCAAAATCCTTGCTAATATACGGTGCTATTTTCTTATTTACAAAAATTTAGCCTTTTTTAAGACTCACCACATGAGCTGCCGGACACCTTTCGCACCATTGCTGCATTCAGGCCAAATCCTTCAGTTCATCAAGCAACTCAACCACATCGGGCATTATCGCATTGTCGCCGCCGTTATAAACAGAATAGTCTGTGAGCAACAGCAAATCATCGGTCGACATCTGCTTTTGCATTCTGTTAAGCACCTGCTCGCGTGTCATTCCGCTACGTTGCATGGTACGTGTTATCGCTGTCTCCTTTTCAGTCCACACAAGCAACACCTTGTCAACCACATCAACCATCCCCGACTCATAGAGCAACGCAGTTTCGACAGCCACCACCGGTGCCTCCGTCCCACTTGCCCATGTGCAGAAATCCTTTACCACAGCCGGATGCACAAGAGCATTTACACGTTTTGTATTGTTCTCGTCTACAAAGATGCGCGCAGCAAGATACTTACGGTTCAAGCCACCGTCGGCATCGTAGCACTCATCACCGAACATACGTTTCAGTTCCTTTATGATGAAAGGGTCGCTCACCATCAGCTCCTTTGCACGGCTGTCACAATCGTAGACCGGCACCCCCATTATGGCAAGCATGCGCGAAACAACCGACTTGCCGCTACCTATTCCACCAACTACCGCAAGCTTCACCATGACGTCAGTTTTTTATTGGAATCCGCAGACGAAGCCGTGTCTTCAACACCAACCACCTTCACGTTCCTTACGAAAGGCGATGTCGAAGAGACTGCAAAACTTTTTTCCAAATCGCCGGCACTGCCAAGTATCACACTGTAGGCATAATCATCGAAACGCAACTGCACCGAAAAATCGGCAGCATTGATATTCTCGGCCTTGGCATCAAGAACCTCGAACTCAACGTTCACCTCCTGCGGCAGGAAACCCAAATCCACTTCACTTGGGAATTTCACATACTCCACCGGAACGGCAAGTGTCCTGTTCACATAGCGTGAGATATCGACACGTACCAGCACTTTTTCGGGCTTCACGTCAACATACTCGCCAGGCAGGAATGTAAGTTCAAAGACCGTATCACGCTCGAGCCCATCACAGACAAGAGCCGGTGTCTGCACGTCCTTTATGGATGCAATCTCGTCCACGAACGCAGTTACGCGCACCTCTGACGGCTCATACTCAACCGAGACAAGCTCGCAACCAGGGGCTACGTTCAAATCGAGACGGTTCTTCTTTACCGGCACCACGGCCGTTGTGCGGCACACCATGGCCACAAGCGAATCGGTTTGGAAACTTTTGAAAGAGAGCCCCGCTCCCAACTGTTCCACAATACGGCTCCTCACCATCCCCGACGGTAGTGTCAGACGTCCGCCATGACGGATGAACTCGGAGTAATCGGCTGTGAGTTCAATGCCATCATTGAAAAGATAGCCGAAAAGGCTGGACCCCTCTCCCCTCACCTGCACATGTGCCGGAATTACACCCCCATTCTCAAGCTTTACATCAGATGGGACGTTCTCCACACGCACCGACACAGAAATATCGGTCTCGTATATTCTTTTCATGGTTAACGTAAACCATAGACTACACGAGACCAATAAAAAGAAGAGAAAAACAACAAGGTTGTTCCCTTTAGCCTTTTCAAATGCCTTTTTTAAGGAATCTATATCCAATTTCAAACAATTACTTGCCCTCTTCGTGCATTGCACCGGGGTTAGCAAAAACCACCGAGATATCAACACGTACATTCACGTTGTGTGCAACCTCAAGAAGAACCACGCTACCGTCAATGCTCTTAATCTTGCCATAGATACCACCGCTGGTAACCACGTCCATACCCGGCTGTAGGCCACGACGGAAGTTCTCGATTTCCTTCTGGCGCTTGCGCTGTGGGCGGATCATGAGGAAGTACATGATAGCAATGATGATAACGAACATGAACAGTGGGTTTCCAAGAACCTTTGCCAAACCACTTGGCTCAGAAGCAACCTCATCTGCTGCCACTTCTGTTACAACTTCTGTTGCCTGGGGAGTTGCAACAACCGGCTGTGCTACAGCCTCGTTAATTGTCTGAACGCCTGCTTCGGCCTGCATAAATACCATAATCGAATAAATTTAATTGTCAATAATTATTTGTTAATTTTACCTGCTGCACGCAAGCTTTTTGTTATAGCATCGAGCATACCGTTCACAAACGAGCCGCTCTTTGCTGTGCTGTAATACTTCGCAATCTCAACATACTCATTGAGTGTAACCGAAAGCGGAATATCCTGCTGTGTCATGAGCTCGGCCAATGCCACCTGCATAATCACAACATCCATGAATGCCAAGCGCGACATATCCCAATTCTTTGAGTTCTCACTCATGAGCTTGCGATACTCCTCGGCATTTGTTATTGCGTTGCGGAACAACTTGCATGCGAACTCCTTGTCACTGTCGTCCTTGTACTCGGGCAACAGCAATGAATTGCCGTGCGCGCCCTCGGTGAAACGCTTGATTGTCTTTATCACAAATGTGTCGACAATAGCCTTGTCATCGTTCCAGTAAAGGCTCTGTTCCTCAATGATGTCATCAAGTTCCTCATTGTCGAACACGAACGCCTTGTAGAGCTTGCGCCACAACTCCTTATCCTCCTCGTAACTGTCAACACCCGATTCCATATACTCCTTGTAGACATCGCTCTCTTCAATCCTGTCGAGCAGACGACGCAGGAAATCGGAATTCTCAACCCAGTTCAACTTGCTCTTCTCGGCAAATTTCACAAGCTGCTCAACCTGCTCGAGCTGAGCCACGAAACGGTTGTTCACAAACTTGAGGTTAGGATTTTTATCACTTTCAGTAGGACGCACCTTCATACTGAGGAACGAAATTCTGTCGGCTGCATAGTGGGTTATGCCTGGCATGAGCAACAACAGATAATGGTAAAGGTCATAAGCCTTTGAAAGGCTGAAAAACATCTCGTCCTCGGCAGCTTTCAGGCTCTTGCCACTGTTCTTGTAGTATGCATATACAATCTGCACCACCTTAAGACGAATAAGAACTCTATTAATCATAAAACGCTTTTTCTGATATGCCGACAAAGGTCGCATTTTATTATGACACACACAAGAAAAAAACAAAAATAATTTCATTCGAAACGTCACATATCAGCACCTGCCTTGTAAAAGAACAAAGCAGGCGCAATTATGTTCAACGGTTCCGTGATTGCGAGTCAACGCCTTATCACTTTTTTACCGCACTACGGTTGTCAATGGCACACCGGGCGCACGGTAAATCCTGTAAAACGTCCGTATCCCTCCCTATTGATATGTTTGTCATAAAAGCGCAAGCAGTATGCATTGCTGTTGTCGCTACACAATACACCCGACCAATAGTAACCGAACATTCCGCAGTAACGGACCTCACTTCCCTGTCTGCAGCCAGCCGCAGGCAGGAATATACTCTTACCGTTGTTTCTGCTTGTCACCCAATAGCCGACAACTCCGTTCAGATCTCCATAGTTCCAGTCACAGTTGTCGTACAGTTCCTGTTGCTCATTGGCTGTAGGAATTCTCCAGTTGCCGCCCCACCGGATATGCGCGACATCATCCTCAGCCTCAAGAAGACTTTTGTTGTCGATTGTGCCGTAAACACCCTCAGTGCAATACTTTATAATAGTATCACTGTCAGCGTCACACCATTTATATGTACTCCGGGAGTATACACTCTTCTCTTCTGTTTCGCCCCAGGCATAGTAACAGCCGTACTCCTCGGGATTCGAAGCTCCCACATTGCAGGTTGCCCACAAGGTTCCGCTCGGCAGGTCAAGATCAACATATTCATATCTGCCTGAAAACTCTCTCTTTTCAAATCTCGCAATCAAGTCAACATCCTCGCATGCCTTGAAGCAGTAGCTTGGCTGCGGGTTTGCAGGCATGACAGAATTCTTCCTGTACCAACCGATGAATGTATAACCGGCATCAGCTTCAGCAACTGCCGTGACTTCCCTGCCGCACGGCAATGTCAGAGCATTTCCTGTTTCATTCTCAAAATAGACACAGCCACCTGATGTCCCACTTATTTTTATTGAGTATGATTCATAAACAAATCGTGCCGTGAGCAAAAGGTCTTCGTCAACGGTAAATGCATATCTTCTTTCCGTACTTACCGGAGCATCAGTCTTTTGTGTATACCACCCCTGAAAACTGTAGCCTTCATCGGGGTGTGCAATGACAACAACCTCGTTACCGCGGTTGTAACTCTGTGCATAACCATGATATCCTTCGAACTGGACGCTACCGCATCCCTCTGCAGCTATTTCAATTCTGCAGGGTGTGTAGATATCTTTATCGTCGCACGATACAAGAATGAACGGATATAGGGTCGCCAACATTACGGAAACAGATAAAAACTTTCTCATAATTCTTCTCATTTTAAATGATTTGCTTTCAAAAAAGGCATAGGACACCCCGGAAACCATTTTAGCCGGCTATTTCCAGCCTGTTAAAACAGTTTCTGATGAGGTTCTGCAATAAATTCCAATGCTTTGTTATCTCCTGATGACTATAGGCTTTACTCTGAGTATATCGTTCAATTCTGTATATGCCTTTGCATTGCTGCATCCCAGCAGCATTGTCTTTCCCCTCTTCTTGCACTCGATGATACATTGGTCACGGTTCAGAATCCATATGTTGTTTTTCTTGTCTATGGTAATGTGTATCGCAAGCTCACCCTCGTATCTCTCAAGCTTTATGCTGCTGTATACAGTGTGTACATGTTTGTCATCACATTTTATATCAATGCTTCCTCTGGTATCGAAACTGATGCTGCAGCCGTTCTTTGTCTGCTTGTAGTTATTGCCTCTTTTTGCCACGAACGTCTTCTGGTAGTCAAGCTTGTAGTTGAAGTAGCCGACATTCTTTGCCGATGTGTCATATATCGCAGCAGTTGCATAGCCTCCGCGCCAGCTGCTGTTGTCGTGCTTGGTTATTATAAAACGGTACTCTGTTGTCTTGGGTACCAGCACCGTGTTGTACTTGCTTTCCAACACAAAATGTGTGTCGTCCTCTCCGACCTCGTCAAACTCAGCCCACACTCCACGTTTCATGTTAGGGCGATACTCCTTCCATTTGCCGTTGCCACGTACAAAGTAACCTTCATATTCGGTGCTTGTACCTTTATAGCAATAGAACAGTCCATTGCCGTCGGGACACATGGGGTATACACTGATTGTGTTGTAGACTACTTGCCAATTACCATTCTTCTCGCGGTCCACGAAAATCTTGTCACACGCCAGTTTGGGAACCGATACGCGGCAACGTTTGCTGTCGAGGAAATAGAATGTGTCGTTCTCTTTATACTGTTTATACTCGTTCCATGGCTCGGCCTTGTCCTGCGGACGGTATTCGGTCCACTTGTCTCCGTTCTTTACGAAGTATCCACCATCGTATGCCACAAGCGCTGTTGTCTGTGCAAATGTTGTTATGGCAAATGCAAAAGCTATAAATAAGCATGATAAAATTCTCTTTTTCATATCTGTTAATTTAATTTATTCATATATTCTGTTGTGAAGTGTACGCCGTTGTCGTATGTAACACCGTTTATCTCAACCTCGCCGTCAGCAAATTCCACCTCGCCACCGCGTATGATGATGTTGCATTTTGTGGCATGTCCTTTCTCGTGGTCAATGCTTATGTCATTTACGGCTTCGTTGAACAGTTCAATGCCGCCTACAATGATATCCATCTGGCAATGCTCCTTGCCTGGGCAGTCAAAGATGAGAATGGTTGTGTTGTCGCCATAAAGGTGCAGGAAGCAGTACTCATCGGAGTCAATCCTCTCTATTGCTCTGAAGCCTTTGTAACTGTGGCTCCGGTTCTTTCCGTCGAGGTAGAAGAACTGCTCAAGGTCTTTCTTCATTGTCCTGTAGCCCTCGGCTGTTGTCGAACGGCGGTATATGTAGGCGGGTTCTCCACCTGGTACCTCTTCGGCAAAAACAGCTTTCATTTCTTTTGAATAGCCCTCGAGGCTCCATGACGTTTGCAGCTTCATGGTTTTTGTCGCTACAAATGCTGCAATGTCGGTTGCCGGTATTATGGTGGTCTCCTGTCCTTCGGTGCGGCATATTCCGGTGCTGTTAATCCATTCGTACAGGCCTTGCTTTGTACCCTCCGGAATCACTATCATAGAATTTCCTGTGCATGGGATCTTTATCATGCCTGGTGATTCTATTCTCTTGAGCCAGCTCTCCAAATAGAGGATTCCATCTTTCCATACCTGTCGTATAGAGTCGGCACTTGTCTTCAACATCTTGAGTTGCTCTTTGCTTGTGGCACTCTGTGCCTTTTCTTTGAGTTCCTGAATCATTGGCATATAGTAGTCAAAGAGCTCCAGGCTGATATCTGCCGGAATCCTTCTTTCAATGCTTTCGGCCTCTGAAATGTCTATAAGTTCGGCCGGCTCTTCAACTGTTATGCTCGACTCGCCGATGTATACGTCGCCGTCGCGGTTGTTGAAATAGACTTCGTGTGAGTGTATTTCTACATCTCCGGTCTCTCTAATCCCAAAAAAGAGTTTTGCGGCCGAACCTTTGACTATTATGACTACCAGGTCCAATGAGTGTGCATTGTCCGTTATTGCCAAACCGTATGTGTCGCCCTGGAATATTATTGTTTGGTTACCGCTTTCCCTTGTGCTGAACATCAACTCCATACCGAAAATCTCCTCGGCAAAGTAGATGTCATATTTCTCTATTATGGCACTGAGTGCCTTGTAACTCTTCTCGTCAACGGAGTTTATTGCGTAAATCCCCTTTTCTTTATTTTTGCTCACGTTGCGTGGCCCATTTCCCGGGGCTCTCAACTCTTGAACGAATTTCTTCAGTTCCGGGTTGTTAATCTCCTGTGCCGTCAGGCTGCCTGTGGCAAGGAGGAGTATAGTAAGTGTGAAAAGTATCTTTTTCATTATAGATTTTTTATCAATATAAATCAATGCCTAAATCGTTGAACTCCATAAATGACTCGTAGGAGAGTCCTGCAACAAACACCACTGTAATTGTCTCGTTGTTGCCATAGTCGGTCACTACCATGGTGTTCCCCAGCCCGGAGTATATGGCCACCATTCCGCCGCCATCTCTGTTGGATGCCATAAGTGTCATACCCAATACCTCCTCTTTCTCCAGCAGGAACGGTTGTAGGGCGGCTTTCATGGCATCATATCCCTGCTTGCCGTTCGTGAAAAAGCGACGTAGGCTTTTCAGTGACTTAATGAACGAGATTGACTCTTGCATTTCTTCGTCAAGGTCTGCTTTGATAAAAAGTTGCTTGAACATGTTGGCCGAGATGTAGGCATAGCTTATCTCGTCCGATTTTATCTTTGCCAAGCTCTGCACGAACCTTTCGGCTTCGCTCTTCTGCGGTTGCTGGGGTAATGAAGCCCATGCGCCCAGCACTGTGAGCATCAGCGTCAGCATTATAAATAACTTCCGTTTCATATTCCCTTATATATTATTGTTGTTTTTGCTCATTTTTATTGATGCGCCAAGCGTTGCTTCAATCTCCTTTAAACTATTCTGTGTGGAGTTTACTGCAAGGCTTATGTCGTTGAATGCGGCCTCCAAGCAACGCATGGCATCCTCGGGGTTGTCAAAAGTGTCCTTTTCGGTGTCAAAAGCTATAACCGCACTGCTTTGCCGTGTTGTTGCAGGCAACCAATATTCAGCCGTGAACATGCACGCGATGACAGCAGCCGCAACTGCAGCGTAACGCATTATGCGCTGAATGGCAATTGTGTGCCAGCGTTTTTCAGTTGCGTTCTTTCCACCACTTGCTGCCGGTATGCAATTTTCGGCAAGAGTGTCTATCATTGCCTCAAGCCGCTTCTCTGCACCATCAGGCAGTTCCACCTCTTCGCTCTCACGACAAAAGGCGATAATCATCTCCTTGTCCTTGTGGAGTTCGGCCGGAACGTCGTTCTCACGAAGATAGCGACAAAGCTCGCGCTCCTCCTCGGCGGTGAGCACCGCGTCGAAGAACTGCTCAATCATCATTTTTAATCTGAAATCTTCCATAAACTCCTTTATTATATATTGTCGTAAAACTCTCTGAATCTCTTTCGCACTCTCGAGATTATAACCCTTATGTTTGTCTGCCGCAGGCCGGTTACCTTTTCAATCTCCTCGAACGTGCAACCGTTCATCATCATCCCTATAATCTTCTGCTGTACCCCGGGCAGAGCGGCAAGAAAATGTTGCAGACACTCTTCTGCCTCTTTTTTGTCTGTTTCGGGCGGGGTATAGAGGAGTATCCCGTCAGCTTCAATCTCTTCATCGTCATCGTGTGCCCTTAACTGTCGCCAGCGGTCAATACAGATATTCCGGAGCAGCGTGCGGCAGTATGCCTCGGGCGCAACAAGATTTTTCAGTTCATCCTTCTTTTCCCACAGTTTCATATAAAGGTTCTGCACGGCATCCTCCGCCTCAAATCTGTCGCAAAGCATTCTGTATGCCTCGCGATAGAGCATCTGCTGCAGCGGCATGAACCGCTTTTTGAATTTGTCGTGTGTCACTTTTAATGTTGTTTGTGGTTGCTTTCCATCTATAAGACGGATGAAAATCCAATTTGTTACACAATGAAATAAAAAAGTTGGAAAATTTTTCCAACTTTTATAAATAAGCACTCACTGCTTGCCGCCGATGTCGAAACGGTAGATTGCATGCAGCATAACGTAGCTTTGGAACACCTTGTTGCGCGAAAAGCTCCGCTGCGTAGGTGTAATGGAAGTATACTCTGCTGTTCGCCGGCCAAGGATATCCACAGCCTCAAGTTGCAGTGTCAATGCCTTGCTCTTGAGGAATGACTGCGAGATTGTAGCATTCCACAGCCACTGGTCGTGGTTCATTATATCGTCGGCATATCCGCGACGGCCGTAATAGCCGAACGAGGTGTTTACCCTCATACCAAAAGGCAGCTCCACCTGCGGCTCAAAGTTACATTCGAACGTGTGTCCGTCCTGGTCATACTGCGGTGTGCTCTCATACCTCACATAATCACCGCTGTAACCGGCCGTGAGGTTCACGCTCCACATTCCGCTGCGCCATTTGAGACGCATGTTGCCGTACGGGTCGTGGGAGTGCATTACCGACAAACCCAACTCGTCACCCAATGCACCCACATAGTTATTGTTGCGGTTCAATGAATAACCTGCCGACAGCGACAGCGTCCAGTGCCTCTCCTTGTCGAGCGGCTGCTCAGTTCCACCACCGACAAAGAGATAATAGTTACCGTTCACATTATCCTTTGTGTGCAGCATCTTGCCGGTGAGCGGGTCGGTCTGTATGATATCCACAACCGAATTCAGGTGATTTCCATAGTTGGCATTCACGTGATAGCTGTCGCCACGCTTCTCATTGAACCACCTGCCCGTCATATTGAAATTGTTGCTCCACCCCACCTTCAAGTTGGGATTGTTCACACGCTCGACCAACTCATTGCTTGTATCGGTAATGGGCAACAGTTCCAACAATGACTGGCGACGCTCATATCCGTAATATTGCAGATAGAGCGTTCCGTTTTTCACAAACCGCCACCTAAACGATGCCAAAGGAGCAAACTCCACATATTTGCGCTCGGGTGCATACTCCACCCCAGCCCTTTCATAGTCGAGCCGGTCATCGTGGTAGAGCACCGTTGTACCAATGTTGGCATCAATCTTCTCCCATTTGCCATAGAGGTAGAAACGGCCGTTGTGCAGATGCGTTGTCAGCACCGAATAGGCAGAATTTTCAATGTCAATCACCGCCGCCAAAGAGTCGGCAGCAGATGGACGCACACCCAAAGGCAGGTCCGGTGAGGCATAGTATGGATAGCGGTCGAGACGATAAAGGCTGTAACTTTCATCCTCCTTTTCATACTTATAGTGATAGTTTACCTCAAACTGTATATTCTTGGTTATTGCACCATTGAGCGCAACCCGTGCCGAGAACTTGTCATTGCTTGAAGGATCCTCGGTGTATCGGCGTTGCACCACCGCGGAATCGGCACTGTTGAAGTAGCGGTAGACCGAAAGGCTGTTGGCGGAAGTCCCATACTCCCCCCTGTAGTACTCTACACCCGCCTTGAGGGAATAACCCTCTTTCCTGAAACGGTGTATAAAACGGACATCAGTTCCAAAGTTGTTACGATTGCCGTAATTATCGCTCAACTCCCTGTGGGAGTTCACACCCACAGCGGCAAGTTCCCCACTCACGGCATCGCCCACAAGCCCAAGTTCAGGATTCTCAAAACCGGCAGCCGCGGAATAGACCGATGTATTCTCGCTTGCATTCATGTCGGTGTCATAGTAATTATAGACAAGATTGGCCGACAGGCGACTTAGTGAATCAATGTTATATGTAAAATCAATATTAGCATTGACATCGTGCATAGCCGTAGAGATAAGAGTGCGGTTATATGACCAATGGCTGCCAGCACTGCCAAGCAGTGTCTCCACGTTGTTCATGCGGTCGTGCTCACTATTGTCGTGCCCCACCTCAACCTCGGCATTGAGTTTGAACAGGCCTACAGCATCGTTCGCCTTGCCATTATCCCACGACATTATGGTACCCGCCTTACGATAGGTGAAAAGGCCGTCGCCACCACCCCATCCGCTTCGCCAGTTACCGTTCTCGTCAACGCTCTGGTTCTCGCTTATATTGTTCACTTGGGCATAAACGGCCGTGCGGCGCTTGTCGGTGAAGTTGGATGCAAAAGCCTTTGCCAGATACTTGCCTTTTGTGGCAATACCGCCATCGACATTCACATTCCACGACGACATATACTCCTTCTTTATCTTCAAATCGACCACTGTCGCCTTCTCCAAGTCGAGCACACCGGCAAACTCCTTCTCCTCGTCGGTCTTCTCATAGACGGCAACATCCTCAACTGCATCGCTCACTATGTTTGACATGGCCGTGTTGGCATCCCCGATGAACGGTTTGCCGTTCACGAGTATCGAACTGACAGCCTTGCCCTGGAATGTGAGGTTGCCGTCCGAGTCCATTGAAAGACCGGGCAACTGCTTTATGAGCGCAGCTATTGTAGCACCTTCGGGCACGCGGTAGGCGTTGGCATGATACACAAACGTGTCGGCCTTTATTGTAAGTTCCTGCGCGAGCCCCGTGACACTCACCTCACGAAGCAGCTTCTCATCGGGCACCAGCAACAGGTTACCAAGTTTCTCATGAGGGCGCTTGCTTGTCAGCTCTACCCTCTTCACAAGAGTCTCATAACCCACAAATGCAATATTCACCTTATATGCTCCGGTGCTTTTCACTTTAAGCGAGAATGTACCGTCGGCCTCCGTTGCACAGGCTGCCACCTGCAACGTATCGTTTTTCATAAGGCGCACCGTTGCCATTGCAATGGGTTGGTTTGCATCGCCGGCATCAACAACCTTACCGCTGAGCGCATACTCCTGCGCCCAGGTCACCCCTGTAACCCAAAGGAACAACAGTGTCAAGAAATAGTGTTTCATAAGTTTTTTTTGCAATTATAATAATAGTGGACGACAGTTTTACCCCCCTGTTAAAAAATGTTAAAATCAAAAAGATACGCAACTCCCTTGTGTTGTAATTATGTTCAAGCACACAGTGAGAGAAAGGAGCCGCGTATCCACCGGCAAGGAGAACCACCACCCATGCCGTTCATTTTATTTTCTTAATTTTTACGTTTTCTACATAAAAGACGAATAAAACACATTATTGTTACATCGTGTTTGGTTAAAATTGATTAAAAATGTTGAGGATGACTAAAAGGCTCTTTTGTTATTACGTTTCAAGATCCTTCGTTTCACTCAGGATGACAAATTCGGGGAAAAAAGCCGCAAGGAAACAGGTACATTATTGGAAGGGGCTGACCGGTGTTGTTTGTTACGCAGTTGTTGGGCGGACACATCGGTTCGCCCAACAACAAACCTTAGCTCAAACGGAACATTATAGGCAACACATACTGCGTGTATACAGGTTTACCGCCCTGCATTCCGGGATTCCATTTAGGCATGCTCTCTACAACCCTCAAAGCCTCGGCTTCGAGAGCCTTTACAGCAGCATCACCGGCATCCACCTTCACTTCACTTCGTCCGCCGTCTTTCTCTATGCTGCTGTAAGCCTGAACTTGCAACTCCTGCAACTCCATTGCACGACGCCTGAGTATATCTATTGATACACTATCCGCCGAGAGTTTTTCCAGTTCCTTCTCTTTCTTTGATATGTGGTTCTTCAAAGAAATTGCCTCTGCGCTATAAACATATTTTGAATATTCACCCTTCAGCACACTTGCATCAACCACAGCACCCTCCTTGTTTACCAAAAAGCGTACAAAAACCTTGCCCATCACCTCGGCATCACGTGCCTCTTTAGGATATTTTACATTTACTCTCAAATACTTCATAAGCTCCTGCTGTCCACCGGGGAATTCAGGCATCTTTTCACAGACCGTGAACACAGCCTCATTCCCTGCAGCCGAATTACTCTTCTCTTTTTTTGTGTTTATATACATTACAGCCTCCTTACCTGTCTGCTTTAGTTTTTCCTGCAGTTCGGGGGTAAGATCTGGAAATTTCACAATCTCAACGCTCTCAATTGTACCGGGGTCGATCTCATTTATATCACCATCGTATATAGCGCCACCCGACACGACAAGCAGGTTTTCTTTCACTTTTTCAGGAACGTATATGCCATTAGCATTAGCCTCTTTGGGGAGTTTATAAACTACAGGGAGAACAAACTTCACATTCACAGCCTTGCCCTTGTTCATTGCGGGTTTCCATTTCGGCATTGCCTTCACCACTCTCAAAGCCTCGGCATCGAGCGATTCGTTACCCGAAGAGCGCATTATCTCTACATTGTCTATTGAACCATCGGATTTTACCACAAACTGCACAAACGCCTTGCCTTCAACACCGGCAGCCTTTGCAGCATCGGGGTATTTGAGACTGTTCTGTATAAATTTCATCATCTCCTTCATTCCGCCGGGGAACTCGGGCTGAACCTCGACAACCTGATGAATCTTGTCGGGGTTATCATCGGCAAGTTCATCCGAGGTATTGTCATAAACATAGTCAATCTCAACACCTCCCATAACACGCTCGCCGCCAACATAAGGATTAGTAAGGTTCTGCAGTACAGATTTTGGGCCAAGAATCATTTTAAAATCGGCCTTCTTACCTTTGAAATATGATGCATCGTTTTTCCACAGCTCACCATTGTTTACAGCATTTACAATACCGCACTCGCTGCACTTTACCGGGTTCTGGAGAATTGTTGCATCATCGGCATATATGCTGAACGTCATAACATTCTTATCCAGTTTAACGTTCCTCAAAGGAACAACGAAGTAACCGGGCGTATGCCCCTCGCGCACGTTGTCGAACTCATCGGTCGTTCCACGGAAATAACCTACATTCTCACCCTCGGCACCCCTTATGTATGCAATGCAGACACTCTCATTGTTGCCGTTGCTCCCGTCCATGTAACATAAATGGGCATACATCCATTCCTTGCCGGCCGGCAGTTTAAGAGAAGTCACTTTACTGTTTTTTTCTACACCGGAAATTGTGCCGTCAGAAACAATTTCATTAACTTTGCCGACGGGTTCGGCATTTGCATTCTCTACTGTTGAGAACGAACAGGCAGCAATTGCTGCAACCGGGAGTATGTACAAAGCCTTTGCACGACTCCACTTGTTTGATTTTTCTTTACACATCATAGTGATACGTTTTTTAGTTAAACTGTGATTAAAGCTGTTGGCAATAGAGTAGAGCCTTGCGCCAACGGCTTTTTTTATTATCAATAATTGGTATTGCTTTGCATTCACGCCCGAGGAAATAACAGCCTCATCGGCCTCGAACTCGTGTATATCCTTCAGAGTGTTCTTCATTATCCACGCAAGCGGGTTAAACCATTGCATTATTATCACAGCATCGGCAAGCATTATATCCCACGAGTGCCTTGCCCTGACGTGTGCTGCCTCATGGGTGAGTATCTCGCGCGCACCCTCGGCCATATCATTGTCCGACACCACTACCCAGCCGAACCAACTGAAAGGTTTCTCCTCGCCGTTATGCAGGCGTAGCCTCACACCATCCAAGCCGTACTGTTCGGCTGTTGCCTTTCTGCTGCGCATAATAAGGCGAGACAACTTTACATACATAACCAACTGCCTTATTACAAGCAGCGCCACACCCAAGCCATATATAGCCAGTACAATGATCTGCCATAATGGTGCTGAACTCCTCTTTTCCTCAATGGGTACAGGGTCAACATCAGCCACAGCATCAAACGTTGCTACCGATGGTTGCGTTGTCATCATAGACTGTTCGTCAACAAAAAGAACATCGGCAACCGGCAATGCGTCGTCTGTTTTTGCAAAGCCATTCTCAATGGAATCAAGCACACCTTGCAACGGAGAACTCACACCCACATTGACAAAAGGCAGAGCCAATGACACCACTACTATAAGCAGCAACAGGTAGCGGTTTAGTTTGTGAAAAGTCTCGCGGCTCATAAAGAGCATGAAAAGCGAAACCAGCATCGCCAACAGAAGCGATGACTTGATTATGTAAACGATAAATGCGCCCATAGCAATGATTATTTTTGTTTTTCAACAAAGTCTATAAGTTCCTTCAATTCGTCAATAGAAATTTTCTCCTCTTTTACCAGCGACGACACAGCGTTGAGGTAGGAACTGCCGAAATAACGGCTCACCACACTGCCCAACGACAATTTGCCATATTCGGCCTCGCTCACAGCTGCATAGTAACGGTGGGTGTTGCCGAATGCCTCGTGCGCAACATATCCCTTTGCCTCCAATCCACGCACAATTGTCGATATTGTATTGAAGTGCGGTTTAGGCTCATCGAGCAAGTCAATGATTTCTTTCACAAACAATGCACCCTTCTCCCAAAAGAGTTTCATCAGTTCCTCTTCTCTTTTTGTCAAGTTCTTCATGATATTGAGTTTTTATATTATCAAACTATAATATTTGTTTGCGTAAACTATTTTATTTAGTTCACACTGCAAAGAACTATATTTTTTAGTTAGAAAACTAATTTTAATAGTTAAAAGAGGTTAAAAAGAGAAAAATAGCAATTATCCTATATAAAAGGAGAATTTTCCATTTTGCGGACAAGTGGACATTATCCAATGGAATAAAGCAGCAAAGTTGAACATAATCTCTATTTTTGCAGCCTTGCAACACTCTATTGCGTGTTATAATATCAATAGGAGGAGACACTACAGTGGGAATCCTATTGAATAATACCATTTGTACTTAAAAAACAGACTATGAAAATATTGATTGTATGCAATAATGCCTTCATGCGCGGTAATGGTGTATGCACAGCAGTGTTGTCACTTGTTGACAGACTGAAAGCAAAAGGCATTGAAGCAAGATTGATGGCTTGCGTAAACCCTGACACCGAAGGCAAACAGCCCGAATATCCACTTAAACACTTCAAATTTCCATTTTTTGAACCTATAATATATTCCAACGGATTCAGATATGCATCGTTCGACAAAAAGATTGCCCGAAAAGCAATTGAATGGGCCGATGTAGTACACCTGTGCGAGGGTTTCCCTTTGGAGGCAAAGGTAGCCCGCCTTGCCAAGAGGATGGGCAAGCCCTGCGTCGGAACATACCACATTTTCACAGAGAACATAATGGCAAACCTTGGCATGCGCAAGGCCAGGTTACTGAACTATCTTGTTACGTTGTGGTGGAGAAAATCGGTCTATGACCGTTGTGCCTACGTACACTGCCCTACCGAAACTGTGAAACAACATCTTGTTTCAAACGGTTTCCAATCACCAATGCGTGTCATCTCAAATGGAATTGAAATACCGGCAAACATTGAGCCGGCATTGGTAGAACCGAATGAACAGATAATCATACTTTGCACAGGAAGGCTCTCGCACGAGAAATCACAGGACACGCTATTGAAAGCCATGAGATTTTCAAAGCATGCCGACAGGATAGTGCTACATTTCGCAGGCAAAGGGCCTTACATGAAGAAATACATGAAACATGCCGACAGGCTTGTAAAGGATGGGGTGCTAAAGCACACCCCGCGATTCGACTTCTACAGTCGCGAGGAGCTGAAGCAGCTTATAAGACAGGCATACCTGTACATACATTGCGCATGGGTAGAGGTCGAAGGACTATCGTGCGTGGAGGCCATTATGGAAGGTACCGTTCCCGTTATCGCAAAGGGAGAGCTGACAGCAACATCACAGTTTGCACTTGACGAGAGGAGCCTGTTCACAGAGTCGGACCCGCGCATGCTTGCCGAGAAGATTGATTGGTGGATTGAGCACCCTGACGAGAGGAACCGGATGGCGGCAAAATATGCCGAATCGGCCCAAAAGTACAATGCCGAAGATTCCACCGACAAGATTATCCAAATGTACAAAGATGCCTTAACGAAATGAAGTGCCTACGATTCATATACCTGTCGATTGCAATCCTTCTCCTTGGTGCGTGCTCAACGTCAAGGACGGCCGTAGCCGTGGACTACCCGAAGATAGATAGCAGCTACTCGCCAAAAGGCATACTTGAGGAGTGTATGTATGAGTGTTCGGTCGAGGGTCCAAAGGAGAGACGAATGTTCGTGTATCTGCCTCAGGACTACTACCACAGCACAAAGCGTTACCCCGTCTTTTACCTGCTGCACGGCGCACGTGGCAACGAGACATCCTGGATAAGCAAAGGAAAACTCCTGCAGAACATTGACAGCCTTACCGTCAATGGGCAGATGAAAGAGTGTATTGTCGTGCTGCCCAATACCAACCAACACAACGACGACAAGGATTACGGTAAATCACGCATAAAAGGCGCTGTTGAATCGTTCTTCGAAAACGACGGACACGTTGAATACTCCTTTGTCAACGATGTCGTTAAAAAGATTGACAGCACATACAGGACTATCCCGGAGAAGAGTTCAAGAGCCATTGGAGGACTATCCATTGGAGCATTGCAATCACTGCACATCAGCGCCAACCACCCCGACACATTCGGGTACGTAGGTCTCTTTTCGCCAATGGTACACCCGTTCATCATTCACAGCGAGCACTCATCATTCTTCAAGGGACTGAAAAAGAAACAAGAGGTACAGTTTGCCACGCCACCGGCGCTCTATTGGATAATGATTGGCAAGACCGACTTCTTCTACCCAAGAATAAAGTGCTACCACAACTACCTTGAACGCAAAGGCTACAAGCACGAATATCTTGCCACGCCCGGCGGCCACCAATGGTACAACTGGGAGGAGTACTGCATAATGTTCATGAAAAGATTGTGGGAATAGACTGATAAATGCTGCTATATATATAAAAGGAAGTCTTATAAGTGAGCTCCATCAACTTGGGGTTCACTTCTTTATTTTTATCTCAATCTTTCAAAAAGATTATACTAATGCAGCAACCTTCTCCACGACTTGGCAATGTAGCTTTGCAAGCGAATACAAATAACTGCAAATCAAGAAAAGATATGAAAAACAATCCGGTTGCTTCAAAGAGTACCCCATCTACAAATATTGTAATAAACACTAACAGATTATGGTATGGGAAAGACAGCACGGTTAGTACATTCATTGCAACCGCATATGACGAAGACGGCAACAGAGTAAGTTCAATGAATGGGTATTTTCTTGAACCGGAGACAGACTATGAGAAAGCAGAAATAGCCGGCAGCGACAGGTCTATCAAATATGGGACATACAACATTGTACGCGGACAAAAATGGCAACGTTTCGAATGGTACGTAGACAATGTTCCCGGCAGAACAGGCATTGCAATACACGGAGGAACAGACGGAAGCAACACTTCAGGTTGCTTGCTACCTGCCGAAGATTTCATTCACGATAAAGACAGCGACAATTACCGGACCGTAAATTCAGGAAAGAAGAAAAAAGAACTGTTCGATTTTTTCAAGAAATTCGGGAATAATGGTATCAAAATCAACGTAGGAATATAGTAACAGGAACCCTGTAAACGTCATAAATGCAATATAGGCCGACGCGAATCGCGTCGGCCTATATTGCATTTATGATAAAACCGGTTTATCCTTATCCTTTGCGTGCTACCACATTCTTCACAAAATCCATTACAACAGGTGATGGATGAAGAACTGTACTTGAGTACTGTGGCTCGTAGATTACACCCATGTACCAGTCGCAGGCGGGGAATTCAACTATATCTACCAAACCGCTCTCGGGGTGAACACCTGTGCAAGCCAAGCCTGCACCGACAAGAGCATCGCGATACTCTGTGTTCAACTCAAAACGGTGATAGTGACGCTCCACAATCTTCTCCTCGCCATAGATTGCATAAGCCTTGCTCTCCTTTGCTATGACTGTATCGTAACCGCCACGACGCATTACGCCGAATGGGTTACCGACACTCTTCAAATCCTCCATTACATCAACAATGCGGTGGCTTGTAGCCTCGTTCATCTCGTAGCTGTTTGCATCGGCATAACCAAGGATATTACGTGCTACCTCAATAGCCATAACCTGCATACCCAGACCAATACCAAGTGTCACAAGGTTGTTCTCGCGGCAGTACTTTGCAGCAATCACCTTACCCTCGAAGCCGCGTGGACCAACGCCCGGGCAGATGATGTAACCATCCATGCCCTTGAGTGCCTGAGCAACATTCTCCTCGGTAATCTTCTCGCTGTTGATGAAGTGAGGCTTGATTTTGCAGTCGTTGTATGTACCGCACTGTGAAAGGCTCTCATGGATACTTTTGTATGCATCCTGGAGGTCATACTTGCCAACAAGACCTATATTCACAACCTTCTTTGCATTGTTGCGGCGCTCAACGAATGTACGCCATGGTGTCATCGCCGGAGTCTCGCCAACCTCCTCGCCTGTGAGGCGCAGGATAGCTGCATCGAGGCCCTGCTCCTGCATCTTGATGGGCACCTCGTATATTGATGGAACATCAAGGCTCTGCACAACGCAGTCGGGCATAACGTTACAGAAACTTGCAACCTTCTTGCAAAGACCGGTGCTCAACTTGTGCTCGGCACGCAGTACAAGACAGTCGGGCTGTATACCAAGGCTCTGCAACTGCTTTACAGAGTGTTGTGTAGGCTTTGTCTTGAGCTCGCCTGCAGCCGAAAGATATGGAACATATGTCAAGTGTACGCAAACCGCACGGCGGCCAAGTTCCCACTTCAACTGGCGGATAGCCTCAAGGAAAGGCAAGCCCTCGATGTCACCCACAGTACCACCAATCTCGGTAATCACAAAGTCGAACTTCTCCTTTGTGCTGCCACGCTTCATCTTGCGTTTGATTTCGTCTGTGATGTGAGGGATAACCTGTACAGTCTTGCCAAGATACTCGCCACGACGCTCCTTCTCAATAACCTCGCTGTATATGCGGCCGGTTGTAAAGGTATTCCAACGTGTAGTCTTGATATCGGTGAAACGCTCATAGTGACCCAGATCGAGGTCGGCCTCGTGACCATCGATAGTGATATAACACTCACCGTGCTCCTGCGGGTTCAGTGTACCCGGAGAGACGTTGATATATGGGTCGAATTTCTGGATTGTAACCTTGTATCCTCTCGCCTGAAGCAACTTTCCGATAGATGCCGAGATGATACCTTTACCAAGAGACGATGCAACACCGCCGGTGACGAAGATGAATTTTGTTTCAGCCATATTTTAAAGTTTATTTTGTTACAATTAAACAATGTCCAAAACATTCATCTTTGGACACGCAAAGTTAATGCAAAGTATAGTCACATCAAAAAAAAGTCCCGTTTTTTTATGAACATTTTTCATTATCGCGGTACAGGCATATCACTGCACCGAGTTTTCCGCTTTCACATTTAACCTTTCACATTTTTAAGTTCGCTATACAGCCTCTGCACCGGCAGCCCCATCACATTGAAGTACGAGCCATTGATACCCGTGATGCCAATGTATCCAATCCACTCCTGCACACCATACGAGCCGGCCTTGTCCATCGGGCGGTACTTCTGCACATAGTATTCAATCTCCTCATCAGTGATTTCCGCAAACACCACATCGGACTGCGCGACAAAGCAACGCTGCTCATTCTTTGTAGTGATTGTAACACCTGTGAACACTGAGTGAGCCTTGCCCGACATACTGCGTAGCATCCGCTTTGCATCGGCCTCATCCACAGGCTTGCCAAGCGCAGCCCCATCGAGCCACACAATGGTATCGGCCGTGATTACAAGCTCATCGTCTGCCATAATGGGACGATAGGCATCGGCCTTTTTCTTGCTAATATATAATGGTATGTCACCACCCTGCAATGTAGCGGGGAATGACTCATCCACATCGGGCAGAGCGCGGACAACAAAATCCACATCAAGGCCCGCAAGCAACTCGCGGCGGCGCGGCGACGCCGATGCAAGTATTATTCTGTATTTCTTTAAATTATTCAACATAAAGTATAAATTTATTCAAGAGATTTATCGTCGCTCCGCTCCCACGAAATGACATCTCTGACAGTTTGGTTTTATAAAATGCGTGAGTGCAAGGCTTGCAAGGTAGCATAACACCGGAGTTTACTTGAAGTAAATGAGGATTTATGCTGCCTTGTATAACGCAGCAATCACCTTTTTAGAAAACCAAACAAACAAATTACCAGCCAAAAGCATTCGCTTCATCCATCCACTTCCCCTGCGCACGCATCACCTGCTCAATGACATCGCGGCCGCAACCCTCGCCTCCATTTATTGGAGAGATATATTTCGAGAGTTGTTTGATTTCAACTGCTGCGTCGGCAGGGCAAACGGGGAGACCCACAATCTGCATCACCTCATAGTCGGGGATGTCGTCGCCCATATAAAGGATTTCCTCGGGCGCAAGCTCATACATAAGCATCAATTCCTCAAGACAATCCTTTTTTATTGAGGCACCGGTATATACATCTTTGATTCCAAGCCCGTTGTAACGCACTTTCACGGCCTCGGTACGCGCGCCAGTGATTATGGCAACGTGAAATCCGGCTTTCACCGCAAGCTGCAGGGCATAACCGTCCTTAATATTCACTGTGCGCATCGGTTCGCCGCTGGGGAACATTGATATTGTCTCGCGGCTAAGCACCCCATCAACGTCAAAAATGAGTGCCTTGATTTTTTTAAGGTCGTAGTTTATCATATTACCTGTTTCTCTTCATTATATAATTGCTCAATGTCTCGTATATATTGGCGAGCTCATCGTCGAGCATTGACTTGTGGGCATTCATCACATTCTCGTCGCCGCGACGTGCGGGACCAGTCTGTGCCTCTAGCGGCGACATGCGGTGCACCTTGCGGGCAGCCTCGTCAATCAGCGGCAACATCGCATCGAACGGCAAGCCGTTACGCTGCATCAGCTCATAAGCCATGTTGTATACCGCATTCGGAAAGTTGCATGCAAAAACAGCCGCCACATGCAACGAACCGCGCTGCTCGCTGGTTGCATACACCACCTTGTCGCTGACAATTGATGCAACCCTCTCTATCTGCGCAGTGACAGCATCATTGCACCCCTCGATAAACGTCGTTACATTCTTCAGCGATGCCGGGCTGTTTTTGTTCACAGTCTGCATCGGGTAAAGCACCCCGTAACGCACTACACCTGCCTCGCGCAAAGCATCCATGGGCACGCTTCCCGCCGTGTGCAACAGCAGCGCATCGGGGAAACGCCGGGCCACAGCAGCCGCCACGTCGCGCAAAGCACTGTCGGCAACGGATATTATGACAATGTCAGCAGCCGGCAACGATGCAAGATCATCGGTAAACGCACACCCCACCCTGCCGCCAAGCAATGCCGCCGACTCAAGCGTGCGGCTCCACACCGCCACCGGCACGTTGCCACCCTCTTTCAAGGAGCAGGCTATTGCCGTTGCCATGTTGCCGGCACCGACAAGCACTATATTCTCATTCATTTCCAAAACGTCCTACGTGAATTTTATCCCACTGCAAATTCTCCTCGTCAAACGGCTGTGTCTCGCGCGCCTTGTGGCCAATACCAACTATTGAAAGCACCGCATAGTGCGCGGGAACACCCAACAGGGCACGCACATTATCCTCGGCCATGTTACCGTCGGCATCCTTGCGAAGTCGCATCTGCACCCAGCAACTGCCAAGGCCATACTCCTCGGCCGCAAGCTGCAGAATTATCGTCGCAATTGAGCAATCCTCAATCCACACATCAGTCTTTGTAGTATCGGCAAGCACTACTACGGCAACGGCTGCTCCCTCAAGCAGCCCCGCGCCATGCTCCTTGCACTTCGACAGCGCCTTCAGCATCTCCTTGTCCTCAACGAGCACAAACTCCCAAGGATTTATCCTGCGCCCCGACGGCGACATCAGCACCGCCTTCATCAGGTTACACACCGTCTCTTTATCAATCAGTTCGTCGGTAAACACGCGCGAACTGCGTCTATTCTTCAACAGCTCCAGCAAATTCTCCATACTATAAAAGGATTATAGCGCGAAGATACATTTTTATGGCGAAACAACAAAGCCACGCAAACAAAATGCCGCCGCCATTGTTGGAATAATAAAAAAAGACATGGACGATTTTTTCAAGAGCAGAGCCCTCGAATACCATAGCGCCGGCAAGGCGGGCAAAACAGCCACCATCCCCTCCAAGCCCATCGGCACCCCCGAAGAACTAAGCCTGGCATACACGCCCGGAGTGGCAGCTCCTGCAATGGAGATAAGCAAAGAGCGATGGAGAGCCTACCGCTACACCAATAAAGGCAACCTGGTAGCCGTCATCAGCAACGGCACGTCACTGCTGGGGCTCGGCAACCGCGGTGCGCTGGCATCCAAGCCGGTGATGGAAGGCAAGGCAATGCTGTTCAAGACATACGCCGACATCGACGCGTTCGACATCGAAATCAGCGACGAAGAACCCGAGAAAGTCGTCGCCACCATCCAGTCCCTCGCCCCCACATTCGGCGGTATCAACCTCGAGGACATCAAGGCACCCGAATGCTTCTACATCGAAAAGCGGCTTCGCGAATTGCTCGACATCCCCGTGTTGCACGACGACCAGCACGGCACAGCCGTCACCGTTGCCGCCGCGCTGCTCAATGCCTGCGAGGTCACCGGCAAGGAGATCCGCAGCATAAGAATTGTCATCAACGGCGCCGGCGCCGCAGCCCTCTCAAGCGCCGGCATGCTGTTGGAGATGGGCATCGCACGCCAACAGATAACCATGCTCGACAGCAAAGGCGTCATCACCACCCGCCGCACCGGCCTCAACGACATGAAACGCCGCTTTGCAACCGACAGCAACATCAGCACCCTTTCCCAGGCCATAGACGGCGCCGACGCCTTCATCGGCCTCTCAAAGGGCGACCTGCTGACCGAGAGCGATATAAAGTCAATGCGCCACACACCAATAATCTTTGCACTCGCCAACCCCGTGCCCGAGATATCGTACAAGCAGGCAAAGACCTGGCGCCCCGACGCCGTTGTCGCCACCGGACGCAGCGACAGTCCCAACCAGATAAACAATGTCCTCTCGTTCCCCTACCTGTTCCGCGGAGCACTCGACACACTCTCCACAACAATAAACGAGCCCATGAAGATTGCCGCCGCCCAAGCCATAGCCGCAATTGCCAGGCAAGCCACTGGCAAGGACATCCAACAGCAATACGGCCGCACGCTCACCTTCGGAGCGGAATACATACTCCCCAAGCCCGGCGACCCGCGCCTGCTAACCGAAGTCTCGTCTGCCGTGGCAAAGGCAGCAATGGAAAGCGGCGTTGCACGGCGCGGTATCCCATCATTCAAGGAATACAGGCAGACACTGCTCACCCGCGTAGAGAACGAAAACTTCTTTGCCCGCGAATATGTGAGGCACTCCATCGGCAAGCGACGCATTGAAAAAGAGAAATAACACCTTAAACCACCATAATTATGATTGACAAAGAACTCAGTGAAATACTGGATGCACTCACACGCGAGAGCGGCGAGTCAATGCTCCCCTATCAGGAACTCGAACTCTTCGGGCTCACCCCGCTGGGCAAGACAAGCATCATGCAAAACACAATGCCCACCGACGGCAACGCCGAGGACGACGAGATAGACTACGACGACGAAGAGTACAGCCAAACCGACGTCGACGAAGAGTACGAGTTCGACGAGGACGATGAGGAGTACACCCTACTCACCCGCGTCCTGCGCTTCAACAACAGCCGGAAAAAATATTTTGCATAAAAAAGCGAAAAAGCAACAAATAAAAATTTTCATTTACTACCTTTGCAGTCGCGGTTCTCCGCGACTATTTTTTCATTAACATCAAAAACACATTATAATCATGGTACAAAGCTGGTTCGAAGTAAAAGTGACATACGAGCGTCCGGGCGAGAAGGGCCTCAACACAAAAGTAAATGAAACATACCTGGTACAAGGCTTCACCTTCACCGAGATTGAGAAACGCATCACCAAGGAGCTGCAGCCACAGGTAACAGGCGAGTTCAACATCAACAAGATGGAGCGCACCAAGTACAACGAGTTGGTCGACAGCATCAGCGAGACCGCCGACAAGTGGTTCAAGTGCAAAATCACCATGGTCACCATCGACGAAGTCTCGGCAAAGGAAAAGAAATCATCGGTTGTAATCCTTGTAAAGGCCGAGGATGTCACCAACGCCGTCAAGAACCTCAACAAGCACATGGAGGACTCCATCATGGACTACAACCTCGCATCTGTCAACGAAAGCGCCATCGTTGACATTTTCCGCTATGAAGCATAACCACATAGCCGAAAGGATAACAGCACTGCGCGCCACCCTGCCACCCGGGGTGACGCTCATTGCCGTGTCAAAATACCACCCCGCCGAAGCCATCCAGGCAGCCTACGATGCCGGGCAACGCGACTTTGGCGAGAGCAAGGCCCAGGACCTCACCGCCAAGCACGCCTCGCTGCCCAAGGACATCAACTGGCACTTCATCGGGCACCTGCAGACAAACAAAGTCAAGTACATTGCCCCCTTCGTGCACCTCATACACAGCATCGACAGCTACAAGCTGCTGTGCGAGGTCGACCGCCAGGGCGCTAAGGCCGGCCGCCGCATCCCCTGCCTGCTGCAGATACACATAGCACAGGAAGAGACCAAGTTCGGCCTCACCCCACAGGAGTGCCGCGACATGCTCGCCCAGGGCGAGTGGCAGCAACTTTCCAACATCGAGTTGCGCGGCATCATGTGCATGGCAAGCAACACCGATGACACCACACAGCTGCACAGCGAATTTTCACAAGCCCGGCAACTGTTCACCGAAATCAAAGAGCAATATTTTGCCGGCAACCCAAGATTCGACATCATCTCGGCCGGCATGAGCGACGACCACCCCATCGCCATCGCCCACGGCAGCACCCACATAAGGCTCGGTTCAAGCATATTTTGCGAATAACACCAAAAAACACAAAAAAAGTTTTGCCGTTTGCACAAAAAAAGCTACCTTTGCACCTCGTAAAGTAATGCACACATTTTTGTGACAGCAAATAAATAATTTAATAACAACAATAACAATGAAAAAAGACATTCATCCCGCAGCTTATCGTCCGGTTGTATTCAAGGACATGTCAAATGGCGACTGCTTCCTTTCGCAGTCAACCTGCAACACAAAAGAGACTATCGAATTCGAAGGTGAGACCTACCCATTGATCAAGCTTGAGATCTCTAACACCTCTCACCCATTCTACACAGGTAAGGCAAAGTTGGTCGACACAGCAGGTCGTGTGGACAAGTTCATGAGCCGTTACAGCAAAACATTGAAGAAGTAATCGAACTCGACGATTTATATAAAAGGTGTATCTCGGTACACCTTTTTTTATGCCAATAAGCGAACACCCACAACCATGAGAAACACACTCCTTGCCCTCCTCACCCTCGCATTGCTCACCTCGTGCCACGGAACAAACGGCAGCGATGCCCCCGCCATCGACCCAAGTAACAAGAACGCCAACACCCTGCACGCCGGCAAGTACGCCACACGCATCGAGATACCCGCCATTGAACACAGCGACCTCTTCCTCTCGCACACCACAACCGTCAACGGCAAGGAGAACATCACCTACAGCATCTCCCACAACCCCACCCGCAAACACAGCCGCTGGACAGCCTTCACCTTCGACCCCAGCAACAGAGCCATCAGCTGGAAGCGCGACAATTGGGACAACACCGAATGGGGCGGCGACCCCTTCCAGCCCTGCCCCGACATGCCCGAGCACTACGTCATGACCAAGAACGAAATCAACCGCAACGGCTTCGTGCGCGGCCACATCGTCGCCTCCTACGACCGCGTCTACTCACAGGACGCCAACGAACAAACCTTCTACTACAGCAACATCTCCCCCATGTACAGCCGTTTCAACACCGGCGCCTGGAGCGACTGCGAAGGCCTCGTACAAGGCTGGGGACGCAACAGCGGCTTCTGCGACACCCTCTATGTCGTCAAGGGCGGCCGCATCCGCGAAGGCGAATACCGCACCGTCGGCACCTGCCCCACCGTCACCGACTACTACTTCATGGCCCTCCTCTGCCTCAAGAACAACACCTACAAAAGCCTCGGTCTCCTCTTCAAGCACGTCAACGGCGAGAGCCGCACCGAAGTCTGCACCATCGACTTCCTCGAGCACTTCACCGGCATCGACTTCTTCTGCAACATCCCCGACAAAGTCGAGAACACCATCGAGCGCCAATACAACATCGGCTCATGGAGCGGCCTCAGAAACTACACCCAAGTCGAAGAATAACCCCGCCAGCCTTTTAGGATTTTTGGGCTTTTTAGCTCTTTTAGGTTTTGCCGCTTTATTTGCCGTCAGGCAAAATGCCCCACCTGCCTTTTGGGCCTTGTAGGCTTTTTCGCCCTTTTAGGCTTTAACCGCACTTCGCGCGATTGAACCTCGGCTGCACTCGCTGTGAAACGCTAAAGCAAGCTTTACGTTTCGCTCGTTGGCACGAGCTTTCCGCTCCCGCCTTAACCTTTCTTAACACGCAAACACTTGCCAAAGGGTCATCCGGTGTGGTATATTTGTAACACAACAAATAAAGCAGAACCACCATGAACAACAAAAACTCCGACAGCATGCACCGCATACTGCGCGCCTACGCGCACCAACTCACAGGCAACACCCCGCACCTCGCCGACAAACTCCTGGCCGAAACCCTCTCACACCTTGTCACACGCGCCACAGCCTACCCACCCACACTCATCGGCTTCAACACCTGGGCAAAGATAGTAATGAAGAACACCTTCCACCGCACCATCGAGAACGCCGATTTCCACGAACTCCACCACCTCGCCCACCGCGGCACCCTCAACCCCATGCTGCCGGTGAGCAACAAAGAATACACCCTCTTGGAACAGATACAAATGATGTCCCGCCTCACACCTCACCAGGCTGCCACCGTCACCCTCAGACTCCACGGCTACGCCCACACAACCATCGCCCAAGCAATGAACACCACAACCGCACAAGTTAGGAACCACCTCCGCCAAGCCCGTCACACCCTCATCCACGTCTGGGACAACTGAACCCCTCACCGACTTCAAAACCCCAAGCAAGCAAAAATAAACGACCTGCGCAAAAAATCTTATGTCCTTATGTTCTTCTGTCTTGAATTTAATATAGTTTTGATAACATCGTCTTGTCGCGACCCACAGGGCGCCATCATAAACTGTTCCTATACCTAAGAGGACATTGCGAATTAATTTATTTTTGAACAAAAGTACAAAAGAACAAAAAATGCATTCCGGTTTTAGATAATATTGTCGCATTGTTCCCATGCGACTGTCAAGAGTTTGAATTTGCGGCAACGGGAAAGCCAGCTCTCACTTTGACACGAATTCAAACTATTGCAACTTGGAAAGAATTTCCAGCAACTTATCTAATACCATAAAGCTGTGAAAATAAACGACCTGTGCAATAACCTTATGTGCTTCTGTTCTTCTGTCTTAATAAAAAACAGTTTTTCGCTTTGAGTTTTGACAATGCCGCCTTTTCGCAACCCGCGCGGCATAACCTACAGCTATGCTACGCGCGACCAACTGCTGTCGGCAATGTCGAAACTTCGTTTTCCATTTTCAACGCTGCCCGTTCAAAACGCACAAACCTTTCACATAAAATTGCTTTTTAATAATATAATTATTAACTTTGCAAATAATGCACACCTGCGCCGGGTATTGCACGCAAAAAAACAGCGAAAAGAGCAATGGGCGACATGCCCGCTCCAGAACGTAAACACCATAATACACAACATGGAAAAATATTTCGACATACGATACGAATTCGACGTACCCACCGTGCATGCAACCATAGATGAATACATTGCCAAAGGAAAGACCGGCTACATCTGCGTTGCCGACGGCAACATACTTACCATGGTGCACCGCAACGAAGACTACCGCACCACCATCGACGACAGCATCTTCTCCATCTGCGACAGCAGCTGGGTACCCAAGTTCGTAAAGTGGATCTACGGCTGCAAACGCACACACTACTGCGGAGCCGACATCTTCATCGATGTAGTCCGCGCCCGCAAGCACCGCATGATATTCCTTGGCACCAAGCAGAACGTCCTCGACGCCCTGCAGCAGAACCTTGCAAAAGAGAACCCCGATGTAGAGGGCATGACATTCAAGGAACTCCCCTTCTGCACAGTTGATGGATTCGACTATCCCGGCATTGCCCGCATGATAGAACAGGACGGTGCCGACATCATTTGGGTAGCCCTTGGCGCACCAAAGCAGGAACAGTTCATGCAACGCCTGCAGCCATACCTCAAGCACGGAGTGCAGATAGCCATTGGTGCAGCCTTCAATTTCTACAGCGGCCTGCCCGACGCACCACAGCGCTGCCCCGCATGGATGCGCAAGCTGCACCTCGAATTCGTGCATCGCATCATCACAGAGCCCAAGAAACAGATAAAACGCTGCTGGGGTATTGTCACTACCCTGCCGGCGATATTCAACAAAGAGAGAAAAGTGAAAAAACTGAAGAAAGTTTAAATAACATTTTCCACGCACGAGTGGAAAATGTCGATTACAATCTTAGAACCAATATTGCAATCATTATTGAGTTGCAGATAAAAACAATAGACCTTAAACAAAACGAACCATCCGTTTATGGAGAAAATTAGTAAAATAACCATATCAGATTCTTTGGTGACAGACCTACATGTCATCATTGAAGAAGGTCGTAAAAAAGCATTTGCTGCAGCAGGCAAGATTGCGATATTGACCTATTGGAACATCGGTCGTCGCATTGTAGAAGAAGAGCAGCAAGGCAACACACGTGCCGATTACGGCAAGAAGCTCATTCCGGCACTTGCAGACAGGCTTACAATCAAATACGGCTCCGGATACAACAAACGCAATTTGGCCTATTATAGAAAGTTTTACCTGGAGTTTAAGGATATAGAGATTTTGCACACGCGTGTGCAAAATCTTAATTGGTCACATATACGCCGAATACTTTCAGTAAGCAACCCATCCGCTCGCGAATGGTATCTAAAAACAGCTGCCGAAGACATGTGGAGTGTAAAGACGCTTGACCGAAACATCTCTACACATTATTATGAACGCAGGCTTGCTTCACAATGCGAAGACACCACCATAGTTCTACCTCACAAAGATTCCGACCCAATG
Organism: Bacteroidaceae bacterium; assembly: GCA_045634305.1. Lineage (GTDB taxonomy): Bacteria > Bacteroidota > Bacteroidia > Bacteroidales > Bacteroidaceae > HGM04593. The sequence continues at coordinate 25,127 of JAZQZZ010000050.1, read as the reverse complement.
GAATATATAAAGAATCCAATGGTTGCCGAATTTATGGGATTCCGACGAGACAACAACTATTCCGAAGACCAGCTCGAGCAGGCCCTAGTTGACAATCTGGAGAAATTCATACTTGAATTAGGACGAGGGTTCGCTTTTGTAGAAAGACAGCAACACATAGTTACCGACACAGCCGATTTCTATATCGACTTGGTATTTTACAATTTCAAAATGAAACGCTTTGTCCTATTCGAGTTAAAGACACACAAACTCACACACCAAGATATTGGACAATTGGACATGTATGTACGCATGTACGACGATTTGATAAAAAGTTCCGACGACGCACCTACCATCGGTGTTCTACTTTGCACTGATACAGATAATACCATAGCGCGTTATTCAGTACTTAATGACAGCGAACAACTATATGCAGCTAAATACATGACCTACATGCCAACAGAAGAAGAACTTAAACAAGAAATTGAACAACAAAAAGAATTCTTTCGTTCACAGCACAGCTCTTTGAACTAAGGAACCCAAGAAACAGATAAAACGCTGCTGGGGAATCGTCACCACCCTGCCGGCGATATTCAACAAAGAGAGGAAAGTGAAAAACAATAGAACAAAATAAGTAATTATGAAAACCATAATGCTCGTATTCGGAACACGCCCCGAAGCCATAAAGATGGCACCATTGGTAAAAGAGTTCCAGAAACATCCCGATACATTCAAGACCATCGTTTGCGTCACAGGCCAGCATCGTCAGATGCTCGACCAGGTGCTGCAACTTTTTGAAATCACCCCGGACTATGATTTGAACATCATGAAGCAGGGGCAGGATCTCTATGACGTAACAGCCCGTGTGCTCACAGGTATGCGCGACGTCCTCAAAGAGACACAGCCCGATGTTGTCCTCGTGCACGGCGACACAACCACAAGCACTGCGGCAGCGCTTGCATCCTTCTACCAGCAGATTCCTGTGGGCCACGTCGAGGCAGGCTTGCGCACCCACAATATCTACAGCCCTTGGCCCGAGGAGATGAACCGCCAGATTACAGGCCGCATAGCAGCATACAACTTTGCCCCCACACCATTGAGCAAAGCAAACCTATTGCGCGAGGCTGTTACCGAGGATAGCATAACCGTTACAGGTAACACCGTCATCGACGCGCTCTACTGGGTGGTAAACAAAATAAAGGAGGACAAGGCACTCAACAACGAGTTGCAGGCACTCCTTGCACAGGCAGGCTATGATGTCAACCGCCTTGCCGACGGCAAGAAACTCGTACTCATCACAGGTCACCGCCGCGAGAACTTCGGCGACGGTTTCATCAACATGTGCACCGCCATCAAGGATTTGACACAAAAATACCCCGATGTGGATTTTGTCTATCCAATGCACCTCAACCCCAACGTGCGCAAACCTATTGCCGAGGTTTTCGGCGAGCATGTAGTAAATAAAGAAGTTTTCCCTCTTTCCAAGGAGGAGTGCACACAGGGCGAGGGGGATAAAAATATGTTCTTCATCGAACCGCTTGAATACCTATCATTCGTATATTTGATGGAAAAGAGCACCATTGTACTCACCGACAGCGGTGGTATTCAGGAGGAAGCCCCCGGCCTTGGTAAGCCCGTGCTTGTGATGCGCGACACCACCGAACGCCCCGAGGCACTCGAAGCCGGAACCGTAAAACTTGTGGGTACAAACTATGACAAGATTGTAGCCGAAGTATCAGCACTGCTCGACGACCAGGCACACTACGACGCCATGAGCAAAGCAGTGAACCCCTACGGCGACGGCTTGGCGTGCGGCAGAATAGTAGAAACATTGATATGACAAATAGAAGGGGCAGGGTCAGCCTGCCCTAAAAAGCAGAAGCAATAAATAACAACTAAAATAAAAAAAAATTATGAAGGCATGTTTCATGGGACTTGGCTACATTGGCCTCCCAACAGCAATCATCGCAGCAAAACATGGTATCGATGTTGTAGGCGTTGACATCAATCCCAAAGTAGTAGAGGTTACCAACCAAGGCAAGCTCCACATCATTGAGCCCGGAATGGAGGAGATGTTGCAAGAGGTCATTGCTGCAGGCAAATTCAAGGCATACACCACCCCACAGTTGAGCGATGCATACTTTATGGTAGTACCCACTCCTTTCAAAGGTGACCACGAACCCGACGTTTCGTACGTAGAAGCAGCAACACGCGCCGTGCTCCCATTGCTCAAAGAAGGCGACCTGTATGTCATCGAATCGACATCTCCAATCGGCACTACCGAAATGATGGCAGACATCATCTTCGCAGAGCGTCCCGAACTCAAGGACAAGATTTACATCGCATACTGCCCCGAGCGTGTACTCCCTGGCAATGTAATCTATGAGCTTGTCCACAACGACCGCGTTATCGGCGGCCTTACACCCGAGAGCACCGACAAGGCAATCGAGTTCTATTCACAGTTTGTAAAGGGCGAGCTTCACAAGACCAACAGCCGCACAGCCGAGATGTGCAAACTAACAGAGAACAGCAGCCGCGACGTGCAGATTGCATTCGCCAACGAACTCTCGCTCATCTGCGACAAGGCAAGCATCAACGTCTGGGAACTCATCAACCTTGCCAACAAGCACCCACGCGTAAACATTCTGCAGCCCGGCTGTGGCGTAGGCGGTCACTGTATTGCCGTTGACCCCTACTTCATCACAGCTGACTACCCTGCCGAAAGTAAGATTATCGCAACAGCCCGCAACATCAATAACTATAAGAGCTTCTGGTGTGCCGAGAAGGTAAAGAGCACCATGCTCGAGTTTGAGTTGAAAAACGGGCGCAAACCTTCTGTTGCCATGATGGGCTTGGCATTTAAGCCAAACATCGACGATCTTCGCGAGTCACCATCAAAGACCATCGTAGGCAAGGTAATGCAGATGTGCAACAATGCAGACATCATGATTGTTGAGCCCAACGTTAAGGAGCACAACACATTCAAACTTACACCGTACAAGGAGGCATTTGATAGAGCCGATATCGTTGTAATGCTCACCGCACACAACCAGTTCAAGGAGTTGCCCTGGGACGAGAGCAAGATAATCCTCGACTTCTGCGGAATTTACAAGAAGTAAAAACAATGCTCCATTTTGTCATTCCGTGCGAGTGAAACGACGAGACGTGTTGTTGAGGGCTTGACCGAAAAAATCTCACAAAAGATTCTCATTCAACGCTTATAAATGACAATAAACAAAGGTATTTACCCCATATCCCATAGGTGCTTGGTTGCGCCTATGGGAACAAAAAAACGAGCAACCGCACAGGTTGGAACACAAAAAGTTCGTGGTTCAATACCACCGGTTGCTACAAAAAAGTAAATTTAACAAATGATTAACATTACAGATAAATCAAAATGTTGTGGTTGTTGTGCATGCGTCGATGTATGCACACATGAAGCCATTACATTAAAGGAAGATATCGAAGGTTTTTGGTATCCCGTTGTGAACAAAGATAAGTGTATTGAATGCGGTCTTTGTGACAAGATTTGCCCCGAACAAAACATTGAGACACTCAAAAAGAACGACTCACCCAAGCCATTAAAAACAATTGCGGCAATACACCGAAATATGCGTGTACGTTGGGACAGCACATCAGGCGGTGCATTTTCCGCTTTGGCAGATGCAATGTATCGTCAAGGAGGATATGTTAGTGGAGCTATATACAACGAAGACTTCTCTGTTAGAAATTATGTATCAAACGATAAAGAAGATTTAGTAAAAATTAGAAGTTCCAAGTATCTTCAGAGCAAAGCAGAAGGAGTGTTTGCTGAGATAAGGGCACTTTTGCGCAAAGGAGAAAAAGTCCTTGCTTGTGGAACACCATGCCAGATGGTAGCATTACGCTCTTTCTTGAGAAAAGATTATGAAAATCTAATAATTGTAGATTTCATTTGTCGTGGGGTAAATTCGCCAAAGGTATATCGTAAATATCTTGATTCGTTGGAACGCAAATATGGCAGCAAGGTTGTTTATGTAAAAGCCAAGAATAAGGAATTGGGATGGCGTAATTTAACACGTAAGGTTGTCTTTGAAAATGGAGAAGCCTATTACGGTGTGAGTATGGTTGATGATTTCCGTCGTGGTTATCACACAAACGTATTCTGTCGTCCATCATGCTACACCTGCCAATACAAAGGATTCCCAAGAATTGCAGACATAACAATTGCCGATTATTGGGGAATTGAAAAGGTTGACAAGAACCTTGACAACAACATAGGAACCTCAATGATTCTGTTAAACTCTAAAAAAGGTGAAGCTTATTTTGAGTTAGCAAAAAATGATTTGGAATTCAGAGAAACTAAATTCGAGTCAATACTTGCCGGAAACGGAGCACTCGAAACTCCGCTTTCTGTGCCCAAGATCAATAGAGAAGAATTCTTTAAGGATTTGGATGACGGGACATTTGAGTCGGTTACTGAGAAATACTTTCCACTGAAAAAGACAGACAAAAAATCAACTAAACAAAAAATAAAAGATAAAATCAAATTACTGAGAAATATATATCAGAATTTGGGTTTATCATTGCGTGCATATTACAATTTCATAAAATTAAACCATCGCAAGAACACAGCATCTTCTTTAAAGAATGGCAATCTGTTGTACACAATGCCAAGTGCGGTTTTTGACATTCACCCATCAGCAAAAATAGATTTGGAGATACCGTTCATATTCGGTAATGCCCCCGTTCGTGGCATGAAGATGCCTACTTGCCTACGCATGGCACCGAATACAACATTAACAGTACATAATGGCCCATTGACACGATATGGTACCGGAACATACAGAATGAGTTATGGAGCCTACATTGAAGTTATCAATGGCGGAAAACTCACAATCGGTCAAGGAGCTGCAAATGTAGGCCTTACAATAATGTGTGCAAAAGAGATTACAATAGGTAACGGTGTACGTATAGGTCGTAATGTGTCAATACGCGACTACAATGGCGCTCATGTGATAGTAAGCGATACCTATGTAAACCATGCACCTGTGCACATCGAAGATCACGTGTGGTTATGCACCGGTTGTAGCATTATGCCTGGCGTAACAATTGGAGAAGGCTCTGTGGTTGCAGCCAATGCAGTTGTGACAAAAAGTGTGCCACCACGCAGTTTGGTTGCAGGTACACCAGCAAAAGTCATTAAATCAGGTATTGAATGGTATTAATGTAATTAGTTTTTGATTAACAATGTCAGACAATAAAAGAATAGCCAAGAATACAGCATTCCTTTACATACGTATGTTCTTGATTATGGGCATTTCGCTCTACACATCAAGAATTGTGTTAAGGGTATTGGGAGAAAATGACTTTGGATTATACAATGTCGTTGGCGGTATTGTTATGATGTTTACATTCTTAAACGGTGCTTTAGCAGGAGCAACTTCGCGTTTCATAACATATGAAATTGGTCGCAAAGATTACATCAAACTGCATAAGGTATTCAACGTGGCATTTTTCACTCACATTATTATAGCACTAATTATTATAATATTGTCCGAAACTATCGGTCTATGGTTTCTATACAATAAAATGGTCATTCCAGAAGGACGCTTTGATGCAGCTTTTTGGGTATACCAGATTTCAATTCTGTCTTGCGTATTGTCAATAACACAGGTTCCATACAGCGCAGCTATAATTGCACACGAGCGGATGAACATATACGCATATGTAGGTATCTTTGAGGTCGTTTTCAAACTTGCAATAGCCTATATAATAGGAATTTCGAAATACGACAAGTTGATTGTATATGCATTACTACTGTTTCTTGTACAACTGCTGCTGATGATGTACTATAGAATATATTGCAACAAACATTTTGCAGAATGCAAACTACTGCTTGTCAAGGACAAACGAATGTACAAGAATATGTTTGTATACGCAGGTTCTGATATGATTGGTAATCTTGCAGGCTTGGCACAGGGACAAGGACTAAACCTTCTACTGAATATGTTTTTTGGCACAGCTGTTAATGCGGCTAGGGGCATAGCATATCAAGTACAAGGTGCAGTTACTCAATTCAGTGGCAATTTCATGACCGCAGTAAAACCACAGATAATAAAGCAATATGCTGCAGGGAAAATTAATGATATGATGCAACTGGTCACACAAAGTAGCTGTTTTTCATATTATATGATGCTACTGATTGTTGCCCCCATATGTTTTGAAGCAAACTTCATTCTAACACTATGGTTAGGAGAGTATCCTGAGCATACAGTAAATTTCCTACGCCTTATCCTTGTATTATGTATGATACAGACCCTCAAGACACCACGAACAACAGTTTTTCATGCAACAGGAAAAATTCTGTTGCCTAACATTGTTGTTGGAACAATTCTATGCCTTGCATTTCCTTTAGCATATATTGTTCTTAAATTAGGTGCAGGACCAAACTCTGTATTTTGGGCAGCAATAAGTTGTATGGCAATTTCTGAAGTCGCAAGTATATTCATTCTAAAAAAACGTATTAATTATTCTGTAAGTAAGTATGTTTTAAATGTACATATACGCTGTCTTTTAGTGACATTCATATCATTGATTATTCCTTTTATAGTCAAAGAACGTATTATATTACAAGGACTTGGTGGCTTCATCATTACAGGTATAGTGACAACTGTGTGCATCATAGCAACAAGTTATAGTATTGGACTGGATAAGGAAATGAGACATAAAATTAACAATATACTTAAAAAAGTTGTTAAAAATGGATAAACTAATTTTGTCAAACGGGATAGAAATTCCCCAAATAGGTTTAGGAACCTACCCAATGTATGGTGATACCCTTACCAATTCGGTAATATCTGCATATAAAGCGGGATTCCGCCTTATAGATACAGCAGACAATTACTACAATGAGAAGGATTTAGGAGAAAGTCTTGCCCAACTATATGAAAAGACATCAGCAACCCGTGAAGAGCTTTTCATTGTGACAAAATTATCAGATGAACTATACCCTGCAGGAGCAATTGGTGGAGGAGCGAATCGTGGTATATATTTTTGGAAGAACTCTCCGTTAATGCAAAGCCCTAATGCGATAAGAAACATTATAGAACAGAAACTCTCGAATAGCTTAAAATGGTTAAAGACAGACTATATTGATGCATTATTAATGCACTGGCCATATCCTGATTATTTTGAAGAGATATGGTTTGAAATGGAGAGATTATATAAGAAAGGAGTAGTCCGCTCTATTGGTGTTTGCAACTGCCGTGAGCGTCATTTTGAAAAACTGAAAGCTTCATGCGAAATTTTTCCAATGATAAATCAATTTGAGACTTCACCTCTAAACACAAAAGCCCCATTACTCAAATACTGCAACGACAACAACGTAAAAGTTATGATATACTCTCCACTGAAGAGTCTACAGTGCAAGAGCCAGCAAGAGTATCAAGAGTATATCAGTAATGTTTGTAAAAAGTATGGAAAAAATCCGGCTCAAATCATTTTAAGATTTGACATCCAACGCGGTATGATTCCCATACCCAAATCAAGCAATGCCACTCGCGTGCAATCAAACATCAACATTTTTGATTTCTCTCTTACACATGAAGAGATGGAGAAATTTATGAGTTATAATTTAGATTTAGCATATATGCCTGAATCACGTTCATGTCCAGGATTATAATTATGAAAAAAATAAAAGACATAATATATCGGATAGCAAATAAAATCATTACGAGGACAAATTGGTACAATAATGTTTTTTGGAAAGGTACAACCAAGTTTTGGAATATCAAGTCATGCGATTATCAAGTGGCAAATCTTGGCAGCAATAGCGGTAAAAATGCTTTTAATTATGACAATTTGCCAATAAAAGGAGTAAACTGGGCTATTGGTCCACAATCTATTGTCCACGATTTCAATATTCTGAAAAATTATTTCAGCTATTTGAAAGAAGGAGGTATTGTTTTAATTCCATTGTGCCCCTTCTCTTGTTTACATTCACAATACAACAAGGAGAGCAATTTTAAATACTACCCGATATTGCACCCTGCCACGATTATTGGCTTTGATGATGATGAACGTACAAGAGCATACAAGATACGTGTTAACCCCTTTAAGGAAATGCCAATGCTTTGTATTAAAAATACCATTAAAGAGTTTTTAAACAACATTTTACACAAAGTAAAAAGAAAGCAGGCAGTCAATTTTGAACAAAACGCCAAAGCGTGGCTTTCGTCATGGAAAAAACAATTTGCAATAGAGGATTTGAATTCTCCTATATCCGAAAAACATAAACAAGAACAGGTAAGCAGAGCCGAGACATTACGAGAAATCGTTTTCTTTTGCAAAGAACGAAATTTAAAACCATACATTGTGTTACCACCGGTACATAAGGAATTATCATCCTTACTATCAGATTCTTTTATGAAAAATTATGTTTATGATTTTATAGAAACTGCAATAAATGATAGAACAATTGTATTGGATTACTTCAATAACGCATTATTCCACAAAGATGAATATTTCCAAAACTCATACTATATGAGTTCTATCGGTGCAAAAATCTTTACAGAAAGAGTTTTGAAGGATTTAGGTTTGATAAACAAATAATGAAAGTATTATTGCAAGAACAAACAAAGATATATTTATATGTTTAATATAGAACACTTTATTTTATTTTCGTTTCTTTTTGGTTTATCCTTTTTCTTGACCAAAATACCTCAAAAAAACTATGATAGAAATTTTTGGGGTACGGTTGCTTTTTTTATCATCGCATATACCATTATCGTTGGTTTGCGATATGGCTGGGGTGGAGATTATCCAGCATATGAGTTTATCTACAATAATCTGGAAAAAGATTATTACAGAGACTACGATGTTGCCTACTGGAACTTATACAAATATGAAAAGGCAATTGGTTTGTCATTTGCAGGTAGCTTATTTCTATCTACCTTGCTTATGGTTATCAGCTACTTCTATATTGTAAAAGTTATAAAGGGGGATAAATATATGTTAATGCTCTTTCTTCCGGCAACTATATTAATAACAACATATGCAATAAGGCAATTCCAAGCAATAGCATATATCAATATAGCATTAGGCCTATTTTTTTTCAGCAACAACATATTAAAAAATAAAAAAATAAACATTATTATATCTGCGTTATTGATATTTCTTGCTTATCATACGCACGGTGCAAGTTTGGCCTATGCTTTACCATTTGTCATATTTATATTCTATAGAAACACCCAATATATACCTTACAAGATATCAATAATCATTTTTATATGTACAATTGTATTTTCAGGTATTATAACTACAGCATTCAACAATATATTCCTCTCGTTTTTTGAAGGACTTACAATGAATGACCATTTACAGAACTATGTAGACAAAGCTGATGGCAGAATTTTTGGAGAGGGAGCAATGGAAGATAATATGTTCGCATATGGAGGAATATTCCAAATGATACATTATGCTGGTCAAATAGCCCTTTTATACGTAACAGGAAGAGCTTTGTCTATTAAGCCAAGCAGAAATATAACATATATTTACAATATTGTAGTCATAGCTATTATACTACAGCAAATATTCTTCAACCAAGAAATAATGAGAAGAATCTTAGATCCATTATTTATATTATATTTCATTCCTTTGGGTTACGCCATCACAGTACTTATAGAACATCGCAGCAATCGTTTTAAAGGATATAATTTTTATCTTATGTGTATTGGTATTGCTTTGTTCCGAATTTACTACCCTATGATATCTTTCTTAACAAAATTCAAACTTGCAGGATTTGTTTGGGATTAAAAAATAGAAAAAATGAAAATTGGAATTTTAACACAGCCGTTACGCACCAATTATGGTGGTCTATTACAGGCATACGCGTTGCAGACAGTTCTGCAACGCTTGGGGCATGATGTGACAATACTCAACAGGTGTTATTCTAAAACACATGAGAGCCTCTTGTCAAAAATTCTTAATATAAAGAACATTGTATTAGGAAAGAATGCAATATGCTACGACAAGAAAAAAAACACTTTTGTAGAAGAGAATACATCAAGATTCATTGACAACAATTACAAATTGTCGGCACCTTTTTACGCAAGCGAGAGTCTAAGGGAATATGTCATATCGAACAACTTCAATGCAATAATCGTTGGCAGTGACCAAGTATGGCGTCCACGCTACTCACCAAACATATTCAACTATTTCCTGGATTTCACAGAAGGAACTGATATAAAGCGCTACTCCTATGCTGCCTCCTTCGGAGTTGACATATGGGAGTTCAACCAGCAGGAAAGTGAAATATGCTCCAAATTGGCAAAACAATTCAATGACATAACCGTCCGCGAAGCCAGTGCTGTAGAACTATGCGAGAAATATCTCAAGGTAAAGGCAGAACATGTACTCGACCCTACCCTGCTTCTTTCTTCAAGTGATTACGCAGCATTGCTAACCGGTAAAAAAACGATAAACAAAAAAGGTATCTTCACTTACATACTTGATTCAGGAAAGGAAAAGAACCACATTATAGAAAATGCAAAGAAAACAACAGGCAAGGATTCATTCACATGCATGCCAAAATTAAAGTTCAACTACAAGAATGCGAAGGAAGACCTTAACAGTTGCCAGTTCCCAGCTGTAGAACAATGGATACAGTCTTTTATTGATGCCGAAATGGTCATTACAGACAGTTTTCACGGAACGGCATTCAGCATAATCTTCAACAAACCATTCTGGGTCATAGGCAACGAACGCCGAGGAAATACCAGAATGGAATCCCTTCTTGAAATGTTCGGATTAGAGGACCGTATGGTAAACGAAAGCAGTATCAATACCATTGATTGGAATACACCTATTAATTGGGATAAAGTCAATGACACCAAGAGAAAATGGCTGATAAAGTCAATGGATTTTTTAACAAACCTATAATCACTAATGGAAAAAAAATCGCTCGTATCAATAATAATTCCTGTTTATAAGGTTGAGAAGTATCTACGTGAAACAGTTGAGAGTGTTCAAAAACAAACCTATGAACACATAGAGATTGTGCTCATCGACGATGGTTCTCCCGACAATAGCGGAGCCATTTGCGACGAACTTGCTTTGGGAGACAAACGCATCAAGGTCATACACCAAAAGAACCAAGGTGTGACAAAAGCCAGGAAACATGGCATTGAGGTTGCAAATGGCGATTGGATTGTATTTCTTGATGGTGACGACCAATTGTTGCCCAATGCTATAGAATATTTCGTAGAGACTGCATTGTCAAAAAATGTTGATATTGTACAGACTCCAAATATAAGGATTTCCGGTAAAACACAAACACTCTCACGTATGTCGGCAAAAGGGACATACGACAAAAAAGGCTATCTCTCATTACTTGCAAACAAGAAAATAACCAATGGCATTGGTGGGAAAATAATAAGAAAGAGCCTATTCGATTTAATGACATTAGATATTCCGGAAGGTATCACTAATAATGAGGATATGCTTATGAATATCCGCTTATCGGACAATCTTAAAAGTATCTATTGCGACCCCAAGAACGGTTTCTATCTCTATTTTGTAAGAGATAACAGTGCAAGTAGGAAAAAGATTCCGTTAACAAATTGGCAACTGCTATATAAAGAGTATTTTTCAATGAAAGAATCATATGGTACAGTAATGAATATATGTATAGTAAATTCAATATATGAGAGATATATAACCAAAGACTTGACATTTGACGAATGCAATAATTTTATGAAACATGTTAAGTTTAACTTTTTAATGCCTATTTATACTTGGTTCATAACGTTGTTTTTTTCTCACCCCAACAAATTGACCTATTTTTTCATGTATGTAGCAAATGGGTTACACGACCGTTTCTAAATCAAATATAAAGATATGAAAATTCTATTGTGTTCTTCATCTTTTGGTGGCGGTGGAATCACATCCTACGCTTTAGAACTCATTGACAAATATTCTGTGGGTAATGATTTTTATGTCATGTTGGGTAATGACACAAAAAGTCCTATCAATAACAAGAAGGTGAAGATTGTGTACCGGAATATGTCGGATATTTCAATATGTAATCTCAAAAAAACGATTGAAATTATTAATAATGAGATTAACCCCGATATTGTCATCAACAGTTTTGCAAAAGTCGTTTCATTGATAGCCCCCTATCTCAACAATAACATCAAGTTGATTACAGTAAGCCATTCACTCAAATATATTGAGGCGGAACTTGCCGGGATGAACAACAAGTATGTTGACAAGATTATAGCGCTATCACATTCCGGTAAAAGGTATATAATCAAACGCTTTTCAATAAAAGACACCGACAAGATATCTGTCATATACAACTTTGTCGGCGAACACCCGCAAGCTTGTGAATACAGAAATAAAAAAACTGCAAACAAGACCATAAACATTGTTTACCCTGGTGGATGCGCCGGTTCAAAGTCCCCGGAATTGGTTATAAGGGTTTTGAGTGAACTTCAGAAAACTGATTTGGATTTCAAGTTCTATTGGATGGGTGGTAACTATGTTCATTTAAGCAGACACTTTCCTTTCCTTGGCGTGAATGATATAAGGGATTTTGTAAAGAGCGACGAAAGGATTGTTTTCACAGGGAAAATACCACGTGAGGAGGCAAATGAAATAATATCAAATGCAAATATTTTTTTATCACCCTCAAGGCGAGAGGGTTGCCCGATGTCGCTTATTGAGGCAATGCGCGTGGGAGCAATATGTATTGTAAGCGATTTTCCAATTGCCAACAAAGAGATAATAGAAGATGGTGTAAACGGCTATGTAATCCCTCACACGGATATACAAGGTTTTGTGGAACGCATAAAGGACGTAATAAACAACTATGCCGAATATATTCATTTCTATGATAATTCATATAAGACTTATTATGAGAAATTGAGATATGAGAACTGGAAAAGGCAGATGGATGAAATCATTAACAATCCTAATACGTCTCACAAAGCAAGACTGAAACAGATTTCTAAAGCAAAATTATGGTTTGATATCCTAAAGTTCAAAATACGCTCATACATTTGCAAAATTGATGTTACAATTAATGAAGATATTAGAGTTATATTGTCATTATTAAAATTTAAGAAATAATAATATGGAAGCTATCAAAGATTATTTAAGACAGTTATGGGGTACATATCTGTACTACAAATATAAAAGAATATACGAAAAAGACCCCCAAAAAGCAGCTGATGCTATGTACCATAAGATATACGGTCACCATATGGATCTCGACAATCCTAAAAACTTAATAGAAAAAATCACTTGGCTATCACTGAACACCGATACATCACTATGGACTTTGTGTGCAGACAAGTACAGAATGCGTAGCTATGTAGATAAAAAAGGCTATAGAGAATATCTACCAAAATGTTATGGTTTTTGGGAAGACCCAGATGACATTGATTTCAGCAAGTTGCCAGAGCAGTTCGTTTTAAAAGCAAATAATGGCTGCGCCACAGTGATGATTGTGCGCGACAAGAGCAAACTCAACGAGGTCAAAGTAAAGAGACAAATGAAAGGCTGGCTAAAAAGAAAATTCGGTTATATGGGTGCACAAAAACACTACCTGTCTATTAAACCAGGTATTCTTGCAGAAGAACTTCTGACACAAACAAAAGAACTAAACAAGGTCTCTCCTGACTCAATGGTAGATTTTAAAATATGGTGTATAAATGGTGAACCAGAGTCTGTTCTTGTTGTTTATGACAGGAATAATGAGCACTACAAACTTGCATTGTATGATATAAACTGGAAAGCAATCCCGGAGAGCCTCAATGAAAATTGGTGTAATTTACAAAAGTCCACACCAACTTTACAAAAGCCCAAACACCTTGATGAGATGATACGCATAGCAACAACACTTTCAAAAGATTTCAAAGAGGTGCGTGTTGACTTTTATGAATCAGATGATAAGCCCATAATTGGTGAGTTGACATTTACAACTGGATATGGTTATTTCACTGATGAATATTATGAATATTTAGGTAGTAAAATAAACCTCAATGAGTTTTAATATAAAATATGTTTACGATGAGCAGAAAACCAAGAGTTCTTCTTGTACAAGAAGTTATGCAACGATACAGAGCGCCAATATACAAATTGATAAACAAAGAGGTTGAATTGGATTTGGCATATACAGAAAAGAACGACATTGACGATCCCGAACTTAATGTATTCCAACTTCCACATTTTAAAATATGGAAGTTCAATATTCACAAAGGTATATACAAAATATTGAACCAATATGATGTTGTAATACTACAGCCCCACCTAAGTAGTCCTGTTATATGCAGTATACCATTTTTGCCACACAAAAAATTCAAGGTTGTTACTTGGACTATTGGTAAGTACGTAACATATGACACACCATATAACCTTGAGGGTAAACCAACATTCAAGGATAAAATATTTGAGAGTATACAAGATGCTGCAAATGCTTGTATTTTCTATATGCCTGAACCAATAGATTATTGGAAAAAGCATAAGAATATTGACACCAAAAAGTATTTCGTAGCACACAACACTGTAGAAGTTGCGGAATATGTCAAGTTGCCAGCATACAAGGAGCGCGATAATTTTTTGTTTGTTGGAACATTGTATCGCCAAAAAGGTATTGATGAACTAATAGAAGCCTATAATATAGCAAAGAAAAAAAGAGGAGAGTTACCAAAACTGAACATCGTAGGCAAAGGTGCTGAGGAACAAGCCATAAGAGAACAGATAAAGGATTTAGGCCTGGAGAATGATATTATTCTTTGCGGTGCAGTTTATGACGAGAATATTTTGAAGGATTACTTCTTGAATGCCAAACTTTGTATATCACCCAAGCAGGCCGGTTTGTCTGTTCCAAAAAGTTTGGGTTACGGATGCCCTTTTGTAACACGCCCCGATTCCATAACCGGCGGTGAAAGGAATAATGTAATTAACGGACACAATGGAGTATATTATAATAATGTAAACGAATTAGCAGACATTCTTATTTCATCTGTTGAGCAAGAGGGAAAATATGCTACAATGGCAGACAATGCCCGAGAATATTACAAGAATGATTGCCCACCACAAAAGATGGCAAATGGTGCACTGGACGCTATAAAATATGTTTTAAAACAGAAGCTGTAGATATGAAAATAGATTATTCCAATATGCCAATAAGTGCATCAAAAATGCGCTTTAGAATCAGTTACTTACTTAACATTGTAAGAAGTTGGTTATATTTTCATTTAAAGTTTAGAAATGTAAAGTACAATGGCTTTGTTCGTGTTATGAAAGGAACAAGATTTAACAAAGGCTATAAATTTGAACTTGGGCATAATGTCCAATTTGGTCCCAATTGCATATTGGATACTAGTGCAAATATTGGCAACAATGTACTATTTGCCGGCAACGTATGTCTTATTGGCAAAAACGACCATACATTCAGTACTCCTTGTAGAACCATTTGGAGTAGTCCCAGAGGTAAAAACGAACCTGTAATTATTGGGAATGATGTATGGATTGGGCACGGTGCGGTAGTTATGGCTGGTGTACACATAGGAGATGGAGCAATCGTTGCGGCAGGTTCAATAGTTACAAAGGATGTGTCTCCATGTGCTATAGTCGGTGGTAATCCAGCTAAAACAATCAAATATAGGTTTGAAAATCAGGAAGAAATTGCCCAACATTGCGAATGGCTAAAAAATAACTGAAAAACAACTCACATATGCTAAATATACTCATAAACGCATACGCTGTTGCCCCCAATTGGGGTAGCGAGCAGGGAATGGCTTGGAACTGGATTACAAATATTGCAAAATATTGCAAATGTTTTGTAATTACAGAAGGTGAGTGGCGCAACGAGATTGAGGATGCTTTAAAAGAACATCCTTTGCGTGATAACATGCACTTCTACTACAACCCGGTGCCACAGAAAGTACGCGACATGTGCTGGAACCAAGGTGATTGGCGTTTTTACTATTACTATCACAAATGGCAAAAGAGTACATTGAAGATTGCTAAACAAATATGTCACGAGCATAAAATAGATGTTATTCACCAATTGAACATGGTTGGTTTCCGAGAGCCGGGGCTACTATGGAAAATTAAAGGAATTCCTTATGTATGGGGGCCTGTTGGCGGTATGGATAACATTCCTGTAGCATTTATAAGAGAAGAAGGCCTAAAGACTAAATTATTTTGCAGAATCAAGAATTTTATAAATACACTCCAGTATTCTTTTCAACCCTCAGTACGAAAAGCCATTAAACGTTCTGATGTCATAATCTCAGCTGTCAAAGGTGTTGAGAATGTATTAAAAAATAAATACGGCAAACAAACAATAATTATCTCAGAAACCGGAATAAAAGGAGGTTGTGTACCCATTGAAAAAATGATACAGGAGAAGAATTGTTTTAACATTCTTTGGGTAGGACGATTCATTGGAACAAAAAAATTGGATATCGCCATTCGTACCATTGCCAAACTAAAACATTTAAGCAATATAAAATTGCATATTGTTGGTTTTGGAATGAATAATGAAGAGGCAAGATACAAAAACCTTGCAAAAGAGTTGGGTGTTGAAAATAATTGTATATGGCATGGCAAACTTGCAAATGAAGAGGTACACTCAATGATGCAGAAGATGAACATTTTCTATTTTACGAGTATCATGGAAGCGACATCTACAGTTACATTAGAAGCCATACAAAACAGACTTCCAATTGTTTGTCACGACACTTGTGGTTTCGGCAATATTGTAAATGACTCAATTGGCAGGAAAATTGAACTTCGCACACCACAGGATTCCATAAGTGATTTTGCAAAAGTCATTGAAGAACTATATCATAACAGAAATATTCTTGCAAAAATGCGAACTAACTTTGACAAAGTTGCTGAAGGACTCACATACGAGGCTAAAGCAAAAAAGATGATTGAAATATATAAAAGACTTGTACGTAAATGAGAATAGATAATATGAGCCTTTCAATAACTGTTATTAGAAGACGCAAGAAACATTAACAAAGAAAGCAATCCTCGAAAATCCTTGAGAGTTTCGAGGATTGCTAATTCAAAAGAGGTACAGTTTTAATACTGCATTATCTCAGGAAAATCAACAAGGAACTGAGTAGCAATAGCCTTAGCACCATATTTTGAAGGGTGTACATTGTCTGACGATTGATAATCATATTCAGTTCCATTGCCATACCACTCTCCATTGGAATTACTACCGACTGCTTTTGCTGCATCAATGTATCGCAAGCCACTATTGCGGACTATTTCACTAATAGCATCTTTGTTAGGGTAACCACCTCTTACCTCGGGAATAGTAGTTAGAATAAGTTCAATATCCATCGCCTCACATATCTTCTTTACTTTTTGATATGTGGTGTACCACACACCAGTGGTAATATCGGAAAGCACACCACTGTTATCATCATTCATACCCAATGACCATACCAGGTATTTTGGTGTTCCAAAATCAAGGCAACGCAGCAAATCAAGATAGGCATCATTTGAACCCTGTCCACCAAATGATTGTACCAAAGTGTTATCATAGCCCCATTTACGCAACCAATACAGCTGTCTGTTTTCTGTATCAGCCCCATAATAAGAATCACCGAACATCCAAACAGGACACTTAAACGAAGGGTTTGATAGGCTGAATACAGTATCAATCATTGCCGTAGATGATTTAAAGGCAATCACTCCATTGGCACCCCAATAATCAAATTCATGTTCAAAAGAACCTGTTAGAGTTTGAATTAGCACGAATACTTTATTTTTTCTTTCACTGATAAGTACTTTGATAAAAGAATTTATTGTAAGACCATGTTCAACAGTTGCCTGCTGCATCCAACTACCATCATTTTTAAATAGTGTGATTGCAGTTCCTGTAATTTCAAATCGGCAACCCGAATAGGCATTGTTCGTAAACCCTCTACCTATTGTTAATGTTCCAAAAGCATCAAATTTTCCATAGAAAACGATTTGATTATTTTTTATCGAGTGGGGATAGCCTTGACTATTTACAGTAACACTCGTATTGGCGGCGACAGTAGCTCTTGGAGCGCGCAATCCATCATTTCCCAAAGATGATATGGACTGCTGATGAAGGTAGGTTTGTATCTTATCCGAAGCTACGCCATAAGGTATATAAGGATACAGCACATCACCCTCGTACACTCGGGCAGTTGCATCCAAGTTATATAACGCAAGTCCACTTCTTTCGTTGTAGAAATTTATCACCAAATACCTACAATCCTCGGGAGTAGTTACAGTTGCTGTGCCTGCTAAATCATTCTTGCCACCGATAACTTTTTTATCTGCATCCAAGAAGAAATAATTCCCACTATACCAAAAAGTATATGTTGTCAAAGGCTTGACTTCTATGAATCCACTTGCTGTAAGTGCTGGAGTTGAAGTAAATTTAAGTTCCCCGTTGCTTATATAAGCACTAACATCCATTTGCAATTCGTCAGGGTTAAGAAGATTAAGCGTTTTCTCCACACCAAAAACCTGCGACATGCTTTGTGTTTCTACATAACCATTAGGCAATTTAATATTCCATATATTCTCATTATATCCTATTGGAGATGTATATTTATCGCCCAACTCTATTTGGATATGTCCTGACGTGTAAAATCTAACCGAAAAACGCACATAGGCAACCTCTGGTTCCCAAAGTGCAACCCCATTTTCTTGTGTAAACTGCTTACAAAACAACAATTCCTTATTTTTGTCATAAAAAGCGATAGCCCCACCATTACCTGTATCAACCTCACCATTTCGTGTACAAATCAATTGCCTGACAATAGAATTTAGTGGAATGTAGCCTGTAACGCAAAAGTTACTACTCTCTATGAATTTGCCAGCCAAATCCAGAAATTTACCTTCAACCATATCGACATCATCGGGGTTATAATAATTCATCCTCAATAGCATCGGTATATCGTCACTCTTTGGACTATCATCAAGAGCAACCTTTTCCTCCGCACTCATAATCCCTGCACTTTCTGTTGTTGCAGAAGGAATCTCTACTGAATGTAAAACTTCCCCATCCATTGAGTTAGCTGTTATTGTAACACTCTCTTTGTCTGCTGTGCATGTGAGTGAAGAAATATCTACAGCAGTGCGTTTAACACTCTCCTCTACTTCTTTAGCACGAGTGTTTTCGTTAACCAAACTGCCTACTGTAGCCAGCAGTTCATCCGTTGTAGATATATTGTTATACATACCCGCACGTACTAGGCTACTCCATTCGCTCCACAAACCATCGGCATAAGTTCTTGTGTAGACTTTAGTCTCCTTGCTTTTGCGGGATGTAAAAATAAGGACCTGACCTGTCAAGCGTTTATCCGACTGTAAATTTGATACGCCGTTGTCAGTAACCATAAGAGTGCCAACAATATAATGGTCACTACCACAAAATTCTATTGGCAAACCGACATCTTTAGCTGAATGGTCTATCTCCACCGTGAAGCAGCCAGGTGAAAAAATCAAATCAAGACTGCGTTCTAAATTAAAATCAGTTCCTTGCCCACTATCAAGTCGTTTATACCGGACGGGCATTTTTTCTTTATTTTCATTCATTTTTCGTTTTTTTAATTAGTTCATTAATAGGCGCGCCAAAACGCACATGCAAAAAGGCAAATTAAACAAAGCGTGCCGCGTTATCACAACGCGGCACGCTTATTTTCCCATTACTGGGACTCTATCTAACTTTAAAATGCATAACAGCGCAAAGGTACAGTAAACATTTTGTGCCCGCAAACATTTTAGCCATTTTTTACTATTATGCGATTGGTAAGTAAATTCCTTGTCACGGCGCTCCGTGAAATGCCAATCACCACTGCGGGGTAACTGCTATGTTGTTGCCTTTTTATTTACAAAAAGCTCTCCTCCTTGCCCATAAGTTCTGAGTTCAGTTTCTTACACTCGAGCTTCAATGGGAATATATCTTTGTTATAGGTATCCAGAGCATCGTGGTAAAGCCTGTCGGTGATTTCGGCAACCTCTTGAGCCAATCCCTTTGTCATGAACTCGACATGTTGGGGCACCCAGGCTGGCTTGCCATCCTTCAAAGGCACTGATGCAATGAGGAATGTTGAGTTGCGGGTGATGGGCAAACGTGTCCACTGATTTGATGTGTTCATTTGATTATTGCTTGAACACTCTACATTGCCCTGCTCGTCGATTATTATTCCACGCACAATCTCGCGGTCATCGGCAAACATGTTCATTGCCTGGAAGCGGACCTCGGAGAATGTTTCACGATAGGGGGTGAGGTCGACCATGTACGACACTGCCTCATCACTCAACTTCCTCTTGCCGGTCTTGCGTGCAGGATAGAGTGTAAGGTTGCCGTCGAGCTGCACGGCATGGGGTACACCAACAAACATTGCCAGCATGTTTATGCGTTCGCTCAATTCGTACAACCGTTCCTCGACACTCGACATCTTGGGTAGATTGGTTGCAAACTGGGGGAAGGATTTTTCCTCGGGTTTCACAACTGCATCAAAATCACGTTGGTAATTTGAAATAAAATTCATCTCGTTTTTCATAATAGTTATAAAGTTTAAGGTTATGCGTTTAAAAAGCAGGTGCCGCTGAAAAAAATATGAAAGATGATAGAAGAATCCATTAAGTATATGAGTTTATTTGTATGGCAAAAACAGCGGCACCTGCTTTGTTTACGTTGCAAAAGTATACCCACTTAACAGAAACGAGGTTGCTATAATGACACAAATGCAAATATTTTAGCCTTTTTCTACTACACGGTAACAAGCCTCGAGTTTATCCCAACGCTCTGTTATCAATATTCAAGACAGAAGAACATAAGGACAGAAGGTTATTGCACAGGTCGTTTATTTTCACAGCTTTATGGTATTAGATAGGTTGCTGGAAATTCTTTCCAAGTTGTAATAGTTTGAATTCGTGTCAAAGTGAGAGCTGGCTTTCCCGTTGCCGCAAATTCAAACTCTTGACAGTCGCATGGGAACAATGCGACGTGTTATCTAATACGGAAAGCATTTTTTGTACTTTTGTGCTTTTGTCTAAAAATAAATTAATTCGCAATGTCCTCTTAGGCAGAGGAGCAGTTTTAGGTCACATGCCTCGTGGGTCGCGACAAGACGATGTTATCAAAACTGTATTAAATTCAAGACATAAGAACATAAGGACACAAGATTTTTTGCACAGGTCGTTTATTTTCACAGCTTTATGGTATTAGATAAGTTGCTGGAAATTCTTTCCAAGTTGCAATAGTTTGAATTCGTGTCAAAGTGAGAGCTGGCTTTCCCGTTGCCACAAATTAAAACTCTTGACAGTCGCATGGGAACAATGCGACAATATTATCTAAAACCGGAATGCATTTTTTGTTCTTTTGTACTTTTGTCCAAAAATAAATTCGCGGTGCTGTAACTTCCGCACACACTTGCTTGGTCAAAAAATAATATTGTTGCATTTATTTTGTCTTGTTTTTTACGCAAAAGACGGGACATTTCACTACCTTTGTTTGCACTGAAGAGATTGAATTAAACTGGCAAGCTATGAAAAAAGAGAACCATCCCCAAAGGACGGAGAATGGCACAACGATAATTGAGTTGTTTTTTGCTCTAATAAGGTGCGGGATTGGCAAGCAGTGCACGCTGCCCCACACTCCCGACGCACGAGAGTGGAACGAGCTGTTTGACATTGCGCAGAAACAGACACTCACCGGCATTGCATTTGCGGGCATTGAAAGGTTGCCACAGGAGCAGCGCCCGTCAAAGGAGATTCTGCTGAAGTGGTACAAGATGTGCGCAATGATAAAGAGCAAGAATGCCGAGCTTGACAGGAAATGTGCAATAGTATCGGATAAATTCAAGAGCGAAGGATTCGGGAATTGTATTCTAAAGGGGCAAGGCATAGCGCAGCTTTACCCCGACCCTACCCTGCGCACACCGGGCGACATTGATATTTGGTTAGACGGTGGCGACAAAAAGATTATTGAATATGTGCGGAAGTTAATCCCCGATTGTGAGCCGACTTATCATCACGTAGACTTTCCCATTGCCCGGGAACTTGATATTGAGGTGCATTACCGTCCAAGTTGGTTATATAGTCCTTTTGCAAACAGAAGAATGCAGAGGTTCTTTAAGGAGAGCGCGGATGCACAGTTTGCCAATGTTGTTTGCACAAAAGAGGGGTGTTTCCCTGCACCGACAACGGCATTCAACCGTATATATATATTGCTGCACATATACAGGCATTTGTTCCAGGAGGGGATTGGATTAAGGCAGTTGCTGGACTACTATTTTGTACTGGAGAAAGGGGCTACCGAGGAGGAGAAGGTGGAGTGTACGTGCATGCTGAAAGAGCTGGGACTAAAGGGGTTTGCAGCAGCAGTGGCATACATTATGCAAGAGAAATTGGGGATTGAACGGGAAAAGCTGATTGTTGAGCCTGACAGGAGAAGGGGTGAGTTCTTGTTGAACGAGGTGATGACTGCCGGTAACTTTGGAAGATATGACAGCCGATACAGCATTGTTTCGCAAGAGAGGGAGTTTGCTCATTTCCTGAACAGCATGCGCCGCACAGCAAGGCTTATTCTGCAATACCCGGGCGAGACGCTATGGAGCCCATACTTCAAGATTTGGCATTACTTCTGGCGCAAGAGGCATTGAAAACGGTTGGGCATGCGCTGCAATGGGAATGGGCGAAATGTGCCGTAGATTCAAAAATAAATGGCAAAAAACTTGCAAACGGCATGTTATATGTATTATCTTTGCAGCGATAGCGAAAAGGAAACGCGTATTTTGCGCCGCGAGAGGTGCATTTGCAAAGTATTGCGCGCCGGTTTCCGGCTTTCGTCTCCTACATTTTTACCTTGATATATCACCACCATGATATATATAATAAAGCAGAAGTTCCCGGTGCACTTGTAGTGCATCGGGAATTATTTTATACCTTGCTGCCGGGGTGTAAAAAAACCGGATTTGAGGGGTTGAAGTGTTAAACAGTATTAAAAGGAGGTGGTTGAACAGCAAAAGTTGAGGTTTTGAAAAACAAAATGGCACTTGAAGGGGTTATATTGATTGTATTAACTGAACACACAGGAAGTAATGGAAAGAGAGATAACCGAAAAACTGCTTATGGCATTGCAGGGCAAGCTGTGGGGGTATGCCTACAAGCTGACGTGGGACAGAGACAGGGCTGATGATTTGCTGCAGGAGACATTCATTCGCGCGCTCTGCAATGCCGACAGTTTTGATGGCGAGAATGACAAATTCACTAAATGGACGTACAAGATTATGCGCAATGCTTTTATAAACATTGCGAAGAAGGAAGACCGGCCGTGGCTGATTGACGATGAGTTGGATGAGGAGATGGGAAATTATTGCTGTTTCCACTGTGACGACATTGAGGTGAAGGAGATATACAATGCGGTTGAGAATTTGCCATGTAAAGAGCGAAAGGTTATGCGCTTGTACATGGTTGGGCACAAGTATGTCGAGATTGCCGCCGACCTGAAAATACCTATCGGCACGGTGAAGACGCGAATAAGCCAGGCCCGCATAATATTGAAGGAGCAGCTGAAGGATTACATGTGTTAATGTTTTGGGGCCGGCACGGCGATGTGAGGTGTGCCGGTGATGAATGGCCGAAAGGAGTGGCTGCAAATGATTTCTTATAAAAATCGCTTTTTAATAATATAATTATTAATTTTGTAGAGATTAGGTGTCGATTGTCATCGGACCGGATATGTAACAAAATAAATACTTGAATTATGAAAATTGCAGTTGCAGGAACGGGGTATGTGGGACTGAGCATTGCTACTCTTTTGGCGCAGCACAATGAGGTGGTGGCTGTTGATGTGATACCGGAGAAGGTTGAGAAGATTAACAACAGGATATCGCCGATACAGGATGAATATATTGAGAAATATTTGGCAGAGAAGGGGCTGAACCTGCGTGCAACGCTTGACGGGCGCGAGGCGTACAGCAATGCCGACTTTGTTGTGATTGCGGCGCCGACGAACTATGACCCGCAGAAGAATTTCTTTGATACTCACCACATTGAGGATGTGATTGACCTTGTACTGGAGGTGAACCCGCAGGCGACGATGGTTATAAAGAGTACCATTCCGGTGGGCTACTGCCGCAGCTTGTATGTGAAGTATGCCCGCAGATTCAAGGAGATGGGATGGGACACAACGCACAAGTTCCGCCTGCTGTTCTCGCCTGAGTTCCTGCGCGAGAGCAAGGCGCTCTACGACAACCTCTACCCCAGCCGTATAATTGTCGGTTATCCGAAGATGATTGACCGTTTTGACGAGGAGAACCAGGCGATAAGGGATATTGCCGGCAATCACCTGGAGGAGGCGGCACGCACATTTGCGGCGTTGCTGCAACAGGGGGCAATAAAGGAGGAGATTCCCACTTTGTTCATGGAGTTGAAAGAGGCCGAGGCGGTGAAGTTGTTTGCCAACACTTACCTGGCGCTGCGCGTGAGTTACTTTAATGAGCTGGACACGTATGCCGAGATTAAAGGATTGGACTCGGCGGCCATAATACAGGGTGTGGGGCTTGACCCGCGCATTGGCGACCACTACAACAACCCGTCGTTCGGGTATGGTGGCTACTGCTTGCCAAAGGATACAAAGCAGCTGCTGGCAAACTACCAGGAGGTGCCACAGAACATGATGAGTGCTATTGTCGAGAGTAACCGCACGCGCAAGGATTTCATTGCCGACCAGGTGCTGAGCAAGGCGGGTTACTATGACTACTATAGCAAGGGAGACTTTGACGCCGGCGAGGAGAGGAGATGTGTGATTGGCGTGTATCGCCTGACGATGAAGGCGGGCAGCGACAATTTCCGCCAGTCGTCGATACAGGGTGTAATGAAGCGCATAAAGGCGAAAGGGGCCGAGATTATAATATATGAGCCGACGCTTGAAGATGGCACAACGTTCTTTGGCAGCCGCATCGTGAATGACCTGGAGAGTTTCAAGGCCGAGTCGCAGGCTATAATAGCGAACAGGTATGACAGTGTGCTGGATGATGTGAAGGAGAAAGTATACACACGTGATATTTTCCGCAGGGACTGACGTCCGTCGGGAATGAATGAGACAGCCCGAGCTCCGTTCTTGAATTCAAGAACGGAGCTCGGGT
>JAZQZZ010000049.1:0-216010 GCA_045634305.1 Bacteroidaceae bacterium | reverse complement strand
CATTTGTCTTCCTAAGGCCGCTTGGCCTCCGACTTATCGTTACAAAGCGCGAGAACGGAGAAATTATCGGTATCATGACAAGTGCAGGAACATACGGTCACGGATTCTTTGCAGGAACAGCAGCCGAGCCTCCACGCTGGAAGACCATCACCAGCCGCGACGGAGGACTCACCTGGGATGCTCCCGTCGACCACACCAATGACCTCTTCGGCGCCAACTGCTCTAACCCCAAGACAAACACCTGGAAGAGCGGATTCTCAGGTTCGGGTGCTGCACTCCAGAAGCGCGACGGTACACTTGTTTCAAGCTTTGTGAACCGCCAGGCCGACAACAGCCAGCACTTCTACTTCTTCATGAGCAAGGACGGCGGACAGAACTGGTACGTAAGCGGTACAAGCGGTACAAGCGGTGCCGACGAGCCAAAGACACTGGAGCGCAACAACGGCGACCTCGCCATCAGCGTACGTGCAAGCGGCTACAACTACTACAACTACACATCGAACGACGGCGAGACATGGCACTTGCCATCACAGACACGCTTCACAAGCGGTATCTCGGGTAACGCTTGCGACGGCGAATACATGGTATGGTGTTCAACAGTTGAGGGCAACCCTTGGAATATTGCATTCCAGACATTACCAAACCACAGCAGCCGACAGAATGTGAGTATCGCACTCTCTACCGACGAAGGCGCGACATTCGGCACACCAAAGACCATCTGTCCACGCGGTTCGGCCTACAGCGCAGCCGTAGTACTCCCCGACGGTACACTTGGTGTATATTATGAGGAGAACGGAGTTCATGATGGTTTTGTAATGCGTTTCGTGCGCTTCTCACTCGATTGGGCAAGCAACGGAACATACAAGTTCACCGACGACGCACCATTCTACCCCATCAAGTCGACCAACCCCACTGCAATCGAGGAGGTGAAAACGGAAAGCGGAAAAGTGAAAGCTATTTACGACCTCCAGGGTCGCAAAGTTACAGCACCTGCAAAGGGTGGTATCTACATCCAGAACGGCAAGAAATTCATTGCAAGATAATTGAATCTGAACCCTGATAGGAAAGGAGCAGTTCGTGAGAGGATTGCTCCTTTTTTGTCTATTAGGATTTAAATTACTATATTCGCATATTGATTATGGAAAACCACAATACAATGAGAAAGAGACTTATAATGTTTGTTCTTGTACTGCTGCCATTGCTTGCCACTGCACAAGAGAAAATCAAGGTTGCCTGCATCGGCAATAGTGTCACCTATGGAATGACACATAAGAGCCCGGCAGAGACCTCTTACCCCACCCGGTTGCAACAGATGCTTGGCGAGGAGTACGAAGTGCGCAACTTCGGTCATTCAGGAGCTACGCTTTTGAGTAAGGGGCACCGCCCATACATCAACCTGCCCGAGTACACGGCTGCGCTCGAGTTCGCGCCCGACATTGCCGTAATACATTTGGGACTCAACGACACCGACCCGCGCAACTGGCCCAACTACCGCGACGAGTTCTATGGCGATTACATGAACATCATCAATGCATTGCGCGACAAGAACCCCAAAGTAGAGGTTTACGTCTGCCGCATGACCCCCATATTCCATTGGCATCGCCGTTTCAAGAGCGGCACACGCGACTGGTACTGGCAGATTCAGGATGTCATTGAGGATATTGCCGAGTACGAAGAATTTGAGCTAATCGACCTGAGCCGTTTCATCTACAACCGACCCGACCTGATGCCCGATGCACTACACCCCAACGAGCAGGGTGCCTGCATCATTGCCAAACAGGTATATTCGGCAATAACCGACGACTTTGGCGATCTTTCACTGCCGGCAATATACAGCGACAACATGGTTATTCAACGCGGTAAGCCATTCATTGTAAAAGGAACAGCAAATGCCGGTGACGAGGTTACAGTAAAACTCGGTAAAAAGAAGGTGAAAGCCTGCACAAACGAATGGGGTGAATGGGAAAGCACATTCCCCCCAATGGAAGCCGACGGCAAGTGCTACACAATGACCGTTGAATGCGGTAAAGAGAAAATCACATACAGCAACATTGTTGTCGGTGAGGTATGGCTCTGTTCGGGACAGTCGAACATGGCATTTATGGTAAAGGAGAGTTCGCACATAGAGCAGAGCCTTGCAAATGTAAAAGGCAAGGATATACGCCTCTACAACATGAAGCCAAGAGTCATCACAAACAACATAGAATGGGATTCTATTGACCTTGTAAGGCTCAACAACCACGACTACTACCTGCCTACAAATTGGCAGATGCAGAACGAACAGAACGTGAACGATTTTTCGGCTGTAGCATACCACTTTGGCGCAATGCTTGCCGACTCATTGGACGTTCCTGTGGGACTTATATGCAACGCTGTTGGCGGAGCTCCTGCTGAGGCTTTCATCGACCGCAAGACACTCGAATTCCACCCCGTACTTGTTGACATATTATATAATTGGAAAAGCAACGACATGATACAGGACTGGTGCCGTGGCCGTGCGAGCAAGAACATTGCCAAGAGCACAAACAACCTGCAACGCCACCCCTATGAGCCATGTTACCTATACGAGACAGGTATAATGCCGATAGCCAACTACCCCATCAAGGGAGCAATTTGGTACCAGGGCGAATCGAACGCACACAACGTGGAACTGCACGAAGCCATATTCCCCACACTCATCGACAGCTGGCGCAGGACATGGAACGATGCCGAAATGCCATTCTATTTTGTCCAACTATCGAGCATAAACCGCCCGTCGTGGCCACACTTCCGCGACTCACAACGCAGAATGGCAGCCGAAATCCCCAACTGCGACTTTGCCGTATCGAGCGACAAAGGTAACCCGTATGATGTTCACCCGAAGGAGAAAGCCCCCGTTGGAGAACGTCTTGCACGCCTTGCGCTGAACCAGACATACGGTATGTGCCACGTGGCGCAGCACGGCCCCACCCCGGTGAGTGCAAAAGAGATAAAAGGAAAACTTATAATCGAATTCAGCAATGCTGCAAGATTAAAGACAAGCGACAGCAAGTCTTTGCGTGGATTGGAGATTGGTTGGGCTGTTGGTTCATTACAGGAGATTCCAAGCGAGAACATTAAGTTCGATGGCAACCGCATAATCATTGAAGGCTACAGCAATTTAAGTCGCGTTCGCTATGCGTGGAAACCCTACACCGATGCAAACCTTGTAAACGAGGCCGGTCTCCCTGCAAGTACCTTTGAAATTAATGTGAAAACGAAATAGTAAGAACCAAGTAACAATTACTAAAAAAAGATGAAGGCCAATGGCCTTCATCTTTTTTTGTAATATGGTGCTCGCTTTCCGATTTAATCTTTCAGCTTTCAGTTTTCAGTTTTCACCTTCACTTTATAACCCCGAGTTCCTTGCCTACCTTTATGAAGGCTGCAATTGCCTTGTCAAGGTGTTCCTGCTCGTGAGCCGCAGATAGCTGGACACGGATACGCGCCTCGCCCTTTGGAACAACCGGATAGTAGAAACCTGTAACGAAGATACCCTCCTGAGCCATCTTCTGTGCAAACACCTGTGACAATGGAGCATCGTAAAGCATTACAGCGCAGATAGCCGACTGTGTTGGTTTGATATCGAAGCCTGCAGCCAACATCTTGTCGCGGAAATAGTTCACGTTATTCTGCAACTTGGTGTGGAGCTCGTCGCTCTCGGCAAGCATCTTGAACACCTCTATTGACGCACCGACCACTGATGGTGGCAATGAGTTTGAGAAGAGGTATGGACGTGAACGCTGACGAAGCATATCGATAATCTCCTTGCGACCAGTGGTAAAACCACCTACGGCACCACCGAAAGCCTTACCCAATGTACCTGTGAAAATATCGATACGGCCATAGCAACCGAACTGCTCGGCAACACCGTGACCTGTTGCACCCACCACACCGGCCGAGTGTGACTCGTCTACCATCACAAGAGCATTGTATTTCTCGGCAAGGTCACAAATCTTATCCATTGGAGCCACGTTACCGTCCATTGAAAATACACCATCGGTAACGATGATGCGGTAGCGCTGTGCCTGAGCCTCCTGCAAGCAACGCTCAAGGTCGGCCATGTCGGCATTCGCATAACGGTAGCGTACAGCCTTGCAAAGACGTACGCCGTCAATGATTGATGCGTGGTTCAAAGAGTCGGAGATGATGGCATCCTCGGCAGTGAAGAGTGGCTCGAACAGACCACCGTTAGCATCGAAACAAGCAGCATAAAGAATCGTATCCTCGGTTTTGAAGTAATCGGCAATCGCCTTTTCAAGAGTCTTGTGATAATCCTGTGTTCCGCAAATGAAACGCACCGATGACATACCGAAGCCACGAGCTTCCATTGCCTCCTGGGCAGCCTTCATCAGGCGTGGGTTGTTCGACAGACCAAGATAGTTGTTGGCACAGAAATTGAGTGCCTTCGAGCCATCTTCAAGGGTAATCTCGGCAAACTGTTGCGATGCAATGTTACGCTCTCTCTTGTACAGACCGGCAGCATCAATGGCAGCCAGTTCGTCTTTCAAATGTTGTTGGAAATTTCCGTACATTGTTATAGTGTTTTGGTTGATGATTGTCGTCTTTTCTCCGAGCCATAGGCCCGATTGTCTACAAAAGTACATTTTTTGTTTTAAAACACACATCGGCAGCTGAAAAATATTTCACTTTTACACAAATGGGACAAAGATAAAGCGCTACAAAACAATTTAAAATTTGTTAATTTGTGAAATCTTAATAAAAAATTGTACCTTTGGGGCGGAATTCAAAGTCAAATTACACACACATTAAATAAAAAAATGAACAAAACATGCTAGTAAACATCTTACTTATAATATTTTACCTAGTGGCACCCGCAGGCGTGCTGTTCATATGCCGCAAGAACAAGATCTTCAACAAGATTGGCCCGGTACTTACTCTTTACATCCTTGGTGTTGTTGTTGCCAACGCAGGTCTGTTCCCCACAGAAGAGACTGCATACAATAAGATTTTCGGTCTGATGGAATCCTTTTCAAGCGCACTTATCCCATTAGCCTTGCCAATGATACTATTCGGCTGTAATTTCAAGAAATTCTCTTTGGGCAAGTCGTTGAAAGCGTTTGTGATAGGAGCTTTCTCGGTTGTGGCATTCGTTGCTGTGGGATATATCTTTTTCAAAAAGAATCTTGGTGAGGAGGGCGCCATTATGGGTGCTTCACTTACAGGACAGTATCTTGGCGGTGCAGCCAACCTTGCAGCCATCAAGCAGATGCTGGGACTCAGCAGCGAGAATTTCATAATACTCACGACCTGCAACCTTATTGTCTCATTCTTCTACCTTATGTTCCTCATGGGCGGTGGTGTGAAGATTGCACGATGGATTGTGGGCAAGCGTGGCGGCAAGGAGCAGAACGTGAACCTCGAGGAGTACACCGAGGAGAACCCATACAAGGAGTTCGGCAAAAAGAAGAGCCTGCTGCAACTTGGCAAGGTTCTGGTTGCAGCAGCCGTGGTAATGGGAATATCGGTATTCATCGGAAAACTCCTTGGCAAGAATGGAGAGATATCCATGGTGGCACTTATACTCTCTATCACCACGCTGTCACTCCTATTCACAACTTGGAAAGAGGTACGTACTTGGGACAAGAGCTACGACGCCGGCATGTACATCATTTATGTATTCTGCCTTGTCATGGCAACAATGGCCGACCTTAGCAAGATCAACTGGAGCGAGAGCCTCTATATACTCATATACCAGGCTGTAATCATTTTCGGTTCACTTTTCCTGACAATCCTCTTTGCAAAACTGTTCCGCGTCAATGCCGATGATGCCGTGATAACATCCGACACGCTAATCAACTCCCCACTCTGCGTGCCCATGATTGCCGCAACCATGAAGAACAAGGATGTAATTATGGTTGGTATTGCCAATGGCCTTTTAGGATATGCGGTAGGTAACTACATCGGCTACCTTATGTTCACGCTGCTCGGATTATTATAAAAGAAATTCGAAACATTTTGTGATAAAAATTTGTAGCTATTATAAAAATAGCTGTAACTTTGTTTACATAAACAAGAAAAACAAAATCATACAGCCTTATGAAGAACGTATTGGTTATTGGTTCAACCGGACAGATTGGTTCGGAACTTACAATGAAACTGCGCAACATGATTCCGGACGGAAACATTGTTGCAGGCTACATTCCTGGTGCAGAGCCCAAAGGTATTCTGCTTGAGAGCGGCCCGGCAGAAGAGGCCAACGTAAAGAACGCCCAGCAGCTTGCAGACATTGTCGAGAAGTACAAGATTGATACAATATACAACCTTGCAGCATTGCTGTCGGCCGTTGCCGAGTCAAAGCCCCTGTTGGCTTGGGACATACAGATGAACGGCCTCATCAACATTCTTGAGATTGCACGCGAGAAGAAGTGCGCCGTATTCACACCAAGCTCCATTGGTTCTTTCGGCCCCAATACACCACGCGACAACACCCCACAGGACACAATACAGCGTCCAAAGACCATGTATGGTGTCACAAAAGTGGCAACCGAGTTGCTCAGTGACTACTACTTCACAAAGTACGGTGTCGA
This sequence comes from Bacteroidaceae bacterium, assembly GCA_045634305.1. GTDB lineage: Bacteria > Bacteroidota > Bacteroidia > Bacteroidales > Bacteroidaceae > HGM04593. The sequence continues at coordinate 209,441 of JAZQZZ010000049.1, read as the reverse complement.
CACACGTGCAGTGCGCTTCCCCGGCCTCATCTCCAACGTGACACTCCCCGGTGGAGGAACAACCGACTATGCAGTGGAGATTTACTATGCAGCTGTGAAGGGCGAGGATTTTGCTTGCCCCATCCAGGCCGGCACATTCATGGACATGATGTATATGCCCGATGCGTTGAAGGCCGCCGTTGACATCATGCAGGCCGACCCCGCGCGTCTCATTCACCGCAATGCATTCAACGTTGCATCAATGAGCTTTGACCCTGAAATCATCAAAGCATCTATCCAGAAGTACATCCCCGACTTCAAGATGCACTATGAATTCGACCCCGTTCGTCAGGCAATCGCCGACTCTTGGCCAAAAAAGATGGATGACAGTTGCGCACGCAACGAATGGGATTGGAAGCCAAGCTACGACCTCGACTCCATGACACAGGACATGATAAAGACCCTGCGCGAACGCTTCGGCAAGTAATTCATTCCACGCTTATACACAACAAGTTGCAACCGTTCGGTTGCAACTTGTTGTTGTATTAAAATAGCAACCGTCTCTTTCATGGTTGGTCAAGCCCATCAAAGACCTGATAGTGCTAATAACAACAATGATATCTCATTTGAATTACTGAATGACTCAACAATGCTGTTTACCCTTGATGACTCAAGAAGTTATTGGCCGGACACTGCAATGATGATTCGCAGGGATTACACAAATCCTGAATTCTCGGACAAAACATACGAACATATGTACAATGGGAAATAAGATACAGACTCACAATCGTGGAACCGCGGTTCCACGATTGTTGTATTTAACACACAAAATATCAAAACTTTTCTACCCGAAGAACATATTTTAATAAATATATTTATATCTTTGTGATATTTCACGAACATATACTGCACCCGCTGTGAAATACGCTAAAGTGAACATTGCGTATCTTGCTCGTTTGCAACTATTTTTTGTGAATTGCACGCCCTTTGCGTTTTAAAAGAAACATATAATAATAACCATAAAACAAAACACTATGTCAATCAGTCAATTGAAGAAATGCCTTGCACTGACAGCCGTTGCACTTTTGTGTGCTGTCGGCATCAATGCACAGGAGACATTTGAAAGAGGCAAACTGTACCATATCTATGGTGCTGGAGAAACAGAGAACCTCGTTGCCGAAAAAATGGGAGAGATGGCAGGCTTGGTCAGCTACGACAAGGAAGACCCTGCTATATATTGGAAGATTACAGAACTGTCGGGCAGCTGGCGCATCATTAACCCTGTGACCAACAACGCCTTGCGCGTAAACGGCAATCTTGTTGAAGTCGGCGAGAACAACGGCTCGGACGAGGCACAGCTTTGGAAGTTCGAAAACGGTTTGCTCATCCCGGCAAACAGCCCCACACTTGCAGTTGCAAAGGGTAAGGGCGGCACACTCGTGGTAATCAAGAGAGAGAGAGCTACCAACATGCGCGCTGCAAAATTCCAGATTAAGGAATCGGAAGTTGCAGGCTTTGACGACGACCTCACATACCAGATTTGCCCGGTCACAAAGCCTGGTCAGGTGCTCGGTAATGGCGATTCAGGCGAGAACAACGCACGGATTGTAAGCGAGGACACTGTCAGCGGCAACAAGGGACAATACTGGAACATCAAGACCATTGACCTCTTTACATTCGCCATCGAGAACTCTTTCTACGGCATACACTTTGACGATGGCGGCGGCAACCCAAGCATCGACTACCTGCTCCAGTGGACAGCAAAGGCAGGCGAATGGAACAACGCAAAATTCCACTTTGAGCCTGTTGAAAAGCAGCAGGGCGTATACCTCATCACATCGGCCGGCAAAGAGGGCACAATGTATGCACTCAAGGAGGGCCGCATGATGCTCGTTGAGAAGAACCCGGCCGACTCAGCAGCATGGTTCAACATCACACAGGTGGAGAAGCCAAAAATCAACGCACCACACTGGGAGGACGAGACAATGTTCGCCGAAAACAAGGAGCGTGCCGTTGCAACATACATGCCATATGACAACGTAAGCAAGATGCTTGCCGACGCAGCATACTACAAAACTCCATGGACCGAGCCTGTAAACAACCGTTACCAGAGCCTCAACGGCACATGGAAGTTCAACCTTGTAAGCGAGCCGGAGCAGCGTCCACTCGATTTCTTCGAGGCAGACTTTGACGCAAGCGCATGGGACGAGATACCTGTTCCATCGAACTGGGAGATGCTCGGATATGACAAACCAATCTACAACAATGTAGAGTATCCACACGCAAACACACCTCCATACATCAAGGCACGCCCCGGTTACAACGATAACGGCAGCAACTACGGTATCAACCCCGTTGGTTCATACATACGCACATTCGAAGTTCCCGAGGATTGGGACGGCCGCCGCACATTCATCCACTTCGGCGGTATCTACTCAGCTGCTTTCGTTTGGCTTAACGGCGAGTACGTAGGTTACACACAGGGCGCCAACAACGTTGCCGAATTCGACATCACCGACTACCTGCAGAAGGGCGAGAACAAGCTTGCAGTCCAGGTATTCCGTTGGAGCGACGGTTCATACCTTGAGTGTCAGGATATGTTCCGCATGAGCGGTATCTTCCGAGATGTATACCTCTACAATGTGCCAAAGACCGCAGTCCGCGACCACTACATCACAAGCAAGATTTCATCGGACTACTTCAGTGCCGAGATGAGCATCAAGTTCGAGATTGACAACCGCGACTTCATCCCCGGTCTCAAAACCATCAAGGCACAGGTATATGCTCCCAACGGAGAACTGGCAGCCGAGGAATCAACAGTTGTGAACACTGCAGCGAAAATTGCATCGCCAAGCGGTGAAATCAAGCTCGAGGTATTCAACCTCAAGTTGTGGAGTGCCGAGAAGCCAAACCTCTACACAGTACGTATCGTTCAGTACGACGAAGACGAGAATGAGGAGATGGCATTCTCGACAAAATACGGTTTCCGTGACATCGTCATCAAGAACTCACTCGTATACATCAACGGCGAGAGAGTATTCTTCAAGGGCGTAAACCGTCACGACACTCACCCTGTATACGGCCGCGCCGTTACTACAGAGTCAATGTTGCAGGATGTTATCCTCATGAAGCAGAACAACATCAACACCATCCGTACAAGCCACTACCCCAATGCAGCCAAGATGTACGCAATGTTCGATTACTATGGTCTTTACTGCTGCGACGAGGCCGATTTGGAGGACCATGCTAACCAGAGCATCTCGGACCGCGCATCGTGGGTTCCGGCATTCGTAGACCGCATCAACCGCATGGTATTGCGCGACCGCAATCACGCCAGCGTTGTCATGTGGAGTTTGGGTAATGAGGCCGGCAACGGCAGCAACTTCGGCCCATGCTACGACGAGGCAAAACGCCTTGACAACCGCCCTGTACACTACGAAGGAACACGTTCAAGCGGCGACTACGGCGGCGGACGCTTCAGCGACTTCTACTCAAAGATGTACCCGGGTCAGGCATGGATGGACAAATACACCAACGGTCTCGACAAGCCAATGTTCATCTGCGAATACGCACATGCAATGGGTAACGCAATCGGTAACCTCAAGGAGTACTGGCAGAAGATTGAGGCTTCAAATTCATGTATCGGCGGTTGCATCTGGGACTGGGTAGACCAGGCTATCTATGACCCACAGAAGATGAAAGAGGGCATTTATGAGTTGCACACAGGTTATGACTATCCGGGCCCACACCAGGGCAACTTCTGCTCAAACGGTATTATTCCTCCAACACGCGAGGAGAGCGCAAAGCTCAAGGAGGTGAAGGCCGCTCATCAGTTCATTGACATCACAATGCCCGAGGTGAACACCGAGTTCGACGGCGGTATCGTTACAATTGCACTCAAGAACAAGTACAATTTCACCAACCTCAACGAGTTCAATGTAATCTATGACATTGTAAAGAACGGCAACATCGTATATACCGGAACAATGCCTGTACCATACACCGAAAGCGGACAAACCGGTAAGGTATGGCTCACAGTGAAGAAGGCCAACATCAACAAGGCAATAAAGAAAGGCGACGAGCTCCTCATCAACATCCACGTTGTACACCGCGATGAACAGACATATGCACCTGCAGGTCACGAGGTAGCATTGGCACAGTTCACACTTGCCGAGCGCGCTCCACTTGCAGCAATCGAGTCAAAGGGTGCACCTCTTGCAGCGACATCTTCTTTGCACGAGACAGTTATCGGCAACGACAAGGTACAGTTGACCTTTGATGCCGAGACAGCACAGCTCACAGCTCTTGCATTCGGCGGCAAGAACATTATTGCCGAGGGTCAGGGATTCATCTACGACAACCATCGTTGGATCGAGAACGACCGTCAGGGTTATGACTACCAGTATGAGCGTCACAACAGCAACAAGACCTACGAGCAGACAAAGAACGGTCTTGAGGCCAATGGTGAAATAAATGTTGTTGAGGAAAACGACAACACTGTTGTAAAGACCGTGCGCAAGGGCTCACTCTGCGACACAGAGATCAACTACACCATCTACCCGCAGGGAGTTGTTGACGTTGACGCCAAGTTCATACCAAAGAACGGCAACCTTCGCCGTGCAGGCCTTGTATGCAACATCGACAACACTCTCAGCAATGTAGCATACTATGCATATGGTCCATGGGAGAACACCGTTGACCGCAAGGATGGTGTAATCGTTGGCCGCTACACAACAACAGCCACAGGCGAGATGGCCGACCGTTACGTCAAGCCACAGAGCAGCGGTAGCCGTGAGGGCTTGCGCGAGCTCGTGCTCACCGACAACAACGGTCAGGGTGTAAAGATTGAGACCGAGGGCAATGTAAGCTTCTCTGCACTCCCCTACACCGACGAGGACCTCATGAAGAGCGGTCACTATTGGGAGATGACAAAACGTCCATACACAGTGCTCCATCTTGATGCCTGGATGCGCGGTGTAGGCAACGCATCATGTGGCTACGACGTAGACACAATGCCAGAGTACCGTGTACCAAACGAGGAAATGAGCTACAAGCTCCGCATTTCTCCTATCGTAAAATAAGCAAATACGACTTTGAGATTATAAGAATCAGGCGCACCCGAAAGGTGCGCCTGATTTGTTTTCACTCCCAGATATTTCCCCAGGAGCCTCTCTCTGTTTCTGTATCCCGTGCATCCGTTCTCATATCCATTCTGGCAGCCGGTGCCGAAGCGGCAATAATGGATGTCTCAATACAAATACTCTCTGCTACAGGCGTACAATAACGTTTTTTCATAACTCTGGCTGTTTAAGGTTCATAAATATACTCTTAGTACACGTGATACGTGTACAAAAAAGCACCTGCGACACTTGCTTGAATGTCGCAGGTGACTGTTGCATTTACAACACCTTGAAAAACGTTTTTGTTCAGGGAGTTTCTCTATATATTATTTCTTTTTCTCCTCTTCGACAGTAGGAGCAGAATCCTTATACTTGAAACGTCTGATCTTTTGCGTAGCGGTCTTTTCAAAAGGCTCTTTCATCACCTCGACCGAACTTACCTGTGACGACTTGTTCACATTCTTGTTTGTAACACTCAGTATCTTGGCCTTCCAATGGTCAAGTTTCTCATAGAATTTGTCCTCACTCTCCTTGTCCCACTCAATGAAACCCTCTGCCGGAGCCACAAGCGCCACCAGACGGCCATTGCGCTCCACAACAATAGATTCGTTCACACCCTCTACATTATTAAGCACGTTCTCAATCTCCTCGGGATAGATATTTTCACCCGAAGGTCCAAGAATCATATTGCTGTTACGTCCCTTTATGTAGAAGCGTCCCTTCTCATCCTGTACGGCAATGTCACTTGTGCGGAACCAGCCGTCCTCGGTAAACACACTCCTTGTACGCACCGGATCCTTGTAGTATCCGAGCATCACATTGGGTCCCTTTGCCACAATCTCACCCTCGCCGGTCTCCGGGTCAACATTATGCAGTTTCAGTTTTACATTATACACAGGATATCCGAACGAGCCCACAGCTCTCCACCCCGACATTGCATATCCAAGCAGAGGCGAAGTTTCGGTCAATCCATAACCTATCGCATAAGGGAAACGGGCCGCAAGCAGGAACTTTTCCACCTCGGGATCGAGTTTGGCACCACCGATACCATAGAAACTTATGCATCCGCCAAAGGTCTTCTTCAACTTAAAACCTATGATACGGCACATCAGGCCATATGCATGCTTGTTCATCCATGTAAGCGTACGGCTCTTTCTTATTGTAGGCAATACACTGCCCTTATAAACTTTTTCAATAATCATTGGAACCGTAAGCATTGTTGTCGGCTTCACAAGTTTCATAGCCTTCAACAAAAGCGGCGCAGCAGGCGGTTTGGGCAGATAGAAGACCGTTGAACCTGTATACATGGGATAAAGCATACCAAGCGTCATCTCAAGTGTGTGCGCCATTGGCAGAATAGAGAGCCAACGGTCCTTCTCACCCCTCTTGCATGAGTGGTAACATGTTATCACATTCGATGCCAGGTTACGGTGGCTCAGCACCACACCTTTGGCGCTTCCTGTTGTACCCGACGTATATATGATTGTAGCAATCTCATCGGGGGTGGGGACTGCCGTGCGCCCGTCACACGTAAACTTATCCTCGTCGGCCTTTATAATCTCCAGCGTATCCAGTTCAACGACAAGTGTCATCTTGTCCATGACCTCCTGCGACACCTTGCCGACCATCTTCCTTGCCACAAACAGCACCTTGCTCTCGGAGTGGTTGATGATATTTGTCACTTCATTCTCCGAACTGTCGGGAAGTATGGGGATAGATATGCGACCGAAGACAACTGTTGCAAAGAAAGCAACCGACCAGTTTGGCATATTCGTAGAGAGGATCGCAACCTTGTCACCCGCACCGATACCATACTGCGTGAGCACCTTGGACAAGGCATCGCACTCGTTCTTGAATGTAGCATAAGTGTATGAGCCCTCCTTTGTATCGTACCACTGCGTGTATGTCTTCTTTGAATACACAGCTGTCGAATAATCATACAGCTTCGCCAAAGTATCGATATACTTTTCACGCATCTTCTTCAATCTTCGATAAATCTGATTCATAAAATGTAAATATACTTGATTTTTAAAGTCCCAAAATAAGTAAAAATTAAGCAAAAACCGTCGTTGCAGACGTTATTTTTATCTTTCAGGGCAAAATTTCGCTATTGTTTGCTATTGAAGCGGCTATCAGCTTGTGTCCCTCGGCATTTGGATGTATACCATCGGAACAATACAACATCCTCATTGCACCCTGAAACTTATCAAAAGGAGTCGTAATGTCAATTATCGGTGTATGCATCAATCTTGAAATCTCAAAGAGCGCCCTGTTATACATCTCATGCCAGCGACTTATAACATTTATGTCGCCACCCAGCCAATTGAATACATTCTCCCTTTGCTTACCATTCATAAAACGGCTAATGAAAGAAAAATAGAATTCAGAATCAATGGGAGGCAGAGATATTATTACGGGCTTTGAGCCCAATTCACGCACCCGTTGAATGAGATTGACAAATTTCTCTTTGAACGAGTCGAGAATTGTTTTTGGTTGATGCTCGTCGGTCGGACTATCAGCAATCCTGCTCCAGTTGAAATCACAGTCATTACCACCGAATTCAAGCAAAGTATACTCCGAGGCAGAAATATCATCTGCATGCCTGTCAACGACCTGCTGACCGAAATCAATGGTACAACCGAACTTGCCATAGTTGGTAATACTCAAACCGAGGCTGTCACTTATTATATCAATAAAACTTCTATCCAATATTGAATACCTATTCTTTTCATTAAGCACCACTCCGCGTGTCAACGAGTCGCCCAGAGCTGCGATCTTTTTCTGTTCCATAATCAGTCCCTTTCAAATTGTGCTGCAAAATTACAATAGCCGTTTCATGAACTATAATTTTTGTTATCGGTAGGAACGATTAGGGATAAAAATAGCCAATTCGGGGATAAAACTGCGCAAATAGGGGGAGTTTGACAATATTTTTGTATATTTGTCCCAATAAAGCAAGGTACTAAAACAATGAAAAGAAACTTGATGTTAAGCGGTGTGTGCACCATAATACACTCACTGGTAATACCCATATTCATTTTAATATTCATAACATTCTACAAGCCACTCGGCATCCACGAGTTGCTCACGATGGAGCACGCCAACTTTGCATTCAACTCGGCTATAATATTCTGCATTATACTTGTCTCCACGTCGATAACACGCGGCTGGCTCTACCTCATAGGCAAGTACAAGAACATCTCCCGCACCATCTACACGTTATGGTGTTTTGCCGAGATGACAATTGCGGCACTCTTTTCATCGCTGTACGTCACACTTATGCTCAAAGAACCGGTATCATATTTTGAAATAGCCGGTACTTTCATTCTGCTCATTACCACAACGGCAATATACCCGTACAGTATACTCATGCTCGGTTACGAACTATATGCCAAGAACAACGAGGAACAAGAACGGCCCGATGAAAAATCACTTATACGCTTCTACGATGAATACAAGAAACTACGTTTCGTCATAACTCCTGAAGCGGTGATATTCATAAAATCGGAAGACAACTACGTACAGATACACTATCTGGACCAAGGCAAGACAAAGAAATTCATTCTTCGTTCGTCAATGAAAGCACTTGAAGAGACGCTTACCAAACGAGGACTGGTGCGCTGCCACAGATCATATTTCATTAACCCGGAATACATAAAGATTGTACGCAGGGACAACACAGGAATCATTGTAGCCGAACTCAAACAGGAGAATTACGAAAGCATCCCAATTTCGCGCAAATACCAGGACGCGATAACAAGACTTTTATAAAACGGAAAACTGAAAGGGAAAAGGGGAAAAGCTTTTCAGTTTTCCGTTTTCACCTTTCACCTTTCACCTTTATTTTATAAGCGCTGCGTATCCACAGTGGCGGCACAGCGGTTCAACAGCCTTATGTTGCGTAAATCCGTCATAGATAGCCCTAGCACGTGGCGATGCAAGCACCTCGTCAAGATTCTGTTCAAAAAGATTACCAAGAGCAAGTGTTCCCGCACTGTCGAGACAGCAAGGTACAACAGTGCCATCCACAAGCACACCGATCTGGTTGCGCAGAGCATAACAGAAAGCATCGTTCACGCCATTCCCGTTTTTTTCGTCCTGAGGCCACTCGAACATGCGGCCATACTCTATGAAAACATTGTCTGCAAGCCTCCACCCATTCTGGCATGCACTCCACGGACGAGGAAAATAGCCCGCCACCATATCCAGCAGGCGCTCGTTTTCCTTGTCATAGCCACCTTGATTCCAAAGTCTCAACACCATTATAACGCCTTTAGCAGCAGCCTCGACAGTAAAACGCATTGTTTCGTCCACATATTGTTCAAGATTCTCCCTGCCGTTGCCTTCGTGTGAATGAAGCGACACCTGCATCTTGTATGGCCGCGCTTCAATCACCGCCTGCGCACGTGACAGCAGCGTGCCATTGGTTGTCAGCACCGGGATGAAGCCCTTTTCGCGTGCTACGCATATGAATTCAGGCAAGTGACGATGGAGCAAAGGCTCACCCATCAGATGAAAATAGAGAAATTTAATTTTCCCACGCAACTTATCGGTGAGCAAATCAAATTCAGCCGGCGTAAGGCTACGCTTTTCCCTTGTTGTCTTCGGGCAGAAGATACAATCAAGGTTGCATATGTTGGTTATTTCAAGATAACAACGTGTAATCATATTCAATCAAAGTAATAAACAAAAAAGAGTAAATCACACAATTACAGCAACAGCATGCACCGCCACCCTCTTAAACACCATGGTGCATAAAAAACGGAAAAGGCAGCTACCAAAGTAACTGCCTTTCGTACGCCGTCAGGGACTCGAACCCTGGACCCATTGATTAAGAGTCAATTGCTCTACCAACTGAGCTAACAGCGCATTTTCTCAATGCCTTGCAAAGATACTTTTCTTTGGTGACTCGCTTGGGGCTCGAACCCAAGACCCCATCCTTAAAAGGGATGTGCTCTACCTGCTGAGCTAGCGAGTCTACCTAATTGCCGTTAAGCGAGTGCAAAGATACTACTAAATTTGGAAACGACAAATTTTTTGTATCTTTTTATTGCATTTTCATTAAAAATCATTGCTGCAAGGCTTCCGATTTTGGAAAAGTCAAACTACTCCATCTCTTCTTCGGTGCCATCATCGGCATCCTCATCGGGATTATCGTCAGGATTTTCCTCCAATATTTCACCTGTTTTCCTGCCTTTTGATATACGTACTGTGTCTATCGCCTCCCGCAGGATATACTCCTCGGAACTGCCCGAAGTCTCGGCAATCTCGTTGTAGCGGCGCAGATAGGCCAGGAACAACGTTGTCAGCGGCAAGGCAACAATCATACCCAAAACGCCGAGCAGGTGCCCCCAGACAGAGAGCGACAACAGGATAACTGCCGGATGCAGATTCATCCGCTTACCCATTATTCTGGGCACGAGAAACAAATCCTGTATAAGTTGCACAACCAGCATCACAGCCAACGCACCCAGCAAGACAGGCCAGAATCCGCCCCCCGTGCTGGCAGCCTTGAGCATTGCAAGCAGAGCCATAGGCAATACCGACACAGCCTGAAGATAAGGCACAAGGTTAAGCATGCCAATAAACATACCGAAAGCAATTGCCGCAGGAAAATCTATAATCAGAAAGCCTAACGAAAAGAGAACGCCCACGCAGAATGCCACAAGCATCTGGCCACGGAAATATTGGTTCATGCCATATACAAGGTCGCTCCACAGCTTGGACACCACACCACGCCACTTCTTTGGCACATAGGGCTGCCAACCTTTGGATACACGCTCAAAATCAAACAATATAAAGAAAAGGTACAGAATTATCAAGCAAACATTCAGCACCTGTCCCATAATATCCACTGTACCCAGCAACAGCATCTGCAAGCGCTTGGCAATGATTGACAGCAGACCTGCATCACCGGAATTCTGCAACATCTCGGCAAAGCCATATTGGGTAGAAATCTCCCTGAAGAAATCCATGATAGGAGCCGGTATCGAGCCATCATTTATATTCCTACCAAGAAACGCCACCGTTATATCCTTCAATGTATACAGTTCACTAAAGATTGAGGGCACCACAAGCATGAAGAGGCCGTACAGCACCACGCCCACCACAAGTATTGAAATAACAATTGCCAGGGCACGATATTTCACTCGCATCTTCTCCTGTACAAAGTTCACAAGCGGATTGAGCATATACGCAAGCAGCCATGCAATGGCAAACGGCAACAGCACACCACTGAGGCTGTTGACAACAAAATAGGCAGCAACAAGCACAATGACCACAAGCACAATGCGCAGGAAACGGCCAACGGTTATCTCATTCTGTTTCATAACATTCATAACAATTCGCAAGTTTCAAAAGATTCACTCCTTGTCGGCCGGGCGTTTGTCCTCGACTCCACCCACAAGCAACACAAACTCACCACGCGGCTCGTTTGCCGTAAAATGCTGCACAAGTTCAGCAAGCGTACCACGCACACACTCCTCATGCAGTTTTGAGATCTCCCTCACAGCAGCAGCCTGCCGTTCGGGACCGAACACCTCGGCAAACTGCGTCAGACTCTTGAGCACACGGTAAGGCGACTCGTAGAAAATCATAGTCCGTTGCTCGTCCTTGAGCGAGTTGAGTTTTGTCTGGCGTCCCTTCTTCTGCGGAAGGAAACCCTCGAACACAAACCTGTCCGACGGGAGCGCCGAGCTCACCAACGCCGGAACAAAAGCCGTTGCACCGGGCAGGCATTGTACATCCACCCCATTCTTCACACACTCACGCACAAGCATAAAGCCGGGATCGGATATTGCCGGAGTACCCGCGTCGGAGATGAGCGCCACATGGTGTTCGCATGTAGAAATCCTCTCCACAAGCGAGCCCACAGTCTTGTGCTCATTGAATTTATGATGCGAATACATCGGCACCTGAATCTCAAGATGCTTGAGCAGCTTTGCCGAAGTACGTGTATCCTCGGCAAGCACAAAGTCGGCCTCGCGCAGAATCCTTATCGCACGCAAGGTAATATCCTCGAGATTACCCACAGGCGTGGGTACAACATATAACATTCCCATATACTGTCATTAATCAATTATTATGCAAATTAAATATAAAATATCAAGAAACCGTTTTAAAATTGGCAAAACTTTCAACCTCGCATTGTTGATAACTTATAAAGGACAAAGATTGCATATATCCGCCAATATTTCTTATCTTTGCGGTAAACCGCGAACATACACTACACTCGCTTTGAAATACGCAAAGGCAAGCTTTGTCCATTTCACCCGTTTGTCCGTATCTTCAGACCAAAGTTCGAATATAGAATAAAACACGAATATACCAATGAACAGATTTTCAGAATTCAACCAGATGGAGACCACACGTCGTGGTCGCATAGAGGTCATCTGCGGCTCAATGTTCTCCGGCAAGACCGAGGAGCTCATACGCCGCCTCAAGAGAGCAAAGTTCGCACGCCAGAAGGTAGAAATCTTCAAGCCGGCACTCGACACCCGCTACTCCGATGTAGAAGTCGTTTCACACGACAGCAACCACATCACCTCAACTCCCATCGAGTCATCGACAAGCATCCTGTTGCTTGCCAACGACGTAGATGTTGTGGGCATTGACGAGGCACAATTCTTCGACAACGACCTTGTCGACGTGTGCAACGAGCTTGCACGCCGCGGTATGCGCGTAATCATCGCCGGCCTCGACATGGACTTCCGTTGCCAGCCATTCGGCCCCATGCCGGCACTTATGGCCGTTGCAGACTCGGTGACAAAGGTACACGCCATCTGCGTTAAGTGCGGCAACCTTGCCTACGTATCGCACCGCCTTGTCGACGGCGACAAACAAGTGCTGCTTGGCGAGAAGATGGAGTACGAGCCATTATGCCGTGAGTGCTACTACAAAGCATTGAGCGAAGCCGGGAATGCAGGCAAATAACAGACACGTTGAAGATGCCAGAATACCGCAACCTTTTCATTGACCTTGACGACACGGTGTACGATTTTTCGGCTGCATCGCGCGAGTCGTTTCTCGAGACCTACGAGCTGTTGCACTACGAGCGTTATTTCAACTCTTTTGAACACTACATGTCGCTATACGAGCCATACAACCTTGAGCTATGGCGCATATATGGCGAGGGGAAGATTACCAAGGAGGAGCTCAACCGCCGACGTTACAGCCATCCTCTTGAAGCAGTGGGAGTCAATGACCCGCAGCTTGCCGCAACGTTCTGCCGCAACGCATTGGGGCTCATACCCACCAAAGGGCCTCTCATGCCCGGAGCCATAGAGCTGTTAGAGTACCTGCGACCAAAATACAACCTCTACATCCTGTCCAACGGTTTCAAGGAACTTCAGTCGCACAAGATGCATACAGCCGGAATAGACAAATATTTCGATGCCTTGATACTATCCGAGGACATCGGCGTCAACAAGCCCGACAGCAGGCTCTACGAGCACGCCATGCGCAGGACATCGTCACGTCCCGAGGAGAGTCTGATGATTGGCGACATGTTCGAAACCGACATTGTAGGCGCAGCAAACTTTGGAATCGACAGCATATACTACAACCCAAAGGGAAAGACCGGACACCCCTTTTCCCCAACATACGAGGTAAGACATTTGTTAGAAATAAAAGATATTTTATAGAACCATGAGTAGCAAGGCAGGAACATCAATACTCATCATCTACACAGGTGGAACAATTGGCATGATACAGAACCCCGAGACTGGAGCTTTGGAGAGTTTCAACTTCGACCATCTGCTCAACCATGTCCCCGAGGTAAAGCAGTTCAATCTGAACATAGATGCCATCACCTTCACTCCCCCCATCGACTCATCGGACATGGAGCCGGAACTTTGGAGCCGAATAGTAGCCATCATTGAGGAGAACTACGAAAAGTATGACGGCTTTGTGATTCTCCATGGCACCGACACCATGTCGTTCACAGCCTCGGCGCTCAGCTTCATGCTCGAAGACCTGATGAAGCCCGTCATTCTCACCGGCAGCCAGTTGCCAATCGGAGCACTGCGCACCGATGGCAAGGAGAACCTCATCACCGCCATTGAGATTGCAGCAGCCAAGAACCACGACGGTACACCTGTTGTGCCCGAAGTATGCGTCTTTTTCCAGGACAAGCTCATGCGCGGCAACCGCACCACAAAAATCAACTCCGAGAGTTTCGGTGCATTCGACTCAAACAACTACCCGCCGCTGGGAGTTGCCGGCACAAGCATACAATACTACACCAACAACATAAAGAAATACATTCCAGGACGCAAACTCAAAGCACATCACGAGTACAACAGCAACATCATTATCCTGTCACTGTTCCCGGGCATCAGCCAGGAGATTATTGAGGATGTACTTGGCGACAAGAAGCTGAAAGGCGTCATTTTCCGCACATTCGGCGCAGGCAATGCCCCACGCAAGAAATGGCTCATCGATGCATTGTCAAAGGCCACAGCCGAGGGCAAAATTATCATCAACATCACCCAGTGCGCCGGCGGCAGTGTACATATGGAACTTTACGAGACAGGCCTGCAACTGCTCGAGGCAGGTGTCATAAGCGGCAGAGACTCAACCGTTGAGGCGGCACTCACAAAGCTCATGTACCTCATGGGCAAGAACCTGCCGACAGACGAAGTGCGCCGCCTGATGAGCAAGAGCCTCGAAGGAGAAATAACGGAGTAAGGAGAAAAAGAAATAAGGAGTCGGGATAGGCAACAACTTTCCATACCAAATTCAAAGGGGAGGTTCACCCCGCCCTATACAAAACAAAAAAACAGGCTTCACTACGAAGCCTGTTTTTGCATAGTCATTTACAATATCAGAACAACTTCTCAGGATACTCACCAGCATCAACAAGTGCCTGAATCTTCTCAACAGTTGCAGGACGGTCGGCAGCATATGTCACACCGAACCACTTTGCAGTTGTGTCAAGAACCTCGCAAGAAGCCTTGCCTGTTGTTGTAAGGTTGTTTACAACCAATGGGATGAAGTACTCAGCCTTTGGTTTGTCAACATTCTCCTTCAAGAAGTCAACAAACTGCTCCTCTGAGTGCTGGAAATAGTCGGGAGTGAAACCCCAGAAGTTCATTGAAACGGGAGTCTCCTCGCCAACAGGCTGCCATGCGCCCTCCTCATCTTTGTAGCAGATTGGGCCATCGACACGCATAATCTCTGTACGCTCAACAACACCGGTCAACATATTATGGTCGTTCTTCTCGCAAACGCCACGGGCAACACTACCATTCTCGCTAAGAGTGTTGCAGATGCGGAAACCAACCATTGAGTACTTGCCTGTACTGCCCTCGGGGAGCTCGCTGAGCCACTTGCCCATTACGGCAAATGCATCGCGGCCATAGAAGTCATCGGCATTGATAACTGCGAAAGGCTCGTTGATTGCATCCTTACCCATAAGCACAGCATGGTTTGTACCCCAAGGCTTTGTACGCTCTGCGGGAACAGTGAATCCCTCGGGGAGATTGTCGATAGCCTGGAACACCAACTCTGTCGGGATGTGACCCTCATACTTGCTCAATACCTTGTCGCGGAAGTCCTGCTCAAAATCCTTGCGGATAACGAACACCAACTTGCCGAAACCACCACGGATAGCATCGAAAATAGAGTAATCCATGATTGTCTCACCGTTTGGACCTAGACCGTCCAACTGCTTCAAACCACCATAACGGCTGCCCATACCTGCAGCCAATACAAAAAGTGTAGGTTTCATTTTAATAAAATAATATTAAGGTTAATTGTTTTTCCTCACATTACATGCCATTTCGGGGCAAGCACTCCAAAGGTACAATTTAATATTGATTTTATGCAAATTATATGTAAAAATTTTTAATTATAGGCGCAACAACAGCACCGTGCGGAGCACATCGCTGCCACAAATGCCGATGAATAGAAAAATAAGGAAAAATAGATAGCGAAAACTTTGCCAATATGAAAAAATATAGTAATTTTGCAAGCTGAAAAGCAAAAAGTCTAAAAAGCGAATATAAACAATATAAAATATATAAGACGATGAAAAGAACATTCCAACCCTCTAACAGAAAGAGAAAGAACAAGCACGGTTTCCGTGAGAGAATGGCTACAAAGAATGGCCGTCGCGTTTTGGCAGCCCGTCGCGCAAAAGGACGTGCTAAGTTGACCGTTTCAGACGAGTACAACGGCAAGAAGAAGTAATTGCAATACAGGCTTGAGCCTGGAAATATAAGTTTGCAAACATCAAGCGGTGAACAGAATCCTGTTCACCGCTTGATGTTTCATTGTACAAAAGCAACGTTGAAGATTGTGGATACATCTTTAAATTTGTATAGTTTTCTGCTCCTTCTGCCAATTACAGCAAAAAAGGATGCGCCATAAAGGCGCATCCTTGACCATTATACAATTAATCTATAATCATTCGTTCACCACATCAGTTGGCGTAAGGAACGAGTTGTCAATCTTCCTGAAACGCGTAATCTTACCCACAACCTCGGCACGTGAAGCATCGCCTTTCACACAGGCAACAGGAGCCGCCGCGGCAATACTCTGAGGAAGAGACTTGAGCATCTCTCTCATATCGAGCGAGAAGCCGCCATTGCTGTTGGCATAATACGCATCGTTTGCAATTCCCATCAATACACCCTGAACAGGGAATGTTATTACACCATCGGCATAAGTGCCACAAAGACCGGCCGCTTTAACATCCTCCTTAGTTGCGCCAAATTTGTCAGCCATATACCAAGCATTGGAAGTGATGCTCACAAGCCCGTCATCAAGAACATCAAGACCTGTACTCTGCCACCCTTCAATCCAAACGGCCTGAGGATCCGTTGCATCAATTTCAATATAGCTGCCGGCCTTGTAAGAGTTTGCATCCTGGTACAATGGAAAAGCTGGTCCGTAAGGATCCACCAAACGGTAAAGACCGGGATTGGCCTTGTTCTCAAGCACCTGAACATAGTATGGAGGCACTTCCGTTTTAAACATAGGTGCAATCACATCATCGGTGTACAGTGCATAACCGAGCGACTGCCAAGGATTACTGTCTGCAGCCACCCAGAATTCAAACTCTGCCGTGTGGGCCTCGATTGCCTCACCTGCAGCATTGAATGTAACTGCTACAGCCTTATAGATGCCGCTTACACTCATCGGACAGGCATAAAAACCGCCCTCGGTCAAAGTGTCACATGCAACAGTGCCTGCAAGCATACCCTCAACAGCTGCACCGGTATCCTCGTCGGCACCGACAACAGCCATCAGACACTCTGCCACATCAGCACCTTTAGACACAGCGATCACAGCATTGTCTACCCCATTGGCATCAAGATAGTGTCCTCTGAACTGCATTGCAAAACTGTAGTCAGGGGCAACAAAACCATCGAGTTGGAATCTCTCAACGCCACTGCCGAATGACTCATCGGCATTTCCACCCATTTGCGTGCTCACAACATAAGCAAGATTGAATGCAAAAAGCCCCTTCTCCTCATCATAGGTACAAGGATATTCCTCATCGGCATTTCTCACAACAGGCACAGGAGAGTGAAGCACGTCGGACACCGTAACCTGACCATACTTGTAGTTCGTTGCTGCATACTGCGGGAGTACACGGCAAACACCGGTCTGTCTGTCATACTCCACGGTGAGGTTCATCGTATTCTGAATACCCTGTATGCAGTATTGTGCATCGGTGTCGTTCACCAAGCACTCACGATAGTACAGAGACAAACCAGACTGCGCCTCACTCCAATAAACCGTGGGATAGAATGTTCCTTCGCCAATTTTCGTCCACTCGCTCCAAGGAGCCGGAACACCCACCTCAAAAGAGTACACGGCATTGCCAAGAGCAGCGGCATATTCACCGGCAATGGCAAGTGTGATTCTTGCATACTTATCATACTCAAGCACAGCACCGTCCTTCACTGTGACAGTGTATACTGCCGACTGGGCAGCGTCGGCAAACTCCACGACATCGGGCAGTTCGAACCACGCATCGGCAAGGCTGTCGGCCGTAACGGTCAGCGGCACACGGGCGCTGCCCACTGCCTCTACACGACCCACTGTAATATCAAATGATTCCGCATCAATAGCAATTTCAACCTTACCACCGTTGTCCTTTGAGAAATATACCTGAGCCGGAGCTACCTCCGTGGGCTCATTGCAGGCACAGAAGCTTAATACAACAGCGGCAACAGCCATAAAACCACTTTTAAACAAATTCTTCATAAATCTCATTATAAAAAATGATACAATTAACTCTTTTAAAATTAGTCCAATAACGGTAAAAATACCAAACCGGGTGAGCACTATGCTACACACAGCCCGTTACCATTATGTTATCAGTTGGTAAAGTTACTTAATTTTCCTGTAATGCAGACGAGTTCTGCGCTTTTTTTGATGCAACAGCAACAGAAATGAAAAATCCAGACAAAACATAGTAAAAGGTAACAAGACGACAATTTTCGGGTAACTTTTGCCAATACTTATCTTACCACAAAGAGACCAAAAGCCTGTTTTGCGGCAAGTTTGTTGGTGTACACCTTGCCACAAAGACGCCGATTCTAATCTTTGTCTGAAAATGCTCGCAGTTGCCCCGCACCTCCCCCGGTTAATGTCATTTTCGGGTTGTCCCTCAACAACACGTCCGACAGAGCGTAGCGACGAAAGTTCCGTTCGACACTGCAGGAGCAATTCCGCACACCCATAAACAGCAAAAAAGCGAACCCGCAAAGGATTCGCTTTTTTGTGTATATTACTGAGTAATTGGATTATTCAGCAATTGTAGTAGTGCTCAAGTCAACCTTGAACAAACCGTTCACGTTTGATGTGTAGAGACCACCATTGTTATAATCAGCCATGCTAACCAACATAGTCTTGGCAGGGAAAGTGATGCAGAGGTTCTCATCGAGTGTGCCGCAATAACCGGCAGCCTTAACTTCCTCGAATGACTTACCCTTGGTCATGTAGTAGTAAGCGATGCTTGCGAATGTGAACTCACCGTAGCCCCAGTCCATACCTGAAGCGTGGTAGCCATCCATGTAAACACCCTCGGGATCCTCGCAGTTGAAGAGCATGTAGTGCTTCTTTGAGGTATCGTAGTCACCGGGAGCGTTGTGTGGGAATGCGGCGCCGTATGGGTCAACAAGACGGATGATGTTTGGATTCTCAACAGCCTGCTCAGCCTCTACCTCGTATGTTACGTTAGGAGCGGTGAAGAATGTTGTAATCAAGTCCTCAGTGTAGAGAGCCTTACCGATTGACTGCCAGTTGTACTCAACCTGGAGTGAAATGCTTGTGCTGCTGTTACCTGTGAGTGATGCATTGTGCTCGAAGTAGTTCAAAGAGTCAACAACAAAAGCAACGCTTGCTGTGTACTTTGTACCGAGAGCAATGTTTGCATAATCAACGTTGATAACAAACTCTGCAAAATCCTTACCATTCTCAAATGTTACAGCTGCTGTATCATATGTCAAGATATCGTGGCTAACCTTTACATCGAGAGGCAAAGTAACGTTACCGTTGGCATTGTTACGGAACACCTTAACGACAACCTGTTCAACAGTATCAACCGGAGTCAATACGTAGTTCGATGCCTTCTGCTCGAATGAGTATGTTGGCTCGCTGGTAGTATCATATGGCTCCCAAACACCCTCTGTGCTACAAGATGTAAAGAATCCTGCAGTCAGGGCGATTGCCATTACTATAAATGATTTAAATATTTTCATAATCTCTATATTTTATTTTTGTTTTTCAAAATTTTCCCGCCCCTGCACGGGGCAGGGAAAATAAAGATTGTTTACTCTGTAACAGGCTCAGGTGTTGAAGCAAGAGGATTATTATCAGTCTCTGCCAACATTGCATTGGCCTCAATCTCATCGTGAGGGATCTGATAGATCAACGCATCGCTACCTGTTGGGATGTTGAATACCGCGTTAGCCTCGAAGCCAGAACCACGACGGTCCATGTCCTTCTTCAGACGCATCATGTCGGCATAAGAGAAGCCCTCGCCCCAAAGCTCGACACGGCGCTGGAACCATACTCTGTCCTGAACAAGCGCTGCTGTGAGCTCCTGGCCCTCTTTTGCAGCACAAGTGTACTGTGGATCGCGGTATGTCTTAACGAAGTTCTCGAGTGTAGCGGCACCTGTTGCAGGGTCACCGGCCATAGCCTGAGCCTCGGCAAGGATAAGGTACATCTCCTCAACACGCATCAAAGGAATGTCGTTTGCATTTGTTGATGTACCAATCTCATCATTGTAGCAACCGAACTTCATGTGAGTATAGGCAGGAATGTCATTTGCAGCTACATATGCAGCCTGAGCGGCGTCAATGTTTAGAGACTGCTGATTCTCATCCAACCACCAGCCCTTGCGGACGTCAGTTGCAGGAATCTGAGCATAGAGAGCCTTGTTGATTCTTCTCCAAGCACCTACTGATGCATAACCGTAGTTGAGTGAACCCATGTGTGATGGGAAGTTACAGATACCTGATGTTACAGGACGGTCGGTCTCGGCAACAAGGATACCCCACATCCATGATGCATCCTCGATATCGCTGAAACCGGGGTGGTCAACGTCAGAGATTGCATAAGGAGTAGCAGCAGTGTTGTCGATGGCAGCCTGTGCATCGGCAGCAGCTGCTGCCCAGTTGTTCATCACGAGGTTAACACGTGCACGCATACCGTAAGCTACAGCAAGGTCAACATAACGCTTGTCCTCGCGGGCTATTGAAGATGCAGAGAGAAGCTCGATAGAGGTGTTGAGGTCGTTCATAATGAACTCGTAAACCTGAGCTACAGTAGAGCGTGGGCAACCCTCGCTTGCTGCAGCGTTCATGTTCTCCTCAGTAATAAGGAGCACGCAAGGCTTGTTCTCGTTACCAACGTATGTGTGCTGGTAGAGCTGTGCAAGTGTAAAGTAGTCGAATGCACGGATTGTCAAAGCCTGAGCAAGATAGTACTTCAACTGCTCATCAGCAGGCTCGTATGTACCTACTGTCTGTACCACACTGTTTGCTGCCATAATCTGCTTGTAAGCAGTTCTCCAGATTGAGTTGGTTGCAAAACCTGTTGCACTGATGTCTGTATAGTCAACAGCTGCTGCAAACCAGTTGTAACCGATGTTATCAGATACCATATCCATACCGCGTGTATCTGTGAAGATCATTGTTGCAGCATAGAAAAGGTCGTTGTGGTTACCTTCGCCGGTCAATTTACCGAAGTCGTAGAAACCTGCAGGGATAGCAGCGATACTAGCTTTGATTCGGTCAGGGTTTGAAGCAACAGCCTCGGTCTTCTGGTCGGTTGTTACTGTTGAACCCATTGGCGCAGTATCAAGGTCGTTACAGCTCACCATAGCAAGAGCCGCGAACGCCGACGCAATGAATTTATATTTAAAGTTCTTCATAATTATTCGCATTTAAATTATTAGAATGTTACCTTGATACCACCAGAGATTGTACGCAATGCGCTGTAGGTAGAAGCATTGACAGATGTAGTTCCCTTACGTGGGTCAAGACCCTTGCGAGCTGTGAACAAAGCTACATTGTCGGCAGCACCGTAGATGCGGATTGAGTTCAAACCGATTGCACGCATCCACTTCTTGGGGAATGTGTAACCGAATGTGATATTGTTCAATGAGAGGAAATTAGATGATACCAAGAAGCGGTCTGACAAAGAGTTCGCATACTTGTCGCTGTGGTTCAAACGTGGAACGTCTGTGAAACGGTTCTCAGGTGTCCAAGCGTTTGCAATGTCGTTGTGCCAGTTGCGGCCGACAGATGATGCAATACCACCGTGCATTGATGATGCGTATGAGTTGTCATAGAGCATACCGCCTAACTGATATGAGAACTGAACTGAGAGGTCGAAGCCGAAGAACTCAAGACCTGTACCGAAACCACCGTATACATCGGGAGCGATGTCACCTGTAGCCTCACGGCCTGTCTTCTGAGCAACGTTGTAGTCAGATGTTACATATACCTCAGGATTCTTCTTGTATGCCTCAACTGCAGCCTCATATGCGTCCTCATTACCCTCAGCTGTAAGAGCGTTGTACTCATCGGCGCTCATAGTCTTCTGGAAGTAAGCGTCGGCATCAGTCTTTGCATAGTAGAGTGCAAGACCTGTGTGTGGGTCTACACCTGCGTAACGAGGCATATAGTACTGCCAACGTGACTCACCCTCACGGTAGATAGTTGTACCGCTGATATACTCACCCTTGTACTCAGGAGCCAGTTCGTTGATTACGTTCTTCTGGAATGTTGCATTCGCAAAGATATCCCACTTGAAGTTACGTGTATCGATAACTGTAGAGTTAAGCTCGATTTCAACACCGCTGTTTGTCATTGAACCAACGTTCACAGGGATTGAGCTGTAACCATTAGATGGAGCAACCGCCTTGTAGTCGAGCATGTCGCTTGTGCGACGGCCGAAGTACTCGACAGTACCGCTCAACTTACCCTTGAAGAATGAGAAGTCGATACCTGCATTGTATGCGTTTGATTTCTCCCATGTCAACTCTGGGTTACCCTTGTAAGCCAAGAGACCGTCCGAGAACACGCCGTTTGCACCTGTTACTGTGTACTGGTCGAGGTAAGCATAGAAGTTACCGATGTTGTCGTTACCCTGCTGACCGAAAGAAGCCTTGATCTTCAAGATGTCGATCCAAGACGCCTCCTTCATGAAATTCTCCTTGCTGAGTACCCATGCAGCTGATGCTGACCAGAAGTTACCCCAACGGTTATCGGGATGGAAACGTGAAGAAGCATCGCGACGATAAGAACCGCTGATGAAGTACTTCTCGGCATAGTCATAGTTCAAACGGCCGAAGAAACCGCGTGTAGCATACTCTGTGTATGAACCGCCGCCACGCTTCTGGTCAATTGTATTGTTGATTGTGAAGTCGTTTGGCTTGTAGAGGTTCTGACCATTAGCGTATACGTTCTCGCTGTTGTAGTTGTATGCCTCGTAACCGAGTGTAAGGTCAAAAGTATTTCTACCGAATGTCTTGTTATAGTTTGCAAGATACTGCTGGTTGAAAGAGAATGTACGAATCTGCTGCTGTGATGCAGTACCACCGTACTGTGCGCTCTGGCCATAACGTGCGTTACCGATATTGTGGTAACGTGTATTGTCGATGTGTGTACCGAGCGATGCTGTCAATCTGAGACCCTTTACAGGAGTAATCTCGGCAAACCACTTACCATTGAAGATGTCCATGAGGTACTCCTCGGTGTTGTAGAGAAGGTCACTCATCGGGTTGGCAATTGACATGAAGTTACGTGTGCTGTTTGTTGAAGAACCATCACCGTAGTCATAGATTCTGTCACCTGTAGTTGCATCAATAGCGTAAGAGCCATCGGCATTACGTACATAGAAAGGATAAACAGGAGCGATGTCGTTGGCAATGTAGAATGCATTCATTGAAGAAGCAGTGTTTGTCTGCTCACCGGGATAACGGCTTGTGCTGTTTGTGTAAGCGAGACTTGCACCAACCTTCAACCACTTCTTAGCCTGGTAGTCAGCATTCAAACGTGTAGAGAGACGGTCGAAACCAGAGTTCTCGATGATACCGCCATCCTCGAGGTAACCTGCAGAGAAGTAGTAGTTAACCTTGTCTGTACCACCTGCTACAGAGAAGTTGTACTCCTGACGCATCTGGCTGTCGATCATACCTGCTGTCCAGTCATCGGGTGTATAATAGTACTTACCGTCGCTGTAACCGAGTGTAGCGCGTGGGTCAACCTTACCGTCAAGACCGATAAGACCGTTGGCACCATTGAGGCTGTACATCTGATAACCGAGCGCTGGGAACAACTCGTTGTTAGCATAGTTGTGTGCATTGAGCGGTGAGTGGCCAAGGCTGTAGATAGCCTCGTTGTAGAAAGCCTTGTAGAGAGTCTCCATGTACTGGTTTGCAGACTCCATTACATCGTACTTGCCAATCTGACGCTGGTTAACACCCCACTTTGCATCGAAAGATACACGTGCGTTACCGCTGTTACCCTTCTTTGTTGTAACCATGATGACACCGTTGGCACCACGTGCACCGTAAAGAGCAGAAGCAGCAGCATCCTTCAACACTGACATGCTCTCGATATCGGCAGGGTTGATAGATGAGATATCACCGTCGAAAGGCATACCGTCAACAACATACAATGGGTCGTTACCCGCATTGAGCGAACCTACACCACGAACGCGTACTGTAGCAGAAACACCAGGCTGACCGTTTGAGCTTGTGATCTGCACACCGGCGATAGCACCTGAGAGGGCGTTTGTGATGTTAGAAACCTGACGCTTCTCAATGTTCTCTGCCTTTACGACTGAAGCAGAACCTGTAAACGCCGATTTCTTAGCTGTACCATAAGCAACAACAACAACGTCGTCGAGAGTAACACCTTCTTCAACGAGCATAACTCGCATTGGCTTACCTCTTACAATCTGTACCTCCTGTGTTGTCATACCAACGTATGATACACGGATAGTAGTAGCTGTTGCAGGCACATTTTCAATTGTAAAATTACCGTCCATATCAGTACCGGCACCCACAGAGGTACCGACTACGAATACAGAAGCGCCGAAAACAGGCTCGCCATCAGCTTCAGAGGTAACCTTACCTGTGATAGTTGTGGTCTGCGCTGTTGCCATACCAATACCCATAAAGATAAAGGTCAATAGAAATAGCACTCTTTTCATAATAATGAATTTAAGTTAATAATAATAATGAAATTGTGTCTTTTTGTAAACTTCATCCTCACACTAAAGAGAATGAATGGCGCGAAAGTACAACTTTTTATATAAAGTTTAAAATAAGTTAACCACTTTTTTTCAACAAAAGTGTTATTTTTTTACCAAAATGGCATTTTTGCACACTTTTTGCTCATTTTCATCCATTATGTGCAATTAAAATTCAGCTGTTTTTCAACGAGTAAACCACTACCAAAGAGCTACAAAACCCAATATATAACATTGATTATCAGCGATATAAAGTAGTGCACCCGTCAAAAACACACGTTTTTACAAAAAGTTAGTCAAATTGTACAAAATGCGCGCAATGGGATAGTTTTAAAATGATTTTAGTTTTTAACATTTTTAAACAAGACACGCAAAAAGCGTACGCTACGCGCGTACATATATAATATAGAAACTAAAACGGAAAGGGGAAAGGGGAAAACGGAAAACGGAAAGCTTGTGCAAACGAGTGGGTGGGAGCTTGCTCACACACGCAACGAGTGTAGCCAAGTTTCAAGCGCACAAAGTGCGGTTAAAGATAAAAGCTGCGAGTAAGCGAGAGCAGAGGGAAAGTTTACTTTTGCTATGCCGAGCGGGAGCAGGTTCAAGCGCACAAAGTGCTGTTAAAACGAAAAGGGTTAACTCTCGCCTTTTAGTTTTCAATTTTTACCTTTCACTTTAAAAGGAAACGCATAACCGCACCCATCAGTTTAGCACGCACGGCACTATTTTGCACAGTTTCAAGAGGGAAGCTTGTAGAAAGCACACGATAGTCATTGCCCGAATAGGCTACGCCGGCGCTTTCCTTGCAGCCGTCGAAAACAAAAGAGACAAAAGCCTCATTTACCGGGATAAGGATATCGGGACGAGAGAGCGCATAGCATTGTTCGTTTACACTGCGCCCGACGGAAAGACGCAAACCCGAGCCGCTGATGGCGTCGTCGGAAAGATCCGTAACCGAGCCGCCGTAATCGAAATGCAACAGATTGCGGATAAATTGTTTGTCCTCCTCACTCCCCTGCATATCGCTCGCAATGAAAGCGCCACTGACGAAAAGACGGCCGCCGGCATGGCAATATGCCGTCAGTTTTTCCTGCAGACCGGCAGGAAATGTCTTATAAGGAGCATTGTAATGTAATAACGAGCCGTCGCCGCCCTGTTTTTCTGCACCAAGAACAAGATCGACCACCGCGTATGTACTCAAATCGACCACGCCGTCAATCACTGCCTCGCTGCCACAAGAGAGAAAACTCATATCGTTGGCAGCCAATGCATCGCCATGGATACGCGGATAGTTGAATGTATTGCCTGCCACAAGCATGCCCTCATATTCACTGCCACTCAAACCCAAGCCGCCGTCAACATTGATATTCTCACGCATGAAGTCGAGTTGACGTCCACAATACTCAGGAGTATGCATATAAGGCACTCCTGGATCGACGTCGAGGTCAAAACCGATGCGTTTGTCGGTAAAAAGCGTGTCGGGACCACTCAACCTGTGGAAGCCATTGACAACCAGCACCCTGCTTTTCTCGTCCTTTGCAATATAAAGAGTCAGTTCCTCCGACGGCAAGCTGCAGCCGCCATCGTTGAGAGCGGCAACCTTAAAACTGTACATCACGCCCTTTTCAACAGGAAAAGAGCAATGCGGTGCATTAACAACCGTTCCGTTGTCATACCCTGCACAATTGACACTTTTGTACACTATATATCTGTCGGGCCTTGCCGATGGCTCCGACACATCATCAACAGGGCGCCACGACAACAACACTTCCTTGTCGTTGCTTGACATTGACATGGCAAAATGGCTCACAGGCAACGGTTGCACCACATATTCACAGCCGCGCACATAACATAAGTGCTTGAGAAGCGCCTTGTACACCGAGCGAGCAATGGTAAACTTGAAATCGGGATCGTGCGCATAGACCATATCCATGAAATTCTGGTGCGAGAGCGACTCGAATATCACCGACGGAACATATGGAACGCGCGTCTCGCCATAGTTGCGGTCGAGTATTCCGCGCACAGGCCAACGTTTGCCATAACGAGCAGTGAGATCGTCCTGCACGCTGTTGAGCAAGAAAGAGACGGCATCGCGCGACATCTGACGTGAGCGGCCGGTCTCAAGCGTATCGCCATTGAATTCAGTTGTCACGACACCCAGGGAGCCTATCACATTGTCTGCTACCGACACGCCGGCATCGGAATGGAAACCGAAAGAGAGTTCAAGCGGGACATTCAGACCCATAGTATCCGGATTGAACACAGAGCCACCCGAAAGATAATTGACCGCAGAGGGACGACAAACGACATCATCGCGATAATCGGATTCACCTTTATACACAGAGTAGACCCCGTAGGGGAAACCGCCTGTCTGCAAATTGTAGCGCGCACCCTCAAGATAACGCGGCAAGCCACTTGGCTGTTCCTGCGGACCGCGTGCAACATTGCCCATTCCACCGCCAAAGCGCACGGCATCGGCGCTCACTACGCCGGCATGGCGACTGTAATTGGTGAGCACCACACCCTGTTCCTTGTTACACCCCTTGCTGAAATGATATGTACCGAGATATACCCATGTGCCGCCGCCCATCGTCTGGTTCACCTGCATTGTGGTTTCGCCACCGGTGTGACGCACGGTATAAGAGGCATCGGGCACCGAGTTCGCAAATGTCTCATATGCCACATATACTGCATATTCGCCTGTTTCGGGGATATCGGGGCGCCACATGACTTTTGAAAGGCGCTTGGTATTCTTTGTTGCACGGGCACAGCGCGAAGACCCCATCGCGAAAGGGTCATCGAGGTCGTAATAGAGTTCCTTCAACGGTGCATATCCACCTGCGCGTGTGTTCCATTTATTGTCACGTGTCTCACTTTCGCTGTATCGCGACTTGCCGCCACTGCAAACATCATTGTCAACAATCACGCAATTCGCCTGCCAGTCACGCTCACGCGGGGTATAGACAAGAGCACCGGCATTCTTGAGCATGGGCATGAGAAAAGGAACGACGATAGATTGTGTGAGCAAGTCCTCTGTTGTACAATAAAGCGACGGACGCTGCCATTTCCATATATTCAGTTCCTTGTTATAGTAACGTCCATGACTCTGCCACAGCGCAATGTGGCGACCTTCAAGACCGGCTGAAATATCAAACGGGCGACTCACATCCTTCACCCATGGAGCGCCGTCATAACGCACACTGCCCCATAGGCGCGATTCGTCGACATCCTTGCGTTCACGGTAAATGTTAGGAACACGCTCTTCGATGGCACGCCCCTTGTAAACGACCTCTATCTTATATTTACGCAGTTTCTTTGGCAGGATGGCGCGTATGTCTTCATAGACCTTGTCGACAACCTCGGGAGTGAAGGCTTGACCGGCAAAAGCCTCATTTGCATATATCACCACTTTCTTCGCCTTGTTATTTACGACGATATTGTTCTTGCGGCGGTCGAGTGATGAATATTTGAACTGTGTGCGGGGCGAAGTGTAGCTCTTGAAGTATTCGGCCAAGGCACGAGAAACAGTTTTGTCGACACTCTGTGCCGACAAAACCGATACTCCAAAAAGGCAAAACAATATTGCCCAAAAGTGCCTTGACATATAATGACGCACCGTTATTTACTTACCTGCGAGTTTTGCAATCTCATCGAGCAACGCCTTTGCATCGGCATTGAAAGAGTCGCAAAGAGTGTTGAAATATTTCTTTGCCGGCATACCAGGTTCCACGTGGTTCACACGTGCTATATACTCGTTATTGAGACTGAAGATTCTATTGAACAAAGCCACCCATGCATCTGTGTCGCCCTGCGCATCGTATGAGAGGAAAAACGCCTCGGTTGCCAACTCGTCAACGACAAATGTAATCACCTTCTTGAGATTTTTTCTGCTTGCCATAATAATTCTGTTTAGTTTGATTGATTTTTTGTTCCGTCAACGGAAATATTTGATTGTAAAGATAGTGTTTTCTGCCGACATAAGCAACTGCAACCCATAAAAACAACATATTTTAATTAAAAAGGGGAAAACACTTTCAATTCTCGTAAAAAAAAGCGAAATTTGCGAAGATTTAGAATCATCAAACAAACTTTTTAAAATATGAAAATTAGCGCATTGCAAAAAGCTAGGGCTGCTTATCAGCCTAAACTTCCCCAGGCATTGACCGGGACTGTAAAATTGTGTGAGGGTGCTGCAACAGAGTCTGTAGCAGACCAGGAGGCTATCAAGGCCATGTTCCCTAACACTTATGGTTTGCCCATCGTTACATTTGAGAAGGGTGGCGAAGCTCAGGAATACCCTGCAATCAATGTCGGTGTTATCCTTTCAGGTGGACAGGCTCCCGGCGGACACAACGTTATCGCAGGTTTGTTCGACGGCGTAAAGAAGTTGAACCCCAACAGCCGTCTCTACGGTTTCCTCATGGGCCCCGGCGGTTTGGTTGACCACAAATATATGGAGATTACAGCCGAGATTATGGACGAATACCGCAACACCGGCGGTTTCGACATCATCGGTTCAGGCCGTACAAAGCTCGAGAAGACAGAGCAGTTCGACAAGGGTCTTGAGATTATCAAGGAGCTTGACATCAAGGCTTTGGTAATCATCGGTGGCGACGACTCAAACACAAACGCTTGCGTGCTTGCAGAGTACTACGCTGCAAAGAACACAGGTGTTCAGGTTATCGGCTGTCCAAAGACTATCGACGGAGACTTGAAGAACGCTTACATTGAGACATCTTTCGGTTTCGACACAGCATGCAAGGTTTACTCAGAGGTTATCGGTAATATCCAGCGTGACTGTAACTCGGCACAGAAGTACTGGCACTTCATCAAGTTGATGGGCCGTTCGGCTTCTCACATCGCTCTTGAGTGCGCATTGCAGACACAGCCTAACTACTGTATCATCTCGGAGGAGGTTGAGCAGAAGGCTCTTTCACTCGACAACATCGTTACATCAATCGCTCAGGCTGTTGCTGACCGTGCTGCCGATGGCAACAACTTCGGTACTGTGCTCATCCCTGAGGGTCTCATCGAGTTCGTTCCTGCAATGAAGGCTCTCATCGCCGAGCTCAACGACCTGTTGGCTCACAAGGGCGAGGAGTACAACGCTGTAGCTCCCGAGGAGCAGCGTCAGTACATCATTGACCAGCTCTCAAGCGACAATGCAGCTGTTTACGCAAGTCTTCCCGCAGGTGTTGCACGCCAGCTCACAATGGACCGCGACCCACACGGCAACGTTCAGGTGTCTCTCATCGAGACAGAGAAGTTGCTCTCGGAGATGGTTGCAAACAAGCTCGCAGCATGGAAGGCAGAGGGCAAGTACACAGGCAAGTTCAACGCTCAGCACCACTTCTTCGGTTACGAAGGCCGTTGCGCAGCTCCATCCAACTACGATGCCGACTACTGCTACGCTCTCGGTTACAACGCTTCACAGCTCATCGCTGCAGGCAAGACAGGTTACATGTCATCAGTACGCAACACTACAGCTCCTGCTGCCGAGTGGGTTGCAGGCGGTATCCCCATCACTATGATGATGAACATGGAGCGTCGTCACGGCGAGATGAAGCCTGTTATCCAGAAGGCTCTCGTTGACCTCAACGGTGCACCATTCAAGACATTCGCAGCGAACAGAGAGCAGTGGGCAAAAGAGACCTGCTACGTATACCCAGGCCCAATCCAGTACTTTGGTCCAACAGAGGTATGCGACCAGACTACCAAGACTCTTGCTCTTGAGCAGCAGAAGTAATACGTTGATTACTTGATGGCAAACGCCAAAAAGACAACTAAACCCAAGAGGGTCGGCGTACGGAAGAAAAAACCGTCACGCCGACCCTCTTATACACATAACAAATCGGGCGAAATGGCGACATGGAAATATGCGACGATAGCAGCACTGATAACGATCAGTGTACTGGCACTCGCATACAAGCCATTCATAGAGCCCGCATTCTACCGCTTCAAAGATTGCACAGGACACAAGATTTACAGCACTTGCATTCCCGAAGGCTATTCGGTATACGGTATCGACGTATCGCACCATCAAGGCGATATTAACTGGGGCAGACTCAAGAAAGGAACTCCAGGGGAGCCTCCGATCAGTTTTGTATACATAAAGGCCACAGAAGGCAGCAGCCACAGTGACACCAGATTCGAAAACAACTGGAAAGCAGCAAAGAGGCACGGTTTCATACGCGGAGCCTATCACTACTTCAGCACAACCTCATCGGGCGAAAAGCAGGCAAAGATGTTCATGAGCAGGGTAAAACTTGAACCCGGCGATCTTCCGCCTGTTGTAGACGTGGAGGACGAGCCTAAAGATGCTGCGGCATATAGACTAGAGCTGTTAAAATTCATCTCCATCATTGAACAGCGCTATGGTGTAAAACCTGTCATATATACCTACAAGAAGTTCCACGAACGCCACATCAACAACGAGCATTTCAATGGCTATCCGTTATGGATTGCCCGCTACAACGTCAACAACCCGGGAATAGCCAACGAATGGATTATGTGGCAATGCACCGAGAAAGGACGCCTGCCGGGCATAAAGGAGAAGGTTGACATAAATGTGCTGAGCGGCACAATGGAAGATTTGGAGAAATTGAGGATGAAAAAGAGATAACTCAACGACGTTTATGCCCCATCAACAAATCCTCGGCCTTTTCTCTGTTTGAACTGAAAGAGAATTCCCGGAGTACAACCTCATATGCCCTTCTGTCCACAATGCGTGGTGCAATATATTCAAGAGCCTGCAGTTTGTTCGAATCAAAGCTAAAGAGTGAAAGCATATCGGCACACTGGCTTGAGGTGAAATAGTTTCCGATGCAGGCAACACGTATCATTTTAATACGATCATTTTCGAAAGACTCCTCTTTCAACAGAGAACGCAATAATCTAAAATCGGACTTTTCCATTGCCATTGCACGCATGCGCGGCATATTGGAGTGATTTGCGGCAGAAACTGTCGCTGAAGTCACACTAAAAACGGGTGAAGCCGCAAAAAGCGGCATTTGCATCATTGCAAAAAGCACGATTGGAAAAACTGTTCTTTTCATAGTCCTAATATTCTTTTTGCAAATATCCACAAATAAAGCAGAAGGTGAAGAAAGAATTCACCTAAAGAATTTTAGGACAATCCCTATTTGAGTATAGGCGCAATTGCACAAACGGAAGGTTTATTCTTCCATATATGCTGCGCTTGCGCTTGAATAGCGGCGCCAAGCATCGACCATCGCCAAGAAATCGGCAGGCAATTCCGAATCGAAATACATCTCCTTACCTGTTGTGGGATGCACAAAGCCCAATGTCTTGGCATGGAGCGCCTGACGCGGGCAGAGCTTGAAGCAGTTGCGCACGAACTGGCTGTATTTACTGAAATTGGTACCTTTCAAGATTTCATCACCGCCATAGACATCGTCGTTGAAAAGAATGTGGCCGATATGTTTCATGTGCACCCTTATCTGGTGTGTGCGGCCGGTCTCAAGATTACACTCCACAAGTGACACATAGCTCAAGCGTTCGAGCACACGGTAATGGGTAACGGCGTATTTGCCTATGCTTTCATCGGCCGAGACACACATCTGCAACCTGTTGCGCGGGTTACGTGTAATATTGCCGACTACAGTCCCCGACTCATCCTTGAGATTACCCCACACCACAGCATTATATGTACGTTTTGTTGTCTTGTTGAAGAACTGCATTCCAAGATGTGCCTTTGCAAAAGCTGTCTTTGCAACAACCAGCAGTCCCGAAGTATTCTTGTCTATGCGATGCACAAGTCCCACCTGTGGGTCATTGGGATCGAAATCGGGGTTATCCTTGAGATGCCACGCAACCGCATTGATGAGTGTTCCGTGAGTATTTCCGCAGCCCGGATGTACGACAAGACCGGCAGGTTTGTTCACCACCATGAGGTCGTCATCCTCGTAGACGACATCGAGCGGAATATCCTCGGGGACAATACTGTTGTCATAGGCCGGGGTGTTGAATGTTATGACTACCTCGTCACCGGGCTTGACCTTGTAGTTGCTCTTCACCACCTTGCCATTGACAGCAATGGAGCCGGCGTCGGCAGCCTGCTGTATCTTGTTGCGGGAAGTGTTGGCAACATGGTCGACAAGGAATTTGTCGATACGGACCGGCGACTGTCCCCTGTCGGCAGTAATACGCAATTCACGGAAGAGAGTCTCTTCCGTTTCAAATTCATCTATATCAAGCAATTCGGGGGTTATGTCATCCATATAACTCAGATATCAAAATTCGTATCGAACACAGGGGTTTCATCAGGTTTTTCCTCGCCACTGCCAATAACGACCGTCAGCGCAGAACCTTGTGGTATTGCCTCGCCATTGACCAATTGTTTACCGTTGTAGCGCAACTCATACACCCAATCCTTTTCGCCCGGCACTGTCTCTACCGACTCAATGACAAAGCCTGCTGCCAGGATGTGGGATTCGGCCTCACGATAGGTGCGGTTATCAATGACCGAAGGCACTGAACGTTTCGGTTTTACAGATGTATTGATTACAAGACCTATCTTACGGCCTTCCTTAACTTGCGAACCCTCTTCAGGGTGCTGCATGATGACTTCATTCTCAGCCGCGTTTTCCTGATAACGGCGCTCTATTACCGTATAGTCCAACTTCTCGGCACCGAGTGTTGCGATGGCCTCTTCGAGCGGCACGCCACAGACATCGGGAACAGAGCGGGTCTCATCGTGGTTGGTATAACTATCGACCCACAACAGTGCAAGATATGGCAGCAAGGCCACTACAGCAACCATTGCCAACAGATTCAGAACAATGACGAGTATATTCTTCCGTGTTTGGGTCGGGGTCTTTTTTGAGGTATTTTCCTTTTCCATAACAAATCCAATATGAGTATAAGCCTTGTGCTTTTCACATTATTATGCAAAAGTAATACAGGTTGTGAGAAAACACAAAAATAAGCAACTATTTTTGCGACGTCCGCCATCTTTGAAGGCCGATGGGCGCATTTAACATGCTATAACAGCACGAAGAGCACGAGAAGGCTATTTTTTCTTGCATTCTTTTTACTTTTGTATTATCTTCGCAAGGTTAAATGCATACCTGTTTTGTCATGAAAAAGATTTTATACATACTTGTTCTGGCGCTGTTGTCAACAACCGGAGCACAAGCACAGCTGTTCAAGAAAAGCGGAAAACAAGAGAGTGCCGCAAACGAGGCATATGAAGCGGGAGAAGCTCCTGTTGTGAACGGCAAAGTCACTTTTGAGACAACTATACCGGCCAAGGGTCTCACAGCCAAGGAGGTTGAAGAGAGAGTGGACAAATGGATTGCCGGCCGTTATGTAAAGCCAAAGGTAATATCAGTGAAACGTTTTGAAAGCGAGAAACCCGGCACAATCATAATCAAAGGCGAGGAGTATATCGTCTTCAAGAATACATTCCTCGTGCTCAGCAGGGCAAGAATGTACTATTACCTGACACTCACTGCCGACGACGGCTGCTGCAATTTCCACCTCTCACGCATAACCTACTGGTATGATGACGAGGACGACAATGGCGGCATAAAGATGATTGCCGAAGATTGGATTACAGATGAGAACGCATTCAACAAGAAGGGCAAATTGAAGAAATTCGAGGGCAAGTTCCGCCGCAAGACAATAGAACTCAAGGAACAGCTCGTAAACGAACTCACACAAGCACTGAACGAATGAGAACCGTTGACAAGATAAGATATATATTGAACGTGCTGTTCCTCATTGGAGCAGCCGTAACTTTTGTGTTGTTCCTTGCCGATGGCCAGGGCAACGGTTTTGTAATTGCCGGAATGACAGCTATGGCATTGAAGATTATGGAGTTCATACTCCGTTTCGTAAATTGAAAGGCAAAAATGACAAGAAGAATACTATGCATGCTACTTCTTGCACTGCCCGTCATTGTAAGCGGACAGAGTTTCAAGAAGATGACAGACGCCGGAGGCGGACTGGGGCATGGCGAAGTATTCAGTCCATTCAAGAACAATCCCCAGGACAGTACGAAAAAGAAGGTTATTGCTCCAAGGGAAATACATCAATGGAAAATTGACAGCCGATTCGGCGAGAAAATGGAAATAAACGCAGACACGCTGCAATTCATGTTCCAGAATTGGCACCTCACCGAGGGCGTGAACGGCGAATACAACTACCTTGGCAACATGGGTACGCCAAGAGAGAGCAGAATCTACTTCAACCGCCCCACAACAACCACCTATGATTTCCTGCAGCCGTACGACTATTTCTACACCACACCGGACAGGTTCATTTTCACTGACACCAAATCGCCATATACGAACCTGAGCTACCACTCATCGGGCAACAAGGTTGACGGCGATGACCGCTTCAGGGCATACTTTACCACAAATGCGGGAAAGCATTTTGGAGTCGGTTTCCTCTTTGACTACCTCTATGGCCGCGGACGATATGACAAACAATCGACATCACTCATAAACTTCTCGCTCTTCTCGTTCTACAGGAGTGACAGATACAACTATCATCTGTTGGCAAGCCGCTACAAGATGAAGATTAGAGAGAACGGTGGTATAACAGACGACCGTTACATCACACGTCCCGAAGAGACTGAAGGTGGAGGTGCCAACATGGGAACCGGTGACATTCCTGTAAAATTGGATGCCACATGGAGCAGGAACGATGTATACAGCGTATATTTCACACACAACTACAACTGGGGATA
The DNA here is from genome assembly GCA_045634305.1 of Bacteroidaceae bacterium. Lineage (GTDB taxonomy): Bacteria > Bacteroidota > Bacteroidia > Bacteroidales > Bacteroidaceae > HGM04593. The sequence goes on along the minus strand of JAZQZZ010000049.1, from coordinate 173,906 downwards.
TTACCGTGAGAAAATAACCGCAGACACAGCGGCAATTGCCACTTCGGACTCCATAAAAGCATTGGGCAAAGCTGTAAACAAGGAAGATTCCGTTGCCACAGAGTTCATAAATGTTGCACGTCTGACACACACAGCTGACATTTCGCATCTGCGCCACGAATACATCAACTACAGGCTGCCAAGAAACTATTACGCCGATACATATCTGCCGCACGATTCGGTAGACAACACTAATGACCTTTCAATCGACAACAGGATTGCCCTGTCGATGCGCGAAGGATTCAGAAGGTGGGCTTTTGCAAACATCACTGCTTTTGCCGAGCATAGATATGACCGATACCGCCTGCCCGACACCATCACAGGCAACCAGCAGGAGTATGTAAAGGCATACAATGAACACTCACTGTATGTGGGAGGAGCAATAACAAGTACACGCGGCAAGCATCTGCGATACCATGCCGAAGGCTCCACTGCAGTCATTGGAGCCGATTTGGGTTCTTTCTCTCTCGACGGCGGCATTGACTTCAACTTCAGACTGTGGAAAAAGGATATAAACATCAAGGCGAAAGCGTTCGTGAAGAACAACAAGCCGTCGTTCTACTACCGTCACTACCACTCCGAGCACTTCTGGTGGGACAATGACCTTGCAAAGGAGTTCAGAACACGCATTGAGGGAAGTATAGAGGTCCCATTCACAAGAACAGCGCTTAACGTAAAGCTTGAGAATGTGAAGAACTACACCTACATTGCCAACAATTCAATCCTTGCGCCCAACAGGACCGATTACCTGAACCGTTTCAACGTACAGCAGGAGAGCGGGAACATACAGGTGATTGCCGCGTCACTGAAACAGGATTTCAAATATGGCATATTGAATGTGAACACAGAAATGACATACCAGTACAGCAGCAACCAGGCCGTATTGCCGCTACCGGCATTCAACGCATATGCCAACATATATCTGAAGTTCGTTATCGCCAAGGTACTGCACACCGAAATCGGCGCTGACGCATGGTACTTCACAAGCTATTATGCACCTGAGTATATGCCGGCATTGGGACAGTTTGTGCAGCAGAACCAGGAAAACAGGATAAAGATCGGCAACTACCCTGTTGCAACGGTATATGCGAACTTCTTGTTGAAACAGGCACGTTTCTATGTAAAATATTACCATGTGAACAAAGGATTGGGCAGCAGCAACTATTTCCTTGTTCCACACCACCCGCTGGCACCATCAGTACTATGGTTCGGCCTGTCGTGGAATTTCTATAACTAAAAGGGGACCTACTATGAACATTACTGTCAAATGGGGTTTTATAGGCTGTGGCGAGGCTACAGAGAAGAAAAGCGGACCAGCTTTTCCGCTGATTAAAGGCTCGGAGGTTGTTGCCGTTATGGGACGGGATAAAGAGAAGACCAAGGAGTATGCAAAGCGACATAACATACCGCATTGGTACACCGATGCACAGGCACTCATAGACGACCCCGAAGTGAATGCTGTGTACATTGCCACACCACCATCGTCACACGCCACATTTGCCATAATGTCCATGAAAGCGGGCAAGCCTGTATATGTGGAAAAGCCGCTCGCGGCAAACTATGAGGACTGCACACGCATAAACAGAGTATCAAGGGAGACAGGCGTTCCCTGTTTTGTGGCATACTACCGCCGTTACCTGCCCTATTTCCAGAAGGTAAAGGAGCTGTTGCCACAGATTGGCAAGGTACTGAACGTGCAGATCCGTTTTGCAGTTCCCCCACGCGACCTTGACTACAACCGCGAGAACCTGCCATGGCGAGTGAACCCAGACATTGCCGGTGGCGGATACTTCTATGACCTTGCCCCACACCAGATTGACCTGTTGCAGGAGATGTTCGGTTGCATACTCTTTGCCGAAGGATACAGCACCAACCGCGGCGGACTATACAAGGCCGAGGACACGGTGAGTGCATGCTTCAAGTTCGAGAGCGGTATACCGGGCTCGGGGTCATGGTGTTTTGTCTCGGACGAATCGTCGCGCGAGGACCATATTGAGATTTTCGGCAGCAAGGGGTGTCTGAAGTTCTCGGTATTCACATTCGAGCCTATTGAACTTCGAACAATAAACGGAACACAGCAATTCAACGTGCCCAACCCGCCATATGTACAGCTCCCGCTCATACGCAACATAGTCGAGCACATACAGTGCATCGGGCATTGCGAATGCGACAGCGTGAGCGCGACACCCACAAACTGGGTTCTCGACAAGATTCTTGACAAAATAATCTGAAATGAGAAAAACCGCCCACGGCTATATCATGATTGGCAGAACAATAACTATGGTTATTGCTCTGTTGCTTTGCATCCACGCCCCAGCACAGGAAAGAGGTATTGACAAGGTTAAGAAATTCGTAACCGGCACATTTGATTTCGTAGATTACGTGTTGAACGACGTGGACACTGCCTACGTTGAGAAGAACCTTTACAACATGACATTCATGCCAGAGTATTCATTCAGTTATGAACACTACAGATTGGGTAATGACGGTCAAAGCATAGGCATTTTGCCCGAGAACCGCAATAAGGTGACCCTGAACATCGGTTGGAGGTGGCTCATTCTGGGCTACAGCATTGACCTGCAGAAGGGGCGTCCGCTGAAAGAGTTCAACACGAGCCTCTACTCTGCCCGATTCGCGCTTGACCTGTTCTACAGGAATGGGAGCGAGGGATATCGCATAAGTGACATTAAAGGGTTATACGACGGCGACAAACAGTTACCAGGCAACATATCAGAAGAGGATGTGCTTACCGTGAAACAGTTGGGCATTGGGTTACGATATGCATTCAACAAACGTTTTTCATATGGTGCTGCATATGGCCAGTCGACAATACAGCGTGTGAGTGCGGGTTCATTGATAGTGGGAGTAGGATATAACCGACAGGATTTCACTTTTGACCACGAAAAGGTTGAATCGTTCACCGGGATGAAACTAAAAGAGGAACTCAAATACAGAAGAGCCCTTTACAATGATTTCAGCATAAGCCTTGGATATGCATACAATTGGGCATTTGCAAAGAATTTCCTTGGGGGCATATCGTTTGAGCCATCTGTAGGTTACAAACAGACCAAACTGAATTATAGCGGAGAAGAGAAGGTGCAAGGGAGCGTGAATATGGACTTTACCACTCGAGCGGCACTGGTATACAACAACCAAAGATACTATGCCGGCGCATCGCTTGAATCACACACATTCTATTACCACAAGAAACCGCTGAATATCTCAAACGGATTCGGTCTGTTGGAAGTGTATGTAGGATTCAACTTCTGGCGCAGGAAATAAAACGAATGGAGCGGTCTTTTACAATCCGCTCCATTCGTTTTATATGACAATCATATTATCAGATACGCACTCCCACCGTAGCCACTACAGAGTGATTTATACTGTTGACGGAAGCTCCCGGATTGGGATAATCGAAATCGTAGAAAGGATAGAACTCGGCTTTCTGCAACTCCAGTTTATATGCAAAATCCAAATAGAAGAGTGTGTCGCGCCATCCCAGACCTACTGTAACGATATTCTTGCCGAAACGGTTCATGTAATCGGTCGAAGTTTCTGTTGCCGAAGCATTATACATGTACTTAAAGGCGTCGTTTGCAAAAGGTGCTGTGATGTAGTTGTAACCCGCACGTACGGCAAATCCATCGGCATTGATTTCGGCACCCACACGCACTGTGTGCTGTCCCTTCATGTTGCACTCGAACTCTTCGTTCTGCGCCTTGACAACATCACCACGTCCAAGGAACTTTGACTTTGCGTAATCGGCATATTCATACTCGGCATTGAGTGCAAAGTGTGAACTGAATGTATAAGCCATTGAGGCGTTGTAGCGCCATGGAGTCCTCAATGAGCTCTTGACGTTCAGCAAACCGCTGTACAAAGCATGGTCAGTTGTAGTGTAACGGTCTCCATAAGGGCCTGTTATTGTTGCAGAGCTGTATTCATTCAGATTATACCAGGTTGGAGTGTGAACTGAAACACCAATCTTGAATGGAGAATATTTGAAGGGACGGAATATGGCACCGAGTTTTATGTCAAAGCCACTACCCTTGATGTATTTATCGTTCTCAAGTACGTAGATGTCACCATCCATATCAGCCTCGCGATATTCGGAATATCTGTTATAGTCGACCATTGAAACACCCACGGTTGCTCCCAGATAGACACGGTCGCTGATATTGGCCGAGAGATTGAAATCCACTACATTCACACCGCCGCGTGTCTCCTCATAGAAAGCGAGTTCATCGGGGTACCACACAAGGATTGAATCACCGGGATATGTAAGGAAATTCTCCATTGCATCATCGTAAAGACCGGCATCGGCGGCTAGCAAAGGTAACCAACTGTAATTGAAATCACTATACATCGAACTTTTGAGTTTTGTGAAATCAAACTGGTTATCATTGTATAGTGCATCTATTACAAATTGTTGGGAATAGCCGTTTGAGAGACCGGACATTTCAAAAGCGCTACTGAGATTATTCTTGCGTCGATAGCCGAGGCCAAGGTTCAAGAATTTGAGATAATCTCCATCGCGTTCCAAAGAAACGACAAGAGCGGCATTGCCTACATAGAAATTGGTGGTGTTGGCGGTTGCAATGTCACCTTCGTAGTCAGAGCGGTTGCTCTTGAAATCGAGGCCTGCAGTGAAGGTAAAATCACTGCTGCGATACATTGCCATACCGGCAGGATTCGTACCCATAGTGGAAAGGTCGGCACCTAATGCACTCATTGATCCACCCATACCCACAAAGCGGGCTGTTCCAATGAGTTCGTTGTCAAGCAACGAAGAAACGTTATACATGTTTTGTGCACTCAAACCAAGAGGCAACAAGAATAGGATATATAATAAGCGTTTCATAGTAATATTCGTTTAATGCGTGTTCTTCAATTTTCTTTTAGGCCATATTATCTGCGCGAACCGCCACTGCGACCACCACCGCCACTGCCACTTCTGCTGCCACCGGAGCTTGAGTGACCACCCGAACTGCGGCTGCTTGAGCCCGACGAGTAGCTTGAACGGCTGCTTGAGCCGGAGCTGTAACTTGAGCGACTGCCTGAACTTGAACGGTTGCTTGAGCCTGATGAGTAGCTTGAGCGGTTGTTTGAGCCGGAACCGGAACGGTTGTTGCCACCCGAACGTGTAACGCTGGTGCTGCTAGGACGGCTGTAACCTCCGGAAGACCTGTTGGTTGACTCACGCTTGACATTGCTGCTGTTTACAGATGTACGGACCTGCTGTTCACGACGTGCATTGTTACTGCCTGCAGAAGTACGCATTGTTTGCTGACGGCTACCGGTTGTTGTGCGCACCTGTTGTTCGCGACGCGGATTGTTGCCACCTGTCGTGGTGCGTACCTGTTGCTCACGGCGTGAATTACTGCTGTTCACTGTGCGTACGGGCTGCTCGCGACGCGGATTGCGGCCACCTGCAGTTGTGCGTACATGCTGTTCGCGGCGTGGATTGCTACTGCCTGCTATAGAACGTACCGGTTGTTCACGACGGGGCTTGCTTGCAATGCTGCCATTGGTAGGGATATCAGCCCTGCGATTGATTGGTTTCCACGAGAGATTGTGTGAATTGTGGCCGTGATATCCATAATAGGGCTTGTGCCAATAGTGATTGTGGTGAGCCCAATAGTGATTGCGGTGGTTCCAATAGTAATTGTGATGGTTCCACCAATAGTTGTGGCTGTAATAAGGATAATACCAATGGTATGTATCCCAATTCCAGATATTCACCCTGTTATAATAATATGGGTCACCGTAAAAGAAGTTGTTTGCAGTAGGATAGACGTAGACTGTGTGGCCGTTGTCATACACGAGCCAGTCATTTATTCCGCAATTATACTTCAAATCCCAATAAAGGGTACTTGAGAGCAGTCGGCGTGGCGACTGGAAACGGACAATACGGTTGGAGTAGGTGTAATCATCGACAAGGTCATAGAGATCGTTGGTAAAATAAGCGGTCTCTACGTCATCGCCGGAATAGTCCGTATCGGCATAATCGTCGTAATACTCCACATCGGTAACCAGATTGTCGTCGTCGGCAAAATAGACCTCCTCGGCACTCTTCACGACAAGTACTGTTTTCTCTTTCTTTGGCACGAAGTACATATCGTCGGCCTGAGCCAAAGCCAAAAGGGGAGATGTCAACAATAAAAATAAAACTAACTTTTTCATAGCCGTATGTTTTGGATTCTTTTTTTCTGATACAAAAATAGTCACTGAAAAGAAGAAGAAATAGGGAAAAATCCTACAAAAAAGGAGGATTTTCCCTATTTGATAAGTTTATGAAATCGAAAGAAGTTGTACAGAACTTCTTTCGCCACTTATTTGCCACCGACAGACTTGCGTTTATAGTCTTCGTTGAAGAGCAGGTCGGCCTGATTGTCGTGTAGGGCACGTGGCACAGCCACACGGCCCGACTTGACGAACTGCAACATACACTGCAATGACACGAATTCGTTGTACAGGTTCACTACGGTATCGGTTGAACCGGTGATTTCGACTACGGTATAGTTTGGATTGACCTCCATTACACGTGCGTTGCTGTGGCGTATGACTCTTGAGATCTCGCTGTTCTCAAGGATTTTCGGTGTCGAGAGTTTGTACAACGCAACCTCCTGGAAGAAGATTTCCTTGTCGGTGTAATAATCGGCCTTTAGTACGTCGACTTTCTTTTCAATGCGCTTTGTAACCTTGTTCACAGAATCCTCCTCGCCCCATAATGAGATGGTATAACGGTGTACTCCTTCAATGGATGAAGATGAGGCCGTGATGGTGTCGATGTTCATCATTCGGCGGGTAAACTCGGCTGTTACCTGATTGAGCATACCGGCAATATTCTCGGTATAGATGATTATAGTAAATAGTTTCTTTTCCATAATGTTGTCATTCAAATCTCATGTCACTGATTGTTGCACCCGGCTCTGTCATCGGCATCACGTTGTCCTCTTCCTTGACTGCCACGTGCAGAAGGAACGGACCGTCGGTCGACAGCATCTCCTCGATGGCTGCATCGAGTTCACTACGCTCAATGACAAGGCGAGAGGGAATGCCGTAACCCTGTGCTATGAGCGAATATTCGGGGTTTAGCATCGGGGTCCACGAATAGCGGTGGTCAAAGAACAGCTCCTGCCACTGGCGCACATTACCCAGATAGTTGTTGTTGAGGAGAATCATCTTCACGCCGACACGCTGCTCCATTATTGTTCCAAGCTCCTGGATGTTCATCTGGAAACCGCCGTCACCGGTAAAGAGGCAGACGGTGCGCCCGGGCATTGCCATCTTTGCTCCTATTGCAGCGGGCAAGCCGTAACCCATAGTTCCAAGACCACCCGAAGTGAGGATGCTGTGGGGCTGTGTAAACTTGAAATAACGGCTCGACATCATCTGGTTCTGACCGACATCGGTAACAAGGATAGCCTTGTTGGCAGTCGCCTCACTCACTTTGCGTGCAACCTCACCCATAAGCAATGGGCCTTCTGTCGGGTTCAACGCCTTGTCAATGACCTTGTCGTACTCTATTGCATTGTACTCGGCAAAACTCTTTACCCACTCGCCATGCTCCCTTGGCTGCACAAGAGCCGTAAATCCGGCAAGCACCTCCTTGCAATCGCCCACAATAGGAACATCCGCCTTCACGTTCTTGTTGATTTCGGCATGGTCAATGTCTATGTGTATTACCTTTGCCTGCTTTGCATATGTTGAGAGTTTACCTGTCACACGGTCACTGAAACGCATACCTACGGCAATGAGCAGGTCGCACTTATTGGTATTGACATTAGGGCCATAGTTTCCGTGCATTCCAAGCATTCCGACGCACAATGGATGGTCGGTGGGGAAAGCCGAGAGTCCCATCAATGTACGTGCAACGGGGATTCCGCTCTTCTCGACAAAAGCCTTGAGCTCTTCGTGAGCTTCGCCTAGTTCAACACCCTGACCAACGAGCATGAAAGGACGCTCGGCTTCATTGATGAGGCGTACAGCTTCGGCCATAGCACTCTCCGAAGGTGTAGGATATGGGATATAGCTGCGTACGCTATCCACTGTCGCAGGACGGTAATCGACCATAGACACCTGGGCGTCCTTGGTAAAGTCGAGTACCACAGGGCCGGGACGGCCTGTACCTGCAATATAAAAGGCGCGAGCGACTGCCCAAGCGACATCCTCGGGACGGCGCACCTGATAGCTCCATTTTGTGATTGGTTGGGTGATACCCACGAAATCAATCTCCTGAAAGGCATCGGTACCAAGCACCGACGAACTTACCTGGCCGGCAATCACCACCACAGGTGTGCTGTCGAGCATAGCGTCACTGATTCCAGTCAAAGTATTTGTTGCACCGGGACCACTTGTAACAATGCAGACACCAACCCTGCCCGAACTGCGGGCATAACCCTGTGCTGCATGCACAGCACCTTGTTCGTGGCGTACAAGCACGTTACGGAATTTGTTCTGATAGTCATACAAGGCATCGAACACCGGCATGATTGAACCTCCGGGATAACCGAAAATGGTGTCGACACCCTCATTTATAAGTGAGCGCAAAAGTGCCTCACTGCCTGTTATCATATCTTTGCTCATAAACTGTTATTCTATTATTCTTATACCGCCCTTGTCGGCCGAGCTCACCATTGAAGCATAGGCCTTGAGACTCTTTGAGATGACACGGTCACGTGTAAGCGGGAACATTGTACGGGCCGCGAGTTCCTCATCGGAGAGTCTTACATTGATGCTGCGTGCCGGTATGTCAATGTCGATGATATCGCCGTCGCGCAACTTGCCGATGTTTCCACCGGCCGCTGCCTCGGGCGAGATGTGACCGATGCTCAGACCCGATGTACCGCCACTGAAACGGCCGTCGGTGATGAGCGCACACTCTTTGCCAAGATGACGAGACTTGATGTAGGATGTGGGATAGAGCATCTCCTGCATACCCGGTCCGCCCTTTGGTCCCTCGTATACAATGACAACCACGTCGCCAGCCTGGACGGCACCACCGAGGATTCCATCCACGGCTGCCTCCTGCGAATCGAATACCTTTGCCTTGCCTGTAAATTTCCATATGCTCTCATCGACACCGGCAGTCTTTACCACACAACCGTTGGATGCGATGTTGCCGAAAAGGATTGCAAGACCGCCATCACGGGTATATGCATTCTCGAGTGAGCGGATGCAACCGTTCTCCCTGTCGGTGTCAAGTGTCTCGTAGGTACACTCCTGTGCACCCATTGTGTTGCAGAATACATTTGCAGGCGCAGTACTGTAGATGCGTTTGGCCTCGCTGTCAATGCTGCCGCCAGTAATGCAGTAGCGGGCTATATCCTCACCGAGTGTAACGCCGTTCACGCGCACTGCTGTGGTATCCAACAGACCACCCTTTGCAAGTTCGCCAAGGATTCCTATTATACCACCGGCACGGCCGCAATCCTGCATTGAGAATTTTGCACTGTTGGGGGCAAGCTTGCAAAGGCAAGGGACACGACGGCTCAAGGCATCGATATCGTTCATTGTAAAATCAACACCGGCCTCGCCGGCAACTGCCAGAAGATGAAGGATGGTATTGGTTGAGCCACCCATTGCAATATCCAATGTCATGGCATTGATGAAGGCTGCACGTGTAGCAATACTACGTGGGAGAACACTATCGTCACCTTCGCCATAATATTTCATCGCATTGGTAACAATCTGCCTTGCTGCATCCTTGAGCAGCTGCACGCGATTGGCATGAGTTGCAAGAATTGTTCCGTTACCGGGCAACGATAGACCTATGGCCTCAGTGAGCGAATTCATTGAGTTGGCAGTGAACATACCTGAGCAGCTACCGCAACCGGGACATGAACGTTTTTCAATCTCGGCAAGTTCATCATCACCCACACTGTTGTCGGCAGCCTTTACCATTGCGATTACAAGGTCGAGGTTCTCGTTTTTCCAGGTACCATTTTCCATTGGACCGCCCGATACAAAGATTGTGGGGATATTCAAGCGCATCGCAGCCATGAGCATTCCCGGAGTAATCTTGTCGCAGTTGGAGATGCACACAAGCGCATCCACCTTATGGGCATTGCACATATACTCCACACTGTCGGCAATGATATCACGTGACGGCAATGAGTAGAGCATTCCGTCATGTCCCATTGCAATACCGTCATCAATGGCAATTGTATTGAATTCGGCAGCATAGCAACCGAGTTTCTCGATCTCGGCCTTTACAATCTGCCCGGCCTCATGCAGATGGGTGTGGCCGGGGACCAGTTGTGTAAAAGAGTTGGCAATGGCAATGATTGGTTTGCCGAACATTTCGCGCTTCATACCATTGGCAATCCAAAGTGCACGTGCACCGGCCATACGACGACCTTCGGTACATTGGGAACTTCTCAATTTTATTTTCATATTACTTGATTTAATAACAAAAAACACCCTTCCCGGTGTAGAGAAAGGAGCGTTTCGGAAGTCACTGAATGTCATTGTCCTCAACAACAACCGAACACATTCAAAACCAATTGCAAAATTAGTCTATTTTTTCAGTTTATACAAAAGTAGAATGGAATTTTTGCATCCTGTTTCCGGTTATAAATTATCTACATGCTAATTCAATCCCTTGTTCTTCATTACCACGTAAATTATTACAGGAGCACCAATGAGAGGCGTTATTGCACCCAATGGCAAAAGACCGCTTCCACCAGGTAATTGACAAACGATATTACACAAAAGAGCCACAGCACCACCGAGTATTATGGTTGACGGTACGAGGTGGCGATGGTTGTTGCTGTGCATTGAAATGCGGGCTATATGCGGCACAGCAAGACCAATGAATGAAACAGGGCCGCAGAACGCCGTCACAATGGCAGTCAAAAGGCCTGCGACGGACAATGCCATAGCACGTACCACCTTGACTTTTACACCAAGATTCATGGCATAGGCATCGCCAAGAAGCAAGGCATTCAATGGTTTTGCCATAGCAAGTGACGCCATCAACAAGAGAAGCGCAACCGAGGAAAAAAAAGGCATCTGCAGCATTGTCACGCCACCGAAAGAGCCCATTCCCCAAACCATATACGAGTGTACCCCTTCGGCAGTAGAGAAGTAGTTGAGCAGTGTTATTGCCGATGAGGTCATGTAGCTGACAGCTACACCGGCAATCAACAGGAACATATTGTTGCGCAGCAGCGTGGCAAGCAGCAATATTATCATAATAACCAGCAGGGCACCGGCAAAGGCACCACCAAGCACTGCAAGATAACCGCCAAAACCTAATGCAGACACTCCACCCACAAGCAGCATCACAAGCGCCACGCCAAGCCCGGCACCACTGTTCACTCCAAGGACCTCAGGCCCCGCAAGCGGATTACGGAAAAGCGTCTGCAAAAGCAGACCGGCAACAGATATCGAAGCACCGGCCAACAAAGCTGTCAGAGCCTGCGGCAAACGCGTTTCGAGCACCACCACACGCCACACTTCGCGCTGACACTCACCGCCTGTAATTATCGACAAAACCTCTTTGCATGGGATATCAATGCTGCCATAGAATAGATTGGCAGCAAAAAGCAACAGTAACAACAAGCTTGCAAAAGCATAGGCCACACATCCTTTGTCAACGCATTTTCTCATAATATTGCAATGTATAATCAGTCAACAGTCCCGGATGGAAAATTGCAACCAGTTCCCTCAACAGCCGCTCCGGGTGAAAGGCCGTCTCTTCGAAAAGGTGTCTGTAGCGAGTATTGCAGGCATATATGTTACGTTGTACAAATGGTCTGAAATGCGAATAACCGGCAAAATCGGCGAGCAGGGATTCATATGTCCTGTCAACTGCCGAATTATACTTCAGCAGCCAAATGTCGGCATCGGCAGCCTTGTCGAGCACAACCTCATACGAGAGCGGAACGGAGCCACTGCCCTCACAGGCAGAAAAGAGATAATCGGCACCGGCGTCGGCATACATGCGTCCCATTGTACTCTCACCGCAAGGCACATACCAAGCCGAACTGCTCCTCAGTTCACACATGAGAGCAGGACGATGCCCAACACCCTTTGCAGCGCCACTCAAAGCCCCGTATTCACAGCATACTACCGAAAAAAGCGAATCACTCCGGGCACCAAGGCCGAACAGACGGCCATAGAAACGCATCCACTCGGCACAGCCAAGTGGAGAGGATTCCATATAATCAGCACAAAGCACGAGGGGGAAACCAAGATTTTCGAGCTTACCGAAGCCGCCGTTTTCATAAGGCAGCACAAACACAGCATCGGGCGACACCTGCATGATGGCCTCTGCATCAACATTCAGTGAGCTGCCGCAGTTGACAACAGCACCTGTGGAAAGTCCATCGGCAACAGCATCGCAATAGATATATTGCGCATCACAAACTCCTTTTATATTCTTTGCCACGCCGAGTTCACTGAGCAGGCCGGCATGGACACCCGAAAAGAGGATTACATCATCAAGCGGAGTACGCAACAAAGTACCTGCCGGCAGCACCTCGGGCAGTTCGGCCTCCGATGGTACGAGAACATAGCGCTGCAATCTCTCACCGCCCCACGGATCGGAAACATCCACCACTGTATAACCGTCACAATCCACAATGGAAAGCAAGGAAGAGTACTGCATCGGAACCACGTCACCATCAAGCGGTGCAAATTGTTCTTTTGCGCCTCCACAAGAGAGCAGAAACACAACGATAGATATGCAAGCGAATATTTTTATGAGAAACAGCTTCATTCTCAAACCTCATTACCATTCATCACAGTGAGCTGCTGACGGATACTCTCGGAGTGGATTATTTCAAAAATCTCACGCACTGCATCGACCTCAATCTTGCCATCGGCGCAGAACTTGACGTAACGTTCCATTATCTCGTTGTAACGTAGAGGTTGGAATACCATCATACCATTCTCACGTTTGAGCACACCTATCTCCCGGGCAATCTCCATACGCCTTGACAGAAGCCTCATGAGTTCGTGGTCTATTTCATCGATATGTTCACGATATGACTGGAAATCGACACTGTCGGCAACAGCCACACGGTGCACAAGTTTACCGAGTATTGTCATAAGTTCATCGGGAGTAACCTGCTGACGTGCATCGCTCATGGCACAATAGGGGGTGCAGTGTGTTTCAATCATCAGACCATCGAAATTCAAATCCATAGCCTGCTGCGAGAGCGAGAGTATCAGTTCGCGTTTGCCTGCTATATGGCTCGGATCGCATAATAGCGGCAAGTCGGGAAAACGCCTGCGCAACTCAATGGGCAACTGCCACTGAGGAGCATTGCGGAAGCACTTCTCGCCATAGGACGAAAATCCACGATGTATTGCCCCCAGACGTGTAATGCCGGCATTGTTCAAACGCTCCATTGCACCAATCCACAACTCGATATCGGGATTTACGGGATTCTTCACAAGAACAGGAACATCACAGCCTCGCAAAGCGTCGGCAATATCCTGCACGGCGAAAGGATTGGCCGTCGTGCGGGCACCAATCCAAAGGATATCTACACCGGCACCAAGTGCCTGCTCGACATGCTCGGCTGTTGCCACCTCTGTTGTAATGCGCATACCCAGTTCACGTTTCACTCTTGCGAGCCACGGTAACCCCTCCTTGCCTACACCCTCGAAACAACCGGGCCGTGTACGCGGTTTCCATATACCGGCGCGAAATATCTTAACGCCGCGTTTTGCGAGCTCAGCCGCCACCTGCATCACCTGTTCCTCACTTTCGGCACTGCAAGGCCCGGCAACTATAAGAGGCTGGGCTATTGTATCGAATATATCTATCTTCTCAAATTTCATAATCCGGCGATTTTTGGGAAAAGTTTACGTGCATTGGCAGTTGTCACAGCAGCCACATTTTCCACACTGCAGCCATACACCGAGGCCAGAAAATCTGCCACGTATGGCACATAGGCACTCTCATTGCGTTTTCCACGCTTAGGCACAGGTGCAAGATATGGAGAATCGGTCTCAAGCACCACCCTTTCGAGTGGAACCGACTTGAGAACATCGGGCAAAGTGGATTTTTTATATGTCACCACGCCACCGATACCCAGATAAAAGCCATCAAAAGAGAGCAATTTACGTGCCTCGTCATCACTGCCCGAAAAACAGTGGAACACTCCAGTGAGACCGCGGCCGCGATAATCGTCCATTACCGCATACAGCTCATCAAAAGCGCTGCGCGAATGTATCGCAAGCGGCAAGCCTGTCTCCAAGGCCCATTCAATCTGTCGGCGAAAAACAAAATCCTGTTCACGTTTCCTCGTGTCGTCCCAATAGAAATCGAGTCCCACCTCGCCAATCGCCACAAAGCGGTCATCGCCTTTAAGCAAATTGTACATCCTCTCAAGTACACGTTCATAATCCTCGTCGAGTTCTGTGGGGTGCAGACCAATCATCGGATGACACACCGACGGAAAAGCATCACACATGGCCATAAGCGACGACAATGAATCCTCGTTTATTGCCGGCAGACACAGCGTACCCACACCGGCATCGACAGCTCTCCGAACAACCTCTGTTCTGTCAATGTCAAATTCAGTTGTAAAAAGATGCGTATGTGTATCGACAAACTCAATCATCGGCAACATTTTTCTTTGCCCTGTCAGGACGGTAATAGTATATCACACCATACTCTGCACACTTCTTTATACGTGCATCGCCGCTCAATTCAGCAAAGGACTTTTCAACCTCTGCCCAAATCTCAAATATCAGTTCATCGACATCGTAACGCATGTTCGAAATATTCGCGAGCGCCTCGGCCGTACGGCTCTGCAAAAAATGCTGCCTGTCATACATTTCCTTGAACAGTGCAAATACCACCGACACACGTCCCATCGTAGGGTTATATATAGCCACACCACCCTCGCCCTGACGACGTTGTTCGCCGGCGATAATCTTCTGCCCCCACTCAAGAACCGAAGCCTCGGAAAATAGATTGGGTACGGTATCTTCGTTTTCAGGCAAGCCATAATACGGACGCTTGTTACGCGCTATCTCACCGCGCATTATGCACATACTGAGCACCTGGATAAAATGAGAGACATACATTCTTGCCTTTTTGAGTGCAGCCTCGTACTTTTCGTTGCCTTTTTTAGACGCCTGTTCTGCCACACAGCGTTTGTACACATCAACCTCACGCGAGAAACGCTCAAGCAAATCCTTTGCGCGGTGATATGTGTTATGCGTGAGTACTTGTGTGAATATTCCATTCCTCACACTGCTGTCGACAGCAGCTTTAAGAGCACGTATGCGCGCCTGGTCGGTTTTTGGCAATCGGCGGTATGGCATCCTTATTATATATTAAAGATTACGGTTCAACAACATATTGGCAAAATCCTTTAGCGCAGCCTTCTTCTCGGGGGCAACGGATATTGCATCAATATATGAATCGCACTTGGCAAAGAGTTCATGTATACGGTTTTCGCACACATTCTTGACACCTAGCTCGTTATACATCGCTGTAAACCACGCAATTTTCTCCTGTGCGTCATAGTCGTCCTTTTCCATCCACTCCTTCATCTGCACAAGTTGGGCAGGCGTAGCTAGGTTCATGGCTGTAATCAGAAGGAATGTCTTTTTGTTGCAGCAGATATCGCCACCGATTTTCTTGCCGAAGAGCTTTTCATCGGCATACACATCGAGCAGGTCATCCTGCAACTGGAATGCAAGACCTATTGTCTCGCCATATTTATACAGGTTCTCAAGATCACTCTCGCTTGCACCTGCAAGTATACCACCCAGTTTGAGCGAAGCTGCAAGAAGCACCGACGTCTTCAGACGAATCATCTCCATATACTCCTCTTCGGCAACATCATCGCGTTTTTCAAAATCAAGATCATACTGCTGTCCGTCGCCAACCTCCTTTGCTGTCTCGGTAAAGAGAGCGAGCATCGCCGGTAGTTTGTCGGTTGGGACATGCGAGAGAAACTCATATGCAAGCACAAGCATTGTGTCACCAGAGAGTATTGCAGCCGTATCACCCCACTTTGCACAAACCGTAGGCTTACCGCGACGAATGAGAGCCCTGTCCATCACATCGTCATGGATGAGAGTATAATTGTGATATGTCTCCACTGCCACTGCCGGATATAGTGCCTCGCGTACACACTCCTTATACATATTATAGGCAAGAAGGAACAGCACCGGACGTACACGCTTTCCACTCTGCTCCAACGTGTAACGCACCGGAGCATAAAGTTCGCGCGGTTCGCGTTCAAACTCCACTCCATCTATAAACTCATTTACAATATCCCTCAATTGCTCCCAAGTATACATATTCGTTCTTTTAATTAAAAAAAGAGGCTGCATCCGCAGCCTCTTTCATATATTATTTTCAATTTTTACTGCAAGCGGAAGTTAACCGGCAATACAAATTTCACACGCACAGCCTTACCCAACTGACGACCTGGTTTCCATTTTGGCATCGCTTCAATCACGCGGATAGCCTCCTTGTCAAGATAGATGTCACCAGATGAACGGATAACCTCAGTATCCTGGATTGAACCG
Organism: Bacteroidaceae bacterium; assembly: GCA_045634305.1. Lineage (GTDB taxonomy): Bacteria > Bacteroidota > Bacteroidia > Bacteroidales > Bacteroidaceae > HGM04593. The sequence continues at coordinate 157,358 of JAZQZZ010000049.1, read as the reverse complement.
TCGGTGTTCACTGTAAACTTCACAAATGTCTTACCCTGTGAATTATTGTCGCGTGACACGCGTGGATATTTGATGTTGTCCTTGAAGTACTTCATAAGTTCCTTCATACCGCCAGGGAATTCGGGCTGCTCCTCAACAACGTCAAAGATCTGCTCCTCGTCAACCTCGGGCTCAACATAAATAACCTCTGTCTCCTCAACGTCGGCATACTCACTCATATCCTGAACAGATACAAGTTCCTGCTCGTCGATTTCAACATCTTCCTCAACCACTTTAATCACGTCGACAATTTTCTTTGCCTGTGGTGGAGGAGGAATTACTTTCTTCTCAATCACCAATGGTGGGATTTCCTCAATCACAACAATGATGTCATCCTTTGCTTTGCTTTTTGGAGCAGGCTGTTCTTCTTCATCCTGAAAAGCAGTAAGTTCAAGACCGGCAAACAGTGTTGCAAGAGCAAACACAAAACCCAGCAACAGCCAAGTCGTACGATTACGCTCCAAGTTGGCCTTTTCGCTCTTCTTTACCTCGAGCAGTTCGGCACCTTTAAAATCTTGTTTTTTTCCTTTGTCCATTATCGTATTTGTTATATTTGCAAGGTTACACTTTCTAATCGACAAAAATAAACAATATTTTTCAATACGCACGACATATTTCATCTTTTTTTTATTTTTAATTCATTTTTCGGGGTACGAGACATCAAAGAGCACTTTTTTATTACAAATTTTAGATATGAAATAAGGTATTTTATTAATGTAGCAACAATAAAAGATAAAAAAAAGCATTATCTTCGCAAAACAAATAGCGCATTGCGGCAAAACACAAAAAAGAACGTGAAAACAGCAAGATTGATTCTACTTATTCTGATGTTACTCCCCTTGACCACCAAGGCACAGGGAGGAGAGAGCGCGTTCAACTTCCTCAGATTGCCCTACTCGTCACGCGTTGCAGCCCTGGGTGGCAGCAACATCACCGTCATCGACGACGACCTTTCATTGTCCATGCACAATCCGGCGCTTCTCATCAACACCGCCGACAAGACCGTCGACCTCTCATTCATGACATACATGAGCGGCAGCAAGGTGGCAGGTGCAGCATTCAACAAGACATTCGGCCAACGTTCATCGGGAGCTGTAGCACTGCGCTATGCCGACTATGGCAAATTCGAGGGGTACACTCCCGACAACATCTTTACAGGCACATTCCGTGCAATGGATACCGAATTGAGCCTCACATACTGCTACCTGCTGAGTGAACATTGGAGCGGAGGAGTTGCCGGTAAATTCATCTACTCGCAATACGAAAGTCTCAATTCGCTTGCCATCGGTGTAGACCTTGGACTCAACTACTACAATCCAGAGATAGACTTCTCGGCATCATTGGTTTTCAAGAACCTCGGAGGCCAGGTGATGACCTTTGAAGAAGAGCACGAAATCATGCCTATCGACATTCAGCTAGGTATCACCAAAAGATTGGCTCATGCCCCCATACTGCTTTCAGCTACCTTTACCGACCTGCACCGTTGGAAATCTACAGACTTCTACAATGCCGACGGAAGCAAGGACAATTTTGGCGAGCTGCTCATGAAGCACATTGTTCTGGGCGCAGACATACTCATAGGCAACAATTTCTATGCATCATTGGGATACAACTATAGAATAGGTCGTGAGCTCTCGACAGGCCGAGGACTCACCGGCTTCAGCATTGGAGCAGGACTGCATATAAACAAGATCAAGTTCAGTGCATCGTTCAGTCAATTGCACATCTCGTCATCATCACTGCTCTTCAATTTAGCATATTCAATCTGACAAAACACAAATCAATATATGAAACGCATCATCATAGCAATCGACGGTTTCTCATCGTGCGGCAAAAGCACAATGGCAAAAGCCCTTGCGCGCAACATCGGTTACCTATATTTCGACAGCGGTGCAATGTACCGTGCCGTGGCACTCTACTGTATGCAGAACGGACTCATCAATGACGAAAGGATGATTGATACCGAAACACTCCGTGCAAGGATGAAAGACATACACATAACCTTTGAAGCCGACCCCGAGACAAAGAACTCACTCACATTCCTCAACGGTGTGAATGTTGAACACGAAATCCGGTCACTCGAGGTCTCACAGGTTGTCAGCCAGGTTGCAGCACTCGATTTTGTGCGTAGCGAAATGATTGAGCAGCAACGTGCCATGGGCGAGAAGAAAGGCATTGTCATGGACGGTCGTGACATTGGCACAACCGTCTTCCCCGATGCCGAAATGAAGATCTTTGTCACAGCATCGGCCGAGGTCCGTGCACAACGCCGCTATGACGAACTCACCGCACGTGGCGACAACGCCGATTTCCAGGAGATTCTTGAAAACGTACTCCAGCGCGACCATATTGACCAGACACGCAAAGTAAGCCCGCTCAAACAGGCCGACGACGCGCTGCTCCTCGACAACAGCAACCTTACCCGCGAGCAGCAGATGGAGTGGCTCATTCAGCAATTCAACAACATCACACAATAATGCTCAACATCGAGATTGACGAACATTCAGGATTCTGCTTTGGTGTAACCACAGCCATAAAGAAAGCCGAAGAGGAGTTGCAAAAGGGCGAAAGGCTCTATTGCCTGGGCGACATCGTGCACAACCGCATAGAATGCGACAGGCTCGAGAAGTTGGGACTCATCACCATCAACCACGAGGAGTTCTCCAAGCTGCACAATGCCAAGGTGCTTTTCAGAGCCCATGGCGAGCCTCCTGCAACATACGAAACAGCCAGAAAGAACAATCTTGAGATAATTGATGCCACATGCCCGGTGGTGCTAAAACTACAGCAACGCATCAAGAACAAATGGCAACAGGCAGATGCTGCAGAGAGCCAGATAGTCATCTACGGACAGGCAGGCCATGCCGAAGTGCTTGGACTCGTGGGCCAGACCCACGGCACAGCCACCGTCATTGAAAGCAGCACACAGATAGGACAACTTGCGAAGGATAAGCACACCTTTATATATTCACAGACGACAAAATCGCTCGAGGGATACAGAAATGTTGTCAATGAGATAAAGCAGCACGTCAATCCCAGCATGCAATGCGAATCGTTCAACACAGTTTGCGGACAGGTCGCCAACCGTCTCAACGGCATCGGAGAGTTCGCAAAGTCGCACGAACTGATATTCTTCGTGTGCGGAAAGAAAAGTTCCAACGGACGCATCCTTTTTGACGAGTGCAAGAAGATGAACCCCAACTCCCATCAGATAGAAGGGCCCGAGGACCTTGACCTCACCCTCACTACCGGTGTAAGCTCCATAGGTATATGCGGAGCTACATCCACCCCAAAATGGCTGATGGAAAACTGTAAGCAAGCAATAATCAACTATAATAACAGATAATATGAGAAACAAAATCCAATGCGTCGGTATCTTGACATCGGGAGGTGACGCACCCGGCATGAATGCAGCAATCCGCGCGGTCACACGTGCCTGCATCTATCACGGCATCAAAGTAAAGGCTATCTATCGCGGCTACAAAGGACTCATGACAGGCGAAATCAAGGAGTTCAAGACCGAGAATGTAAGTAACATCATCCAGCGTGGCGGCACAATCCTCAAGACAAGCCGTTGCGATGAGTTCAAAACAGAGGAAGGCCGCGCGAAGGCATATGAGACCTTGCAGAAAGAGGGCATCAATGCACTTGTGGTAATTGGCGGCGACGGTTCTATCACCGGAGCATACAACCTTGCACGTGAGTTCGACATCCCATGTATCGCACTGCCCGGCACCATCGACAACGACCTTTACGGTACAGACACCACAATCGGTTACGACACAGCCCTGAACACCATCATGGAGTGCGTCGACAAAATACGCGACACAGCATCGTCACACGAGCGTCTTTTTATCGTTGAGGTTATGGGACGCGACGCAGGTTTCCTTGCTCTTAACGGAACAATCGCAACAGGTGCCGAGGCATGCGTGCTCCCTGAGATTGACCCCGAGTTCGAAAAAATCAACCAGTTTATCGCCAACGGTCTGCGCCGCACAAAGAGCAGCAGTATCGTACTCTTTGCCGAGGGACGCGAGAAGGACTACAATATCATGGAAGTTGCCGAGGGTATGCGTCAGCGTTTCCCCGAGCTCGACGTGCGCGTGTCAATTCTTGGCTACCTGCAGCGTGGTGGCAGCCCCACAGCCAACGACCGCATCCTTGCCAGCCGCTTGGGTGTTGCAGCCGTTGATGCACTGCTCGAGGGCCAGCGCAACGTTATGGTAGGCCTCAAGAACAACGAGATTGTCTACATCCCATTCACCAAAGCCATCAAGGATGACAAACCCATCGACCGCGACACAGTACGTGCACAGGAGATTCTTGCATCGTAACAATTTGATAAACAACACAAATAAAGGAGAGTTCACGCTCTCCTTTATTTGTATATCACGGCATCCATTCTCACATCATGCGGTTCTGCGGGGATAGAGTCCAAAATCTGCTCGCGGTAACAGACACCAATCTTCAACGCCCTGAAAGCACCTTGCGAAAGGTATTTGTCATAGTATCCCTTTCCGCGCCCCATCCTTGCACCACCATCCGTAAAAGCCACACCGGGCACAATGACAGCATCTATCTCGTCTGCATCCACCGGCAAGCCACCCTGCGGTTCGTCTATGCCATAAGCGCCTTTTGCCATTGCACTATCGCCATAGCCATAAAAGTTCATCACGTCTCCCTCGACACGCGGCAGCACCACCGACATTCTACGCGCCAGACGCTCCACCAATGGCCATATCTGTGGCTCATCGGCAAGCGGAGAGAAGAGCGCCACCAACTTGGCTCCGCTCACGGCAATATGCCTCTCAACCTCACGGCCTATAACCTCCGAGCGCGCCTGTGCGTCAGCAGCATCAATAAGCGCAAGCCTTGCACGCATCTCGCGCCTCAATGTTTTCTTATCCTGCATTGCCACCACTCTCTTTGTCAAATAATTCAAGCACTTTGGCCGCTGCGGCAAAAGACGTTGTCTTACCCTGCTGGAGCAGATGCTCGTAACGCTCAAGCAACTCACTCATGCCCACAGTGTTATAGAAACGCACTTTCAACTGCTCGTCAATAGCCTCGTACATCCAATATCGCTGTTGGAAACGTCGACGTTCGTCAAAGCAACCGTTCTCCTTCACCCTTGCCACATAACAGTCTATCATGCCCCACACCTTATCAATGTCAATGTCATAAAAACCCGAATATGTCAACACCTCGGGACGCATGCCGCTTGCCGGCATTGGGAACAATTGCAAAGCATTCCTGTAATGGACTGCGGCACGACGAGCCTCATCGGCATTGTCGCCATCGGCCTTATTGATTACAATTCCGTCGGCCATCTCCATTATACCACGTTTTATACCCTGCAGTTCATCACCTGCACCGGCAATCTGTATAAGAAGGAAAAAATCTACCATTGAATAGACAGCAGTCTCACTCTGTCCCACACCCACCGTCTCAACGAATATATTATCATATCCGGCAGCCTCGCACAATATTATAGTTTCACGTGTCTTGCGCGCTACACCACCCAATGAACCGGCCGACGCGCTGGGACGGATGAAAGCACGCGGATGAGCAGACAGGCGTTCCATCCTCGTCTTGTCACCCATTATACTACCTTTGCTGCGCTCACTGCTGGGGTCTACGGCAAGCACCGCCAGTTTACCAGGTGTATTTGAAAGCAGATACATACCAAAAGCATCAATCGAAGTGCTCTTTCCTGCACCCGGCACACCTGTTATGCCCACTCTGAGTGATTTGCCCGAGTGTGGCAGACAGCGTTCCACCACCTCTTGTGCCATAACCTGATGCTCGGGCAACAGGCTCTCAAGTAGTGTCACGGCACGGCTCAGCACCGTCACATCACCACGCAGAATACCCTCGACATACTCATCGACCGACAGTTGTGAAGCCCTTTTGCGACGCATTGTCGAGAGATAGGGATTCACCGGACCAAGCGCCTCAACGCCATCATTAACCTTCAGTCCTTTGTATACCTCATTGTTTTCGGGATGCTCCATAGACAAATTCATTTCATCACTTGCGAAGATAGCAAATACTATGTGTAAAAACAACAGAGCTGCCCAAAAAGGCAGCTCTGTCAGTTAAAGTATCAAATATTTCACCTATTATTTCAAAGCGAAGCTGTTGTTCATGTAAAGACGAGCCAACTCAACACCCTGAGCATCCAAAGTGATATCCATAACGTCACCGTTCAAAAGGAAGAGCTGAGCATTGTTGTCATCAACCATCTTCATGAGCTGTGTAGTCTGATTGTTGTACTCGGCGCTCCAAATCTGGGTCTCCTCATCGAAAAGGATGTTCATTGACTGCTCACCGTTAGAGAGCATGTAACCGTTCTCCATTGCAGTAATCTCTACATCCTGACCCTGGCTATTCTTTACAACCTTTGTATCGCCGACCTTTACTGCAGCCGACTTGCCTGTCCAGAACTCAATTGAGTTGAGTACAAGTGCATCAACGAACATTGCAATCTCATAAACAGGTACAATGTGGAAAGCCAAGAATATAACCTCATTCACCCACTTGTTGCTTACACTGCTGTTCCAATCCTTAATTTTGTTTGTCAAACGGAATGAACCGATACAAGAAGAGAACATGATAGTTGCAGCAAGCAACAACGCTGTAAGTTTAAATGTCTTTTTCATAATTGTATGATTTTAGTTAATAAAATTCACGACCAGAAGTCCAATCGTTTGAACGCAAATTTATTATTTTTTTCATTAAAAAAACATTTTTTATCTCTTTTTTTAAGCAACTGTTGAAAAAAGATGGATTTATGCCACCCTAAAAGCAAAATAAGGTTCCCGAATGCTCGGGAACCTTATTTATAATAAAGCATTCACTCATCAAAGCACGCCGTTTACAACAAGAGCCTTTACAAGTGAGTAGAACTTCTCGACTGTAGGAATCTCAACACGTTCTGTAGGTGAGTGAGGCGACATCAATGTAGGGCCGAATGACACCATGTCCATCTTTGGATAGTTGGTTGAAATGATACCGCACTCCAAGCCGGCGTGAATAACGCGCACGTCGGGCATCTTGCCGAACATATCGTTGTATGCACTCTTCAATGCCGCCAACAATGGAGAGTTAACGTTTGGCTGCCAACCGCTATAGCCGCCGCTCAGCTCAACCTTCATGCCAGCCATTGCAAAACAGCTTGAGAGCTGCAAGGCAAGGAACTCCTTCATTGTATCGCATGAGCTACGCGCAAGGATGTTAATCTCGGCATTTCCCTCACCTATCTTGACGATAGAAAGATTGCTTGAAGTCTCGACTGTATCGGGGATTGTAGGGATGAAACGCAACACGCCGTCATGACAAGCGAGGATAACATCTACAAGGTTATCCTGAATCTCCTGTGGCACAACAGTCTCGGGCATTTCAGCCTCACTCACAGTGATGGTGATACCCTCCTCAATTGTAGCATACTCGCTGTTGTAGAGAGCCTCATATTTTGCAGCAATCTCCTTGAGCTCGTCGATAGCCTCCTCGGGCAATGTGAGCACAACCTCACAGCTTGCAGGAATGGCGTTGCGCATGTTGCCGCCGTTCCAGCTTGCAAGTACCACTGCAAGCTCGTCCATAGCCTCGCGCACAAAACGCGCCATCAATTTGTTGGCATTTCCACGACCAGCGTTGATTTCAAGGCCAGAGTGACCGCCACGCAAGCCCTTGAGCTGAACGCGAACGGCAACGTCGGCATCGTCGCTCTCCTCTTCCATAAACTCCATGGATGCTGAGATATCGAGACCACCGGCACAACCGATGTAGAGAACACCCTCCTCCTCAGAGTCAAGATTCAACAGCAACTCACCTTCGAGTTCGCCGCCCTTGAGACCGAAAGCACCGTACATGCCAGTCTCCTCATCGGCTGTGATAAGAGCCTCGAGTGGACCATGCTGCAACGAAGAGTCCTCCATAATTGCCATGATAGCGGCAACACCAAGGCCGTTGTCGGCACCGAGTGTAGTATTATCGGCATAGAGCCAGTCACCCTTCACAACTGTTGTAATAGGGTCGTTCTCAAAGTCATGCTTGCTGTCGGGAGTCTTCTGTGGCACCATGTCCATGTGTGCCTGCAGGATAATTCCCTTGCGGTTCTCGAGTCCCGGAGTAGCCGGCTTGCGCATGATAATGTTGCCGGCCTCATCCTGCCATGTCTCAACATTGATACTCTTACCGAAGTCGAGCAGATATTTCTGAATTTTCTCAAGATGTCCCGATGGACGAGGCACCTGTGTCAACGCCTCAAAGTGTTTCCACACCTCGCGTGGCTGAAGATCTTTAATTGTAATAGCCATAATATTAAACTTTTGGTTGTTATTATTTGATTCCTTTAATAAATCCTTTTCTTTTCATCATACTCCTCACCTGCAATGCTGCAATGCCATAAAGACCCAATACCGCAACAAGCAATGTTTGGGTACTATGTACTATCAACGCAAAAACCTGCGCGTCGGTTGTCGATATTCCATAAAGCACCATAATGCTGATTATCACATAGTGCCATGGACCAGCTCCGTTCGGCGTAGGCACAACCACCGCAATGCTTCCGCCCACAAACAGCAACAATGCCGCAGCCACCGACAGGCTGCTGCTGAAACCGAAACAGAAGAAATTCAGATAGAACTGCATGAAATAGCAGAACCATATCCCCACCGTCTCAACGACGAACAGCCATCCGTTCTTCATTTTTTTCAAAGAGAGAAGCCCCTCCATGAAACGCGACGCGAACGACCTGATCTTTTGCCATATGGCCAACTTGCGCACAAAGAAGAAGAGCAGTACACCAATCGCCACCAATGACAGCAGTGAAATCACCAGGCCACGCGGAGTTGACAGCATTGCGCCTCCCGGCACCTGAATGCCAACCTGCCCAACGAACTCGCAGAACACAGGCCACTGCACGGCAACAGCCACAAGTGTGATAAGCAGTACCATGACAGTGTCAAGCATCCTCTCCATCACCAGCGTACCCAAAGCATGCGCAAAAGGCACATGCTCATCACGTTCAAGTATCACACAGCGCGAGACCTCGCCCACACGCGGCAACACAAGGTTCGCCGCATATGCCACATACACCGAGTCGACACATGTTGCTACCGACGGGTTGTAACCCAAAGGAGCCAGCGTCAGTTTCCAGCGCCATCCCCTTATCACGTGACTCATCACGCCCAGAAGCACCGTTACCGCGAACCACCAGAGATTCATTCCCTTGAGTTCGCGCCACAGTTGTGAAAAGTCAAAATCATCGTATACCATGTACAGGATGAAAGCACCCAGCACAATAGGTAGCACTGTTTTTAACGTATAATTTAAAATCTTTTTCACAACTTTTGGAGTGTTTTTAATAGTTTTGGTTAACTTTGCAACATTGCGGCGGCACCGATTCGGCGCAAGCATCCTCGCAAAGATAAAATAATTATTGAAGAAAAACTGCTTTTTTAAGCATTATTAAATAAAAAAGCGACTGGCGATGAAGGAAGTAACGGCAAAAAAAAGATTAGGACAGCATTTTCTCATAGACTTGTCCATTGCAAAGAGAATTGCGGACACCGTTGATGTATGCCCCGGCATTCCTATCCTCGAGGTCGGCCCCGGCATGGGTGTCCTCACCCGCTTCCTGCTCGACAAACAGCACCCGCTCAAGGTTGTGGAGATTGACGAGGAGTCGGTAGCCTATCTGTGCACCAACCTGCCGCAGCTGCAGGAGGAGAACATCATCCCCGACGACTTCCTCAAGATGCACCTCGACCGTCTCTTTGATGGCGAACAATTCATGCTCATCGGCAATTATCCATATAACATCTCGAGCCAGATCTTTTTCAAGATGCTCGACTACAAGGAGTTCATTCCCTATTGCAGCGGAATGATACAGAAGGAGGTCGGCGAGCGTCTTGCCGCCAAGCCGGGGACAAAGGCCTATGGTATTCTCAGCATCTTCATACAGCTTTGGTACGATGTCGAATACCTTTTCACCGTCGACGAGAATGTCTTCTCGCCCCCGCCAAAGGTGAAGAGCGCCGTCGTGCTCATGAAGCGTAACAGCCGCCAGTCACTAGAGTGTAACGAGGAGCTGTTCCGCAAAATAGTAAAAGGAACCTTCAACCAGCGACGCAAGAAACTGCGCAACTCCATACAGCAGATTGTGGGCAAGGAATCGCCACTCTTGAGCGACCCGGTCCTCGACAAACGCCCCGAGCAGTTGTCAATTGAAGACTTCATTGAGTTGACAAACAAAGTTGAACAGGATTTGGCATAAAAGCTGAGATTTATGACACAGGAATTCATCAACCACATAAAGGAGCTGATAGAGAAGAAAGACTCCGTGCTGTTGCAGGAATCAGTCTCAAGACTGCACCCTGCCGACATTGCCGAGATATGTCTTGAGCTCACCACAGAACAGGCACGTTTCCTCTATCGCCAGCTCGACAACGAGACCGCGGCCGATGCCCTCATCGAGATGGACGAGGACATGCGTAACGACCTTCTCGAAGAACTTCCATCCGAGGCCATTGCCAAGCGCTTTGTCAACTACATGGATACCGACGATGCCGTCGAGATTATCCGTGACATGGACGAGGAGAAGCAGGAGGAGGTGCTCTCGAGCCTCCAGGACATTGAACTTGCCGGCGACATCGTAGACCTTCTGCAATACGACGAAGACACCGCCGGTGGTCTCATGAGTACCGAGATGGTTGTCGTTAACGGCAATTGGAGTATGCCCGAGTGCCTCAAGGAGATGCGACAGCAAGCCGAGGAACTCGACGACATATACTACATCTACGTTGTCGACGACGATGAACGCCTTTGCGGTCTTTTCCCGCTCAAGAAGATGATTACCAGCCCATCAGTGTCGAAGGTAAAGCACGTGATGGAGACAAACGTCATCAGCGTAGACGTAGACACCCCCATTGACGAGGTTACCATGCTCATTGAGAAATATAACCTTGTGGCAATACCCGTTGTCGACAAAATCAACCGCCTTGTGGGACAGATTACCGTCGACGATATCATGGACGAGGTGCGTGAACAGACCGAACACGACCAACAGCTCACCGCCGGTCTTACCCAGGACGTGGAAACCAGCGACAGTGTTTTCGTGCAGTCAAAGGCACGCCTGCCATGGCTCATCATCGGCATGTTGGGAGGTATCGGCTCGTCACTGTTGCTCAACTGTTTCACCAACACCCTGGGCAACCACCCCGAGATGGCACTATTCATACCGTTGCTTGCGGGTATGGGTGGTAATGTAGGCACCCAGTCATCGGCCATCGCCGTGCAGGGCCTCGCCAACAACTCACTCAACCCCAAACACATTTTCAGACACATCCTCAAGGAGATGGTTGTAGCCATCATCAATGCCACCATATTGTCATTGATGGTATACGTGTACAATTTCTTTATGTACGGAGCCTTTGACATCGTCACCCTTGCCGTTCCGCTCAGTCTCTTTGTAGTAGTGCTCTTTGCATCGGGATTCGGCACCTTCATCCCCATGGTGCTCGAGAGAATAAACATAAACCCGGCCGTAGCCACCGGACCATTCATCCAGATTATAAACGACCTCAGCGGCATGACATTCTACATGATAATTTCAATGCTTCTGAGCAAGATAATGTTATAACAAAATGAAAAAAAAGAACTTCATAACAACAATTGCAGCCATTGCAGCATTGCTGTTATTTGCACCTTGCGCATCAAACGCACAAATTATGGAATTCAACGAGTGGCTCAAAGCCCCACAAGGTGAGCTTGCCGACCAAGGATTTGCCACCAAGAGACTCACCAAGGCCGACAGCGACGAAGCCGCAATCATCATCGACTCCCTATGGCTCAGGAAGAGCGCCAAGGAACTCGGCCCCCAGTGGCAGCGCATGACACTAACGCACGACTCCATCAAACTCGCCTGTGCATGCCGCGTGTTCGGTCTTACTCCAAAGGACGGCCGCAGCCTCTACATCTCCATGCACGGTGGCGGCCACTGCCCCCAAGAGGTCAATGACGAGCAGTGGTATAACCAAATATACCTTTATGAGCCGCTCGAAGGAGTATATGTAGCCCCACGCGCACCATGGAACACATCGGACCTTTGGCACCGCAAGGGACTTGACGAACTGCTCGAGGACCTCATCAGAGCCTGCGTTGTGTTTGAAGGCGTGAACCCCAACAAGGTCTACCTTCTTGGTTATTCAGCCGGAGGCGATGGCGTGTGGCGCCTTGCTCCACGCATGGCCGACAAATGGGCAGCCACCTCAATGATGGCTGGCCACCCCGGTGAAGCATCACAGATAAACCTCATCAACACCCCATTCATGATTTGGATGGGCGAGAACGACCACTACTACGACCGCAACATCCTTGCAAAGGAAAAAGCACAGGTCATGGACTCACTCAGCGCTGCGCACCCCGGCAAGTACCCCCACAGCAACAACATAATCAAGGACAAAGGACACTGGATGGACCGCGTAGATACTGCTGCAATCGGTTGGATGGCACAGTACCGCCGTGCCCCATACCCCAAGCAGATTATATGGAGACAGGAGTTTGTCACACGCGAGCATTTCTATTGGCTCACCGCTCCTGCTGACGAGGTAGAACAGGGAAAGACCGTCATAGCCAACATCGACGGCAACACCATCAACATCGAGCAGTGCGACTACAGCAAGCTCACCATCTATCTCAACGACCGCCTTGCCAACCTTGACAAGAAGGTTACCGTACGCTACAAGGGCAAGAAGATTGCGCGCATCAAACCACGCCGCACAATCGCCAACCTGCACCGCAGCCTCAACCTGCGCAACGACCGCAGCTATGCCTTCCCTTGCATAATAGATGTGAAAATCAAGTAAGGGTTCAAAAAGGCTAAAAGGGCGGCAAACACCTTTTTTTCTTGAAAATTTAAACAGTTTCCTAAAAATAACATTATATTTGCAGAAACTGCAGAAAGACAAATGAGCTTTCCGTTGCATAAATGGGAAGCCATTTTGTTTTTTGCGTTGTATTTTTCATAAACAAAAAACAGAAAAGAATGAGCGAAAGTATCAAATCGGATGTACAGCCACAGGAGCTGAACATCACGAGTACTCCTGATGAGGCTGTCAATGCCGCTACGACTGAGTTTACAGAGCAGAACAGCATCAACGAGGAGACTCCACAAGTATCAGTAGAAGATGCAGTGAACGAAACCGAAGTAGCAAAGCCGGCAAGCCGTCAGGAAATAATCGAGCGTCTCCAGGCAATTGCCGAGAGCGACGATGCGCTCAACAGCAAGGCCGAGGTCGAGGCACTCAAGGTACAGTTCTACCGCATGCGTACAGCAGAGATTGAAACTGCCATCAAGGAGCACATTGCCCAGGGTGGCGAGGAAGCACTCTTTGTACCACAGCCCGACGAGCTTGAGGAACCATTCAAGCAACACCTTGGCCAGATAAAGGCAAAGCGCAACGCATGGTTGGCTGCACAGGAGAAGGAGATGCAGGAGAACCTCGAAAAGAAGCAGCAGTTGCTCGAGCAGCTGCAGGCACTTGTAGAGAAGGCCGCACAGGGCACCCCCGAGGTCAACGAGTTCCGCGCAGTGCAGGCAGCATGGAAAGAGATAAAGAACATACCACAAAGCCAGGTGGCCCCACTCTGGAAACAGTACCAATTGCTCGGAGAGCAGTTCTACGACGTACTGAAGATTAACCACGAGTTCCGCGAATACGATTTCAAGAAGAACCTTGAAACCAAGACAATGCTCTGCGCACAAGCCGAGGCTCTCACCCAGGAAGCCGACGTCATTGCAGCCTTCCGCCAGTTGCAGCAGCTGCACAACGAGTTCCGCGAGACAGGTCCGGTAGCCCCCGACTTGCGCGAAGAGGTGTGGAATCGTTTCAAGGAAGCATCCACAATCATAAACCGCCGCCATCAGGAGCACTTTGAAGCCAAGAAAGAGAAGGAACAGGAGAACCTTGACAAAAAGACCGCCATCTGCGAGCAGATAGAGCAGATGGACTTTGCAGCCCTCACCACCTATCAGGCATGGAACACAGCAACACAGCAGGTTCTCGACCTGCAGGCTGCATGGAAGGAGATTGGCTTTGCACCACAGAAGATGAACCTCAAGATCTTCGAGCGTTTCCGCGCAGCATGTGACAACTTCTTTGTTCAGAAGAGCGAGTTCTTCAAGGAGGCAAAGAGCACCCTTGCAAAGAACCTCGAGCGCAAGAAAGAGCTTTGTGAACAGGCCGAGGCACTCAAGGATAGCGAGGACTGGAAAGCAACAGCCGACAAACTCACCAAGCTGCAGAAAGAGTGGAAAGAGGTTGGCGCCGTTGCACAGAAACACTCCGAAGCATTGTGGAAACGCTTTGTCAGCGCTTGCGACTACTTCTTTGAGCGCCGCAACGCAGCCACATCGTCACAGCGCAACGTTGAGCATGAGAACCTCAAACTCAAACGTGCCGTCATAGAGAAGATAAAGGCAATAGACACCACCCTGCCGGCTCCCGAGCAGACCAAGCAACTGCAGGCACTCACACAGGAGTGGAACAGCATTGGCTTTGTCCCCTTCAAGGAGAAAGACAAACTCTACAAAGAGTACCGCGAGGCGACCAATGCAATCTATGACAAGCTCCACACCAGCGCCAACGAGCGTAAGCTCGCCAATTTCCGCAACAACATGGGCAAAGGCGGTAACAGCCTGCAGCGCGAGCGCGAGCACCTCATACGCCAATACGAGGCCATGAAGAGCGAGATTGCAACCTACGAGAACAACATCGGTTTCCTTAGCGTATCCAACAAGAAAGGCGCAAGCCTTGTCGATGTAATGCGCCAGAAGGTCGAGAAACTCAAACAGGACGCAAAGGTAATCCTCGAGAAGATACACCTCGTTGAAGACGAAATAGAAAAAGAGGCAAAGTAAAATATATAAGGCCGAACTTGAATCAATCCCTTCACACAACGTGACGGGATTGATTTTTTATACGCATATGGCAAGACACATTCGGGCATATAAAAAGGCGAAGCTTGCGCTCCACCTTGAATGTTTTCACAACGGAATAATCCTTATTGTGATTTGCTTTTAAATTTGTAAGACAAATGTATCGCACTATTCGGAATTTTCCAAATTATTATTTAGATTTGTGATATTCTTTTTAATTCTTTTAAATTTGTCCGTACATGAAACGAGTATTGGGTTTGGATTTAGGCTCATCAAGTATTGGATGGGCGATTGTTGAGGAACACAGCAAAGAGGTAATATCTGAGGGGTACATATCCGATAAAGACAAGATTGTAGCCATTGGCAGTCGTATCATACCATTGAGTACCGACGAAAGCACGCAGTTCTCAAAAGGTCAGGCTTTGACAAAAAACGCAGATAGAACAAAAAGCAGGACACAACGCAAGGGATATGACCGTTATCAACTGCGCAGAGCATTGCTATTGGAAAAACTAGCACAATTAAGGATGTATAACGGCGAAACACTCAAACTATCAAAGTTGGAGTTGTGGGGACTACGTGCAAAAGCCGTACATGAGCAGATATCTCTTTTGGAACTTGGACGCGTTCTTTGCCACATTAATCAAAAACGAGGCTATCGCACTGTAAAAGCCGACTATGGCGACAAGAAACAGGGTGCATACGTTTCAGAAGTATTGAAACGACACAAAGAGATCAACGAACAGGGACTTACCATTGGAGAGTTCCTGTATAATGGTTTGAAGTCATACGCTGCATACCGTTGCAAGGAGCGCATATTCCCACGCATAGCGTATATGGAGGAATTTGATGCAATAATGTCTTGTCAAAAAGCATTCTACCCCGATGTTCTTACCGATGAAAACATTGCACACATACGCGATTACATCATTTTCCATCAACGCCCATTAAAATCCTGCAAACACCTTGTAGGCAGATGTTCTTTAGAAAGACATTTCAAGGAGATTAATGGTCAGTTGAGAGATTGTAGCCCCAAAGTCGCGCCACGCACTTCACCATTATTCCAAGTATGCAAAATTTGGGAAAGTATAAACAACATCTGCGTCAAGAATAAGGTCAACGACACCCTGCATATCACATTGGAGCAGAAACAGGCAATCTTCGCTTTCATGAATACCCATGAGAAATTGAAGGCAAACGATTTGAAAGCACTACTCGGTGTCAAATCCAAAGAGTGGCAATTCGGCAAAGCCGTAAACGGAAGCGGGTTGCAGGGCAATACAACATACTGCACCATAGAGAAAGTTCTTGCAAAACACAAAGAATATAATCATCTGCTTAATTTTGACCTGAGCACTGACTGCAAGGAGGTTGTTAACATTGAAACAGGCGAAATTACAGAGGTAAAGATCATAAATGCCTCATTTGAAAAACTGCCACTTTATGAGTTATGGCATACACTCTACTCTATTTCAGACATTGAGGAATTGAGAGAAACTCTCAAAAACAAATTCAACATTACTGATAAAACAGTTATAGACAACCTTTGTCAAATTGATTTTGTAAAGGCAGGTTATAGCAATAAGTCATCACGCGCAATACGCAAGGTCTTGCCATACCTACAAGATGGTATGCAGTATTACGATGCTAAACTAATGGCTGGTTACAATGACACGACACTCACAAAAGAGCAGAATATGACACGCGAACTTGTTGAAAGGCTATTGCCAATCAAGAAAGGCGAACTGCGTCAGCCTGTTGTTGAGAAGATTCTGAACCAACTTGTCAACCTTGTCAATGCCTTGATGCATGAATATGGCCGTATTGATGAGATCCGTGTAGAACTTGCACGTGAGCTAAAGCAGAATCGAGAGGAAAGAGAATCGGCTACCAAAGCAATGGCAAGAAACCAGAAGCAGAACGAAGAGATTGCCCAACGCATACAAAAAGAATATGGTTTGACACCTACACGCTCCCGCATACAAAAATACAAGATGTGGGAAGAGAGTGAGCACATTTGCATCTATTGCGGCAAAACAGTAAGCGCAAAAGAGTTTCTGCTTGGTTTCGGTGTAGAGGTTGAACACATTATTCCACGCTCTGTTATTTTTGACGATAGTTTTGCCAACAAGGTATGTTCTTGCAGCGAATGTAACAAAGAGAAGAACAACCGCACCGCGTTTGATTACATGAAAACTAAAAACGAAGGTAATTTCGCGGCATATATCGAACGTATCAATGATTTGGCCGAACGTGGGAAAATCTCGAGCACCAAACGCAAGAAATTGCTCATGCCGGCAAGCGAACTGCCTACCGACTTTATCGAGCGTCAGTTACGCGAAAGCCAATATATTGCCAAAAAGGCAAAAGAGATACTGCAAACCATCTGCCACAATGTCTATTCCACAACCGGTAGCATAACCGATTTCTTGCGCCATTTGTGGGGTTGGGACGAAGTTTTACACACACTCAATTTCAGCCGCTACCAAGCTGCCGGACTAACGGAAATGGTTGAACGTGAAATAGACGGCAAGAAAATAGAGGTTGAAAGAATTACCGGTTGGTCAAAGCGTATGGATCACCGACACCATGCTATTGACGCATTGACTATAGCCTGTACAAAGCAAGGATATATACAACGCATCAACAACCTGAACTCATTGAAGGAGGTTTCTTTCAGCTCATTCAATGACGAAAAACAAAATTCCGAAACACGCCAGCGCCTGACACGCCTTGAACGATACATTAAGATGCAGCCACACTTCACTACAGCCGAGGTTGAACAAGCCGTGGAAGGCATTGCAGTATCATTCAAGAGTGGAAAACGCGCGGCAAGCACCGGCAGACGCTACATATACAAAGGTGGCAAACGCATTTGCGTTCAGCGAGGAATTATCATTCCACGAGGCGCTTTGAGCGAAGAGAGTGTATATGGCCGCATACAGGACTACAAGACTGGCGAACAGGAATATGTAAAGAAATACGACATCAGTTCTATTACTTTAAAAACAATTGAAGATGTAATAGACAAGCGCATTCGTGAAACTCTGCGTGCAAGACTGATACAGTTCGGCGGCAAACCCGAAAAGGCTTTTGCCGAACCGGTACTCGACCATCAGGGTCACTCGATACGCAGTGTAAGGTGCAGAACTGGTTTGAATGCAGTTGTACCGGTGCGTTATAACGAGCACAATGAGCCAATTGCATTTGTAAAACCTGCTAATAACCACCATGTTGCCATATATATAGACGAAAAAGGTAAATTACAAGAACACATTGTTACATTCTGGCACGCAGTTGAACGCAAGAAATACGGCATTCCAACAATCATCACCAACCCGGCCGAAGCATGGGACAATGTTACTGACAAAATGCCGGAGTCATTCCTCAACCAGTTACCACCATCGGCAAACTGGAAGTTCAAGTTCTCAATGCAGCAGAATGAAACGTTCATTCTTGGAATGGCAGAGGAGCTATACCAGGATGCAATACAAAAGAAGGATTATGCAGCATTGAGCAAATATTTATATAGAGTACAGAAGATGTCAACAGGGGATTACGTCTTTAGGCATCACTTAGAAACTGTCGTTGACGACATTTCAAGTACAGCAAAAGATATGGGCAAAATGAAACGTTTGAGAAGTCTAAAATCATTGTTTGAAAACAATCCTCATAAAGTACATATAAGTATAACCGGCAAAATAACGGAAATATGATAAAGCGCACATTATATTTCGGCAATCCCGCTTACTTGAGTGTAAAATATGCCCAACTGGAAATCCGTTTACCCGAAGTAGAGAAGAACACAACTCTACCTGACAGTTTCAAGGCTTCAGCAGTAAAACAAGTTCCAATTGAAGATGTTGGTGTTGTGGTTCTCGACAATAAACAGATAACCATAACTCAAGGAGCATTAAGCGAATTGCTGAATAATAATGTTGCCGTAATTTCATGTGATGAACACCGTATGCCTGCGGGGCTAATATTGCCCCTTGCCGGCAATACTACACAATCGGAGAGATTCAGACATCAAATAGAAGCATCACAACCATTAAAGAAACAGTTGTGGCAACAAACCATTCAAGCAAAAATAGCCAATCAATCGGCTGTACTATTGCAACAACGCGGACTTGAATGCGGCAATATGCAGGCATGGACAAAGCAAGTAAAAAGTGGAGACAGCGATAACCTTGAAGGACGTGCTGCTGCATTTTATTGGCAGAACCTGTTTGGGCACATTCCCGAATTTCACCGCGACAGAGAAGGCGTTGCGCCAAACAACCTATTGAATTATGGCTATGCCATTCTACGCGCAGTTGTCGCACGTTCATTGGTTGGTAGTGGTTTATTACCCACATTGGGCATTCATCACCACAACCGTTACAATGCCTACTGCCTTGCCGATGACATTATGGAGCCATACCGCCCGTTTGTTGATAAATTAGTTGCCGAAATAGTGGATAGCGGCATAGACATCTCAAAACTGACGACTGAAATAAAAAGCAAATTACTTTCAATTCCGGTTTTGGATGTAATAATCAACGGACGACGTAGCCCATTAATGATAGCTGTTGCAACAACCACTGCTTCACTGTATAAATGTTACAGCGGAGAAATACGCAAAATAGCATACCCAACTATGGAATGATTGAACGATTTAGCGAATATCAGATAATGTGGATTTTTGTCTTTTTCGATTTGCCCACAGAAACAAGACGTGAACGCAAAATATATGCCGATTTTAGGAAACAACTTTTGCGTGACGGATTCACAATGTTCCAATTCTCCATCTACTTGCGCCATTGCCCAAGCAGAGAGAACGCCGATGTTCACATAAAACGAGTAAAGAAATGGCTACCTAAAGAAGGTTATGTAGGTATTTTAACAGTAACAGACAAACAATTCAGTCAAATGGAACTATTCCGTGGATGCCAACACATAAAAAAAGAATTAGAGCCTCAACAATTAGAGTTATTCTAAAAATAGAAAAAGGATTTGCATTATGACAATGCAAATCCTTTTTTAATACACCTTATTTTTTATTTTCTAAAAAGCGCTTTAAACATCTACAATACAACACTTTACAAAGATTGTGGTGTATTTGATATTTCAAAGATACAAATCTAAAAGCAAATCACAACACGGACTTGAATACATAACCTTTGATTTTGAATAAAAAAAGCGGCATCGGACCCGAAGGCTCCCCGACACCACCAAATTGGATACCGCAAAGATATAAACTTTTTTCAAATCCAAAGATTATGGACAAATTTATTTCATTTCTGAAAGATAGCAACTGCGACAAGCACTTCCTTAAGTAGAGATTACTGCTTACAGCACCTTAAATACGACTTTCGGGCGCTGGAATTTGTTAATGGTTGCGGTATGAAGACCACCATACCCACCATGGCATTGCCGATGAGTTCACTTTGGTTGGTTTGCCTCTGAATGCAGACACAATAATTTGAATCATCATCACAAAAAGCCCAATTATGCCCAATGTAAACACTGCGCACATACCCCATGCTATTATTTGAATAAGAATATCTATCATACAGCCAACTATTATTGTGTTTTAAAACATAACCATCGTTTAGTTATTCCAAAGTTATACTCCGGTTATTCAAGCATTGACACGAATGTTTGTTCACCTTTTTAAGCCCAAGGATCGTAGCGGCCGTCGTCGTCCATTTCGCGGCGCAAGAGGCCGGTGAGGTCGTCGATAGCCTCGTAGACGGCTTCTATGTCTTCCTCGGTGGTGAATGAGTAGGTGTCGTAGCGGTTGTCTTCCATTGCAATGATTACTGCGCCTCTTATTTCATAGCCATTACCATAGAGCATTGTGGCAACGGCATTGTCGGGCAGGTTCTTTGCCATGGCATTGCGGTCAACGTACATTGTCAGTTGCTTGGGCAGCTTGCACTCCTTGGTGATTTTATTTAGGGGGTTGGAGAAATGCACGGCATCCACTCCGTCGGCACCAATAAGTTCTGCCATCTCGCGGTACGACATGGTTTCGACATCGGCTTGTACAAAATCGGTGAAACCCGATGGGTCTATAACCAGCACTGTTGGGACAATCTCTTCCTTGTCACAAGCAGCATAGTTGCCGGCGGGTAATGTAGAGTTGCATTCCGGTGCATCGGTTTCAGGTTCTTCGGCTGTCTCATACTGCAATTTCCAATATTCAAGTTCGGCGGCGTAGCCCATCGCCTTATACTCGGGAGTGTAGGCTATGACATATTGGTATGCCTCGCCAACTCCGCAACGCAATGCATTTAGACGGGCCATAAGGGCAAACTCGGTAGTGATATCGGGAATGAGTGACTTCACATCGTGAATATTGAGGATATCAATCATAAGCCTGTGGCATAACGTACAACGCCACCCCATTCCAATGCGTGCATACCTGAAGGCCTCGGGGATGTTCTTTTCAAAACCCATTGAGCCTGCGAGCATATACTTGGCAAGATAATAGGCGCATGTGCTGTTGCCCAGTTCAACACCGCGGCGGAGGTTCCTGTCGAGGGCAAGATGAATCTCGTTACGGGTATCGGCATCGTAGCTGTCCCAATCATCCTCGTACTCACATCCAAGTATCATACACCCTGCAACATCCTTTTCAATGGCATCCTGCATCAACGACTCATAGTATGCGACATTGCCGCGCTCGTGATACATGGCGGCAAGGAAATAGGTTGCATGGAGATGCCCGCCATCGACACATTTCTCGTGTGCAGCAATGGCCTCATCGCGTTTACCCATATCGTAGTACATCCATCCCAACTGCTCCAGCCACAGGAGTGACGCGCCGGGTTGATTGGCAAGTTCCTTTGCCTCGGCAACCGGCTCGCTGACATCGGAATCATGGGCCATCAGACTCTCAAAATCGTCAAAATTGCGTTGCAGCCTGGCAAGCTCGCTTCCATTTGCTTCGGCTTCGTGTATGAGCTTGACGGCAAGGTCGCGGTTCATGACGGCAATACCCTTTGCATCGTCGACATAATCGCCATTGTAGTGTAGCCTTGCAATCATATACAGGGCATCGGCAATACCATTGGCGGCGGCAAACTCAAGACAGTTGCGCACCGTGCGCAGCAACTCTATACTGCAGTCGCCTGTCATGTAGAGCCAACGTCCATAGCCGTACCGGCCATAGGGTGAATCGTCGGCACGCAGTTTCTCCACCATTGCCGGCGAAAAATAGAACAGATCTCTCCTTTCAAGAAAATGGTTCAGGAACTCCTTTCCTGCAGTGATTTCAAAATCGGGTAACATGGTTTGTTATTTTTGAGAAACAAGTATCAGTCGAACAGCACTCGAGGATTCATTTGGGATGGCGATTTCCATTCAACACCATCTTCGCGCAACACTTCGGCAAACGTGTGCCAATAGGCAAAGCAGAAACCCATTCCACGAGGGAAGTCACCAAGCCTGCGGTCGCACTCCTCTTCCCAACGGCAATAGTTCTCCTCCCACAGCGGGGTGCGGCGTATGGGGTCGAATTTCAGGTGCTTGCCATACTTTTTTATAAAATCATCGGTAGGGATGTTCTCGTGGTCGATATACTCTTCTAGCTCACGGATGTAGGCCTCGACGTCGTCCTGTAAAAGTCCACCCTCCTCTCCTTGAGCCAACGACAGCCAATGCCGCTGCTGCCGTGCAAGTTCCAAAGCATAACGCGGCACATCGTACTCGGGGATAAACGAAAGGACGTTATCGATGACCAATGCCTTGTCGGCAGCAGTGGCATCGTCGACGGTTTCAAGAATTTCGAGACATTGGCGTGAGAGCTCGACATTCTTCCACATGCGCATCTCCTCGCCGTTCACTTTCATCTGCTCAAGCAGGTTCATTATTCTCTGTGCCATAGTGTATCTGTTTTTATTATGCGGGAATCAGCTTTAATGAGCTGACAGACATCACAAAAATAGTCAATACAAATTAAAACACAATAGTTTAGCATATTTTTCGGCACAGAAATATGATTATTGGCCTACCTTGCAACAATATTGCTGTAATAAAGTACAACTATAGTGTATTACAATTCATTTTTTTAAAATTTTCGCGTTATTTTTGCGGATGCAATAAAATGACCGTAAAAAGACTCCACTCATGAATACGATATGGATTGTGATGCCAATACTCATTGTACTGATGTTTCTTTTGGGTATTGACCTGGACAAGAAGGCTTTTACAAATGTGGCAAGAAACCCCAAAGCTGTGGCGCTGGGAATGGTGGGACAGCAGATTCTGCTGCCTGTGATTGCGTTTGCAGTAGCATGGATATTGAAGTTGCCACCGATATACTTCATGGGTCTGGTACTGGTGGCATGTTGCCCGGGCGGCAGCTCGTCGAATGTTTTCTCCATGCTTGCAAAGGGTGATGTTGCCCTTTCAGTGACACTCACAGCACTCAGCAGCATCATAACACTTTTCACTCTGCCCTTTATCATGGGTTTTGTAGCCGATTTTGTATCGAGCAGCAACGGACTGGACATACACTTGCCCATTGGCAAGCTGTTCATGCAGAACATTGTGCTGCTGTTTGTTCCACTGTTGGCCGGAAGCCTATTCCGCAAGATAAAACCCAACGCGGCAAGAAAGGTGGCAAAGGTGCTCGGCAAGCTTGCATTCCCTGCACTGATGACACTTGCAGCTGTGTTCTTCCTGCAATATTGGCGTGAGATTGCCGATAACTTTGCACTGCTTGGCATGTCGGGAGCATTGCTCATACTGCTTGCCATGCTGTGCAGCGGTGGATTGTCGCGTATTGGCGGATTCACAACCGGCGTGAGACGTACAATTGTAATTGAGGTTGGCATGCAGAATGCGGCGCAGGCTATTGCCATAGCTTCGTCGCCATTTATCTTCAACAGCGGCGAGATGGCTCTGCCGGCAATTATCTATGCCCTGCTGATGAACGTGATTCTGCTCACATATGTCTACTTCATAAGACGCAAGGAGAGAGTAACCGCATAAACAGCACTGAAAGATGAAAAAGTGGATTGAAGCAATGCGCTTGAGAACACTACCGGTGAGCCTTGCCGGGGTCATTTGCGGCACAGCTTGTGCGCTTTTGCAAGGAGCATTCAATGTAACAGTGGCGCTGCTGTGCACTCTTTTTGCAGCATTGGCGCAGATTGCTTCGAATTTCGGTAACGAATATTACGACTACAAGAACGGCATCGACAGGAAGGGACGCGAGGGATTCCGTCGTGGAGTGACAGAGGGAGAGATTTCACCCAGGGCAATGAAACGCGCCACATACACTACACTTATGCTTGCTGCAGCAATTGGTTGCACAATGCTGTTCTTTGGCCCTTGGTGGCTCATCTTTGTAGGCGCCATAATTGCTATGTTTGCATTGGGATACAGCGCCGGTCCCTACCCCTTGTCACATCACGGACTGGGCGATGTGTCAGTAATAATATTTTTTGGAATTGTACCTGTAACGTTCACATGTTACCTGCAGACAGGTTCATTCGACCACCGCACATTGCTGACATCGGTTGCCGTGGGGCTGCTAGCCGCCAACGTGCTAATTGTCAACAACTACAGGGATATGGAAGATGACAAGGCTGTTGGGAAGAACACTACTGTAGTGATTTTCGGGCGTAAGGTTATGGGTTGGTGCTACATGCTTGCCGGCATGGCAGCAATGGCTGTTATGTCACCGGTGTGGATGGAGTTGCGTCTGTGGAGCCTGGCCATTATTTTTGTTTATCTTGCCCTGCACATAAAGAACTGGCTATACCTGAAGAAGGCACAAGGTGCAGCTCTCAACCCCCTGCTTGGCAAAACAGCTGTTACGTTGCTTGTTTTCTCGCTGATGCTGATTGGTGCAGCAACATGTGAAAACTGAAAGGTGAAAACTGCGAGTAAGCGAGCAAAAGCCAAGCTTGCTTGAACTTTTACGACTCAGTAGAAATTTACTGAGGTTTAATTAAACCTAGGGGTTCAACCTTTCACCTTTCACCTTTCACCTTTCACCTTTCACCTTTCACCTTTCAGCTTTCACCTTACTCCAGTTCCACCACGGTGATACCGGCGCCACCGAACTGCACGTGTTCATCGTGAAAATGCTTCACAAACGGCATAGTGCTCAGGTATTGGCGCACAAGAGTGCGCAAAATTCCGTTGCCTGTGCCATGAAGAATGCGCACACGGTGCACATTGCACACAACAGCATCGTCAAGGAAGTAGCCCACTGTCTGCACAGCCTCCTCGCCACGCATTCCTCGAATATCTATATCCTCCTTGAAATTCAGACGTTTGTTATGCAGCTGCTCCTGGGTTTCGCTTGTGAGGAATGACACCTTGCGTACCTCTTCCTTTGGTGCCTCGCTCGGTTGCAGCCTGCCAATGGCTACGGTAGACTTTATTGCTCCAAAACGCACCACGGCCGAGTTCTTGGCAAGCGACATCACCTCACCGATAGCTTGTTGCCCCGCTATGCGCACAAACATACCAACCTCAATCTTAGGTTGCCTGCGCTCGGGCTGTTTAGGTGTGTCACCTGTCGTTGCAGGTGCATTGTCACCCTTGGGTTGCTTGCCGTTCTTCTTGCGCTCCTGACGTGCTATGATTTTAGCCATCTCGCGGTCGGTCTGCATCTGCAGCTTCTGCTTTGCCATCTCCTCGAGCTGTTTGCTGAAATCATTGAGTTCCTGGCGTGCCAGACGTGTACGTTCCTTCTCGGCCTTGGCCTCGACAATAGCACGTATAGTATTCTCTATCTTCGCATTAGCCTCGCGCAACAGTCGCTCTGCCTCCTCGCGTGCCTCCTTGAGAATCTGTTTGCGGCTCTTCTTTAGTTCATCGCCTTGTTCCTGTACCTTGCCAAGGATTTCATCGAGTTCCTTCTCCTTCTGGTGCACAGCCTTGCGCTTGCTCTCCCAATAGCGTTTGTCGCGTACAATATCCTGCAGATATTTGTCGCTCTGTATGTAGTCGCTGCCCACAATCTGCGATGCATCGGCAATGACCTCCTCGGGCAAGCCTATTTTGCGTGCAATCTCAACGGCAAACGACGAACCCGGGTTGCCGATCTGCAACTGGAACAGCGGGCGCATCTCGCCACGGTCATAGAGCATGGCACCGTTGACAATGCCGGGTGTGGCATCGGCAAAATGCTTGAGGTTCTGGTAGTGGGTGGTGATGATACCGAATGCCCCGCGCTCGTTGAAGCGTTTGAGCAGCGCCTCGGCAATGGCTGCGCCAATGAGCGGTTCGCTGCCGCCACCGAACTCATCTATGAGAATGAGCGAATGCTTGTCGCAGTTACGTAGCGTATGTTTCATGTTCAGCAGGTGGCTCGAGTAGGTACTCAAATCGTCCTCGATGCTCTGCTGGTCACCGATATCAATGAACAGATTGCGGAATATACCCGCTTTGCTGCGCTCGTGCACAGGGATAAGAAGACCGCACTGCAACATATACTGCAGGAGACCGGCAGTCTTCAGGCACACCGATTTACCGCCGGCATTAGGACCCGAAATGAGCAGTATGCGACGTTCGCCATCTAGTTCAATGTCGAGCGCCGACATCTTGCGGCCATGCTTGCGCAGCGACATCTCGAGCAAGGGATGGATGGCTGCGCCCCAGTCCATCATGGGACGGTTGTCGAGCGATGGTTTCACGGCATTGAAACGCGCTGCAAGCTCGGCCTTTGCACGTATGAAGTCCATCTCGCCCAGGAACTCATAGGCCTGCAACAGTTGAGGTACTTGCGGACGGAGTTCAAGTGAGAAGGCTGTGAGGATTGCGATGATTTCGCGTTTCTCCTCGGCCTCGAGCTCACGTATGCGGTTGTTGGCCTCCACCACCTCGGCAGGCTCAATGAACACTGTTTTTCCGCTGGCCGACTCATCGTGCACAATACCGCCCATCTTGCGTTTGAGAGCCGGGGCAACGGGAATCACCAGGCGGCCGTCGCGCATTGTGGGCGAAGCGTCCTTCTCAACAAGACCGTCGGCCTGCGCCTTGCGAAGTATGCTGTTGAGTGTACGTGAGATGCCGCTCGATGTGCGGGCAAGATCGCCACGTATTCGCGCCAAGGCAGGCGAGGCGCTGTCCTTGACCGAGCCGAACTTGTCGATTATGGTGTCAATGTCGCGTATGATACGTGGAAAAGCCTCCACATCACCGGCAAGTGCACGCAGTGAAGGATATAGAGGAGAGTCGTCGCCTTCGGCAGCATTACCGCTCTGCTTTCGTAGCAACGAGAGGATGCGTCCGATGGTATCGAGCGAACGGCGCAACGAAAAAAGTTCGTCAGCCGTCATGTACATGCCCTCTATGCGTATGCGCTGCAGCGGCTCACGCACATCGAAGTAGAAATCGGATGGGAAACCATCCTCAACCCGCAAAATCTGCAGAAACTCCACCACCTCATCGAGCCTGCGTTCGATGGTGGCGAAATCGGTAAGGAACAGCATATCATCGACACGTTCCTTTCCAAGCCCACAAAGACACTCATCCTTGAGCATGCGTCGGATGGCGTCAAACTCTATTCTCGTTTCAAAATTCTGCGGATATATCATTGTCATTCAATTTTCGGAGTGCGAAGATACATCAAAATGCGCAAAAACGCCGTTGAAAAAGCCATTTATTACTGCAAAGCATCTTTTTCGTAAAGATTTTTGCGCGCATAAATATATTAATATAATTAATTTTATAATTTTGCAGTTTGAGGGAGTATCATATACTCACGTTACATTGACACAGAAACAAGCTAAAAACCACAATTATGAAATTTAACCACAGAAGCATCAAGGCAATCCTGCTGTCGGCGGCTCTTTTGGCCGGCGGCATGAACGCACAGGTCCCGGCATCAAACGATGAGCGACAGGTTGTAAATGTTGTAGCGGTTGAGCAGATTAACCCCACAACGGTAGAGCTATGTCTCAGCAACGGACAAAGAGTGACACTCGACTTCTATGGCGAGAACATTTTCCGCATGTTCCGCGACGTCAATGGCGGCATTATACGCGACCCGCAGCCAATGCCGGGTTACCCCGACGCGCAGATTCTTGTAGACAACCCACGCAAGGAGGTGTCATCGCTAACAGTGAAAGAGAATGACAGGACATACACCATCTGCACAACCACAATTGAAGTTGAGGTGTGCAAGGCTACCGGCCGTCTCAAGGTTACCGACCTGACAACAGGCAAGGTCGCATTTGAGGAGGTTGAACCGGTTATGTTCAATAAGTCAAGGACCACTCTCACCCTCAAGCGTAACGAAGGTGAATTCTTCTATGGTGGCGGAGTGCAGAACGGCCGTTTCTCACATGCAGGCAAAAAGATTGCCATTGAAAATACCAACAGCTGGACCGATGGCGGCGTATCATCACCCACCCCATTCTTCTGGTCGACCAACGGATATGGCTTCATGTGGCATACATTCAACAAGGGAAGCTACGACTTTGGCGCCGAGGTTGCCGACAAGGTTATCCTGACACACGAGAGTGGCTATCTCGATGTTTTCTTCATGATAAGTGACAATGCAGCCGGACTGCTCAACGCCTTCTACCAGTTGACAGGTAACCCCGTGCTCATGCCAAAGTTCGGTTTCTACATGGGACACCTCAACGCCTATAACCGCGACTACTGGACACGAAGCAACGACAACAGCGGCATGCTCTACGAGGATGGCAAGCGTTACAAGGAGAGCCAGAGCGACAACGGCGGCATCAAGGAGTCACTCAACGGTGAGAACGGACACTACATGTTCTCGGCACGTGCAGCTATTGACCGTTACCTGTCGCAGGACATGCCACTTGGCTGGTTCCTCCCCAATGACGGTTATGCTACCGGTTATGGCCAGACCGGTACACTCCAGGGCAACGTACAGAACCTGAAGGAGTTCGGCGACTATGCACATGAAAAAGGTGTTGAGATTGGTTTGTGGACCGAGTCGAACCTCCACCCACGTGAGGGTGTGAGTGCACTCTTGCAACGCGACCTTGTACGCGAGGTGCGTGATGCCGGTGTACGCGTGCTCAAGACCGACGTTGCATGGGTCGGTTCCGGTTACTCATTCGGTCTCAACGGTGTTGCCGACGCTGCAAACATCATGACATACTATGGCCGCTACGCACGCCCGTTCATCATCTCGGTAGACGGTTGGGCCGGAACACAGCGCTATGCAACCATTTGGAGCGGTGACCAGACAGGCGGCGAGTGGGAATACATACGTTTCCACATCCCAACATTCATCGGTTCCGGTCTTTCAGGACAGCCAAACATCACATCGGACGTTGACGGTATCTTTGGCGGCAAGAATGTTCCTGTATTCGTCCGTGAATACCAGTGGAAGACATACACTCCTATGATGCTGAATATGGACGGATGGGGTTCAAACGAGAAGTATCCACATGCACTTGGCGAGCCTGCCACATCAATCAACCGCACATACATGAAGATGAAGTCGGAACTCATGCCATACACATACAGCATAGCACGCGAGGCTGTTGACGGCAAGCCGATGGTGCGCGCAATGTTCCTCGAGGGCAAGGCCGACGCCTTTACAATGAGCGAGGCTACACGCTACCAGTACATGTATGGTCCATACATCCTTGTTGCTCCAATCTATCAGAATACAGCAATGGATAAGAAGGGCAACGACATCCGCAACAACATATACCTGCCCGAGGGCACATGGTATGACTGGTTCACAGGCGAGACATACGAAGGCGACCGCATAATAAACAACTTTGATGCTCCACTATGGAAGCTTCCTGTATTTGTAAAGGCCGGCGCCATAATACCTGTAACAACGCCAAACAACAACCCCAAGGGAGTTGACAAGGCATTGCGCATGTACGAGATTTACCCCGGCGGCACAACATCATTCACCGAATATGATGACGATGGTGTTACCGAGTATTACCGCAAGGGCAAATATACTACCACCCTCATTGAACAGAACCGTGACGCCAAGGGCAACGTGACAGTTACCGTCAACCCGACAGAGGGCGACTTCAACGGCTTTGTAAAGGAGAAGACAACCATCTTCAAGGTGAACGCAAGCAAATCGCCAAAAAAGGTGACAGTAACCGTTGGCGGCAAGAAGGTTAAACTCACCAAGGCCGGTTCAATCCAGGAGTTCAACAACGGTGTCAACGTGTGGTTCTATGACAAGAAGCCAAACCTCAACCGTTTTGCAACACCCGGAAGCGAGTTTGAGAAAGTAGACATGACAAAGAACCCGGTCATCATGGTTAAGCTTGCCAAGAGCGATGTTACAGCAGCTGCGACAACACTCACCATCAAGGGGCACGAGATGGACGTACCAAGCAGTCTGCTGGAGACAAGAGGTACAATAAAGGATACTCCCAAGTCTGCTATGAAGGACGAGGATTGCCAGGCATACACAATCAACCTCGTATGGGAGAAGGTCAAGAAGGCCGATTACTACGAAGTTATGTTCGAGGACCGCATCTACTCTACCATCAAAGATACGCACCTGTTATTTGACAACCTCAAGCCTGTTACAGAATACAAGTTCCTTATACGCGCCGTCAACAAGAGCGGTGCCAGCGGTTGGGAGTACATCAAGGCTACAACAAAGAGCAACCCGCTTGAGTGGGCACTCACAGGTGTTACTGCAACGACAAGCTGCGCTAACCAAGGTGGCCAGGAGACCGACAGACTCTTCGACTTTGACGAGAGCACCACATGGCACACAGCATGGGGTGAGTCGGCTGTTCCGTTCGAGATGATTATTGACCTCAACGGTCTTTCTACACTCGACAAGTTGCACTATGTTGGCCGCAAGGATGCCGGCAATGGTACAATAAAGAAGGCTGCCATCAGCTACAGCACCGACAAGGAGCACTGGAGCAAGCCTGTGAAGGTTAAATGGAATTTGACACCCGATGTAAAGGTATTTGAGTTCGAGGACAATCCAAAGGCACGTTACATAAAGATTGAGGTGACAGAGGCTGTGGGCGACTTCGGTTCAGGCCTTGAGATGTACATCTTCAAGGTTCCAGGTACCGACACATACCTGTCGGGCGACATCAATAAGGACAAGAAGGTTGACGAGAATGACCTTACATCATATCTCAACTACAACGGCCTGCGCAAGAGCGACAGCGATTTCGAATATGTAAGCATCGGCGACATCAACGAGAACGGCCTCATTGACGCATATGACATTTCTGTTGCAGCGACACGCATTGGCGACGGCGTTTATGAGCGCCCCGAGAACAAGGTTGCAGGCGAAATTGTCATAGCAGCCGACAAGAGCAGATACAGCGCCGGCGAAGAGGTTGTAATAACCATCAGCGGCAATAATCTGCAGAATGCCAACGCATTCAGCCTTGCATTGCCATATGACCAGGCCGACTATGAGTTCGTGGGTATTGAGGCTCTGAACACTGCCAACATGGTCAACTACAGCAAGAACCGTATGCACGGCAATGGCGAGACTGTTGTTTACCCGACCTTTGTCAACGAGGGTAACCAGGCCACAATCAGCGGCAACGTTGCACTTGTGAAGGTAACATTGAAGGCCAAGAGAAAGGTAAAGTTCGACATTGAGGCCTTTGACGGCATCATTGTCGACAAGCATCTGAACGCAATTAAATTTTAAGGACCATACATACCGTATCTTCGGAGCTACCGAAGATACGGTATTGAACAATAAAATCAAAAACACGATTCATAAGCCTATGAAAAGATTTACTCTTATTTTTTCCCTTTTGATGACAATGTTCACCGCTGCTATTGCACAGGAAAGCGTTGATTTTTCAAAAGGAACATTCGACGGCAAATGGGGCGACAAAGATACACGTTCCATGTGGACAAGTGCCGACGGTTTACAAATTGTATCAACCGACGCCAACGGCAACGAGGCAGGTGCAATGAAATACTACAATAGCAAGTTCACATTGTACGTAAACGAAGGCGTTGCAACCCCCATCAAGTACACAATCACAGTACCCGAGGGTTATAGCCTCACCGAGATGAAGGTGAAGAACTCTTCCAGTAAATACAACGCCCACGTTGACTACGGATTGAGCAGTATCTCATTGGACAACACAACTGCCGAGAAGACAATTGAATTTATAGAAGGCTACAATGCATTCTATCTCTATGGCGAGGTTGGCCGCACCATCTACCTCACATCGTTGACAGTTACAAAGAGCAGTGACGTGGAGACCGGCATCAACGAGGTGAAAGGTGGAAACGCAAAGGTGAAAGTCATTTATGACCTTTGCGGACGCAGGATTGACAACATTACAAAACCCGGCATATACATTGTCGACGGTAAAAAAGTTTCTGTAAAGTAATTATATCGAAATGGTCTACAATTACAACGGCATTAACGTAAACATCACCAGGCAAGGCAGCGGGGAACCCGTTTTCCTGTTGCATGGTTGGGGATGTACAGGCGACATCTTCAAACACATCAACGGGGTGCTTTCAAAGGCCTACACCACATACAGTTTCGATTTCCCGGGCTTTGGAGCATCGCAGGAGCCAACAACGGTATGGGGCGTGGAGGAGTACACCCGTATGGTGGAGCAGTTTGCCAAGGAGAACGGCATCGAGCGCCCCGCGCTCATGGGTCACTCTTTTGGCGGACGCGTGAGCATTGTCTATGCATCGCGCAACGCGGTGAGCCGAGTGGTACTGGTGGATGCTGCCGGAGTAAAGCCCAAACGACCGTTGAAATACTACTGGAAGGTATATACATTCAAAGCTATGAAATGGCTGTGCAACACATTCTTGCCAAAAGCAAAGGCACAGGCCATCATTGACAAGCGCCGCAAGGGAGCGGGCTCCAGCGACTACAACAACGCATCGCCAATGATGCGTGCCATCCTTTCAAAGGTAGTCAACGAAGACCTCAAGCACCTGATGCCGGCTATCAAAGCCCCCACCCTGCTTTTCTGGGGCAACCTTGACACCGCCACACCATTGAGCGATGCCAAGACTATGGAAAAGCTTATCCCCGATGCCGGCCTTGTTGTGGCTCACGGCACAGGACACTTCTCTTTCCTCGAGAACCAGGGACTCTTCACTGCAGTAATAAAAAACTTCTTCAAAATAGACTGAAATGGACCATTTTACAATCAAATATGCCATTGTGGCATTGCTGTTCTTCATAATGATTGCCAAGTTTGACATCCACATGTTCCAGCTTGCGTCGTATCGTAACAGCCGCTATTTCCGCTGGCTCTTCCCTGGCAACATCATTGGCATCAAACGTCTCTTTGCTGTCATTATGTTTGCCGGCGCATTCATCCCGGGCTATTTCGGTTTCGGCTTTGCCGCAGGAGTTACCGCTGCCGCATGGTTCCACTGTTTCGGTGAAAAGTTCAAGACGCCACTTGTATACACTATGCGCGTGAAGCGACTGTTTGCAACAAACATAATACTCTTCATTGCCATAGCCTTGCTTGCCATTTTCCTTGCAGGCAAATGGGCAATGGCAATCATCGGCGCATCACTTGTGTTCTCAAACATCATCATGTTGCTTGCCAACCTTGTGAACACCCCAATTGAAAAGGCCATTAATCGCCACTATTACAACGATGCAAAACGCATCATCGAGAGCAACAGGAACCTCATTGTCATTGGTGTAACCGGCAGTTTCGGAAAGACAAGTACCAAGAACTACCTTGCCGGTGTACTTTCCGAGAAATATAATGTCCTGGTCACACCGGGCAACTTCAACACCCTGCTCGGCGTTATACGCACCATTCGCGAACATCTGCGCCCTTATCATCAGGTATTCATCGTTGAGATGGGAGCAAAACAGAGCAATGACATCAAAGAGATCTGCGACCTGGTGCACCCCACAATAGGTATCGTGACTGCAGTGGGCGAGATGCACCTGGAGACATTCAAGACCATTGAAAACATACAGAACACAAAGTTCGAACTCATTAACTCACTACCCGCAAATGGTTTGGGAGTTATCAACAACGACTCACCATACATCAGCAGCTACAACGGCATCACCAGCCCCTGCAAGCTCATACGCTATGCTGTTGACGGCAACGGCGACTACAAAGCTACCGATGTAAGATATGGGGCAAGCGGCGTTTCGTTCACCCTCAATGGTGGTGAGCAGTTCTGCAGCCGCCTACTGGGCGTCGGCAACCTGCTCAATATTCTGGCAGCGACAGCTGTAGCCGATTATCTTGGCGTTCCCGTGAACAAGCAGAAGAATGCCATCGCGCGCCTGCAACCTGTCGAGCACCGCCTGTCAATGAAGGTTTCTAACGGCATCACCGTGCTCGACGATGCCTACAACTCGAACCCACAAGGAGCCAAAATGGCGCTTGGCGTGCTCAAGAGTTTTACCGTCAGCGAGGAAAACAAGCGCATTGTCATAACACCGGGATTTGTAGAGATGGGTACACGTCAGGCCGAGGCGAACAAGGAACTTGGCCGCACAATAGCCGTGAGTTGTGACTATGCGATTATTGTCAACGCCACCAACCGCGACGCCATTAAGAACGGAATTGACGAAGGAGGTATGCCCCGGGGCAGCTACTTCCTTGCCGACTCGTTGAACCACGCACTCGCACACCTCTCGCAGATTCTGCGTGCCGGCGACGTGGTGCTATATGAGAACGACCTGCCCGACAATTTCAAGTAAACCGCAGGTCAGGTTTTTGCACCTGCAGGGGCTGGGTATGCCGCCCCTAATAACAGGCCTTTTAACCCTTTTAGCCCTTTTGGGCCTTTAACAATAAAATAGAACTATAACAAATATAACAGTAATGAAGACAAACGTAGGAGTTGTTTTTGGCGGTCGCTCCGTCGAGAACGAGATTTCAGTAATCACAGCCAACCAGGCAATGGCTGCAATGGACACAGAAAAGTATGAGATAACCCCGATATACATCACCAAGGAGGGCAAATGGTACACCGGCGAGGCACTGCGCAATGTTGCCAACTACCGCGACCCAAAGAAGCTCCTCTCAATGTGCGAGGAGGTTTACATGAAACCCATCTATGGCGACACCAACCTCTACCGTACCAAAAAGGGAATGTTTCAGAAGGAGGTTGTAACACGCCTTGATGTAATACTACCAGCCCTCCATGGCACAAACTGCGAGGACGGAACCTTTCAGGGCGTCATGGAATTCTCGGGTATCCCCTACACCGGCTGCAACACTCTCGCATCGGCAAACGGCATGGACAAGATTACCATGAAGATGATTCTCAAAGAGTGCGGCATCCCCGTAATCGACTACTATTGGTTCAGCGACAAGGAGTGGAGCGACAAGCAGGACGAGACCGTTGCCGGCATTGAGGCAAAGCTCGGTTACCCTGTAATCGTGAAACCTGCCAACAGCGGTTCAAGTGTAGGTATACGTGCTGCACACAACCGCGAAGAGCTGCTCGATGCCGTTGACTATGCAATTTCATTCACCAGCCGTGTAATCATTGAAAAGTACGTACAGAAACTTAAAGAGGTGAACTGTGCCGTGCTCGGCAACTACTACGAGTGCCAGCCATCGGTTTGCGAAGTTCCCGTGCGCAGTGGTGAGATACTCTCATATCAGGACAAATACATGAATGGTGGCGGCAAACAGTCACAGGGCATGCAGTCGACAGTACGAGAAATCCCTGCCAACCTGCCAAAGGAGAGCACCGATTTCATCCAAAAGGCAGCATGCGACACATTCCGTGCACTCTCATGCGACGGCGTGGCACGCATCGATTTCATCATAGACGAGGCAACAGGCGACATCTTCGTCAACGAAATCAACACCATCCCCGGTTCACTCTCATTCTACCTTTGGGAGTACAGCGGCATCAACTTCACAGCCCTCATCGACCGTCTCATTGAGATTGCGTTCCGCCGCAAGCAAGACGCAGGTTTCAAGGCCGTGAACTATGGCGAGAACATTTTTGCCGCAAAGAATGTTGGTGGAACAAAGACCGGTGGCAAGATGGGCGGCGGCAAGTTCGGTGCCAAAATGTAAAGCGTCTCTTTTGACGTTATATATATTGTAATATTTGTTTCTTTATTATCTTCGAACTATAGAACGTAAACAGTAACAATCATGATAAGACAAGAGTGGATTGAGAAGGGATATATCAGTGAAGCGGTTCCCGAGGGTATTGACCTGAAAGCCGAGATTCGCCGTTTGTGTGAGGAGAAGAATGCAGTTGTGCTTGCGCACTATTACACCGATGGCACCATTCAGGATGTTGCCGATTTTGTTGGCGACAGCCTTGCCCTAGCGCAGATTGCCGAAAAGACAACTGCAGACATCCTTGTGATGTGCGGCGTTCATTTCATGGCCGAGACAAACAAGATTCTCTCGCCCGAGAAGAAGGTACTTATCCCCGACCTTAACGCCGGCTGTTCACTTGCCGAGAGTTGCCCGGCCGAAGAGCTGGCTAAGTTCAAGGCGCTGCATCCCGGTCACAAGGTTGTGGCATATGTAAATACTTCGGCAGCTGTGAAGGCGTTGACAGATATTGTGGTTACATCAACGAATGCACGTACCATTGTGGAGAGTTTCCCCAAGGACGAGAAGATTATCTTTGCCCCTGACAAGAACCTGGGCGGTTACCTGAATGCCGTTACCGGACGCAACATGCTATTGTGGAACGGCGGTTGTCACGTTCACGAACAGTTCTCAATTGAGAAGATTGTTGAACTTAAGGCAGCACACCCGGCTGCTAAGGTGCTTGCGCACCCCGAATGCAAGAGCGGCGTGCTTGCACTTGCCGATTTTGTTGGCTCAACGGCT
The DNA here is from genome assembly GCA_045634305.1 of Bacteroidaceae bacterium. Classification (GTDB taxonomy): domain Bacteria; phylum Bacteroidota; class Bacteroidia; order Bacteroidales; family Bacteroidaceae; genus HGM04593. The sequence goes on along the minus strand of JAZQZZ010000049.1, from coordinate 120,638 downwards.
GCCATCCTGTCGTTTGCACAGAATGACGAGGCTACAGAGTTCATCGTGGCTACAGAGAGCGGAATTCTGCACGAGATGACGAAACGATGCCCCGAGAAGTTGTTCTTGCCTGTACCGCCATCAACAGGCCCTTGCGCTTGCAATGAGTGCGGTTACATGCGCCTGAATACTCTTGAGAAGCTTTATAACACACTCAAATATGAGTGGCCGGTTGTTGAACTCGATGAGCAGTTGCGCACCGAGGCCAAGAAACCTATTGTAAGGATGTTGGAATTGTCAAAATAAGAGAGTGAAGGTATAAAATCAGCACAGGAACGATTAATCGTTCCTGTGCTGATTTTTATTACGAAAGCGCCAAAAGGCGGAGAGTCCTTAGCTCACTTTTTTATGAACTCAACGATTAGCGGAACAAGTTCGGGTTTGATTGGCAGGTCGGCATCTTTGTATGTTGCCAACTGCGCCATTTGTTGCATTGTAGTGCAGTGCTTTAGCACGTGATTCATATCGTTAATGATATGCATGGACGCAGATGGCTGTGCCGCGTACAGTTTCGCGGCCTCTTCTGTGCCCACCTGAATATCCTTGTCGCCCTGGATAATGAGCACGGGAATATTGAGTCTTGCAATCTCAACTGCAGGATCATATGCAAACCATGAGATAAGATAGGGCTGAACGCTCCGGCGATAAAGTGCCGAAAAGTAGAAAGGAATCTCTTCCACGGTGCGCCCCTCACGTAGCTCCTTGCAGATGACAGCCGACTCTTGCTGAATCTGCATTGGCTGTCCTTGCAACTGTTTCTCCAGTATCTCATATGCAGGACTGCCGCAACCGGCAATTGAGACATAAGCATCCACAGTCTTGCTGCGGTTAGCCGCCACCATTCCAATGAGCGAGCCCTCGCTATGCCCGGCAATGACAATCTTATTGAAACGGGCATCATTGCCAAGTTTGTCGGCCCAAGCTGCAGCATCATTGATATAATGGTCGAAACGCAAATCCTCCTCTCTGCTGCCGGCTGCCGCGCTCTTTCCAATGCCACGTTTGTCGTAGCGCACCGAGGCTATGCCATTGGCCGCAAGTTCCCTGGCAAGGTAGAGAAGTGAGTTGTTGGTCATTCCTGCATTGTTGCCGTCCATGTCGGTGGGGCCGCTGCCGGCAATGATTATTACCACAGGGCAAGGAGTGGCAGCAGTGGGGAGCATCAGTTTGCCATGTATATCACCGGTGGGGGTATTGAGTGTGATATCCTCTTCACCGGCATAAAGGGCAGCTGTAAACAGTAATGCCATAAATAGTGATAATAGACGTTTCATAGGGTGATTAATAAAGTTAAAAGAAATAGGCCGGTACATGGCCTGCGGTTTTCTTCATTAGCTTCACTCTTTTTTCCTGCACTTGAATTCCATGTAAAACGCAAATGGCGCAACCACAGCCAGGACAATGAGTGCACACCACTCGGGCAAGGGACGGAAAACGAACTCCAACACCACAAAAAGTGCCACAAACAACAGTATGAGCGCAACCACCGGGCGAGCACGTTTTGCGTCATAGTCACGATATTTCACAAACTTGAGCTTGCCGTCCTTGAAGGCAGGCTTATACTTTCCCATCATATGATCGGCCTTTCCCATGAGTAGCAGCACGGCTAATGCCACAAGCACAAAGGCTACAGAAAAATTCAATAATCCATCCATACCCATCAGTTGACGTTTCCGTCGTTTTCATCGTTATTATTCCTTAACCTGCCGGCTTTTCTCAAGGCATCGGTAATCAGGAATTCCAATTGCCCATTGACACTGCGAAACTCATCGGCAGCCCATTTCTCGAGCGCCGACATAGTTTCGCCGTTTATTCTCAAAACAAAAGACTTTTTATCTTTTGCCATACATGCAACCTTTTACTGGTATAGTGTACCAGTGTTCACAACCGGTGTAGCAGCGCGGTCGCTTGTGAGCACCACCATCAGATTGCTCACCATTGCAGCCTTCTTCTCCTCGTCGAGCTCTATAATCTCTTTCTCCGAGAGCTGCTCAAGAGCCATCTGCACCATACCCACAGCACCCTCAACAATCTTGTGACGTGCTGCAACCATTGCTGTTGCCTGCTGGCGCTGGAGCATTGCACTTGCAATCTCCGGTGCATAGGCCAGGTAGCTTATTCGCGCCTCCATAACCTCGATACCGGCAATGGCAAGACGCTCGGCAAGTGATTTTTCAAGCAGTTCGTTAACCTCCTCGCCACCGTTGCGCAGGGTAATGCTTGCATCCTCGTTCTCGAGGTTATCATATGGATAAGCACCCGCAAGGTTACGTATGGCAGCCTCACTCTGTACATCGACAAAACGTGAATAGTCATCCACCTCGAACGAAGCCTTGAAAGTATCCTTCACTCTCCACACAAGCACCACGCCAATCATAATCGGGTTACCCATAAGGTCGTTGACCTTTATTGGCTCGCCGTTGAGGTTGCGCGCACGAAGAGAGATATTCTTTTTTGTTGCAAATGGATTGTAGTAGAAGAAACCGTTTTTGACCACTGTACCCTCATACTTTCCAAAGAATGTTATCACAGTGCTCTCGTTGGGGTTCACCACAAAAAGGCCGCACAAGAAGATGATACACACCAGCGGCAACACAAACATAAGTGCCCACCAGTCGCTGTATTCATTACCAAGCATTATAGCCGGTACGGCTATACCCGCAACAAGACCGGTAAGTGACAAGAAAAGAGTCAACCATCCATTGGCAGGGTTAATGAATTTCTCGGAACCCTGAACCTTTGCATTAACGTCGTTCATAATCGTAAATTTAAAATGATATTATTTTGATATCACAAATGTAAAGCAATTTATTTTATGCCGCAAATTTTATGCTGTTTTTTTCACATTGGCACCACATAATTGGGCATAGCCCATTTTTATTTATAAATTTGCATAATAATAGGTAACTGATGGCCATAAATTGACCGACTACTTCTAAAGCTACAAAAGGAAATGATAATTGACGCTTTTATTGATTGGTTCCGGAATATTACATTCCTGCAGATTATAGATTTTGTAGGTACATTCGCTTTTGCCATAAGCGGTATACGCATGGCCTCGGCAAAGAGGTTCGACTGGTTCGGAGCCTACGTGGTGGGTGCTGCAACAGCCATTGGCGGTGGTACACTGCGCGATGTAATGCTCGACGTACCGGTATTTTGGATGCACGACGGTTTCTACCTTGCCTGTACAGGACTTGCACTGCTGTGGGTAATAATGTTCCGCAAGCACCTTATAAAGATGCACAGCACATTCTTCATTTTCGACGCCATAGGCCTTGCATTGTTCACCATTGTGGGTATACAAAAGACCGTTGACTGCGGACTGCCCATCTGGGTGGGAATAATAATGGGTACGATGACCGGAGCTGCAGGCGGTGTCATACGCGATGTGCTCATCAATGAAGTGCCGCTCATATTCCGCAAAGAGATATATGCCATGGCCTGCATAATCGGTGGCCTTGTTTTTGCATTGTGTTCAATGCTTGGCATGCCGGCTATGATAACTCACCTGATGTGCGGCGCAGCTGTATTCCTGACACGAGTCATTGCCGTTAAGTACCACATTTGCTTGCCGACACTAAAACCCGAAGAGGACTAGAAAGGTGAAAGGTGAAAACTGAAAACGGAAAGCTGCGAGTAAGCGTGAGCAGTTTCAATCGCACAAAGTGCGGTTCAAGGTTAAAACCCGTACACCGCCTTTTCGCCTTTAACGCCCTTTTAGCCCTTTTTGGCCTTTTTGCCCCTTTAGGCCTTTGAAATTAGAACAAACTAAACCATTAACAATATGAGAAAAATCACGTTATTGCTGCTTGCAATCATCATCGGGTTGCCTTTCATGGCAACAGCCGACAGCAGGGTCAACCTGACTCCTACCCCTATGAGAATGACTGTGGGTGACGGAACACTTGTCCTGCCACAAAGTTTCACAATTGCCACAGGCCAGTTGCCCGACAGTCTGTCAAACGAGGCAACTAAGTTTGCCAATCACTTTGCTGGCGTGACAGGCTACACCGTTGATGTAAAGAGCGAGGCTGCTGACGCACTCATCACCATGTCACTCTACAACGGCAACGAGAACCTTGGTTGCGAAGGCTACACCCTTGACGTGACTGCGAATGGCATTGCCATCAGCGCAACATGTTCAAACGGTTTCTACTATGCATTCCAGAGCATCAAGAAGATGCTTCCCGCCAATGTGATGGCAGGAGTGAAGGACGAGACTGTAACCGAATATGCACTCCCCATTGTGAGCATCGTCGATGCTCCACGTTTCGAGTACCGCGGTTTCATGCTCGACGTGAGCCGCCACTTCTTTGAACTTGATGAAATCAAGCGCATTATCGATGTGATGTCATATTACAAGCTTAACCGCTTCCATTGGCACCTCACCGACGACCAAGGTTGGCGTTTTGAGGTGAAGAAATACCCACGCCTTACAACCGTTGGTGCAACACGCAGCAACAACTGGATTACCGACCGTTACTATGGCGGCTACTACACAGGCGAGCCCTACGGTCCATATTTCTACACCCAGGAGCAGTGCCGCGAGATTGTTGCCTACGCAGCCGAGCGCCACATTGAGGTGGTACCCGAGGTCGAGTTCCCCGGCCACTCATGTGCCGTGAACGCCGCATACCCCGAACTCAGCTGTAACCCCAACGCGGGACACAGCGTACAAATCAGCGGCGGTATCTTCAGCGACGTTCTCAATGTTGCAAGCCCGTTAGTACTGCAATTTGCAAAGGACGTGCTCGACGAGATTATTGAGGTATTCCCCTACAGCCAGATTCACATCGGCGGCGACGAGACACCCACAAGCGCTTGGCAGAACAATGCCGAATGCCAGGCTATGATGCAGGAACTGGGACTGACAAATGTACGCCAGTTACAGTCACACTTCGTACGCAAGCTGTCGGACCACGTGACATCAAAAGAGGGTGACAAAAAACGCACTGTCATCATGTGGAACGAAAGCTTGACTGCCGGCGGAACCGATGAAGAGCTCATTAAGGGCACCGGAGGCACAATGATGTGTTGGGAGATAGGCAATGCACAGCCCTGCGCCCTCAAAGCAGCACAGTATGGCATGAAGTCAATCATCACCACACAGGTGCCATACTACATCAACCGCCGTCAAAGCACCGATGCCGATGAGCCAAAGGTTGCCGGCTATGGAACCGACAATGTCAAAGCTGTATATGACTATGTTCCCATCCCGGCAAGTGTTCCATCGCACCTGCACAAATATTATGTCGGTGTACAGGGAACATTCTGGGCTGAGCATGTACAGGACAACGACCTGCTTGAGTATCTTGCCCTTCCACGCCTCACCGCTATTGCCGAGACAGGTTGGACACCAGCGGCCAAGAAGAACTTCAGCGACTTCCAGCAACGTATCACAAAGGACACTCTGCTGCTCAACTACAACAACTACGATTACGGACGTCACTATATCCTTGGCAACAACAGCGGCAACAACGACAAGGTGATGCCAAAGGCTTCGACCCAAGAGGAGAAGACATGGTACCGCATTGTTACCACAGCTACCGACACACGTGCCGGACGTTGTATCCAGCTGCTGCGCGAGGGCATGAACATAGCCGACAAAACCGGAACAGCACCCGCAAACCGTCTGTGGAACAGCGAGGTGATTGAGGACGAGAACAATGCAGGCTACAACTACCAGCTCTGGGCGTTCATGCAGGATCCCTCCAACCCACAGCGTTGGGCTCTGGTTAACAAGGCAAAGCCAAACGGTTCTGTCAAGGGCACACCTACAGCCGTGAACAACACAGGCCGCTGGGACTATGACGACAGCAAACGCCACTACGACTTTATCCTTGGCGACAAAGCCTACTCAAAGAACAGCAATGGCAACTACAACTACAGCATACGCAGCCAAAAGGTATCGAACGGCAACATGTGCCTCAACTATGCAGGCCCCGGACAGAACCACTCCATCAACCTGTGGAGCGATCCGGCCGACGGCAACGGCGGTATCTGGGAGTTCCGTCCTTTGGTAGCCGAGGAACCAAGCATTGACTTCGACTACCCTGTAGAGGGTACAACATACCGTATCGTCAACAACACCGAACGCTTCAAGGGTTGGACAATGTATGACAACAACGACGGTAAGGTAACAGCTGCACTGCAGCAGTATGGCGCCGATGTATGGGTGCTCACCGACTGCGCTACAACCGATGCCGGACAGACATTCAAATTGCAGAACGCCACAACGGGCCGCTATCTTAGCAGCACCACTACTCCAATGGCATTGGGTGAGAATGGTGTAACACTCACCAATGTATACAACACAAGGAGTGGCGACTTCAGCATCAAGGTCGGCGAGGAAGCCTTATACCCATTATCAGAACGTGTAGCCACAAACCCCAATACCTTGAACAAGGGCGGTATCTACCCACAGGGAACAGGTTGGATTTTTGAGAAAGCCCACATCATTGCTTATATCTGTAAAGACCAGGATGGCAATGTCATTGGCCAGGCCGTCCAGTCAGTGGCAGCAGGCAGCACGGTAACAGCCACAGCACCCGCCATAGAGAACTACGAAATTATCAAGTATGACGATGCCGAAAGCACACCGGTATTTGAGAACATAAGCGACAACCGTAATGTTACTGTCACATACAAACGCGTATCGAACAGTGTAATCTACCGCTGCGTGACCACCGACGGTTACCTCATCAAGGAGATTGTGACACCTTGCGCCATTGGCCAAACACACACCGTTGCTGCACCCGCAGTGGAATTCTTCAAGTTCCAAAGCCTTATATGGGATGGCGAGGAGAGTTTCAGCCCAACAGCCGACACTGTGATTGAAGTAGCCTACACCACCGATGGAATCATGGGCGCGGCAGGTATCGGCGAAGCGGTAACCGAGTTGCAAGACGGTGCATCATACCTTATATATAACGCGAAGAACGAGACTGCACGTAGCGGTTTCCTTAGCGTGACAAAGGTTGGCGACGGCATCACAACCACCAACGGAATAAGCGATGCCGACCCCGGTTTCATTTGGAACCTTGATGGCGAAGGCAAAACATTCACAGTTGTAAACAACTACGGTGTGTACATTCCACAGCTGTTGCGTGGCTCATTGGTAACCGGCGGCAGCACCCCCGAGCGCTTTACATTCACACTCAACAGCGACGGCAAGACATGGAGCGTAAAAGGCACAAGCAACAACTACTACTGGAACGGAAATGCCAACAACACCTTCACCGGTTGGGACGACGGCCACCCATTCATCATCTACACCTATGCCCCACACCCCTACTTCGCTGTGGCATACAAGTGCGTGGACGAGGGGGGCAATGAACTTGCAAGAGGCACACGCTATGTAAAGGGCGGCGACCTGTTTACAATGCTCACGCCAATCTTCGAGGGCTATACTCTCAAGGAGAGCGATGCCGTATACGATGAACTAGCCTACGTGAGCAAGAACCTTGAAATAACCTATACCTACAGCAATGGCGAAACAGGCATTGAAGAGGTGAAAAGTGAGAGCGGAAAGATGAAAACCATCTACGATTTGCAAGGTCGCAAGGTTGAGAACCCAAGCAAAGGAATATACATCATAGACGGCAAAAAAGTTTTTATAAAGTAACTGTCCGGGCGGGCATTATGCCCGCCCACATCACGCATTTTGGTTCTTTACACCCTTTTAGGATTAATTTCAAAAACAATGAAAACAATAACATACACAACCCACGGCACCTGTGCACGATACATTGAAGTATCGGGCGAGAATGGTGTGATAACAAACGTAAAGTTCTATGGTGGCTGCAACGGCAATCTGCAGGGTATCAGCCGCCTTGTGACAGGCATGAAGTACGAGGATGTAATCGCACGCCTCAAGGGCATAAGCTGCAACGGCAAGCCAACATCGTGCCCCGACCAGCTATGCCTTGCAATTGAAGAACTGATGCGTGAGGGAGATTGAACACAGGCCGGTCTGTTAAACATCCGGCAACGGCCTTTTAGCCTTTTCCGCCCTTTCGGGCCTTATTTTTAAATACCCATGGCAAAGAAACAACCGAAGACAAACGAATACAAATTACGCAACGAAGCCTTCATGCAGGCGCTGCGCGATGGCGAAGAAGAGCTCTATGAGATATCACAGGGCGTGCTTGTAAAAATCCTGAAGCAAGGCGACGGTGACCGCAGCCCACGTGGCGGCAGCGTTGTCACCGTGCACTACAAAGGCAGCCTCATCAACGGCAAAGTGTTCGACAGCAGCTACGAACGCGGCTACCCCGAGGCGTTCCGACTCAACGACCTCATCGTTGGTTGGCAGATAGCCCTGACACAAATGCACATAGGCGACCATTGGATTGTATATATCCCTTACCAGTTGGGTTACGGCACACGCGACAGCGGCCCCATCCCCGCATATTCCACATTAATTTTTGAAATGGAACTTGTGGCTATTATGTAAGACAAACTGAAAGCTCGTGCCAACGAGCTAAATGCAAAGTTTGCTTTAGCGTTTCACAGCGAGTGCTGCCGAGGTTCAAGCACACGTAAGTGTGGTTAAAACTGGAAACTTCACCTTTCAGATTTCACCTTTTAAATTTCACCTTTAAATTGAAACCATACATATCACACTATAAGGAGCTTGCCCGGTTGGGATTACCCATTGTCATTGGACAGTTGGGCATAATCTTCGTATCCTTTGCCGACACCTTCATGGTAGGGCAACACGGCACAAACGACCTTGCGGCGGCAAGTTTCGTGAACAACATGTTCAACCTTGCCATAATCTTTGCCACAGGTTTCTCATATGGGCTCACCCCTATCATCGGCAAACTCTTTGGCCGTGGCAAACTGCACGATGCCGGCGGCATGCTAAAGAATGCACTTGTTGCCAACGGTGCAATCGCGCTGTTGCTCATTGCTGTTATGTGGGTGCTGTACCTCAACATCGGCAATCTTGGGCAGCCGGTAGAACTGTTGGAAATCATGCGTCCCTACTACATCACCCTGCTGCTCTCCATTCCGTTCATACTGCTTTTCAATGCCTTCAAGCAGTTTGCCGACGGCATCACTGACACAAAGACATCAATGTGGATTCTGCTTGGCGGCAACGCACTAAACATTGCGGGCAACTACGCACTCATCTTCGGTAAATGGGGTATGCCCGAACTGGGACTATTGGGCGCCGGCATATCCACACTCTTATCACGCATGGCAATGCTTGCAATCTTCCTTCTCCTCTTCTTCAAAAAAGAGTTCTACCGTCCCTATGCGCATGGGTTCACATTGTCTGCGATAGGCAAAAAAAGGCTCAATGAACTTTTCCGGTTGGGATTGCCGGTTGCCGCACAGATGGGCATGGAAACAGCATCGTTCAGCCTTGCCACCATCATGGTGGGATGGCTTGGCACCACAGCCCTTGCTTCACACCAGATAATGTGTACAGTGGGACAGTTGGGCTTCATGATGTACTATGGCATGGCTGCTGCGGTAGCAGTAAAGGCAAGCAACTACAACGGCACAGGCGACACGCCCAACATACGCCGCACGGCAAGTGCCGGTTTCCACATGATACTTGTTATGGCGGCCGTTGCTTCGGCAATCATATACATGACACGCCACCACATCGGCGGCCTATTCACAAACGATCAAGCCGTTGCAATGATGGTTGCACAGCTTGCCATCCCATTTATACTATATCAGATGGGTGACGGTCTGCAATGCAACTACTCCAACGCCTTGCGCGGCATTGCCGATGTCAAACCGGTCATGCTCTATGCCTTCATTGCCTACTTTGTCATTTCACTACCCGCCGGCTACATCTTCGGTTTTGTCCTTGACCTGGGCCTGCCGGGAGTGTGGATGTCGTTCCCCTTTGGCCTCACGAGTGCCGGCGTGATGTTCTATCTGCGATTCAGGCACACCGTGCACAAACGGGAGACAGCAGATGGCACACTTGCACAATAACTTTGAAAACAATATATTAGCACAACAATTCACTAAAAACCTATAATTATGAACGATTATACAAGAGTAAAATTCACTGTTACCCCTAACGAGGAAGTTGCCACCGACGTACTTGCCGCATTGCTAGCCGAGGTGGGTTTCGAGAGTTTCCTGCCCGAAGAAGACGGCATGTCGGCCTATGCCCCACAGGCGCTTTACGATGCCGACAGCGTTGCCGCTGTAGTTGCAACATTCCCGCTCGAGGGCTTTGAGATAACATACACCGACGAGTTTATAGAAGGCGAGGACTGGAATGCCGAGTGGGAGAAAAACTATTTCCAGCCCATTGTCCTTGGCGAGGATTGCGTTATACACAGCACCTTCCACAAGGACGTGCCCGCCGCACGCTACGATATCCTCATCGACCCCAAGATGGCTTTCGGCACAGGCTACCACCAGACAACATGCCACATGCTACGTGCCATCCTTGCCCAGGACATGACAGGCAAGAGCGTGCTCGATATGGGCTGCGGCACCGCCCTGCTGGCCATCCTTGCACGCAAACACGGAGCAACAGATGTGGTTGCCATCGACATCGACGAGTTCGCCTTTGAGAATGCAAAGGAGAACATCATCCTCAACAACACCCCAGACATTGAGGTGCGTCTTGGCGGAGCCGACGCCATTAAGGAGAGCGACAGTTTTGATGTTGTCATTGCCAACATCAACCGCAACATCCTGCTTGCCGACATACGCAACTACGTCAAGGCCATGCATGCCGGGTCATTGCTCTTCATCAGCGGTTTCTACACCGAGGACATGGAAGTTCTCAAGGCCGAGGCTGCACTGCACGGCTTGCGTTATCTCGACTACGCCGAGGACAACCACTGGGCTATGATGAGGTTTGAAAAGGAGTAAATCTCTAAACACTCTCCCTCTTTACAAGAGGGAGTACGGCTTTAGCCGGGAGGGAGATAAAAAACAAATAATCAATCTCCTCCACCGCAAAGCGGTCCCCCTCCTCTTAAACAAGAGGAGGAATAATAAATGCAAACGTTAAAACTCTCCCTCTTTGCAAGAGGGAGTACCCGAAGGGGGAGGGAGATAAAAAACAAATTATCAATCTCCTACACCACGAAGTGGTCCCCCTCCTCTTACATATAAGAGGAGGATATATTAACTTCCAATAAAAGGATGGATAAAAAAGGAATAACCAACATTGCTGTTCTAAAAAAAGTTCGCCGTGAATTGCGGAAGAACATGACATCCGCAGAAGTTGCGTTATGGCAACGACTAAAAGCAGGGCAATTGAATGGCACTCATTGGCGTCGGCAATACTCTGTTGATAGATATATCTTGGATTTCTATTGCCCTATATACAAATTATGCATTGAACTTGACGGGCAAGAACATTATACGATGCTAGGTGACACTAGGGATTATGACAGAACAATATTCCTCAACTCACAAGGCATTGAAGTTCTACGCTTTGAAAACAAAGACATCTGGGAAAACATTGAACAGGTTTTAGAAGACATAAAAGTCAAACTTAAAGAGAAGCAACTCTAAACACTCTCCCTCTTTGCAAGAGGGAGTACCCGAAGGGGGAGGGAGATAAAACAAATTATCAATCTCCTCCACCGCAAAGCGGTCCCCTTCCTCTTAACAAGAGGAGGAATAATAAATGCAAACGCAATCACTCACCCTCTTCGCAAGAGGGAGATGCAGTTTTGTCGAGATATCGTTTCCACCTTTAACAATGACACAACCCTTTCACCGGTTCATTTGTTATTGAGAGAAACAAAACTCAACAACAATGGAACAAGCAACTTTCTACACCATCTGCGGCTATGTGGCAAGCATTGGAATGATACTCGGCTACCTGCCGCAAGCCATCACCACCATCCGCACCCGCAACACCGACGGCATAGCCCTGTTTACATTCCTCATGATGGCCATCGGAGCCTTCGCATTCATGCTGCAAGGCGTACTGCATCCCGGCGGCATCATATGGTCAATGTTCATCACTAATGCCGTTACCTGCACATGCAGCGCAATAATCTTTGCAATAAAGGTGCACAACGACTACCTTAAAAGAAAAAATAAAGAGCATTAAAGAATATTAAGGGAAACTAATGTTTTGCCCTTTAATCCCTTAACCAATTTCAGGAACATACAATGCCTTCCGCTGCTCCAATCTTATTAACATATTTTAACAGAATGGGGGGGTGATTTCTTTCTTTATATTTAATTTTGCACGAGATATTAATCTGACAACGCAAAATTTAACTATATGAAGAAATTTTTACTTTCAATTGCCACTGTATTCCTAACCATGGGTGCAATGGCGCAGAACACGATTGACCTGACTTTCAACAGGAACAACAGTGCAGCCGGCACTGATGCAACAGTATCAGTAGCAAGCACAGGCGATGTAGATGCAACCGGCATCACATCAACTATCGCTTGTAACTACAATTGGAAAGCATTTGGTGCAAACAGCGAAACATTCCCTAATTCAAGCATCCTTTGCCCCGACAAGAACACAAAGGATATGACAGGTGACGCAGCCGGTGTCATTACACTGACATTGAACAATATCCCTGAGAACTACTCGTTCAAAAATGTAACATTTACAAGCGTTGCTTTGAATGGTGGTGGTGCATTCCAGGGAGACAATGTAAATGCTCAACAAGTGAATTTTACATTGACAAAAGGCGAGAACACCCTTGGTACAGTTAATAACGTAGCAATCAAGGTGAATTCGTCTGTAAACTATTACAATGGCACAAATAACCAAAGCGTAATAGTACCTTTTGATATTACTGAGGCCTACACAGCTACAAATGGTACACTTGAACTTAAATTGATGTTATCTGCCGTTAACAGCACCGGTTGTTTCTATGGATTGATTAAAGTTTCTATTGACACCGAGGTTATTGAACCGGAGCCAACTCCAGTTGCTGATTTCTACCACTTGAGTGGTAAGAACCTCACTGCTGATGAGCTTATGACAAAAACAGAGCCCACATATATTGCAATTAAGGGTCTTGCACAGGGTAATAACGTATATTACAACTATGTTTCAGATGCCGAAAAAACTTCACAAGAACTTTATGACCAAACCAACATCTTTGTTTGGGAACCTGTTACAGCAGGAACAGCAGGCAGCTACTATTTGAAAAAGTTGAATGCCGGCTATATGCAGACAAGCGCTCCCGGCGACTTTGCCGATTCAAAGGAAACAGCAGCAGTGTTCACAGCTGTTAAACCAACAGAGGTCGCAAGCGGTGCAAACGGTAGCGGACAGTTCAACAAAGATACAAACTCCAATGGTTACATTGCCGCAGCCGGTGGTTATGACTACATCGTACGCTTTGTCAAAGGAAGTAACTGGTTGAACATCGGAGCTCACGTCACATCATCTCAAAAGCCTGCATACAACAATGGTTACGGAACATACACAATCTACCAGATTTGCGAACTTAAAGGTTTTGATGAAAACGTAAACGTTACAATCAAGAACACTGGCGATGTTGACTATGCAACATTCTACTGCAATGCACCTGTACAAATGCCTGAGGGCGTTACAGCATACTATGTAAAGGAAGACGGCATCAACGATGGATATATCACCCTTACTCCCGATGAGGACGGTATTATCGCCGGCAACACAGGTGTAATCCTTTCAACAACAGCTGATGCAGATGCAGAGGTAGCCCTTACAGTACTTGGAGCAAACGAGGCTACTGAGAACGGAAACTTGCTTAAGGGTACTGCCGAGGAGGATATTATTGTAAAAGAAGATGGAAAAGAATATTATGTGCTTGCTGATGGTGAAAATGGCTTAGGTTTCTATGTTGCCGGCAATGGAGGCGACAACACCGCATTCAAAAACTGGGCAAACAAAGCCTACTTGGTTCTTCCAAAGCAAGAGGATGAAAACGCAGCATACTTCAGTTTCCGTTTCCCCGGCACTACTGCTATTGAGGGTGTGGAGGTAGAGAACGAAGTTAAGACTATCTACGACCTAACAGGTCGCCGCGTTGAGGCTATCACAGCTCCCGGCATTTATATTGTAAATGGCAAAAAGGTGCTTGTAAAGTAATAAGCGAATAATGTAGGGGCGAACCGGCGTCTTCGCCCTTGCAAAACAACCCCTCGCCGTTGTACGGCACTCCCCCTTGAAGAGGGAGAGTTAATTCCTCCTCTGTAGGGGAGGTGGCACGAAGTGACGGAGGGGTATTAACTAAAAAATAATTATACGATATATGAAGAAGACTTATGTATCACCTCTTATGGTAGAGGTAAACGTTGAAGCGGAGACAATGCTTGCCGTTTCATTGCAGATGAATAGTGACAAAAGTGTAGATACCTCAACTTCAGGCAACCAGCTCTCAGGCGGAAGCCGCGGACAGTGGGGCAATCTCTGGGAGTAATCCTTTGACAACACGCATTTACTTTTTCTAAAGTAAATTTTCTCAATAAATTTTTGTTTGCGGAGCAGGTTCTTCCCCAAAGGCCTGCTCCGTTTTTTTACTTTTGAATTGTATTTTTTAAAAATAAGTACTATTTTTACACACAATAACTTACCATTTTATAAAAAAACCACCTGACTATTCAAAAGTTAGACAAAAATGATCTGACCCCAAAAAGTTGGACGGATTAATAAAAGTTTTATTTGTAAACAAAATACAAAACCGATAGTTAGTATGAATAAAAAGAATGCATTAATGCTTTTCGCCGGTATCCTGCCTGTAATGGCTACAGCACAAGATCGTCCTAATATTATATATATAATGTGCGACGATATGGGATACGGTGATTTGGGTTGCTATGGTCAACAATTGATTTCTACGCCCAACTTGGACAGAATGGCTGCTGAAGGTATGCGTTTCACTCAAGCTTATGCCGGTAGCCCAGTGAGTGCACCATCGCGTGCCTGTTTCATGACTGGCCAGCATACAGGCCACGTTCACGTACGCGGTAATCGCGAGTACTGGCAAAGTGCACGCAGGGAAAATATGTTTGGTTCGAATCCGGACTATCACATCATAGGTCAGGAACCTTATAAGAATACACATAAGATTGTGCCTGAATTGTTTAAGGAAGCTGGCTATCGCACCGGTATGTTCGGAAAGTGGGCTGGCGGTTACTACAACTTGAACTACCCCGATACCTATAAAGTGGATGCAGACGGCAATACCATTACCAGTGCCTCTGCTACCAGCAGTTCGGCTTCATTGCCCAACAAACGTGGCATCGACTGCTACTATGGCCCAATCTGCCAATTCCAGGCACACACATACTATCCAAACTTCTTGAATCGTTACGACCCCGAGAAGTATGGCGACAAGCATATTGTGGTAGATACATTGAAGCAAAACATCCAACATCGTGATGTGTCGTCTGGAAATGCTGACTATGAAAATCGTGAGCAATACACAGCCGATCTCATTCACCAATATGCTTTGGATTGGATAGACCGCCAGGAGGCCGGCAAGCCATTCCTTGGTATATTTACCTATACTCTGCCTCATGCCGAGTTGTGGCAGCCTAATGACAGTATCTTGCAAAAGTATATCCAGGCATTTGAATGCGACGATAGTGGTTTTGGCGGTGCATTCTCCTCTTGGTATTACAAGAATTCCAACAGACATGCCCAATTTGCAGCCATGATTACTCGTCTCGATGCTCAGGTGGGAGAAATTTTCGCGAAGTTGGAAGAAAAGGGGCTTGCAGACAATACTCTCGTGATCTTCACATCAGACAACGGTCCTCACGAAGAAGGTGGAGCTGACCCCGATTGGTTCAACCGTGATGGTCTACTGCGTGGAACCAAGCGTTCTACCCACGAAGGTGGTATCCGTGTGCCATTTATTGTCAAAGGCCCCGGTGTTCCTGCAGGTACAGTGAACGATCACCAGTTGGCATTCTATGATCTTATGCCTACACTCCTCGATTATGCAGGACTCAACGGCGATGCTTATAGTCGTAAGGCAAGCACAGCTACACAATATTGGGACGGTATATCATTCAATAATACCCTTCGTGGCAATGATGCTGAACAGGAAAAACATGAATTCCTCTACTGGGAATTCCACGAGACCAATATGATGGCGTTGCGTATGGGCGACTGGAAGTTGGTAGTGAAGAATGGTGCGACACTGTTGTACGATCTCGCAGTTGATGTACACGAAGATACTGACGTTGCCGCAGAAAATCCTGATGTAGTTCAAAAGATGGTACAAATCATCAACCGGGAGCATATAACCAGCGACTTATTCAAAGTGACTATGCCTGGAGAATCAACAAAGAGATAATGTAGTGAATCTTTGGAATACGCAGAGCGCCCCGCATGCCGGGGGTGCTTTGGTTATTCCGGATTTTTCCACTTCTTAAAATAAAGAAATCCATATGAAAAAGATATTCATCCTATTCTTGTCTCTGGTCACGGTTTTTCAAGGTTGGGCCTTTGAACAAGACAAATATTATACAATCAACCGCAATGGTGAACCGGGCTCGTATATCTACGCAGCCGATGGGATGATGCAGACCGGTGCACTGAATGCAGACAATGGCGTGTACGTGTGGCAGTTTATCCCTACGGGCAAGGACAACTGCTATTACATCAAGAACGTTGCGACTGAAACATATATGCAGTCGTCTAATATAACATTGAGCACAAATGTAAGCTTGGGCAATGATCCTGTAGAATATTATGTAAGCACCGGCGCCGGCACAACCGGTAGCGGTACAACATATTTCTTGGCTTCTAACGACCAGGGTGCAATCAATTACGACGAAGATGCGACACTCGGTCTCAATAAAGGTGCTACCGGTGTTGTAGCTTACTATGTGAAGACAGGTCGTGGAAATTCGTATTGGGAAATCACAGAGACCAATTATAATACATCTGCCCCGGAGCCTCCTGCAGATGAAGATCCTGATGTCTGCCCCGCTATCGCTGCTTACAGAATGCCTTGTGGAACATATTCGGCAAAGACTCGCTTGACTCAAGTAGATATCACCGGCGACGGTGTGTTGTCGGAATTGCACTACAAACCAATGACTACTGGACGCTATACACTATATACAAAGGAACGTGCAAAATTGATGCACGAAGGTAATGTAAAGTTGACTGCAAAGCTACTTGGTGCAAACGAGATAGGTTTGGAGGTAACAGTTTGGGCCGACTTTGACGGTGACGGCACTTTTGAACAAAGTGTAAAACCGGCTTTGGGCGAATTGATTGAAGCTGAATTTACCGTGCCTGCCGGCAATGCGACGAATGGCCGTTTCCGTATACGAGTAGATCAAAGTGGTGGCGAGTCTGCCAACGCCGGCTTCTATGGCACAATGTATGATTTGCCGTTTGATTTTGGTGCAGTTCAAACACATCGC
Source organism: Bacteroidaceae bacterium (assembly GCA_045634305.1). Classification (GTDB taxonomy): domain Bacteria; phylum Bacteroidota; class Bacteroidia; order Bacteroidales; family Bacteroidaceae; genus HGM04593. Next base: position 103,253 of record JAZQZZ010000049.1, on the reverse strand, counting down.
ACATTGAAAGTTTCAGCCAATGTTGCCGAGCGTGGTACAGTGGGTATCAAGGAAACAAGTGACAAGGTGTTGAATGTTGAACCGGGTACAGAACTCACTGTAGTGGCAGAGGTGAAAGAAGGTTTCTTCTTCCATGGATGGCGCAAAGGCAGAACTATCGTTTCATATAAACCTGAATACACAGTGGTAATGACTGAAAACAAAGACCTCGTTGCAGTTTTTGCTACAGTGGAGGGTGAAATCGAAGTTGAGGATGACGGCACTTATCCTGTCAATTTCCCGAAGAACACTACTGCGACCCGCACCGACCGTAAACTCAACGCTGTATCATTAACAGCTGCCGGTGGTGAAAAGCAAACCTTGAGCGTGGGTGGCAGTAAGGTTTATAATGACTTGACTGCAAAGGAAAGCAACCATCTGAAGTGTATGCCTGATGAGAATTTGACAGTAGAATTTTCATATACCGGTACATGGATGCACGGTTATGTATTCATTGATGAAAACAACGACAAACAATTCTCGTTTGCCGAAGGCAACACCGACCAGACGGGTACCGAGGTAAAGAGTTTCAGTTTCTATTCGGGAGATTTCAATAATGATGCAAGCGGGTATAATTCTGCAGGCTCATATATCACCGGTAATAACCGCAATACTATGGTTTGTCCTTCATTCAAGGCTCCGGCAGAATCGGGCACCTACCGTATTCGCTTCAAGGTTGACTGGAATAGCGTAGACCCGGGCGGACAGCTTGCTGCTGACGGTACTCCAACCGGCAGCAACGGTATCATTGCCAATGGTGGTTTTATCGTTGATGCCACTCTCATTGTAGGCGAAGCAACCGGAATTGACGTTGTGGAAACGACAACAGATTTACCGGTCTATACCATTGATGGCCGCCGTGTGAACAAACTGCAAAATCTTCCTAAGGGCATATATATCGTTGGTAACAAGAAGGTTTATGTGGAGTAACAAAGGGAAGAATCAAACAAATCTATATAACGACTCCTCTGCCCTGTCAGGGCAGAGGAGTTTGCTTTATTCCCGGCTCTTTTTGAACATAACATACAAATCAGACAGCGTCATCTGCCATATTTTTCAGGACAAAAGTACATAAGGGCGCTGTTTTCAGTTTTCAGTTTTCCGCTTCGCTTGTTCGTATCTTTCGCGCACGCTCTTTGGCGGGTCGCAGGCACGCTGTCCGTCGATATACAGCACTGCCGAACAACGTTTCAGCAATTGCTTTATGGCTGCGACGCCATCGGGATTATCTATTGTTGCAAGCACCTCTGCAGCCTTCTCATAGAGCACAGTTCGCAACTCGACAAAATGTCCTTTCCTGAAAGTCGCCATCTTCTTTTCTACAGCCACATAAAAGCTGTCTCTCGAAGCCATGTAATCGTCGGGCAGTCCATCGGCATAATACGTTGCGGCCGCACTCGCCACACGGCCTTCAACCGACAATGCCATTGTTGCCAGACTCTCCAACGAAGGAGCATGCTCCACAACAGGGGTCAACAAATTATACGACGGTAGCGGTGCAACTATTGCCTCCTTGCTACAGGAATACAACATACACAAAGCTATGATGCAAGAGAATATTTTCTTCATATTGATAGTTTCAGCATGCGAAATTAATAAAATTAGCCGAACGCACAAAAAGCAAAACGGCAAAGAAAATTCTCTTATGCTTTAACAATTAATGCTTTTTTGCTAATTTTGACAGCAAATAATAGATAAGGAGGATTTTATGAACAGATTCGTACGCATACTGACATTCGCGTTCTTTGCCGTAACGATGGTTGCAAACGTCAATGCACAGGCTGCCGGCAACAAGCAAGAGGCGACAGCTGCCGAAACCGGCGGTAACGTGGTGGTTCTGCTTGAAACGGCAAGTTGGGGACAGAACTCCCCATTCAACAACCAGTGCTGGACAAAATATAATGGAACGACACACGCAAAGACCGGCTGTGTAGCAACGGCATATGCCATAGTGTTGCGCTACCACAAATATCCCAAGGAAGGAACTGCGAACAAACTCTACAACTGCCAGGCACCCACATATGTAGAACTCACTGACAGGGTTTATGACTGGGACAACATGCCGCTGGTGTATGACAACAACTGGAGCGAGGAGCAAATATACGAAGTGTCGAAACTGATGGCTCACCTTGCGCATGCAAACTTCTCGTCATTCGGTGCAAACGGGACAACAGCCAACGAGGAGCGTGAAACAGCAAGACTTAACCGCTATTTCAACTACCCCCTGGTTGCGGCATCATACCAACGCGATTATACACAGGAGCAATGGGAGGCAATGATAAGAGAGAGCCTTGACAACGGATGTCCAGTGCCATACGCAGCAAACAACAGCGGCACAGGTGACTCGCGACACATGTTCGTTGTCGATGGCTACACCGACAATGGTTATTTCCACTTCAATTTTGGATGGAACGGCAGCGGCAACGGCTGGTTCAAACTCAATGCCATAAAGCCATACCAGGGCGATGACTACTCTTGGAAACAGAACTCGGAGCACTATGCCAACTTCAACCTTGCACCCGAAGGAGCAACGGACATAAGCGAGGTGAGTGACGAGGTGAAAGGTGAAAACGGAAAGGTGAAAGCTATTTACGATTTACAGGGCAGAAAAGTTGAAACCCCAAGCAAAGGTATATACATCATAGGCGGCAAAAAGGTTTTAATTAACTAACAGTGTCATACTGAGCGTAGCGAAGTATCTCTAAAACATCTTTGAGATTTCTACCTGCAGTTCGAAATAACAGACATAGCAACACTGAGTTAATTATTTTAGACAGAAGAACAAAAGGACAGAAGAGACTTTCTGCTATTAGATAGGTACGTCGCATAGTTTCACTTGCGACAAAGAAAGAGTATTACTCTGCAGCAAGGTGAGAACTAGTTTTCACATTGCCGTAGAGTAATACTCTTTTAAGTTGGAAAATTTCCAACACAATATCTAATAGCAGAAAGAATCAAATCATATAAGTTCCCTCTCTTTTGGAGAGGGTTAGGGTGAGGCCTTATATACTTCTGTTCTTCTGTCTTTAAAAAACATGTTCACTGCGTTTTTTTTGCATATGTCAATCATTTTTAATATCTTGCATACGATTTGTGGGGTTTTATAAAAACCGATGGGATAGAGGGATATGTAAGTAAGTAAGTAAGTAAGTAAGTAGCAATCATTTACGCGCATAAAGCCTACAAAAACAGACTATTTTTGGATATAAAACTTTTAACTTTTATATTTTATGAAAAATCTATTTAAAGCAGCAGTTGTTGCATTGGCTTTGTGCCTGCCTACTGCGACTATGGCAAAGATTACGCATCTGTTGCCAAAGCCACAACAGATTGAGGCAAAGAGCGGTTTGGCGTTCGCGCTTGGACACACGGTAACCATTTCCGACCCGACCAACAGCACTGCATTGCAGAAGTTCTTCACCGACAACGGATGCACCATTGCCACAGGCGGAGCACCTGTAACTGTGACACTTGTGGGAAGCATTGAGGGCGCATACGATTACACACTCGCAGGATATGAAAATGAGGCATATACTTTGGAAATCACAGCCGATGCAATCAACATCAAGGCTGTGACTAAGACCGGTGTTATACGTGCTGCACAGACCCTAACACAACTAGCAGAGGGCTATGAAGGTACTCCTGCCCTTGAGGCGCTGACAATGACCGACTGGCCTGCATTCAAACTGCGTGGTTACATGCACGACGTAGGCCGCTCGTTCATTGAGTTCGAGACACTGAAGAAGCACATAGACCTGCTCGCACGCTTCAAAGTGAACACCTTCCACTGGCACATGACCGAAAACCAGGCATGGCGCTTTGAGGTGAAGGCATACCCACAACTCACAAGCAGCGCATCGATGACTCGCTTTGCCGGCAAATACTACACCCAGGCACAGTGCCGCGAGTTGCAGGACTATGCCAAGGAGCGCGGTGTCATTGTAATCCCCGAGATTGACATGCCCGGCCACAGCGAAGCTTTCGTGCGCGCAATGGGATTTGACATGCAGACCAACAATGGTGTTGCTGCCCTGAAGACCATTCTTGAGGAGGTCGTGGCAACATTCCCCGATGCGCCATACATACACATAGGTGCCGACGAGAAACAGATTACATACAGCAACTTCCTCAAGATTATGACCGACAAGGTGCACAGCCTTGGCAAGAAGGTTGTTGTGTGGAACCCTATCAGCGGTGTAGCCATTACCACAAATACAGGTGCCGACATGACACAGATGTGGAGCTCAAGCGGAAAGGTTATCAACGGACTTCCGAACATTGACTGCCGTTACAACTACACAAACCACTTCGACGTGTTTGCCGACCTCGTGGGTATATACAAGAGCAACATCTACTACGAACAGAAGGGTAACGCAAACGTTGCGGGCACAATCTCTGCTCCATGGAACGACCGCAAGACACCGACAGAGGTGGATATCATTGCACAGAATAACTTCTACGCCAACGTTATTGCCAGCGCCGAGCGTGCATGGATTGGCGGCGGCAAGCAGTACATTGAGAAGGGCGGTACCACCCTGCCCAACAGCGGCGAGGAGTATGAGGAGTTCGCCGACTGGGAGCGCCGCTTCCTGTTCCACAAGGCAAACTCGTTGAAGGACGAGCCTATCCCTTATGTAAAGCAGACAAACGTACGTTGGAGAATCACCGACCCATTCCCCAATGGCGGTAACATGAATGCTACATTCGCGCCCGAGACCGATGGACTGAAGGAGAGCTACACCGTGAACGGCACAACATACGGCACAGGCATTGCAACAGGTGCCGGTATCTACTTGCGCCACACATGGGGCAACAATACTGTACCCACATACTACGGCAGCACAAACCACAGCAACAGCACCGCATACGCATGGACATACGTCTACAGCGACAAGGCACAGACCGTGGGTGCACAGATTGAGTTCCAGAACTATGGCCGCAGCGAGAAGGACACTGCACCCGACGCAGGCAAATGGGACCGCAAGGGCTCAAGAATATGGCTGAACGATACAGAAATACTGCCACCTACATGGGACAACACCGGCGTTGGCATAAACAACGAGGTTGACCTTAAGAACGAGAACTTCACAGCCCGTAAGCCTGTTGAGGTTACACTGAAAGAGGGCTGGAACAAGGTGTTCATCAAACTGCCATATGTCGGTGCAAGCGGTGTTCGCCTTAACAAGTGGATGTTCACATTCGTACTCACCGACCTCGAGGGCAAGAACGCGGTTGATGGCCTAATCTACTCGCCAAACAAGAGACTGGATGTTGCTGCCGAGCAGTTGGAGGCAACAATCGCCGAGATAAAGAGAGAGGTTGCCGCATGCACAGGCGAACAGCCGGGACAGTACAGCCCCGCACTGGCAAATGAGCTGAACACAGTGATTGCCGGGATTGAAGCAACACTCGGCACAACAATGAGCGAGGAGGAGCGCGCTGCTCAGCTGGCGACTTTGAACGCTGCATTTGCGGCATTCAAGGCGGCACTTGCAACAGCAAAGGTAAACCAGCCAAAGACAAGCGACAGCGAGACAATTTACTACTACACAATGTGTACCCCACAGCGCGAGAACCGCTACGCTGCATCAAACGGTGCAAATGCCAATATGACTGGAAATGCAACCGTAACCGACGCGGCAAAGTGGAAATTCATCAAGCGTAACGACGGCAAATACAATATTATAAACAAGAATGACGGCACATACATCTCGCCTGCAAGCAGCAACAACACAGCGCTTCGCACACAGACTGGTGAGCCTAATGCCGGTTGGGAATTGAAAGAGGCTGCCACACAGGGTCTGTTCATCATTGTAAGCGGCACCGTACAGTTCAACCAGACAAACAGCGGCCTTGGCTACAAGGTATATAACTGGGGAGACGGTACAAACACAACCGACACTGGTTGCCAGTATCTTATAACAGAAGTTGAGACTGTTGAAGGCGGCAACGGCGAGGTTACACCACCGACTGATAATGAAGATGTAACATCGGTTGAGATTCTTGTTTCAAAAGGACAATTCACCGCCAGTAATACAAATGGCACATGGCACTCACGTTGGGAGAGCAGTGAAGTTGCGGGTTTTGCATTTGCAACAAGTGCCAACAACATGACAACATCGGGCGATTACATTGCAGGCTACTCGGGACAATCACAATCATCGACATACACCATCACAGCCCCCGAAGGCTGGATGGTGACAGGCATGCAGTTCGACTATGTGAACACCGATGCCGGTTCCCATACCTTGAACCTTGCAATCGATGGCAAAACATACACCAGTTCATCGACAAAGCAATCGTTGAAGATGACCGTATCTGACCCACAGCGCACATTCTCGTTTGTGCAGAGCGGTGCAAACAAGGGTATCACATTCAGCAACTTCATTGTGACAATTGAAAAGGACACAAGAGTGCCCGAGGTTTCACAGGAAATTTTCACCACAGCGACAGCCGGCGATATTCCATATCGTATTCCCGCCATCGCAATGGCAAAGAACGGCGACTTGATTGCCGTTGCCGACTACCGCCACAGCCGCGCGGATATTGGTATGGCAAGCTATGGCCGCATCGACCTTCATGCACGCATAAGCAAGGACAACGGTGCAAATTGGGCCGAGAAGTTCGCCATTGTAGAGGGCAAGGGTTCAAGCTCACCCGATTTTATGCACGTTGGTTTCGGTGACCCCTGTATCGTTGCCGACCGCGAAAGCAACCGTGTCCTGGTCTTGAGCTGCGCCGGTAACGTGTCGTTCCCAAGCGGTACACGCAATAACCACCAGAACATCGCACGTTTCTACAGCGAGGACAACGGTGCAACATGGAGCGAGCCCGTAGACATTGCCGATGCAATATATGCAATGTGGGACCAGAGCAGCAACCACGGTCCTGTACGTGCAATGTTCATCGGTTCGGGAAAGATTCACCAAAGCCGTTACGTAAAGGTCAATGACTACTACCGTCTGTATTGCGCGGTGCTATTGAAGAACGTGAACGGAGTGAACACAAACTTCGTGCTCTACAGCGACGACTTCGGCGGCAGCTGGGATGTTCTTGGCGGCGTGGATAACGCTCCAGTTCCGAGCGGCGGCGACGAGCCTAAGGTTGAGGAGTTGCCGAACGGAAACATTGTCATCAGCTCACGTATCAACGGCGGACGTTACTTCAACATCTATACATTCACCGACAAGGAGGCTGCAACAGGCTCATGGGGTAACATGGCTACATCGAACAGCGCCAACAATGGTGTGGTTGCACAGGGCAACAGCTGTAACGGCGAGATAATGATGGTGCCTGTAGTGCGCACCGAGGACAACAAGGAGATGTGGCTTGCATTGCAGTCACTGCCATTCGGTAACGGACGCGCAAATGTGGGTATCTACTACAAGGAGCTTGCATCGGGAGCCGACTACAACACTCCTGCAAACTTTGCAAAGAACTGGGACGGCCGTCACCAGGCATCGTTCATGGCATCGGCCTACTCTACAATGTGTTTCCAGAAGGATTCGACAATTGCTTTCCTCTACGAGGAGGACACATATGGCATCAATGCATACGGTGGCTACAACATCATGTACAAGAACTACAGCATTGAGCAGATTACAAACGGCAAATACACCGTGTTGAAAGGCCGTGAGCCCGAAGCACAGCCCGACCAGCCAAGCGATGCAACAATAGCACTTGTTGCCGAGGCAAAGAGCCTTATGAAAATCAAGGGTGTGGGTTACCCGAATGCACAGCCACGCGAGGTATTGGCTGCAGCCATTGCTATAGCCGAGGAGAACCCCACTGAGACAGCGGGTGCTACATTGGAGGCCGCACTCGATGCATACCTGGGAACAACAGATGTTGCATTGCCTGCTGATGGCGAGAAGTACACAATAACCATGGTGGCAAAGAACGGCAACCGCTTTTACCTGAACTACACAGGCAGCGACATTGCCATGGTTGCACGTGGCGAGGAGGAGGTGTTGCCCGAGAGCGCACAGTTCCTTTGCAAGGATAATGGCGACGGCACCGTTACCCTCACAACAAACGACGGCAAATATCTTGTATATCACTCAAGCTACAACGGAGTGAACTGGTTGCAGGGCAATGGCGACACCGACGGTTTGCAGGATAGCGAGGACGAGATGACAAGGATAACCTTTGCCAAGATGAGCAATGGCGGACAGGTTGCCGCAAACGACAACAAGCAGATTTTTGGCCTGCTCACATGGTACGGCAAACGCGGATATGACACCGGCAAGAACGAAGAGTGCTACGGCTATATGGTATTGAAGACAGACGGCAGCAACTACGACGGTGCAAGCGCTCCGTTCTGGAACGAGAACTACTCATCGGCTTTTCTTGTGGAGAAGGTTGTTGAGCAGGGAGCACAGTACCGCATCAAATCGGTTTCACAGAAAAAGTATCTGAACATTGAAAGCTACAATGCCAACAATGCGACAGGCCCCAAAGGCTCGGTGGGTCTTGCCGAGTATGCCGAGGACAACAGACAGATTTTCACTTTGGAGGATGCCGGTAACGACAAGTTCTACATTGTTTCGGTCGAGGGTTATTACATCGTTTGCCGACAGTGGAACATAGACGCAAGCAACGAGGGCGCGAAGTCACCGCTCGGCATTGAGTACAAGAACGACACAGAGTTCTACATTATGAACGGTTCGCAGTACTTCAAGGTGGGTCCTGTTGACGGCGATGCCAACAAATACTACCCATATTGCGACGCTCCTTTGAGCGCAGCCGAGCTGTGGGTATTGGAAGAGGTCGACAACGCAACAGGCGTAGAAGAGGTGAAAAGTGAAAACGGAGAGGTGAAAGGTATCTACGACCTCAGCGGCCGCAAACTCAGTGAGATTACCGCCCCGGGCATATACATCATAGGCGGCAAAAAGGTGTTGGTAAAGTAACACACTGCCACTATCTTACATTTACAGCAGCGCGCCGCAATTACGGCGCGCTGCTTCTGTATTTAAGGAGTATTGAAACATTTTTCAAAAACCGTTTGCTACTGTTTATTTTTTAGCTATTTTAGCAGAAATTATGACCAACAAGGCATAACACGGTTTTTCTAAATTCTATTTATAAACTTAACTAACCAAAACTTATGAGAAAATTTACATTCTTCCTGTCAATGCTCTTTGCAATGACAGTGATGGCTCAGACTGGCGGTTACGAGGTAAACTTCACCGGAACAAAAAATTCCGACAGACCTCTTAATTTCGTCAAGGTAGAGAGCGCATCGTATGGTTCTAGCAGCTACAACCTGACTGCAGCAGAGAAACTGCAACTCTATGTTGATGCTACAGAAACTATCACACTGAAAGTGGGTGCCGGCGACGTTGTCACACCATCAATCGGTTACGGCGGTTCATGGATGCATGCCTATGTTTACGTTGATGCAAATGGCGACGGCACATTCACTGCCGACGTAGCAGATGACGGTTACACCCCTACAGGTGACCTCGTAAGCTACTCGGCATACAATGCAGACCCCGATGGTTCTGGTTTATGGCGTAACAGCGCCGGAGAGCAAAACGGCAACAACACCGTAGCACTCCCCACATTCAAGGCACCAGAGACAGTGGGTACATACCGCATGCGTTTCAAGACAGACTGGAACAGCATTGACCCTGCCGGTTGCGATGTTGCAGGAAACACTTTGAGCGCAAACAGAGGTGCCATCATTGATGTAACTCTTGAGGTTGCCGAGGCACAGGAGGGTTATGCCGAGCAGCTTTTCAATGCAACGACAATCACTGACGGTGAGTTTGCAAAGGGTACTGCATGGTACACATTGCAGATTGGTGCAAACAATTTTGTCATTGCCGACAATGGCACAGCCGACCACATTGAATTGAGCGAATACATTTCGGATGCTACCGACAATGCACAGTTGTGGGCATTCGTAGGTGACAACACCAATGGTTACAAGCTCTACAACAAGAATGCCGGTACAGCAAAGGTTCTAGCAGCCCCAACTACAATGGGCAGCAACACCGGTGCATTTGCATTCCCTATCCTTGTCGATGCAGCAGCAGTTCCTGCCGGATACACAGATATGTGGATGTTCACATCATCAAGCGACCTTGGTGAAGGTGACACTTACTTCTACATGTACGAGAAGGGTTACCCCGCAAACAAGGTTAACAACCGAGATAACAAGTTGGCATTCTGGAACGGTGGTGCCGATGCCGGTTCAACACTAAACATCCAGTTGGGCCAGGTTGAGTATCCTGTTTCAACCATGACCGGTGAGTGGACTGCATCAAACGCTGCCGGTACTTGGGCTGCCGGTTGGAAGTCAGCAAGCGCTCCACATGCAATACTCCAGGAGACACAGACACGCAACAACATTGCCGGATACAATGCCGAAGGCGACTTGCAGCTCTACACATGTCTTGAAAATGCAACAGTCAACGGTGTATTCATTGCAACGTACTCAATATCTACCGATAGCGAGGATTACATGGTTGCAGGTTACAACTTTGATTTCGTAAGCTCAGGCGCAAACGATGTTACCGTAACTCCCAATGGTGGTACAGCCGTAACAGCCAACTCTGCAACTGCTGCCAATGTATCTGTTGTAAACAGCGAGGAGAGCGCATTGCTCACCTTCGATGTAACTTCAACCAGCAATATGTTTGCAAATACATCGAACTTCTATATTACATTGGTTCGCAAGGCGCCGGCAGTTGAGCCATCGCAGGAGATTTTCACCACAAACAAGGGCGGTATCCCCTACCGCATCCCTGCCATTGCAATGGCAAAGAACGGTGATTTGATTGCTGTTGCCGACTACCGTCACAGCGGAGCGGACATTGGTGTTGTGAACAACGGCCGCATCGACCTCCACGCACGCATAAGCAAGGACAATGGTGCATCATGGGAAAACAAGTTCGCCATAGTTGAGGGACAGGGCTCAAGCTCTCCCGACTTCATGCATGTAGGTTTCGGTGACCCATGTATCGTTGCCGACCGTGAGAGTGACCGCGTACTCGTGCTCAGCTGCGCAGGTAACGTTTCATTCCAGAGCGGTACACGCAATAACCACCAGAACATAGCACGTTTCTATAGCGAGGACAACGGTGCAACATGGAGCGAACCTGTTGACATTGCCGATGCCATCTATGCCATGTGGGACAACAGCAACCATGGCCCTGTCATGGCAATGTTCGTCGGTTCGGGCAAGATTCACCAGAGCCGCTATGTAAAGGTAAACGACTACTACCGTCTCTATTGCGCAGTTCTTTTGAAAAACAAGAATGCCACATATACCAACTTCGTGCTCTACAGCGATGACTTCGGTGGTACATGGGACGTTCTTGGCGGTGTAAACACAGCTCCAATCCCAAGCGGTGGCGACGAACCGAAGGTTGAGGAGTTGCCAAACGGTAATGTTGTAATCAGCTCACGTATCAACGGCGGACGCGACTTCAACATCTTCACATTCACCGACAAGGAGGCTGCAACAGGTTCATGGGGCACACGCGCAACTTCAAATGCAAGCAACAACGGTGTTGTAGCGCTTGGAAACTCAACAAACGGTGAAATAATGATTATGCCAGCCGTACGCAACGAGGATGGTGAGAAGGTTTGGATTGCATTGCAGTCACTCCCATTCGGTAGCGGACGCACAAATGTAGGTATCTACTACAAGGAGCTTGCATCAAGCAACGACTATAACACTCCTGCAAACTTTGCAAAGGATTGGGATGGCCGTCACCAGTCGACATTCATCGGTTCGGCATACTCTACAATGTGTTTCCAGAAGGATTCAACAATAGCATTCCTCTATGAGGAGAGTACACACGGTGCTGACTACACTATCGTATACAAGAACTACACTCTTGAGCAGATTACTGACGGCGCATACAGCATCAGCAACCACACAACAGCTCCCGAGCCGGAACCGGAGCCCGAACCGGAAGTTCCAGAGGAAAGCACACTTGTTCTTGCCCTCACTGCAGAGCAGTTAGGTACGAACTATCCTTATCAGCTCAACGACGAGGATGCTGCCAAAATCTTTGCTTTGAATGATATTACTGTTGCCGTAAAATTCAATACTGCAAGTTTGGGTGGTCGCAAGGCACTTTTTGCAACAGCCGATCCAACCCAGACTGCAAATACAAATGCCATGGGTACAAATTCTTACTATGTGGCTTATGGTATGAATAATGCTGATCTGGGTTACTTGGCTTCATGGAGAGATGGTGACAGATACACTGCAGGCAATTGCATCCCAGCCAATGCAGAGGATAATGTTGCGGTATTTGTCATTAACCCGACAAACAACAACTTCAGATCATATCTTAATGGCAGTAATATCGCGGACCGCAACTTCGGCACATACGAAATTGCATCTCCTGCTATGGTAAAGGCCGACTATCCTGATGCAAATATCTATATTGGTGGTGCAGAGCACGCAGGTGGCTATGGCGAGATATTCAACGGTACAATCACAGGTCTCAAGGTATTCAAAGGCGCTCTCACAGCTGATGAGATTGCAGCTATCAACTTCGACGTAGTTGAGCCGGAGCCAGAGCCAACAGGGCCTGTTGTAATCACAGAGGTTGACCAGTTGAGCAATGCAAAGCTTTACACCATCACTTCAAGCGATGCCGGCCGTGGAAACTTCTACGCTCTTGACAGCAAGGTAGACATGTGTGCTGTTACATACAGCGCAGGTTCTGACGCTTGCCACCAGGTTGCATACAATGCCGAGGATCCAAAACAGCAGTTTGCATTTGTAAACTACGAGGGCAAGTTCTATATCTACAGCGTAAGCGAGAAGAAATTCATTGCCAAGGACGGTAACGTAAACAAGTTGACAGCCGAGGCTCCATTCGACTATATTACTGTCGAGAAAGTTATTGAAGCCGGCGAGAACACATTCGCACTCATGGCTAATGACACACACTACTTCACAGCATCTCCCGGCTGGTGTTCAAATGCATCGCGCAATACTTGCATACAGTCTACCTTGACTTCAAAGAACGGAAATGACGGTTGGGATGCAGGAGCATGGTTCATCATCACCGAGGTTGGCGAATTTGATGCAACAGAGGCTATTGCCATGTTGACTCCTGCTGAGCCTGAGGTTGAACCACTTGAGGTTGTAAGCATCTCACCGGCCGACGGCGAGACAGTTGAGAAGCTCGAGCAGATTGTCGTTACATTCAACGCTCCTGTTACACTCGATGAGACAAAGAACATCAACCTTGTTGCTGCTGAAATTACTCCTATTGAAGCCTATGCAGGTAAATGGGAAGTTACAAGCGGTTGGCCGGGATATCCCGAATATGACTACAGCGAGATTGGAACAATTGAGGTCATTGACTATGCAGGTGTTCCGGCACTTCTTTGCACAGGTTTCTCAGGATACAATAACATGGGCTACGACGACTCATTCTTGATGATGTACAATAGTGAGGATGGAACTGTCTCATTAGAATCACAGCAACTTGGAGAATATGACTACTATGGCACTGTTTATGAATCAATGCTTGTTTGTGGAAATACAGCAGAAGGAGTTGTATTCGCTGGTTCTCTTGTTGGTAGAATTGAGAATGGCAATATCGTATTCGAATCTGCAGCTGACAATAAATATGTAGCAGACTCTTGGATGTTCTATGCAATAGATTTTAATGGAATCAGCTATTTCAATTCATTGGTGTGGACTCCTGCCGCACAGGCTGCAGCACCAGCCAAGGCTGCTGTAAGAAACAACTTTAAAGTAGAGTTTGCAGAGAACCTTTCTGTTGCAGCTTTTGCAAAGAGCAAGATAAGCAGAGCAGACGAGAACGTTGCAAACATTGTATCTGCAAGCATCAACCCTGATGACGCAACACAGCTCATCATCACTGTAAACCAGGCACTTGCAAACGGTACATACAAGCTCATTATTGAGGCTGGCGCAGTTGTAACAGCCGAGGGTGCAACCAACGAGACTATCATCTGCACCTACATCCTCAACGGCCTGACAGGCATCGACGAGGTGAAAGGTGAGAACGGAGAGGTTAAAGCTATTTACGATCTCCAGGGCCGCAAGGTTGCAGAACCTACAAAGGGTATCTACATCATCGACGGCAAAAAGGTATTGGTCAAGTGATACTTTACAAGCAGTAAGGTAAAGTAAAACCTAAAAATTCATTAAAAAGTGCAAGTGCTACAAGCATTTGCACTTTTTTTTGTACTTTAGCGAAAATTTACGAACCATTATGAAAAAAATATTTACAACATATATCATTGCCACATTGTGCTGTTTTACAGCAACAGCACAAAACCATATTGACAGCATTGCCTACAGGGCCATGCAAGTGGGTCGTGTGATGCAGCAGGAGCGTGTTTTCCTGCACTTTGACAACACCGCCTACTACCTGGGCGAGACAATGTGGTTCAAGGCATATACCACATTCGGTACCAACGACAGGCCAAGCACACTGAGCAAGGTACTCTATGTGGAGCTTGTTGCACCCGAGGGATATGTGGTGGAGACAAAGAAATACAAGCTCGATGACGACGGCACATGCCATGGTGAGTTCGAGTTGAACCCACTGCTGCTGTCGGGCTACTACGAGGTGCGTGCCTACACCCGATATATGCTAAACTGGGGCAAGGATGCTGTGTTCACACGTGTATTCCCGGTGTTCGACAAAGTAAATGCAGACAACTGGGACTTCAAGAACATGCTCGACCGCCGCAGAGGATACAACGAACGCGGCGAATGGAAAAGCGCTGAACTGCCAGATGCCACACTCGACTTTTTCCCCGAGAGCGGACACCTTGTCAACGGCATAAAGAGCAAGGTTGCCTTTGAACTGCGCGGTAAGGACGGAATCTTTGGCGAGGAGAAGATTACAATATTCGAGAACGACGCAAGACTGTTGGAGTGTACACCGGTGCACGAAGGCAAGGGGGTATTCGACATAACCCCAAAAACGAACGCGAAATACCGTGCCGAGGTGACAATGACAGACGAGGAGGGCAAGACAAAAAAGCACAAGTTCAACCTGCCCGAAGTCAGCAAGGAGGGCGTGGTGCTTGCCGTTACCGAGAGTGGTGACAACATCATCATCACAGCCACAAACAACCTTGCCGAGGATAGTGAACTGGGGTTGGTGATACTCTACCGTGGTGTGATGGGATTCTTCAAGAAGTTCAGCTCTGAGAACAAGGACATGAGCTACACCATTCCAAAGCAAGAACTTCCCGAGGGCGTAAACCGCGTGATACTCTATGCAAACGAACACACACCGCTCGCCGAGCGACAGTTCTTCATAACCCACGATACTATGGCGGCAAGCGACCGCGAGACGGTAAAGCTGCACATCACGGCCAACGGTTATCACACACACAACCTGGTTCCCAAACCGGGAGAGAAAATAACCCTGAAGGTTGCACGTGACGACGGGAAACCGATACCACAGGGTACAAACCTTTCACTCTCGGCAATGGACGCTGTTGGCAAACAGGCAACATCATACAGTCACAACATGTACAGCTACTTGTTGCTTGGCTCGGAACTGAAGGGCTACATCCCAAATGCTGCACAATATTTTGACAACAGCAACAGCAATCGCAAGGAACAGCTCGACCTGCTGATGCTCACCCATGGATGGACATCATATAACTGGCACATGCTCACGCGCAACAAGATCGAGGATATGCAGCCCATCGAACGCGGCATATCGCTGAAAGGTAAATTCTACCGTAAGCAGTCGAGCAAAGAATTAGGCAGCTACGGCAGTGCAAAGCTCACCCCGCAGGCACACAACCTTACACGCGTGGACATTGAAGGCGACAGCGGAAGGATTAAAACATCGACCTTCCGCACCGACAGCACAGGCGGTTTCATGATTGAGTTCGACGATTTCTATGGTACCCGCATTGCATCACTGCGCCCGCAGACAACGTTCAAGCACAGCGAGACGATATCGTACCAGTTCGCTCTTGACCGCTACTACTCACCCGATTTCCGTCTCTACGACTATTGGGAGCGTCACCTTGGTGTAGCAATGGCAAAGAGCACTGCCGACAGCCTTGTGCGCATGAACCCGTTCGAATACATGCTGTCGTCGGTCGATGTGGTCGAGAAGCGCAAAAAAGAGGTCAACGAACGCCCTCCACACAGCGAGATGCGTTTCAACTACCTCGATGAGTGGGAGTATGCACAGGATGTGACATTCCTCAACGAGTTCAACACTTACGAGGATGAGATATACCAGAACATAAAGGACGATGCACTAATCTACGATGCCGAAAATGGGGTTACCGGTGAAAGAAACATTGTTCACGACATCGGACAGATTATCTCCATTGCCGATTCTACCCGTGTAATGACCAAATATATCGGCAACATGCGCATTGGCAAAAATGCTATTACCTTAACCAAAAAGCAGGAGTATGACCACACGCTCACTGCTGCAGATGTGGTAGCTAGTGCCATGAAACGCCACAACTACAACTGGGCCTACTGGGTGCAGCTGATGGTGGTGCTTGGCGAATACAGCCCATACACCGTGCCACAGCCCGACAAGGAGTACTTGCGTGGCCTGCCCGATGCCGACAAGATGACCAACTTCAAGGAGATTGTAATACGAAGCGATGCCAAGACACGCGAGCAGTTCGAGAACCGTGACACATATTGGGCACCGCTTGCCAACATGCTCGACAACAAGATTGCAATGCATAAGTTCTATCTAGGTTTCCTGTCACAGATGTATCTCTACGCAGGAAACGGCATTGACGGCTGCCCCGAGAGCCACCGTTTCCACAGCGCCATAAACGATCATAGTGGCGGTGGTATATGCTACCCCATGAACCCCAACTACGTTGCATGTCTTATACCTTACACCCAAAAGGAGAAGCAGGAAACCCTTGTGCCTGAATTTGCAGCCACTGGCAGCTCGCTACGCTACACGTCGGTACAGGGATACAGCGAGAGCAAGCAGTTCTACTCGCCCGACTACAGCAAGATGCAACCACAAAAGGACGACTACCGTCGTACACTCGTTTGGGTGCCCGAAATTGAGATTAACGACAACGGCGAGGCTGTAGTTGAACTGTACAACACCAACAACTGCAGCAACATTGTGGTTGACGTTGCCGGACGCAACGGTGCATCACTCTACAGCAATGATGCAATAACAACGACAAGACTGAATGG
Organism: Bacteroidaceae bacterium; assembly: GCA_045634305.1. GTDB lineage: Bacteria > Bacteroidota > Bacteroidia > Bacteroidales > Bacteroidaceae > HGM04593. Next base: position 86,044 of record JAZQZZ010000049.1, on the reverse strand, counting down.
TGCTGGCAAAAAACAAAGCACGCAGGCACAACAGAAGAGCGAGCAGAAAGAAAGGGCACTGACTCCTGAAGAAGAGGCGGCCTGCGCATGGGAGCACGAAAAAGGTGTGATATACTTCAACAAAGGTAATTACAGAGATGCCATTACGATATTTGCCGAACTGGTGCAATACAAGTACGCTCCATCAATGTACTATGTGTCGCTCTGCTACCGCGACGGCAAAGGAGTAGGCAAGAACCCGGTAAATTCCATGAAGTTCCTGTTGGAAGCAGCAAAGCGCGGACATGCCCCTGCACAATATGAACTTGCCGTGGAGTTTGACAAAGGTAATGTGGTTGAGCGCAACGACTCGCTAGCGAACCATTGGTACCAAGTTGCTGTTTCAAACGAGGAACCACGTGCTCTATACGAAATGGCACATCGCTACCGCAATGGCAAGTGTGTTGAACAGGACAGCGAAAAGAGCATGGAGATGTTGAAACGTGCAGCCGAACTACAGGAGCCCAATGCCCTGTTTGAATATGCCGAAATACTCATTGCCGAAGGCAAGGACGGATACACATATATGGAAGCGGCGGCAGATTTGGGCAACGAAAAGGCCATGATACGTATGTTCGACCACCTCGACAGTGAAAAGAGATACAAGGAGGCGTACATGTATGCAAAGGCTCTGTCAGAGGCCGGCAACCACGAGGGTACAAGACGCATGGCCGACTACTATCTGGAGGGCAAAGGCGTGTCACGCGACAAACACCTGGCAAAAGACCTCTACTACGAAGCTGCCAGAGCCGGCAACAAGGAGGCTAAAGAAAAACTGAGAAAATTGTAGCATTTACTTCAAAAGCCGGTACATTTTTTGTTATTTTGCAGAAGCAAACAAGAAGCAATGAAAAAAAGCAACGATACATATGACAGCGTCATGGACCTATGCTGCGAACCAATCGAATGCGTAAGGATTGGTTTCGTAGGGCTTGGCGTGCGTGCAAAGCGGGCCGTACATCGCATGATGCACATTGAGGGTTGCATGGTTGTTGCTTTATGCGACCTTGTCGATGAGAATATCAACGAGGCAATCGGCATCATAACCGGGGTTGGGAACCCAATCCCAGCAAAATTCACCGGCAAGGATGGTTGGAAACAACTTTGCGGACAGCCGGATATTGACCTTGTATATATATGTACCGACTGGGCAAGCCATGCCGACATAGCCGTGTATGCCATGCAAATGGGTAAGCACGTGGCTACTGAAGTTCCTGCAGCCACGACCGTTGCCGACTGTTGGAGACTCGTTGACACAGCCGAACAGACACAGCGTCACTGCATAATGCTGGAAAACTGCTGCTATGATGAATTTGAACTTTGCACCATAAACATGGCGCAGCAAGGTGTGCTCGGCGAGATTGTACATGCCGAAGGCTCATACCTGCACGACCTGCGTGAACGAATTTCAACCAATGACAACGGCGAACGGAAATGGAGCAATTGGCAGGTGGAATTTATGGGTAAGCACAACGGCAACCCCTACCCCACACACGGCCTTGGCCCCATTGCCCTTGCAATGGACATAAATCGTGGCGACAGGATGAAGAGCATTGTATCGGTATCATCGAAAAGGATTGGTGGCGAGGATGCCGGGAACCTCAGCGGCACAATGAACAGCTCGCTAATCACAACTGAAAAGGGAAAGACAATACTTGTACAGCACTGCATTTCGCTGCCACGCCCTTACAGCCGCGCGTTTCTTGTGAGCGGCACCGAGGGTTTTGCACAGAAATATCCTGTTCCCATGTATGCCTTTGCTCCCGACAGCGAAAATATCATAACAGGCACTGCATGCGATGAGATTGTTGAGAAATACAAACATCCGTTTGTTGCCGAATACAAAGAGCGCGGCACTGAACTTTGCGGCCGCCGATGGATTGACTATGCAATGGACTGCCGCCTCATACACTGCCTGCGCAACGGTTTGCCACTTGACATGAACGTATATGATGCAGCACTCTGGAGTTGCCTTGTAGAGTTGACCGATACTTCGGCCAACAATGGCGGCGCACCTGTTGAGATACCCGACTTCACACGTGGAAAGTGGCAAGGAGTATAACAACGGGAAAGGTTAAACTAATAGTACAAGAAGTCATATATAAGTGAGTAGTTTTTCACTTTTATCCGTTCATTTTCAGCGCTTAACATTCCTATTCTGTAAATTTTTTTCATCACCCCCACATTTTTTATTAATTCCATTTTGCCATATTGTTAAAAAATGGTAATTTCGCGCTCCCTTTTTAAGGAAACACTTTTTAACAATATATAAAAACTATGAAATTTAAATTTTTGATGTTCGCGTTGGTTGTTGCTTTCGCCGCAACAGTTAATGCTCAGGAAGTTACAGAGAAGGAAGTAAAGTGCGAGAAATGTGAGAACGCAGCTGCAGGCCCAAAGGCTGCAGTAAAGGGTGCCGGTGCAAAGGAGGCTATCAAGCTTGCTGGCCCAAAGGCTGCCGGTCCTAAGGCTGCCGTGAAAGAGGCAGGTCCTAAAGCTGCAAAGAGAGAGGCAGGTCCAAAAGAGGCTATCAAGCTTGCCGGTCCTAAGGCTGCCGGTCCTAAGGCTGCTGTAAAAGAGGCAGGTCCTAAAGCTGCCGGTGCAAAGGGTGCTCCGGGCAAGGCTGCCGTTAAGGGCGCAGGTCCTAAGGGTACAAGAGACCTTGCAGGTCCTAAGGGCGCCGGTGCAAAAGGCGCTCCAGGCAAGGCTGCTGTAAAGGGTGCAGGTGAGAAGGCTGCAGGTAGCAAGGCTGATGCAAAGGCTGAGGCTAAGGCGGCAAAGGAGGCCGAGAAGGCGGCAAAGAGCCAGGCCAAGAAGATTGAGAAGCAGAACAAGGCTGCAGAGAAAATGCGCAAGGAGGCTGCAAAGAACTAATCACATTATCAAATACCAAAAGACATCACCGCAATGGTGATGTCTTTTTTTGTATCATTGCCTCATGTACATTTCAGCATGCAATAATTATCTCAAAAAATTCTACTGAAATATTCGATATCACCATGCTTTGGGGATATCATTCATCCACAACAGTAAATCCCAATTTTTCAACAGTCTCTACGACATCGTCCTTATTTGGATTGCCGTGAACAACTGTACGGCCGGTAACAAGGTCTATTTCAACGCTCTCAACACCGGCCAGTTTTGTTATGGCAGCCTCGACATTGCTCTTGCAGTGGTTGCAGTTCATACCTTTCACCGTAATGCTCAACGAGGAAATACTGCAAGACTGGCATCTGCAGCTCTGGTCGTTACCCTTACGGTAACGCTGTATAAAGGCATTGGCCAACAATACTGCAAGCAGCAGCGTGCACAATGTGTCAAAATATGACACTCCGCTGCAATCGTGACAGCCATGGATGTGCGCAAGCGGCATTGTAAACCATTCACGCGGCAACAGATAGTCGATTCCCAAACCAAACAGGATTGCACAGCCGATTATTGAAAAAAGATAGGTCAAAAGACTCTTGCGCCCCATCACCTTGCCAATCACAAGCAACGATGCCACATTCACTGCCGGGCCGGCCATGAGCAGCACTAGCGCGGTGCCGGGTGACAATCCCTTGAGCATCAAGGCAACTGCAATGGGTATGCTGCCTGTCGCACAAAGATACATCGGGATGGCAAACAGCAGTACCATCATCATACTTGCCAGAGGCTTGTCGGTAAAAAGTGAAAAAAAGCTATCGGGGACAAAGACCGTTATCAGGCCTGCGATAATGAGTCCAAGCAGCAGCCAACGACCGATATCCTGCATCATCTCGACATAGGCATAGAGTGCTGCACTTTTAATCTTCTGTACAAACGTGGTTTTCTCTTCTTTGACACAACAGCTGCTTTGCACAGCACCTGCCGCAGTGTCATCACCTCTATCGGTACAATTAGCAAGCGCCCCACCCAATAGTGCGGTAACAAGCGCTGCCAATGGACGCAACAAAGCAAATGGCAAACCCATGAGCGAATAGGTGGCGATGATGGAGTCCACACCTGTCTGCGGCGTTGCAATGAGAAAAGAAATTGTCGCACCCTTGGAGGCGCCGTCCTTGCGCAACGACATTGCCGTTGGAATGACACCACACGAACATAGCGGTAGCGGAATACCCAGAATGGCGGCACCCAATACCGAACGGAAACTGTTGCCGCCGAGATATCTGCTATATACAGTCTTTGGCACGAAGGCGTGCATAAGGCCCGCCAATGTAAAGCCCAACAACAGGTAGGGCGACATGCTGTTTATCAGTTCAAGAATCTCTCTCATCACATAACAATTTCAAACAAGCCTTCAACAACATATACACGCAACAGCCATCCCAAACGTATGCGAGAAATCTCTAAGAGATTTCTCCCAACGGTCGATATGACATTTATCGTATTGTTGTCATTCCGAGCCAGTCTACATTATATAATAAAATCATCACCTAAAGGTTCTTAAAGACTACAATTACTCACCGAGTTGCTTGATAACCTTTACCAGCTGCTCGCCAAGAGAGATTGAATATCCCTGCGAAACAAAGACCACACGGTTGAATGTATCGGCCACAAGAATCAACGGACGGTTAGGATTCTGCAACTTCATGTTTGTTACTATCTCGTTGTAGATCTTATCATCTATATCTGTACCCCACACCACTGTCGATGGAAGTTCGGGGAAGTCGTTCACAAAGCGGCCTGCCTCATCCTTGTCACGGAACAGAAGCACCATCTTCTGTCCCCACTTCTCAAACTCCTCCTTGTATGGCATCACATCGCGCAGGAAGTGATTTGTAGGCTCACTGCCCGGAGCAATCACAGCAATGATATAATATCCGCGACCTGTCGAGGAGAGCAATGAGCGGGTTCTATCCTCGGCAAGGTCGTAGAACAGGTTCTCGCTGTTGAAATCGCCGATTACCTGTAGCTGTTCACTACTCTCGCGCTGCACGAACTCAAGATTACATTCCTCGCCGTCTTTGACGTTGAAGAATGTGAGGTGCGCAAGTACGCTGCCGTCGGCCATACGTGTGCCCGTCATCATGAGATAGTCACCGGCATCCATCGGTGTACCATCTTTGAGCAAGCTCTCCCATGTCACGCCCTCCTCGGGGTAGCCGAGCAATTGCAGACGGCCATCGACAATTTTTGATATCGAGAAATGTGAGTAGTAACGTGGGTTGTCGATAAAACGAGTAGGAGAATAAGATGCTTTCAAAGTACCCTGTGGAGCATTCCTTGCAGCGGTTGCAACAACATCAAAAGCAACATCCACCCATTTGTAGTTCTCCATATACTGCGTCTTGCCGGTAACCTCGTCGATGCGCGCAGGGATGCCCATGGCACGGGCACCGGAAACAAAGAAGATGTCGCGTGAATGCGGGTCGGCAACACGCATGTTCCACACACCTCGAGGCGACATGCATAGCGAGAGCGGATTCCACGTTGCATCGACTTTTATGCTGTCGCGGCACCACTTCACCCAGCGCTGCGGGTCACCTGCAAAATACCTCTTTTCCTCGGCTGTAAAACGGCGTTTGAAGAAGCCCTTGTATGAGGTTATCATCTCATTGCTCACACGCGGAGAAAGGATATAGTTGCGGAAATCCTCGTCATAGGCTCCATTGCGTACGGTATGCTTCATATGGTCGCGCAGAACCCAAATGTTGACATCACGCAAATCCTTGTCAGAAATACTAAGTAGAAGATAATATGCGAGTTCACGCTCGGCACGAGGAGTCTCGGAGAGGAACTTCATTATTGTCTTGTAGTTGCCGCGTGACTTGAGAAGCAACTGCGCAACAACTTTTTCGTGTCCAAAACAGTATTCCATTTTCTGAGCAAACGCCAAAGCCTCATCTGGAGAGATAAATGTAGACACATAGGCGTTACGTATTGAATCCTCACAAGCAAAACGGCGGGTATTCTCGGCCGCCTGTTCTTCACTCACGTAAGGCACCGTGTTGCGCTCGTGCGGAGGCACAATATCCATCTCAAGCGTTGCGCTGTAACCAGGTGCCTTATCAACGACAAGTTTCACGTTCTTATCCTTGCCTGCAGTGAACTTCACAAAACCGAACTTGCCGCCGGCCGAAGCCCAAGCAACCATATCGCCATATCCTGATGTTATGGATGTGCGCCCTTTGTCATCGGTCTCCTTTGCTGCCGCAGTGAAGAACTCGGCATAGTTGAATATCTTGAATTCTACATTTGCCTTCAAGGGATTACCATTCTCATCAACCACATTTATCTTTGTTGTGACAACAGGCGCATAGTTGGCGGTGACGTTTATCTCGGTGTAACAAGGTGTTACGCTCAACACCTCCTCGGGGCCATCGTAGCGACCAAAGACATTGGTATGCATGAGCATGCCACGGGATGCTGGAGCGTTGAACCATGCGAGGTCGAGAACAGGCTCAGGCTCACAGGCACCGAGGAAATGCCACTCGCCATCCACCCAAGCCTCCACCCAAGCGTGGTTGTTGTCTGTATGTGCCCAGCGGGGGGTGTATACCTGACGGGCAGGGATACCCACTGCACGCAATGCAGCCACGGTGAAAGTGGACTCCTCACCACAACGGCCATATGCCGTACGCACCGTTGCCAACGGAGAACTTGTGCGTATGTCACTCGGGGTGTATGTAACCTTCTCGTGGCACCAATGGTTCACCTCAAGCACAGCCTCGCGCATGGTAAGATCCTGCACTCGTTCTCTCAACTCAGCATAGAAAACGGCACGGCTGCTGTCCATATTCTCATTGTTCACCCTGACGGGCAACACGAAATGCATAAACTCCCTCACCGGGACCTGTTTGCCCCAGGGCATCTCGGCGCGCGCCTTCAAGGCATAGTCGACGTTCTGCAGATGGAATTCGGCCCTGTAATCGGCAATGTCGGTAATGGGCATATAGGCATAAAGGAACTGCATTGCCTGCAACCTGCTGCCCGAGAGTGTTTCAAAAACATTGAAATACCTGTCATCTGCAATCAACTCACGGCGCGCCTTGAAATCTTTGGCAATACGGCCGTTACGGTCAAGGTTCTCACGTGCCGACAGCGACGCGACAAAAAGCATCGCTGTAGCGAAAAACATAATATATCTTTTCATAGTAAAATATTTTCTATGGTGTAAATATAGTAATATTCGGTCAAAAAAAGGCATATATCGGGAATTATTGACCTGTAAAACCACTTTTTAGCCTCAAGTAGGGGACCATGAATGTTTTTTTCGTATTTTTGCAATTAACAACATCGGCATACCAAAAAGAGAAACCGATGTATGAAACACCTTTGCAAAAGTGAGTGAAAACATTAAAAACATACCGATAAAAAGGCTGATTTTTTGGTTGTGGCAAAACTCAAAAGGCACACGCAAACAAGCCATGGCGAATACTGCAATAGGACTACTGGATGTAGCCTGTCAACTGTTATGGGTACTTGCCTGCAAACACGCCATTGACATAGCAACCGGAATAAAGGAAGGATCATTGTTGGTGACAGGCATTGTCATTGCAATGCTGATGCTGATAGAGATTGTCTCGCGTGCAGCAAGCCGATGGATACACGCCGTTACCGGCAACAAGGTGCGCAACAGGATGCGCCGCGATGTTTTTGCGAGATTATTGCGTTGCGATTGGATGCACCTGCAGAGACACCACACGGGTGACCTCATCAACAGGCTCGAGGGGGACGTTGCGGGAATCACCACACTTATGACCGAGACCATACCGGCTACCGTAGTTACAGCAACACAGTTGCTTGCATCGTTCATTCTCCTGTTCACAATGAGCCCGTTGCTTGCTGTTGCCATATTCATCACATTGCCCATTTGTATAGCTGTAAGCCGTGTATATGTAAAGAAAATGCGCAGACTCAACCGCGATGTGCGCGACAGCGACAGCCGCATACAATCGGTACTACAAGAGAGTCTGCAGCATAAGGAACTAATCAAGTCACTTGAGCAGAACGACTCTACCGAACAGCAGCTCACCGACCTGCAGAACCGTCTTCACACTCAGGTTACCAACCGTACAAAGTTCTCGCTCGGTGCATTCACGCTCATACAGTTTGGCTTTGCCGCTGGATACGCCGTTGCATTCATGTGGGGCGTAGTGAGCCTGCGCGACGGCATAATCACTTACGGAGCTATGGCGGCCTATCTGCAACTTGTCGGACTGATACAACGTCCTACAATGGATCTGAGCCATTACATCCCCGGCATAATATCATCACTGACAGCTGCCGAGCGTCTCTATGAACTGGAAGACATCCCCATTGAGCAACAGGGTAATGCCGTAATGCTCGGCGGCACAGCCGGCGTACGTTTCAAGAACGTCACTTTCCGTTACGAGGATGGCAAGCGAAAGATTCTCGACAATTTTTCATTTGATTTTACACCGAACAGCAGTACAGCAATCCTTGGCGAGACCGGTGCCGGAAAGACAACGCTCATCAGACTGCTCATTTCACTAATAAACCCACAGAGCGGCAACATTGAACTTTACAACGAGAGTGAGTGTCATGAGTCGTCGACACTTACCAGGCGCAATTTCGTATACATTCCGCAAGGCAACAGCCTTGTAAGCGGCACTATAAGGGATAACCTGCTTATGGGCAATCCCAATGCTACCGATGTAGAAATAGAAAGAGCATTGCACATTGCCTGCGCCGAATATGTATTCGATTTGCCGGAAGGTATTGACAGCCCGATAACCGAACGTGGCGGAGGGTTGAGCGAAGGACAGGCACAGCGCATTGCCGTTGCAAGGTCAATTCTGCGCCCGGGAAGCATTCTCATACTCGACGAAGTTACGTCGGCACTTGACCAGGAGACTGAGCAGGAGATGCTCAAGCGGCTCACACAAAGCCAGATTGGCAAGACATTGATATTCGTGACACACAGGCCTGCTGTAATCGATTACTGCACTCAGGTACTCAGAATAGAAAAACCCCAAAAATGACAGCAGAACACCCCACACATGCGGGTGTTTTTGCATTTTTGTACAAGCTATGCAATAAATGCCATATTCTCGCGTTATGTAATAGATAATTTTAATAAATAATAACACACTATGATTGAATATTTGAGAGGGGAACTCGCTGAACTCACACCCGCGACAGCCATCATTGAATGCTGCGGTGTAGGCTATGAGACAAGCATCACCCTAAACACATACAGCGCTCTGCAAGACAAGAAAGATGTCAAGGTATATATCTACGAAGTGATACGCGAGGATACCCACCAGCTCTTCGGCTTCAGCAACAAACAGGAACGCGAACTGTTCCTACTGCTCATTTCGGTATCCGGAATCGGCGGCAACACGGCACGCACCATTCTGTCGGCATTCACCGTGAACGAGTTGTGCGAAGCAATTTTCACAGGCAACGAGTCTGCAATAAAAAGCGTAAAGGGCATTGGCCTGAAGACAGCCCAGCGTATAATAATCGACCTCAAGGACAAAATAAAAGGCATTGGCAGCGGCATGTCAAGTGCATCGGCAGTTGCTGTTGCGCCAAACAATGATGTCATTGACGGCGCTGTGTCGGCGCTCATCATGCTAGGTTTCCCAGCTGCCGCGACAAACAAGGTCGTACAGGCTATTGTAAAGAGCGAGCCCGCAGCTACCGTGGAACAGGTCATCAAACTGGCATTGAAACAGCTGTAACAATCTATGGGCAAACGTGCGTTAATACTGTTCACCTTCATTTTCGCGGCAATGACAATTGCCGCGCAGGACAGTGTACGCAAGTCGCTCAGGGAACGCAACAGGGCAAAGACAGGCAAGGAAACCGTACAGGATACCGTTTCGGTTCGTTTCCCTATCTCGGAGACAACGCCTGCAACCATTGATGACCTGCAGCAACGCCCTCTCGACCTCAAACAGCCCACCAACATTGTCACAGACACCCTCTACAATGAGGAAGAGGGCACATACAGGTTCAGTACCCGACTTGGAGAAAACACACTGCTGACTGCCCCGATATTGCTCACTCCCGAAGAGTATGCCGAATGGCAGGAAAAGAACGCCATGTACAGATTTTTCAGGAAGAAGAACTATGAGGCATGGGAAAGTTCACAAAAAAAGAACAAGTTCGATTTCACAGACATGCACTTTGACCTGGGACCGGCCGAGAAGATATTCGGCCCGGGCGGCGTGCGTGTAAAGACACAGGGAAATGCAGAACTGAAGATCGGCTACTCGATACAGACTATCGACAACCCCGCCCTTCCTTCGCGCAGCAGAAGGACCAACAGTTTCGATTTTGACGAAAAAATCAACCTCAATGTACGCGGCAGCGTGGGTGACAAGATGAACATGGACTTCAACTACAACACCGAAGCGACATTCAGTTACGACGCCAAGAAGATAAACCTGAAATACGACGGCAAGGAAGACGAGATAATCAAGCTTGTGGAAGCCGGCAACGTATCGTTCCCCACAAACTCAAGCCTCATCAAAGGAGCATCGTCACTCTTCGGTATCAGGACCGACCTGCAGTTCGGCAAACTCCTGCTTCAGACGGTCGTTTCACAAAAGACTTCGAACAGCACTGTCGTGAACTCCAAGGGCGGAACACAACTCACAACATTCGAAATTGAGATAACCAACTACGACGAGAACAAGCACTTTTTCCTTGCGCACTATTTCCGCGACAACTATGACCGTTCAATGTCGCAGTTGCCAACCATACTCTCGGGCATTGACATCAACCGCATCGAAGTTTGGGTAACCAACAAGACCAGCGACTACAACAACCCGCGTAACATTGTGGCATTCACCGACATTGCCGAAAACCGCCACATAAGTAATCCGACATGGAGTGCAACAGGAAGTTCGGCCATTCCGCACAACAACGCCAACAATCTCTACTCCCAAATGAGCACCACATACTCGGGTATCAGGGATATTGACCAGGCGAACAACATCCTGGGTAACATAGACGGCATATATGGTGGAGCCGACTATGAAAAATTATCAAACGCAAGACTACTGTCATCTTCAGAGTACACCCTCAACAGAGAACTCGGTTACATTTCGTTGAAGACCCCGTTGAGAGCCGACGAGGTTCTTGCCGTAGCCTATGAATACACATATGGCGGACAGACATATCAGGTCGGTGAATTCTCGAGCGACGTAAAAGAGTCAAAGACAACACTTTACCTTAAGCTCATCAAACCCAATGCCTGCTCACCCAAGAACGGATGCTGGGACCTCATGATGAAGAACGTATACTCGTTGGGTACACGCAACCTGCAAAGCACGGATTTCAAACTCGACGTATACTATGCAAGTGACAGCCTTGGTACAAACATCACATACCTGCCGGAACAAAAGGGCAAAACACTGCTGCAGATGCTTGGCCTCGACAGGCTCGACAGCAACAACAGCAAGGAGAACCCCAACGGAGTGTTCGACTACATACAGGGCTACACGGTTGACGCGGCATCGGGACGAATATTCTTCCCGTCGGTTGAACCGTTCGGCAGCTACATGGAGAAAAAGATTGACAATGACGCCATTGCGTCAAAATATGTATTCCACGAGCTGTACGACTCTACAAAGACCGTTGCAAAACAGATTGCCGAAAAGGACAAGTTCTACCTGATTGGTGAATACACCGGCAGCGCTGCAAACGTCATACAGACAGGTTCCACAAACATTCCACGCGGTTCGGTTGTAGTGACAGCCGGTGGAGTGACATTGGTGGAGAACAGTGACTATCAGGTCGACTACTCATCGGGAACGGTGACCATCCTTAACCAGAACATCATTGATGCCGGCACAAACGTACAGGTGTCGCTCGAGAGCAACACAATGTTCAACATGCAGCGCAAGACCGTGCTCGGCCTCAACTGGAAATATGACTTCTCGGACGACTTCAAACTGGGCGGTACACTCATGTCACTCTCCGAAAAACCCTTGACAACAAAGGTCGACATGGGTTCCGAGCCACTCAACAACTTCCTTTGGGGTTTCAACATGTCATGGAAAAAGCAGAGCCAGTGGCTGACGAACATCATAGACCTGTTGCCGCTCATCAGCTGCACCGAGCCATCGTCAATTACATTCTCGGCCGAATTCGCAAGGCTTGAAGCCGGCACATCGAAGGACGTGCAGAGCGAGGCATCATACATTGATGACTTCGAGAACACCGAGAATGGAGTGGACATTTCATCACCATCGCAATGGATGCTTGCCTCATTGCCTCATGGCATGCAGTACAGCAATCTGAGCAACGACATACGCACAGGCTACAACCGCGCACGTATCAGTTGGTACGTCATCGACCCACTCTTCACACGTCGCAGTTCGTCACTGACACCGGCACACATCAAGAGCGACATGGAGCAGCTATCGAACCACTATGTACGCGAGGTATATGAACGTGAGCTCTACCCCAACAAGGAATCGACCTACGGCGAGTCATCGACCCTGTCGTTGCTCAACGTCACATATTATCCCGATGAGCGAGGCCCATACAACCTGGACACCGATGTCGACTATGAAGGTAAGCTCAACGACCCTGCAAAGCGTTGGGGCGGCATCACACGCCAACTGACCACCACAGACTTTGAGAGCGCCAACATACAGTATATCGAATTCTGGTTGCTCGACCCCTTCATCTACGAGCAAACAGGAATGGGCGGCGATCTCTATTTCAACCTGGGCGAAGTTTCGGAAGATATACTCAAGGACAGCAAGAAGTTCTATGAAAACGGACTGCCATCAAGCAGCAACCAGTACGAATTCGAGGAAACCGTTTGGGGACGTGTTCCCACAAACACCAGCCTTGTATACGCATTCGACAACAATGCCCAGAGCCGTGACCAGCAAGACACCGGTCTCAATGGTCTGAGCAGCGCCGATGAGGCACAGCACCCCACCTACAAGGCCTATCTTGAGGCCTTGCAAGGCCGTGTACGCCAGGAGGTGTATGACAGCATAGCTGCCGACCCGGCCGGCGACAGCTACCACTACTTCCGTGGCAGCGACTACGATGCGGCACAACGCGGCATCATAGAGCGTTATAAATACTTCAACAACACCGAGGGCAACTCGCCAAGCGACTCCGGCAGCGACTACAGCAGCGCAGCAAAAATCACTCCCGATGTAGAGGATGCAAACCAGGACTTCACCATGGATGAATACGAGAATTTCTTCCAGTACAAGATTTCCCTACGCCCCGAGGATATGCAGGTTGGCCGCAACTACATCACCGACAAACGCACTGTCACATCAAAGCTCCGCAATGGTAACACCGAGAGCGTTGACTGGTACAAGTTCCGCATCCCCATTGATGAATATGAGAAAGCAGTGGGTACAATACGCGACTTCACCTCAATACGTTTCATCCGCATGTACATGACACAGTTCCAAAAGCCTGTGACACTGCGTTTTGCCACCATGCAACTTGTACGTGGCGACTGGCGCCCCTATCTGCAGCCTATTGCATCGAAGAACAACACTGCGCCTACCGTTTCGGGCGAGTTCACCACATCGGCTGTAAGCATTGAGGAGCACGGCGACCGCAAGCCGGTCAACTATGTACTGCCACCGGGTGTGACACGTATCATCGACCCCAGCCAGCCACAGCTACGCCAGGACAACGAGCAGGCATTGGCACTCAATGTCAACAACCTCGGCAGCAAGGAGAGCCGCGCCGTGTACAAGAAGGGCAATCTCGACATACGACAGTATGAGCGCATACAGTTGTTCATCCACGCCGAAGCGCCCGAACTTGACGAGACACAGCTCAAGAACAACGACATGTCACTCTTTGTACGATTGGGTTCGGACTATAAGAGCAACTACTATGAATATGAGGTACCGCTGACCATCACTCCTCACGGTTCATACGACGGCAACAGCACTGCCGCAGCAACTGTCGTGTGGCCACAGGAGAACATGATTGACATCCCCATGAGCAAGCTCACTGACATCAAGATACGCCGCAACACGCTGCGCAACAGCAACGCCGAGGGTGTCACAAACACCACCATCTACAGCGAATATGACAGTGAGACCCCAAAGAACAGGATAAGCATTGTAGGAAGCCCCTCATTGGGACAGATAAAGGTGATGATGATTGGTGTACGCAACAACAGTTCAAGCAGCAAATCGGCAATCGTGTGGGTGAACGAAATGCGCCTCATAGGTTTCAACAACAAGAGCGGCTGGGCAGCACAGGGAAATCTCAACATCAAGCTCAGCGACCTTGGTTCATTCGCAGCACAGGGAAAGGTTGAGACTGCCGGATTCGGCGGCATTGAGGAGAAGCTGGCGGCGCGCCGCACCGACGACTACTACCGCTACTCACTCACCGGCACCTTGGATGCAGGCCGTCTGTTACCACGTTCGTTCAAGGTAAGTGTACCCGCGTATTATTCATTCACAGAGGAGGTGACATCACCACTCTACAGTCCGTTCGACACCGACTTGGATTTTGATGATGTGCTTGACACATACGATGAGGTTGGCAAGGATTCACTCAAGAACATTGCCGAGGTGCACTCCGTTATACGCAATTTCAGTGTCAGCAATGCCAAAATCAACATTTCGAGCAAGACACCGATGCCATACGACCCGGCAAACCTGAGTTTCAGTTTCTCACATGCTGCAACCAACAACAGCGGAAGCACCATCAGTTGGGAGAACCGCATCAACTGGAAAGCATCGCTCAGCTACAACTATTCAAGCCCCATCAAGACCTTGAAACCATTCGGCAAGATAAAGAGCAAATCAAAGTGGCTGAAGATTTTCAAGGAGTGGGGCATAAACCCGTTGCCACAGTCTTTGGCACTCAACACTGATATGACACGCGCATACCACGAACTTCAACGTCGCGACCTGCAGTCAATGGCAGGCGACAACGAGATACCATTGACATTCTCGCAGCAGTTCAACTGGAACCGTTCGATGGCCATAAAATGGGATCCTACAACCAACTTGAGAATGAGCCTCAACAGCGGTACCAATGCCGAGGTTGAAGAGCCGTTCCTACCGGTCAACAAGGAGAGATACCCCACTGAATATGCAGCATGGAAGGATTCTGTAAAGCACAGCCTCAGGCAATTCGGCGACCCATTGAGCTACCAGCAGAACTTCACGGCATCATATACGTTGCCGCTCAACAAGTTCCCTCTCTTTGAGTGGCTTACAGCCGATGCAAGTTATGCAGGAACATATAATTGGATGCGCGGCAATAGTATTGCCGGCGTGGATGTGGGCAACAACATTGCCAACAAGCGCAACATTACCTTCAAGACATCGATGAACTTTGAGAAGCTCTATAACCTCATTCCATATCTTGAGGAGACCAACAAGCGCTTTGCAAGCAGCAACAAGAAACAAAAATCATCCAAGAGCCGCAAGCCCAAGGTTGAGAAGAGCAAACCGTTTACAAAGGAGATACGCCTGAAGGAGGATACCACCGTAACCGTCACGCACAACCTCAAGAACAAGAAACTCGATGTCATTGCACGCACAAAGAAGGGCGAGACGTACAAACTCAAGTACAAGGTCCTTGACGAGAACAAGATTCTCATCAAGAACATGGACAGTGTGAGCATAAAGGTGACAATAACCGCCAAGCAGAAGGATGGTGAACGCAGCAAGTTCGCAAAAGCCATGCAGTACCCGACACGCATGCTAATGATGGTTCGCAGCGCTTCGTTCAACTATACGAACGCCTATGCAATGAACTTGCCGGGATTCATGCCTGATGCAGGTGATATCTTTGGACAAAAGAGAATGGACGGCCTCTACGCCCCGGGTGTAGACTTTGCATTCGGTCTCACCGGCGACAGCTATCTTGACAGGGCACACAGACAGAACTGGCTTCTGCGCAGCGACAGCATTGCATCCATGGCTACATCAACAGCAGCCGAGGATCTGCAGGCAAGGATGACACTCGAGCCGTTCAAGGACTTCAAGATTGATCTCAATGCCAGCTGGACACGCAATCAGAGTAAGAGTATACAGTTCATGTACGATGGCATGCCGACCAACGAGTCTGGCGGTTTCTCAATGACAACCATAACTATTGGAACATCGTTCGGCGGTGGAAGTGCAAAAAACAACTACCACTCCGACGTCTATGACAAGTTCATAGGCAACCTGGAGAACAACCGTCAGGCACTCGAGAATATATATGAAGGTAGCGAGTACCCTATCTCAAGCAGCCTTGCCGGACAGAAATACGACCCCGCAAACGGTGGAGTGGACATCTACTCGGCCGATGTGATGATACCGTCGTTCCTCGATGCCTACACCGGTATTGGCGGCAACGACATATTCCCCAACATGCTGCGCATGCTGCCCAACTGGAAGATAAAGTACTCGGGCCTGTCGAAACTGCCGTTCTTCGAGAAGCACTTCAAGAGCGTGAACATCGAGCACGGCTACAAGAGCGTCTATGCAGTGGGAGCATACAGCACATATGCAACATATATGGAGTACAGCCGCGGCATCGGCTTTGTAAACAACACAACCACCGGAATGCCCATACCAAGCAGCCGATACAACATCGGAGCTGTGTCGGTGAACGAGAGTTTCTCGCCGCTCATCGGACTCGACGTGACAACAAACAACAACCTCACCATAGGTGCAAAGTTCATCAAGTCGAGAATGATAAACCTGAGCCTCACAGCCATACAGATGGTAGAGACGCAGAACGAGGAAATTGCATTCAACATCGGTTACAAGATCATTGACCTGAAGCTCTTCGGTGGCAAAAAGGCAAACAAGAGCAAGCAGAAGAAGAACGGAAACGACATCAACATACGTGCCGACTTCTCGTTCAGGAACCAGTCGTCCATCTGCCGCAGTATAGACAAGGGAACCACGCAAGCAACAAGCGGAAACAAGTCGTTCAACTACTCTATCACCGCCGATTATGCCTACAGCAAGACACTCTCCTTTAGTCTATATTTTGACCGACAGAAGACCATACCGCTCATTTCAACAAGTTCATACCCCACCACCACAACCGACTTTGGTGTAAGTATGAAGTTCTCATTAACACGATAAAAGATTATGAAAAAACACCTTTTCATCATACTTATTGCAGCACTGCCACTATTCTCATTTGCGCAGAAACATATTGTGGTGTCCAAGAAAGCATTACAACTCTATGTCATCAACGAAAAGAACGACACGCTCTTCAGACGCCCCATTGCCTGCGGCATGAATTTTGGCAACAAGACAAGAATAGGTGACAAGAAGACACCCGAAGGGGAATTCAAGATAAAGATGCTGTACGATGCCACATCGTGGAAACACGATTTCGGCGACGGCCATGGCATGCGTGAAGGGGCCTATGGTCCGCTATTTTTCAGGCTCAATGTCCCGGGGTTCAACGATATCGGTATTCATGGCACAATCTTTCCCGAGAGTATCGGCAGCCGCAGCAGCGAAGGTTGCATAAGAATGAAGAACGAAGATATCAAGGCACTCTATAAGTACTGCTATGTTGGAATGCCGGTAATCATAGAGAAGGACTGAAAGCCACAAAATCACAAAACAAAAATTGCCAACCACTTAATATTTAAGCAATTGGCAAACACAAGAGTACCTCGGTCGGGAATCGAACCCGAATCTAATCTTTAGGAGAGACTTATTCTATCCATTGAACTACCAAGGCTTCCCAAAAAGCAACACACGACTTCTATAAAAGCGTATATTCACTATTTTACACTGCGAAGATA
Source organism: Bacteroidaceae bacterium (assembly GCA_045634305.1). Taxonomy (GTDB): domain Bacteria; phylum Bacteroidota; class Bacteroidia; order Bacteroidales; family Bacteroidaceae; genus HGM04593. The sequence goes on along the minus strand of JAZQZZ010000049.1, from coordinate 68,331 downwards.
CAACAATTATTCGCAAACTTCAAATGCTTGAATAGCATTTTAACTGCAGGATTTCCATTTTTCTACACAAAAGGAGCAAAATGGCTCTTTAATATATTTTAATAAGAAATATGAAAGCCCTTATGAATAAATGTACTATATTCGCAAACAAACCGACAAACATTATATTTAATGAGAATCATACTGTCATTAACATTGTTGCTCATGACAATGGCCATAAAGTCGCAAAACTATAACAGCGTGTGCCAAAAAGGTCTTGAGTACATCAAGGAAAACAACTATATTCAGGCGGCTGCATGTTTTGAAGAGGCGGCTGCATACAGTTCTACCAACTATGAAAAAATTTATGCACATGCAAACCTTGCCTATTCCTACCAAATGCTCAACGACCTTCAAAAAGCATTGAAAGAGTATGACAAAGCACTCGAAATAGCACCCAATGAACTGACACTCCTGCAACAGCGTGCAAACATTTTCCTACAGCTTGACAGCGTGGAGCAGGCACTACAGGACTACAACGAACTGCTGAAACACGAACCCAGCAACACCGGTGCACTGCTGTGCAGAGCCCACATATACACAAACACCGGACAATTTGATAAAGCCTGGAAGGACTACGAACAATTGCAATGGTGGATTCCCGACAACCTGAGCGTACGCCTTGGAATTGCCATGCTTTACCAGAAAGAGAAACGTTACGACGAATGTCTTATGGTACTCTCGGCAATAATTACAGAGAACCCCGGCATTGCCGAGCTGTACATTGCACGCAGCAATCTTGAAAGGGAACTTGGACACAACGAACTGGCAATGATGGATTTGGAGAAAGCCATTGAGATTGACCCCGAGAATGCCAACAATTACATTCTGCAAGCCATCATATATGAAAAAATGGGCAAAAAGGAAGCAGCGCGCAAATGCCGCGAAAAAGCTATCACACTAGGTGCCGACAAAGACGTCATGATATTTTGAGCAACGCCCGTGCCTGTAAAAAATATTTACACCATAAAATCTCGGTGAAAACTCAAAAAAAACAAAAAAACTCTGTTTTTTATAAAATTTGGTTGTACATTTGGGAAAACATTGTAAAACAGCAATCATGAAAGAGAGCACATTTACCCCATACAACATAAAGGAAAAGCAGGAGAAGAATGCAGCCTACCGTTCACTCATCCGTGCCGAACTGGCCGACGAACTGTATGACAAGATTCTTAACATCGTAATTGTTGAAAAACGTTACCGCAACAAGGACTTCTCGGCAAAGGAACTTGCCGTTGAACTTGGGACAAACACCCGATATATCTCGGCCGTAATCAATTCTCGTTTCGGTACAAATTTCTCGTGCCTGATTAATGAATACCGCATCAAGGAGGCACAGCACAAGCTTGTCGACAAACGTTTTTTGGGACTTACGATTGAAGAAATCGGCAAGATGGTAGGTTTTGCCAACCGTCAGTCGTTCTATGCATCGTTCTACCGCATAGTCGGTGAGACACCCAATAATTACCGCCGCAAACACACAATAATCAAGTAAGCAAACATGGAAAAGAACATTCTTGACGAGGTACGTGAGATAAAGAAATCACTTCGTCTGGCCATGAACGGTGTGGTGTCAACGCTGCAGCGCCGCCAGGGGCTCGACTATAAGATAAACTTTGGCGTCGAGTTTCCACGACTCAAAAACATTGCCGACGCACATTCAAAAAACAAGGAACTTGCTGCTTCCCTATGGCAGGACAATATAAGAGAATGCAAGATGCTGGCTATATTGCTTTTGCCCGAGGATGGCTATGCAGAAGTGAGTGACAAGTGGATTGGCGAGGCAAGATTCACTGAGATTGCCGACCAATTAGCCATGCACGTGCTACGCAAGTTGCCTGATGCTTGGAAGAAGGCTCTGCAATGGACAACTAAGAGCGAAGGGCTCTATTGCTACTGCGGTTTCCTTACAATGTCACACTTGATACGACGCGGCGTATTCCCCGACAAGCAACAGGAACCGCTATTTTTCAAGAGCACAATATCACAGGATGCCCAAGATGGACAAGGCATTACAGTCCGCTGTGCATTCAACGCACTCATGAACTATCTTGACCGCAACCCGGACTCCATTGTAAGGCTAAAACAGTTGATAGCCGATGAAGGGAACGTCCCCACGTACGTAACAGCATTACTGGAAAGTTTTGAAGAATGAAGCCAAGGTGTGCCTGCTGGCACACCTTTTTCGTGCCGTCAACAGGGAGTTTGGTATATTTCTTACTTTTTATGGAAAATTAAAGCCATTTATCTATTATAATATAAAAATAAACGATAACTTTGTGTGTTGAAACTGCGGTAACAGCCTATAAGCCTGACAAGCAGGCCGTTTCGCAGAAGCATTGGAATATGGACAACAGCAGGATTGTGGAAATTGCAAACGGGATATTCACCGAATATCTCAAAGAGAACAGATGCAGGCGCACACCCGAGCGTTTTGCAATCCTTGATGCAATATATTCAATCAACGGCAGTTTTGAGATCAAGGAACTTATGGAGCATCTCGAAGAGAGCCTAAAGTTCCGAGTAAGCCGCGCTACAATATACAACACCATCACAATGCTTATAAAAGCCAATCTGGTAACCCATCACCAGTTCGGTGCAATATCGAAATATGAGAAATGCTACGGAACCGAGAAGGCTTACACCATTTGCACAAAATGTGGCAAGGTTACAGAATTGGGCAATATGAACATAGCTGAAGATATAACAAAAAACATAAAAAAATTTCATTTAACCCATTACTCGCTGCACCTTTACGGACTCTGCAACAAGTGCCACCAGGCAATCAAGAGACGTAAGGCAAGGCTGACAAAAAGTAAATAACAATGAAACAGAACATTGATGTATTATTAGGACTCCAGTGGGGTGACGAAGGAAAAGGAAAGGTAGTTGACGTGCTCACACCCAACTACGATGTTGTCGCACGCTTTCAAGGTGGCCCGAATGCCGGCCACACATTGGAATTCGATGGCAAGAAATTCGTTTTGCGTTCAATACCATCGGGTATTTTCCAGGGAGGCAAAGTAAACATTATAGGAAATGGCGTAGTGCTTGACCCCGCGCTCTTCAAAGGTGAGGCCGAGAGCCTCATCGAGGCAGGCTACGACCTGACAAAGAACCTTTACATTTCAAAGAAGGCACACCTTATCCTGCCTACACACCGCGTGCTTGACGCTGCATATGAAGCTGCAAAGGGCGATGCCAAGGTGGGTACAACAGGTAAGGGTATCGGTCCCACATACACAGACAAGATCAGCCGTAACGGTTTGCGCGTAGGTGATATCCTCGAGAACTTCGAGCAGAAATATGCACAGGCAAAGGGACGCCATGAGCAGATACTCAAGGACATGAACTACAGCTATGACATCGCTGCCATTGAGCAGGAGTGGCTTGCTGCAGTCGAGTATCTCAAGAAGTTCCGTCTCATCGACAGCGAGCAGCTCATCAATGACCTGATGAACGAGGGTAAATCAATTCTTTGCGAGGGTGCGCAGGGCAGCATGCTCGACATCGACTTCGGTAGTTACCCATTCGTTACATCATCGAACACCGTATGCGCCGGCGCATGTACCGGTTTGGGTGTTGCTCCCAACAGAATCGGCAATGTATATGGTATCACAAAGGCATATTGCACACGTGTCGGTGCCGGACCGTTCCCCACAGAACTTTTCGACGAGGACGGCAAAGAGATGCGCGACCGTGGCCACGAGTATGGTGCCGTGACCGGTCGTGAGCGCCGTTGCGGTTGGATTGACCTTGTTGCACTCAAGTACACCATCATGATCAATGGTGTAACACACCTCATCCTCATGAAGAGCGACGTACTTGACACATTCCCAACCATCAAGGCCTGCATAGCATACAAAAAGAACGGTGAGACACTCACACATCTGCCATATGACATCGAGGGTGTCGAGCCCGTCTACACAGAAATCAAGGGTTGGATGACCGACCTCACCAAGTTACGTAGCGAGGAGGAGTTGCCACAGGCTTTCAAGGATTACATTGCATTCCTTGAGAAGGAACTTGGCGTACCCGTGAAGTACTTGTCAATAGGCCCCGACCGTGACCAGACAATCACACGTTCAATCTAAACAAGGAGTATGTTTTCATCAATAATAAGTTTTGCACAATATTATGCTGACAGCAATGCAGGATATGATTATACATACCTGATCCTGTTTTTTGGCATCGCCATTCTCAGTTATATTGTGCAGGCAAACCTGAAACGTAAATTCGAAAAATACGCCAAGATTCCGGTAGCAATGACAGGACGTGACGTTGCCGTTAAAATGTTGCACGACAACGGCATATATGACGTCAAGGTAACCAGCACATCAGGATTCCTTACCGACCACTACAACCCTACCACAAAGACCGTGAACCTTAGCCAAGGAGTGTACAATTCGGCAAGCGTGGCTGCAGTAGCTGTCGCCGCGCACGAGTGTGGACACGCCATACAGCATGCCAAGGCATATGCACCTCTCAAGCTACGCTCAGCACTGGTACCTGTGGTATCGTTTTCGTCGAGCATAATGTCCTGGGTGCTGCTCATCGGTATCATCACCGTCCAGACGATGCCCGGACTGCTGTTGGCCGGCATCATACTGTTTGCAACGACAACCCTGTTCAGTTTTGTAACCCTACCAGTTGAGGTAGATGCAAGCCGCAGGGCACTGGCATGGTTGCAGACATCTGGTATAACAAATTCAAGCAATCACAAATACGCTTGCGGAGCACTTCGCTCGGCAGCATATACATACGTTGTTGCGGCACTGTCGTCACTGGCCACACTGCTCTACTACGTTATGATTTTCATGAACAGACGCGATTAACAGACAATGGCAACTAAACCATCAATACCAAAGGGAACAAGGGATTTCTCACCCATTGAGATGTCCCGAAGAAACTACATTTTTGACACCATACGCAAGGCATTCCACCTGTTCGGTTTCCAGCAGATTGAAACACCGGCAATGGAAAACCTTTCTACACTCATGGGAAAGTATGGCGAAGAGGGCGACAAACTGCTTTTCAAGATACAGAATTCGGGCGACTACTTCAAGGAATTGACCGATGATGAGCTCCTTAGCCGCAACGCCGCCAAACTGGCATCGAAGTTCTGCGAGAAAGGTTTGCGCTACGACCTCACCGTGCCTTTTGCACGCTATGTAGTAATGCACCGCGAAGAACTTTCATTCCCATTCAAACGCTATCAGATACAGCCTGTATGGCGCGCCGACCGCCCACAGAAGGGCCGCTACCGCGAGTTCTACCAGTGCGACGCCGACATCATCGGTAACAACTCGCTCATCAACGAGGTGGAACTCATACAGCTCATCGATTATGTCTTTGACAAGCTGAACATCCGCGTTGCAATAAAGCTCAACAACCGCAAGGTACTTGCCGGCATTGCCGATGTAATTGGAGAACCCGAGAAGATCATCGACATCACCGTTGCCATCGACAAGATTGACAAGATTGGCCTCGACGGCGTAATTGCCGAGCTCAAGAGCAAGGAAATCAGCGACGAGTCTATCGAAAAGCTGTTGCCCATTCTCAAGGCGCAGGGCAGCAACGAGGAGAAGATGCAGATTCTCGCCCAGACACTCAGTGGCAATGCAACCGGCGAGAAGGGCGTTGAGGAATTGCAGTTCATACTTGACACAATAAAGAGCGTCGGAATAAAGAGCACTCTCGACATAGACCTTACACTTGCGCGCGGCCTCAACTACTACACAGGCGCAATCCTCGAAGTAAAGGCACTTGACGTTGCAATAGGCAGCATCACAGGTGGCGGACGTTACGACAACCTCACCGGCGTGTTCGGTATGGACGGGATGTCGGGTGTCGGTATCTCGTTCGGTGCCGACCGCATCTATGATGTAATGAACCAGCTCGAGCTCTATCCACAGGAGGCAATGCACACCACCAAGGTGATGTTTGTGAATTTCGGTGAGAAGGAAGCCATGCACTCATTGCAGATTATCGGTGAGCTACGCAAAGCGGGAATATCGGCCGAGCTGTTCCCTAGTAGCGACAAGATGAAGAAACAGATGGGATATGCCAACAACAAAGCCATTCCTTTTGTTGCCATTGTCGGCGAGCAGGAGATGAACGACGGCACTGTCGCACTGAAGAACATGACAACAGGCGAGCAGCAGAGCGTAAAGGCCGAGGAGTTGAAGAATATCCTTGCGTAAGCAGGAGTTCACATAAACAAAGAAGCGACAGATTCCATCAAAGGAGCCTGTCGCTTTTTGTTAATGAGAAAATTTTGGCATAATCACATTTATTTGTCATATATTTGTTACTTGACAAAGAAAAGCATTGCAAGCGATGATAGAGACAATCAGAATAAACGGGATCATCCCAGATTTCCTTGCAGATTCCCTTTCAAAAGAGGAGGGCACGGACGTGTGGCGCAAAGAACTGACGTTCACGCGTGGGGAATCGTACCTTATTGAGGCTGCTTCGGGACGTGGCAAGTCATCCTTCTGTTCCTTCCTTTACGGACTACGTTCTGATTATGCGGGCAGCATAGAGTACCTTGACAACAAAGGCCTTGTGTTACCCAAGACTGAAGAGAGTTACTGCGAGATACGACGCACAATGTTGGCAATGATGTTTCAGGAACACCGCATATTCCCAGAACTTACAGCGGTTGAGAATGTCATGCTAAAGAACCAACTTACAGATTATTTCACAGAGAAGGAGATCAAGGAGAGGCTTACCGAACTGGGGCTTGAGGAACGCCTTGACCGCCCCTGTGGGAGACTCTCTTATGGACAGCAGCAGAGGGTGGCATTCGTAAGATTATTGGCACAACCTGCCGACTTTGTCATACTCGATGAACCGGTAAGCCATCTTGACGCAGCCAACGCTGCAATAATGGGCAATATGCTGAGAGAGAGGCAGAAGGCCGACGGATTTGGTGTTATTGTGACATCCATAGGACAGCACCTGCCATATGAATATGACAAATTTCTGAAACTATAGCCATGAAACAGACAAAGAAAAGATTGGGATTGCTTTTCAAGCTGCTCAGACAGAACATCAGCGCATGGCAGTTGTGTGGTTTTGTCGTTGCAAACCTGTTGGGTGGCATAATTGTGCTCATTGGCATACAGGCCTGCAGGGACTTCAACCGTTTTACCGACAAGGAAAAAGGAGTGCTCAACGAGGGGTACGCAGTAATCTCAAAACCTATAAGCGGACTTACGACTTTGACAAACCTTGTAGGCGCGCAACCCACATTCAGCGACAGGGAGATAAAAATGCTGAAAGAACACCCTGCCGTTAGCGGAGTGGGAGAATTTACAGCTGCCACATTCAACATCTATGGAAGTTTCGCACTCGGAGACATAGGAGTATCTACCGACCTGTTCATGGAGTCGGTCCCCGACCGCTTCATCGATGTGGAATTCGAGGCTGACACCATTTGGAAAGCTGGTATCAACAGCCGCGAAATCCCCATTATCATCCCAAGACGCTACCTCAACGTCTACAACTACGGATATGCCTCCACAAAAGGATTGCCGCAGTTGAGTGAGGGGTTGACCACCATGTTCCCGATAACGCTAAGAATTCAGGGTAACGGCAAGATGAGATACTACAGCGCCAGAATCGTGGGCTATACCGACAGGCTGAACACCATACTTGTACCTGACGGATTCCTGCAACAGGCCAACGGAATATATGGCGAAAAGGAGCAGAAAGAGCCGTCAAGGCTGATACTGAAGACAAGCAGCGGTGCAGAAAGGAACACGCTCCTCGAGTATCTTGACAAACATAACTACATCATTGAAGGCGATGCAGACAACCTGCGTCTGCAGACACTTGTACACGGCATCCTGTGGGTGGTCATAGGCATTGGAGCAACTGTTTCATTGCTTGCTTTCTTCCTGTTGCTCATAAGCATTCAATTGCTCATAGAGAAAAACAAGGAGAAGTTCACCAACCTCTATTCATTAGGCTACTCGACAAGACTCATTGCCACACCATACATATTGTTGGTAACCGGCATTGATACACTCGTGTGGCTTGCCGCCATCCTCTCAGTATCACTCATTTATCCGCACATATCCGGGGTTCTTGCAACACTGTCGCCCGATATTGAATTGACCGGAATACTCCCGCTTTGGGGAATGGCTGCCGCATTCATTGCAGCCTTCACACTACTCCACAGCAGGATTATTGTGGGACAATTGCGCAAGATATGCCGTTGACAGCATTATATTGCCCTAAAAATCATTCCACAGCCGAAAATAAAGAAGATTTATTTTGTTCTCTTTTTTGTTTAAGTTAACTTTGCGTTGTAAAACAACGCTCGCGCTGTTTTTGCATTTAGTATGCCTGCGTGATAACACTCCACAGACAGAAAAACGGAAATCTACAAATTTAAATAAATTAAACTATGGATGTTATTAAGAATTTGATTGAGCGCGCTCAACAGAACAAGCAGCGCATCGTCCTCCCTGAAGGTACAGAGGAGCGTACATTGAAAGCAGCCGACAAGGCAGTTGCCGACGGTATTGCAGAAATCATTCTTCTTGGCAACAAGGAAGAGATTCTCGCCCTTGCACAGCAGCACGGCCTTGCAAACATCGAGAAAGCTACCATCATCGACCCATGCAACAACCCCGACGCAGAGAAGTATGCAAACCTGCTCTTCGAGTTGCGCAAGGCAAAGGGCATGACAATGGAAGATGCACAGAAGCTCGTCTGCAACCCATTGTATCTTGGTTGCCTCATCATCAAGAACGGCGACGCCGACGGCCAGGTAGCAGGTGCACTCAACACAACTGGTAATGTATTGCGTCCTGCATTGCAGATTATCAAGACAACTCCAGGTATCAGCTGCGTAAGCGGTGCCATGATGCTCATCACAAATGCCAAGGAGTATGGCGAGGACGGCGTTCTCTTTGTTGCCGACGTTGCAGTTACTCCACAGCCCGATGCAAACCAGCTCTCACAGATTGCAGTGTGCACTGCACAGACTGCAAAGGCTATCGCAGGTTTCGAGGAGCCACGTGTTGCAATGCTCAGTTTCTCAACAAAGGGTTCTGCAAAGCACGAGATGGTAGACAAGGTTGTTGAGGCTACAAGACTTGCACACGAACTCGATCCCGAGTTGTCACTCGACGGTGAATTGCAGGCCGATGCAGCTCTCGTTCCATTCGTAGGCCAGAGCAAGGCTCCGGGTTCAAAGGTTGCCGGCAAGGCAAACGTTCTCGTATTCCCCGACCTTGGCGCAGGTAACATCGGTTACAAGCTCGTTCAGCGTTTGGGCAATGCCGAGGCTATCGGCCCAGTTCTCCAGGGTATCGCACGTCCTGTAAACGACCTTTCACGCGGTTGCTCAATCGAGGACGTATACATGATGATTGCCATCACTGCAAACCAGGCCATTGCTGCAAAAAAGTAAATACAACAACAAACAAATAAAGATAACAAAATGAAAATTCTTGTATTGAACTGCGGAAGTTCATCAATCAAATATCAGCTCATTGACATTGAGTCAAAGAATGTACTTGCAAAGGGTGGTATCGAGAAGATTGGCCTTGAAGGTTCATTCATCAAGTTCAACTTGCCAAACGGCGAGAAGGAGACAATCTTCGCCTCAATTCCCGAGCACACAATCGGTGTACGCCTTATCTTCGATGTCCTCACAAGCGAGAAATTCGGTGCGGTAGAATCTATCGACGAGATTGACGCTGTTGGTCACCGCATGGTACACGGTGGTGAGAAGTTCAGCGCTTCTACACTGCTCACCGATGAGGTTCTCGAGGTGTTCGAGGCTTGCAACGACCTTGCTCCACTCCACAACCCAGCAAACCTCAAGGGTGTGAACGCAGTGAAGGAGGTTGCTCCCGAAATGCCACAGGTTGGTGTATTCGACACAGCTTTCCACCAGACAATGCCCGACTATGCCTACATGTATGCTCTCCCCTACGAGCTCTATGAGCAGTACGGTGTACGCCGCTATGGTTTCCACGGCACATCGCACCGTTACATCACAAAGCGTGCTTTGGAGATGTTGAACATGCCTGCAGAGGGTAGCAAGATCATCACCTGCCACATTGGCAACGGAGCTTCAGTTGCAGCTGTAAAGGATGGCAAGAGCGTTGACACATCAATGGGTATGACTCCCCTTGCAGGCCTTATGATGGGTACACGCAGTGGCGATGTTGACCCGGGTATCTTCCCATACGTTATGGACAAGACAGGTCTTGACATGCAGGGTATGATTGACATGCTCAACAAGAAGTCAGGTGTTGCAGGTATCACAGGCATTTCATCGGACATGCGCGAGGTTAAGGCTGCTGCCGACGAGGGCAACAAGCGTGCACAGCTTTCAAACACAATGAACTTCTACCGCATCAAGAAGTACATCGGTGCATACGCAGCTGCCACGGGTGGTGTTGACGTAATCATCTTCGCAGGTGGTGTCGGCGAGAACCAGCAGGATTGTCGCGAGGCTGCACTCGAAGGTCTTGAGTTCCTTGGCGTAAAGCTCGACAAGGAGGTTAACAACAAGATGCGTGGCGAAGAGGCAGTGCTCTCAACTCCCGATTCAAAGGTTAAGGTATTGCTTATCCCAACAGACGAGGAGATGATGATTGCAAGCGACACATATGAGATTGTAAAGAACATGAAGTAAACTTCGTTTCAGTATAACACAAAATCGGCCTTACCCTGAAAGTAAGGCCGATTTTGTGTTATAAATATCCTGTACTTTATTCAGCGGCAGCCGATGAACGCGCTTCGCTTCTTTTTAGGAATTCCAGTGTATAACAAGCCTCTGCGAGCATCTCTTCGACCTGCTTGACAGCCTTAATTGACTGCGCCAGCTCCAGACATTTACGTATGGCATCGGCATCGGCAGCACGCAAGGTGTAATTGACTTTTGCATTTGCACCGGAAATCTCAACATCAATATTGCCGTTTGCAGCAGCTATGAAATCCACAAGACCGGCATCATCGCCATACTTGTAGTCTCTGCGCTCATTGTTCACGCCCAAATCTTTGTAGTTTCTCTCCATGAACGGCCTGTCACAAGAGACAAACGTTCCACCCGATGACAATTTCACACATTTGTGCCTTATGGCCTTGCCACGATAGAAAGATGTGAGGTACATTGCTCCATCCTCATGGACAGATGCACGCAGAAAATTATTATACACATTCTGCGACATGGCCTGTGAAGGAACAGTGTAGTATCCCCTGTTCTGGAAACGCTTGTCATAATTGAAATCAAAGCCTTCTGTAATGGAATCACGCACAGCAATGAGTGACTGGAGTTCCTCTTCGAAGAAAGCGACATTGCGTTCATTCTCCTTTATCATGGCTTCACGACGCAGTTTCTCGGCCTCGCGCAGTGTCTTATATGCCTTTGGCGAAACAATCCTTATGCTGTCAATAAGCGCACGTACAGTGTTGTAATTTCCACCTTCATACTCTTTGTGGGCACGTGAAAGCAGTTCCTCGGCCGGGTCTTCAATATTTGACACACACGAGAAGACAAAAAGTGCCGCAACGGCAAACAGAACGGTTCTACCGGTTTTTATAAAATTCCCCATAACAGTAACTTCATATTTCCGCAAAAGTAGCATTAATAATCGTTATTCATGCAATACCATGATTATTTTTGTTCGTCGCGGGCATTTATTGAACAGTTTTAACGAGTATCGTTTTATTTATAATGTCAAATTGAGTATCTTTACAAGCACAAAATAACGAAATTCACAAAACAATGTATAAGCCGACAAAAGAAGAACTTTGCAGACTGCTTGACACTCCGATATTCCGTAAGATTTCGGAAACAGCCGATGAACTGGGTATGGAGTGTTATGTCGTTGGCGGATATGTACGCGATATATTCCTTGAGCGCCCATCGACCGACATCGACGTGGTCGTTGTCGGCAAGGGTATAGAGATGGCACGTGCTTTCAGCAAGAAACTGGGCAAGGGAGCACACCTTGCCGTGTATGCGAATTTCGGCACGGCACAGGTGAAATACAAGGAACATGAGATTGAGTTTGTCGGCGCGCGCAAGGAGAGCTACAGCCACAACTCGCGCAATCCCATTGTCGAGGACGGCACACTCGAGGACGACCAGAACCGCCGTGACTTCACCATCAACGCAATGGCAATATGCCTCAACGCCAACCGTTTCGGCGAACTTGTCGATCCCTTTGACGGAATGCTCGACCTTGAGGACCGAATAATAAGTACACCGCTTGAGCCGGGCATAACATTCAGCGATGACCCACTGAGAATGATGCGCTGCATACGCTTTGCCACACAGCTCAACTTCCACATCGAAGAAGAGACATTCGAGGCGCTCTGCGAGAACAAGGAACGCATAAAGATTATATCACGCGAGAGAATCAACGAGGAGCTCAACAAGATCCTGCTCTCACCGGTACCTTCAAAAGGATTCATTGAGCTCGACCGCTGCGGCCTGCTAGAAATAATTTTTCCACAGCTCACAGCAATGCAGGGCGTAGAGACACGCAACGGATACAGCCACAAGGAGATGTTTTACCACACTCTTGAGGTTCTCGACAACATTGCCAAGCACACCGACGATCTGTGGCTGCGCTGGGCCGCGCTGCTACATGACATTGGCAAGCCCAAGACAAAGCGTTGGGACCCGGTACTCAAATGGACATTCCACAACCACAATATCGTGGGTGAGAAGATGGTGCTGAAACTGTTCCGCGAATACAAAATGCCGCAGAACGAGAAGATGCGCTACGTGGCAAAGCTCGTTTCGCTGCACATGCGCCCCATTGCCATTGCCGATGACGAAGTGACTGACTCGGCTGTGCGCCGCCTGCTGTTCGATGCCGGCGACGACATCGACGACCTGATGGTACTTTGCGAGGCCGACATCACCTCAAAGAACGAAATACGCAAGAAACAGTTCCTCAACAACTTCCAGATTGTACGCCAAAAGCTTAAAGATATTGAAGAGAAGGACCGCATACGCAACTTCCAACCACCGGTGAACGGCGAGGAGATTATGCGCATATTCAACCTTGCGCCATGTGCCGAGATCGGTACACTCAAGAGCGCCGTCAAGGATGCCATACTCGACGGAATAATCCCCAACGAGCACGACGCTGCGCTGCAATATATGATTGAATGCGCAGCAAAAATAGGACTTACCCCCTGCAACAACTGACAGCCATGAAAAAAATCCTTTTTATACTAACCCTGACATCGCTGTTTGCGACAGCAAAAGCGCAGAATCTATCTTACGGCGAATATATGGAGCACGTGTTGAAGAACAACATTGCACTCACCGCCAGAAGAATGGACATTGAGATTGCCGATGCAGCCGTAACCGGCAGCCAAGTATACAACGACCCGAGCATAGCACTCACCTACACCAACAACGAGGACTGGAGCAAGGGACTGGGACAGGGTATTGAACTTGAATTGGGACGCACCTTCACATTCGGGGTGCGCCGCAGCCGCATTGACCTTGCAGAGAGCGAGCGCAGACAGGCTGTCGCACTGTTAGAGGAGTACATGCGCAACTTCCGTGCCGATGCAACCATTGCCTACCTTGAACACCTGCGTGCAAGGATGCTGTTTGAGGAAGCCATAGAGATACATAACGACCTTTGCGAGGTTACCGCAAACGACAGCATACGCTACCTGCGTGGTGACATAGCAAAGAGCGACTGGTTGGAAAGCCGCATGGCGCAAGGAGTTGCAAAGAATGCAATGCTCGCAGCAGAAGCCGAATTGCGCAACAGCGCCATAAAATTGGGATATTACATGGGGAATCTGCTGAACGCCGAGCAATTGAATGCTAACGGCACATTGGAAATAACAGAACAGGCAGCCCCTATAGAACATTATACAAACACTGCACTTGAACACCGCGCCGACCTTGTCGTAGCACTTGGAAGTGCCGACATTGCCGTTGCAGCACAGAAATTCAACAAGGCACAGCGTCGCCCCGAACTCGATGTAGTTCTCGGCGCCACATACAACATCGCCGACCCGGATTTCACAACCGTCAAGGCCGGCGTTGCCATGCCACTCAAGTTCTCGAACCTTAATAAAGGCGCACGCCTGATGGATGAGCTTTTGGTAAAACAGGCAAATATTGAAATCGAAGAAGCACGCCTGATGGTAACAGCCGACGTTATGCAGGCATACAACAATTTCAACTATGCCACCAGACAGAGCGAGACCTTCTCGAGCGAGATGCTCAGCGACATGCAACAAGTAGTAGACAGCAAAAGAATGGCATACGAAATGGGCGAAATCCCATTCCTTGACTACCTTATAGTACAGCGTAACGAGAGCGAGATGCGCAGGGAATATATCGACGCCCTCTTCGGCAAGGCAGCCGCCTGGGTAGAACTGCAACGCGCAGTGGGAATAGACCTGAAATTCGGAACACAACCCATATGTGAATAACAAAACAGCAGACGCGGCATATGCCGCGTCTGCTGTTTTGTTTCCAAGTCGTCAGACATCCTTGCTCTCGCCTTCGATAAAGTATTTGCGTTCTATTGTCTTTCCGTCAAGGACAACGTAGGCAAAAGTGGATATCCAGTCACCAAGGAATATGCAGCGTGAGCTATCGCCAAGCGGGATATCCACATCTATGTGGCGATGGCCGAAGATAAAACAGTCGACTGATGAATGTTTCTTCAGGTATTCACGCGCAAATATAATGCAATGCTCCTTCTCCTCTCCAAGATACGGGGTATCGCCCTTCACTTTGTGTTTCATCATGCTGCGCTGCGACCACTTATATCCCATCCATATGCTCCAGCGCGGATGCAACATAGAAAACAACCTACGGGTAATGCAACTGCGGAACATCGCACGCAACATCCTATACCCTCTCTCCTTTGAAAACTCATCGCCATGAGCAAGGAAGAGTTCGTTACCGTAAAGTTCAACAAGGCAAGGCTCGCGGTGTATTATCATGCCACACTCCTTTTCAAGATAGTCAAGACACCACTGGTCGTGATTACCAGTAAAGAGATGCACCTCCACCCCTTTGTCTGTGAGCTCCGAAATCTTTCCAAGGAAGCGTGTAAAGCCCTTGGGAACAACATAGCGGTGTTCGTACCAGAAGTCGAACACATCGCCAAGCAGATATACCGCTGCAGCCTCATTCTTTATCTTGTCGAGAAAAGAGACTACACGGCGCTCATGGGTGCGGCGGTGCTCAATTGCCCACGACCCAAGATGCAAATCGGAGAGGATATATATCTTTTTCATAAAATTCGCAAAGAAATTCAGTTGTTGTAGGGCAGCTTGTCAAAGCAGACCCAGCTCGAGTTTGGCCTCTTCGGTCATGAGATCCTGGCTCCACTCGGGTTCAAAAACAAGGTTCAGGTTAAGAGCCTTTACACCCTCGATAGACTCAATCTTCATCCTCACATCCTCCATCATAAAGTCGGCAGCAGGACAGGTGGGCGCAGTCAGGGTCATGTCAATATCCACCGTGAAATCATCGCTTACCTCAATGCGGTAGATAAGTCCAAGATCATATATATTGACAGGTATTTCGGGATCATACACTGTCTTTATCATTTCAACGATTTTCTCTTCTATTTCAAACTTTTCCATATCATCATCTCTTTTTTAGAGGCGAGCCTCATCGTTATAACTGAAATAAGCGCCATCCGTAATCACAATGTGGTCGAGCATGCGTATGTTCATGACCCGGCACGCTTGGGACAGATTTTCTGTGAGTTTATCATCCTCTCGGCTTGGTTTGATGCTGCCCGACGGATGATTATGACACAAGGCAATTGTCGTAGCACGTTTCATCAAAGCCTCACGGATGACCAGACGGATATCGACAACCGTTGCCGTGAAACCACCGGTACCTATAAGCACATGGTCAATGACACGGTTCTTGTTGTTGAGCAACAGCACATAGCATCGCTCCACCGGCGAGTCGCACAGTATCGGATGAAAGTAGCGGTACAGGTCGAGCGAAGACGTTATGCATGGTTGCTCACCGGGTTTCTCCTCACGTCGTTTCCATAATTCACAGGCCGCTACAATGGTTATTGCCTTGGCTGGGCCAATGCCCCTGAAGGAACAAAGGTCGTCGACCGACAGTTTCGCCAGTTCGGATATGCTGTTGCCGCAAGAGTTGAGAACACGTTTCATAAGGTCGACAGCACTCTCCTCATCATTGCCCGAACCAACGAGAATAGCCAACAATTCGGACTTGCTCAACGTCGAAATGCCGTTCTTTATAGCCTTCTCGCGCGGGCGGTCATCCACAGCCCACTCCTTGATGCTCTTTTTATGCTCACTTTCAGCCATCACCCTCTGTTATATATCTTTGTAAGATTCTTTTTCGTTTCAAGCGGTTGTTTGAGTATCATCTTGAACCACAACGCCTTGAGAAATCCGGTTCCATAACCTGCTATCTGAACGGCAGCTGCCGCCACCGACAACAAAGCCACATTCAGACTCCTGTTCTTCAGTAATGAGTCGAAGAAAATGAGCAATGCATAAAGCAATGGCAACAGCAACAGCCAGGGGCAGAAAATTGCAGCCACCAGCAAAAGCACACCCAAGACGAGCAACAACGCCGGTGCAGTGTGCACTATCTTCAACGAGCCCGGATGCAGAATCTGCAACCATATTCTCGCCTGTCCGAAGTTGTTCACCTGTTTGAAGAAACGCCCCATATCAATGCGGCGCTTGTGGTATACAAACACAGGGCGTATCAGGCGGATTTTAAAGCCTGCATTGCGTATGCGTATACTCAAATCGATATCCTCGCCCATCATATCCTTGAAATCACCCACTGTCTCATAGACCTTCTTTGAAAAGCCCATGTTGAATGTTCGGGGGCAGAACTTCTCCATCACCGCCTTGCCGCCACGTATGCCGCCCGTTGTCCAGAACGACGTCATTGCATGGCTCACTGCCTTCTGCATATCCGAGAATGAACTGTCGGCAGCATCGGGGCCGCCAAAGCAATCGGCATAGTCCGTAGCCATCTCGGCCTCAAGCGTCTCGAAATATGTAGGAGGCAATATCACATCGGAATCAAAGAACAGCAGATAATCTCCCGTTGCCCTTTGCATACCATAGTTACGTGTCTCGCTGCGGCCTGAGTTCTCCTTATAATAATAGTGGATAGTAAAAAAAGAACGATAGTGACCAAGCAAATGGTCACATCGTTCTTTTGAGCCATCCTCTATAATAAGTAACTCAAATGGTTTTACCGTCTGAGCCATCAGGCTGTCAAGCAATTCCTTAACCTCGCCCGGCCTGTTATAAACAGGAACAATTATAGAGTATAACAAAACTTTGTCTTTTATGCCTTTATACGGTCAAAGATAAACAATGACAGCATAACGCAGTTATCACATTTTTAATGAGTCAGAATTTATGCCTTTACGCGACCAACGTAAGAACCGTCACGTGTGTCAATTTCAACAAGCTCACCCTCGTTGATGAAGAGAGGAACGCGAATCTCGGCACCGGTCTCCACAGTTGCAGGCTTTGTTGTGTTTGTTGCAGTGTCACCCTTGAGACCTGGCTCTGTATATGTGATTGCAAGAACAACCTTCACCGGCATGTCTGCATAAAGGATAGTCTCTGTAGAAGCATCGGTAACAACCTCAAGTGTCATACCCTCCTTCATGAAAGCTACACCGTTGATCTGCTCGGCTGCGATAGTCACCTGCTCGAAAGTCTCCTGGTTCATAAATACATACTCCTCGCCCTCCTGATAGAGATACTGGTATGGACGGCGCTCAACGCGTACATCCTCAAGCTTCTCACCGATGTTGAAACGACGATCCAATACATAGCCGTCAACAACATCCTTAAGCTTAGTACGCATAAAAGTGTTACCCTTACCTGGCTTTACGTGCAAGAAATCGATACAGAAATACAGCTTGCCATCCATGCGGATTGCTGTACCTTTTTTAATGTCTTCTGCATTAATCATAAATCTACTATTTTTTGAATTAAACTATTACCTTCTCGAAAAACTTTGCAAATATACGAATAAACGAGCGAAAATTCAATAAACGAGTGAGAGAAAATTCATTTTCGCTCGCAACGAGTGCAGCAGAATTTCGTGTAAACAAAAATATCAAGTTTACTTGATTATTTCAAAGCGAGTGCCAATTATATTGGAGCTTTAGCTCAAATATACTAATAAACAAACTATACGTTGTTCAAATATAAGGTATTTTTTTACTATTTTTGCAGTAATTTTTGAAGAGTCTTACATATTGGCAGTTCTATGTATGCCAAATATTAACGTACTTTTCAATTAAACCTTCTTATATAAAGCGAGTCAAAACATCAATAAACAATAAAGAGACAATGAAAAAATATCTTAAATGGGGATTTGTGGCAGCCATTGCAATCGGAGCATCCGTATACGGTTACTTTCAGTTGAAGCCACAACAAAATGAAGAACTTGCCATTGCCGACACCGCTCCTGCCAAGAGCAAGAAGAAGATTCTAGAGGTTACTGCAAAGATTCTTGAACCAAAGTTGCTTACAGACGAGATACTCACTGTTGGTAAACTTGTGCCCGACGAAGAGGTTCAGCTCACATTTGAGACATCGGGAAAAATCACCGAGATATATTTCAATGAGGGAACATTTGTAGAGAAAGGTACCCTTCTTGCCAAGGTCAACGATTCACAGTTGCAGGCACAGCTGTCACGCCTCGAGGCACAGGTTCCGCTTGCCGAGGAGCGTGTATACCGCCAAGGCGCACTCTTGCAGCGCGACGCTGTCAGTAAAGAGGCTCTCGAGATTGTGAAAACCGAACTGGCCACACTCAACGCCGACATAGAACAGGTGAAGGCGCACATTGAAATGACCGAGCTACGTGCTCCGTTCGACGGTATCATCGGTTTGCGTCAAGTGAGCGTGGGAGCATATGCTTCTCCATCTACAATCGTAGCCTCACTCACATCAATATCACCGATAAAGATTGAATTCTCCGTTTCTGAGCGATATGCAAAAGATGTAAAGAAAGGCACCAAACTCACTTTCAACGTAGACGGCTTCACCACTCCATTCGAGGCACAGGTATATGCTACAGAATCGAGTCTCGACCCAGAGACACACAACCTCACTGTACGCGCCCTCTACGACAACAGCGACCAGATGCTCATGCCTGGACAATACACAGGCATCAGACTGAAGCAGAAGGAAATAACCGACGCTATCTCGGTTCCGGCCGAAGCCATTGTACCCGAAATGGGCAAGAATAAGGTCTTTGTGTACCGTGGTGGCAAGGCCGAGCCGGTAGACATAACAATAGGCCTGCGCACCGATTCCGAAGTGCAGGTAGTTGAAGGTCTGCAGAGAGGCGACACCATACTCACATCGGGCACACTACAGTTGCGCAAGGGGTCTGCCGTAAACATTGTAAGTTTTGAATAACGCACGCCAAAAAGCATACATATGAACATTTCCGAATTGAGCATCCGTCGCCCAGTGCTTGCCACGGTGCTTACTATAATAATCATCATTTTCGGTATCATTGGCTACAACACCCTTGGTGTGCGCGAATACCCATCGGTCGACAACCCCATCATTTCGGTATCATGCAGCTATGCCGGTGCCAATGCCGATGTAATTGAGAGCCAGATTACCGAGCCCCTTGAACAAAATATCAACGGTATCCCGGGCATACGCTCAATATCCAGCGTCAGCCAGCAGGGACAATGCCGCATCACCGTGGAGTTTGAATTGTCGGTAGACCTTGAGACCGCCGCCAACGACGTGCGCGACAAAGTTTCGCGCGCACAGCGCTTCCTTCCACGCGACTGCGACCCGCCGACTGTGTCAAAGGCCGATGCTGATGCCACACCAATCCTGATGATTGCCATACAGAGCGGCAACCGATCGTTGCTTGAACTAAGCGAGATTGCCGACCTCACCGTAAAGGAACAGTTGCAGACAATCCCCGATGTCAGCAGCGTACAGATTTGGGGTGAGAAACGCTACTCGATGCGTCTGTGGCTCGACCCTACCAAGCTTGCCGCACATGGGCTCACACCTGTCGACGTGAAGAATGCCATAACACAGGAGAATGTTGAGCTCCCTTCGGGAAGCATTGAAGGAAATACTGTTGAACTCACATTGCGCACAATGGGACAGATGCACACAGCAGATGAGTTCAACAACATAATCCTGAAGAAAAGCGGCGGCAACATCATACGCATAAGCGATGTCGGACACGCAGAACTCGGCCCTGCCGACCTCAAGAGTTACATGAAGATGAACGGCGTGCCAATGGTGGGTGTTGCTGTCATTCCACAGCCCGGAGCGAACCACATTGAGATTGCCGATGCCGTATATGCACGCATGGAACAGATGAAGAAGGACCTCCCCGATGACGTTGAGTACACATATGGTTTCGACAGTACAAAATTCATCCGTGCATCAATCGATGAAGTAAAGAGTACAATTTATGAGGCATTCATCCTTGTAATCATCATCATCTTCCTGTTCCTGCGCGACTGGCGCGTTACACTTGTCCCCTGTATAGTAATCCCGGTATCCTTGATTGGAGCATTCTTTGTGATGTACATTGCAGGCTTCTCAATCAACGTGCTCACCATGCTTGCCATTGTGTTGTCGGTGGGTCTTGTGGTGGACGACGCCATTGTGATGACCGAGAACATTTACATACGCATTGAGCAGGGAATGAGACCGCTCAAAGCCGGCATCGAGGGTTCAAAGGAGATTTTCTTTGCAGTCATATCAACAACCATCACCCTCATTGCCGTGTTCCTTCCCATTGTCTTCATGGAGGGTACCAGTGGCCGTCTGTTCCGCGAGTTCAGTTTTGTGGTAGCCGGCTCCGTTGTCATCTCATCATTTGCGGCACTGACATTCACCCCTATGATTGCAACCAAGTTGCTAAAGCGCAGGAAGGAGCAGAAGTGGCTATACCGTAAGACCGAGCCGTTCTTCACAGGCCTCAACAACATATACTATAAATCACTTGACGCCTTCCTCAAGGTACGCTGGGTAGCAATTCCCGTATTGCTGATAATGTTTGTACTCATTGGATACCTGTGGCAGAATATTCCTGCAGAGATGGCACCAATGGAGGACCGCTCACAAATAACCGTAAACACACGCGGAGCCGAGGGTGTCAGCTACGAGTATATGCGTGACTACACCGAGGACATCACACTTTTGGTCGATTCCATTATCCCCGACGCCGTTTCTGTGACATCACGTGTATCCAACGGCGGCGGTAACATAAGAATCACATTGAAAGATATTGATGAACGTGACTATTCACAGATGGAGGTTGCCGAAAAGCTCACAGCAGCCATAGGCAGCAAAACCAAAGCAAGAGCATTCGTGCAGCAGCAGTCATCGTTCGGCGGCCGCCGCGGCAGCATGCCAATCCAGTATGTATTACAGGCCACCAGTTCCGAGAAACTGCAGGAAGTGCTGCCAATCTTCCTGCAACGCGTACACGAGAATCCGGTGTTCAAGATGGCCGATGCCGACCTCAAGTTCAACAGCCCCGAAACACGTGTAAACATAAACCGCGACAAGGCCGGCATGCTTGGAGCAAGCGTACGCGATGTTGCCGAGACACTTCAGTATGGCCTCAGCGGACAGCGTATGGGTTACTTCTACATGAACGGCAAGCAGTATGAGATTATTGGACAGATTAACCGCCAGCAACGCAACACTCCATCAAGTGTAAAATCAATATACATACGTTGCGACAACGGCGAGATGATACAGCTCGACAACTTTGTTGAGTTCATTGAATCTACAGCACCGCCTAAGCTCTACCACTACAACCGTTTCCTTTCGGCAACAATATCAGCCGGACTTGCCGAGGGAAAGACCATTGGCGACGGACTTGCCGAGATGGACAAGATTGCCGAAGAGGTTCTTGACGACACGTTCCGCACTGCACTCACAGGCGATTCAAAGGAGTTCCGTGAGAGTTCATCAAGTCTCATGTTCGCATTCATCCTTGCACTGGTACTCATCTACCTTATTCTCGCAGCACAGTTCGAGAGTTTCAAGGACCCGTTCATAATCATGCTCACCGTGCCTCTTGCCATAGCCGGTGCACTCATATTCATGTACTACAGGGATATCACCATGAACATATTCAGCCAAATCGGTATAATCATGCTCATTGGTCTTGTTGCAAAGAACGGTATTCTCATTGTTGAGTTTGCCAACATGAAACAGCAAGCAGGCGAAAGCAAGATGGATGCAATCAAGAACGCATCGCTGCAGCGTCTGCGCCCGATTCTCATGACCAGCCTTTCTACCATGCTTGGACTCATTCCGCTGATGTTCGCAGGCGGCGAGGGTGCCAACCAGCGTATTGCGATGGGCACAGCCGTAGTAGGCGGTATGCTGGTATCGACCATACTCACAATGTATATTGTTCCGGCCGTATACAGTTACATTTCAACAGAGCGAAAGGATAAACAAGAGAAGGAAATCAAATGAAAAAGAGCATATTGACAATATTTGCCCTTGCGGCATTTGCCCTTGGCAGCAATGCACAGACATACACCTTGAGCCAATGCCTTAAAAAGGGCCTCGAAAACAATTACTCGCTGCGAATAACACGCAACGAAGAAGAGATTGCCCACAACAATGCCACACTTGCCAATGCCGGTTACCTGCCTAGCATAGATCTTTCAGCTGGTTATAATGGCTCACTTGGCGGCAATGACAGCAAACAACGCTCAACAGGCGAGACTGAGAAGTCACGCAACAACTTCGACAACACCTTGAATGCAGGCATTGACGTTAACTGGATAATCTTCGACGGATTCAAGGCCAGCACTACTTATAAGCAGTTGAAAGAGATGGAGAAGATGGGAGAAACCGAGACGCGCATCGCCATCGAAGATTTCATTGCCGGACTCGCAGCCGAATACTATAATTTCCTGCAGCAACGTCTGCGCCTCACCAACTACTACAATGCCGTACAGCTTTCAAAAGAGCGTCTGCGCATTGTCGAGGAGCGCTACAACATCGGTAGTTTCTCCCGTCTTGACTATCAGCAGGCAAAAGTCGATTTCAATGCCGACAGCGCTCAATACATCAAACAACAGGAGGTTGTGATTACATCACGCATAGCACTCAATGAGATGATGGCCATTGATCAGGTCTATACCCCAATCACGACAGTAGAGACAACAATCGAGGTAGACAGCACGCTCGACTTCACCAATCTTTGGTACGGAACACTCGAGAACAATGCCTATCTGCTGTTAGCCGGCCACAACAAAGCGCTGACAGAGCTCGACTACAAGAAAGTTATCTCACGCAACTACCCCTATCTTAAACTCAATGCCGGCTACGACTACTCGTTCAACCACTACAACAAAGGTGCATTGATTCACCGTAACGGTTGGGGAGGAAATGCATCATTGACCATCGGATTCAACATATGGGACGGCAACCGCCGACGCGAAAAGCGCAATGCACGGATTGCCATCGAGAACGGCAAACTGCAACGCAACAGTTTGGAACTATCACTCAAGGCCGACCTTGGTAACATGTGGCAAGCATACCGCAATAATCTGCAGTTGCTGAGCCTCGAGAAGCTCAATGTAATCACAGCACGAGAAAACCACGAAATAGCCAAGGAGCGTTATATGCTTGGAGACCTCTCGGGTATTGAGATGCGCGAAGCACAGTTGAGCCTCCTTCAGGCCGAGGAACGTCTGCTCTCTGTGGAATATGACACAAAGATATGCGAGATTTCTCTTCTGCTCATAAGTGGAGAGATTGGCAAATATCTTGAATAACAACCATTTTGTGCACAGGTTATGAACTTTTTTTATACTTTTGCACACTCAAATAAAGAAAGAAAAAAGAAGTACCGTATAAAAATGAAGAAAATTCTGCTGACACTATTACTCCTTGCACCTTTGACTCTGTTTGCACAGGTGACAGGTAGCATCCGAGGCATTATCATTGAAGATGAGACCGATGAGGCACTACCTTTTGTAACAATAGCACTCACCCCCGAAGGAGGCTCTGCACCCACAGCAGGATGCAGCACCGGCGAAGACGGCTCATTCCGCATAAACAACATCAAAGCCGGCAAATACACCCTCACGGCATCGTTTGTGGGTTACATTGACGACAGCCGCAAAATAAGCATCACCTCAGACAAAAGCAACATCAACATTGGCACAATACGTCTTAAGAGTGACCGCAAACTATTGAAAGAGGTTGTTGTCACCGAGCAACGCTCACAGATGAGTTTTGAGATTGACAAACGAGTGTTCACCGTTGACCAGAGCCTTGCCACGACAGGAGGCTCGGCCAGTGATGTACTGGCAGAGATACCATCAGTCGAGGTCGACAACGAAGGAACCGTCTCACTGCGCGGCAGCGAGAGCGTCACAGTGTGGATCAACGGTAAGGCAAGCGGACTCACCAGCGACAACCAGGGCGACATCCTGCAGCAGCTGCCCGCCGGTTCAATCGAGAAGATCGAGGTCATCACCAACCCATCGGCAAAGCACTCACCCGAGGGAACAGCCGGCATCATCAACATCGTCCTCAAGCGTGATCGCAAGGCTGGTTATTACGGCAGCGTGCAGGGAGGCATGGATTCACGTCTGGGCTATAACGCCGGCGGCAACATAAACTACAGCAGCGGTAAACTCGATGCATATGCAGGCCTCAACTACCGCAACATGCGATTCGAGAACGAGGGCATTACCGATACAAAATACTTTGGTTCAGAGCAGTACCAGAAACAGACAAACATAGGCAGCCACAACCCCAACAACATATTCGGCCGTGCAGGCTTAACATGGCGTTTCACCCAGAAGGATGAGATATATGCGAATGTAATGGGTATGTTCGGTGGCGGCAGACACAACAACGAGATCTCTGCTATCAGTGGCCCCATTGGCAGCGACGGCACATACGCCGACCCCACACAGAGCATGACCCGTACCACCACACAGAAGGGCAAGCCAACAATGTATAACGTGGAACTTGGCTACACACACCGTTGGAGTGACACACATTTCCTTGATTTCTCTGTAGGACATCACATGTGGCAGCAACAACGCAATGCCGAGTATCGCCAGACAACCGAATTCTTTGGAGTTGACACTACGGTCATGAAATCCTATCAGTTCCAGGACGGTCAGAACAAGAGCAGCAACACCGAGATAAAACTCGATTACGAGTACAAAATCAACGACAACCACCGCATTGAGGCAGGTTATAAGGGCGATTTCTCCGATGACAGAAGCCCTGTAATCACCTACACCGATGAGGCACACACACAACTTGACAAGAACCTCTATAACCAATTCCGCTACAAGCAGAATACACAGGCGCTCTATGCTACCTACTCGGGACGTCTTGGCAAATTCGGTTACCAGCTTGGCTTGCGTGGCGAGTACTGGAATGTAAAGACACAATCCTATGGATATGAGCAGGAGCAGAACGGAGAGATACCGGGCTTTGCATCAAAGGATTTCTTCAAACTCTTCCCAAGTGCATTCGTAAGCTATGAGATCAGCGACGGACAGGAGATTCAGGTAAACTACACACGCCGTCTGCGCCGTCCATGGGGTGGACAGCTCAACAACTTCCAGAACATCAGTGACTCAACGAACATATCGTTCGGTAACCCGGGCCTCACACCCGAGTACTCGAATGCATACGAGCTCAACTACCTGAAGAATTGGGAAAACCACACCCTTTCCCTCTCGGGCTACTACCGCACCACAGAGGATGTCATTGAGCGCATAAGCTACAGCAGCGGCATCGGTAGGGTCATCTACACAACATTCGAGAATGTGGCAAAGACACAGTCGGCCGGTCTGGAGATTGTGAGCAAAAACAGACTCTTCAAGGCACTTGACCTTACCACAACCGTCAACCTGTTCTACTACAAGCTCGATGCATTCAGTTACATAATCAACGGACAGACCATCACAGGCGATGCCGATGAGAATTTCTCATGGAATGCCCGAATGACAGCCAACATCATGCTCCCTTGGGGTATTTCAATGCAGGCGACAGGCCGTTACGATGCCAAGCGCATTGTGGCACAGGGTTACCGCGAACCAAGCTACTCGCTCGACCTTGGACTGCGCAAGATGTTCAACCAGCACTGGAGTATCAGCGTCAATGCCCGCGACATACTTGATTCGCGCGGCAGAAAGACCATCACAGAAAACGACAATTTCTACCGTTACTCCAAGAACTCACACGGTGGCCGCACATTCGGTTTCACCCTTACATACAGTTTCGGTAACATGAAAGCAAAGAAGCCAAATCCCAAACAGATGCAGGATATGCAGAACGTTGGCGGCGGATATGACGAAATGGGCGGCATGGGCGAGATGTAACAATAACCCCAAGCACCACATGACGGATGGCAGAAACAAAGTTTTTGCCATCCGTCATTTTTTATTCAAAAAAAATTTCCTCGTTTCACAAATGTTTACGAAATTTGACGGCAGATGAAAAAACTTCACAAACTTTAAAAGACCATAATATGGCAAATACAGAAAAGACACGGACAGTTGACCAGATTGTAGTACGTTTCTCGGGAGACTCGGGAGACGGCATGCAATT
The DNA here is from genome assembly GCA_045634305.1 of Bacteroidaceae bacterium. GTDB lineage: Bacteria > Bacteroidota > Bacteroidia > Bacteroidales > Bacteroidaceae > HGM04593. The sequence continues at coordinate 41,682 of JAZQZZ010000049.1, read as the reverse complement.
GGCCGGTAACATTTTCTCCACAATCTCAGCAACAGTAGGCAACGACATCTGCACATTCCCGGACTACCCTGCCGACATACGCGCCCCACAAGGAGTGCTTACCGGCGTGTCCGGTTTCCAGGTACACATCGGAGCCGACAAAGTATTGACACCCGGTGACGAATGTGACATCCTGGTGGCAATGAACCCGGCAGCGCTCAAGACACAGCATAAGCACTGCAAACCCACAGGTGCAATAATCATAGACATTGATTCTTTCACAGAGAAAGACCTTGCAAAGGCTGAGTTCAAGACCAATGACCCCATTGCCGAGCTTGGCATCACATGCGAGGTGGTTCCTTGCCCCATCACATCACTCTGCCAGGCGACACTTGCCGACAGCGGTATGGACAACAAGAGCATTCTGCGCTGCAAGAACATGCTTGCACTTGGATTGGTATGCTGGATATACGACCGCGACCTTGCGCTTGCCGAGAACATGCTGCGTGCAAAATTCGCCAAGAAGCCCGAGATTGCCGAAGCAAACATCAAAGTACTGCGTGCCGGTTATGACATGGGCCATAACACCCACACATCAATCTCGCACACATACAGAGTTGAGAGCGACCGCGAGAAAAAGAGAGGCCGTTACATGGACATCAACGGTAACAAAGCCACAGCATACGGACTCATCGCAGCTGCCGAGAAGGCGGGAATGAGACTGTTCCTGGGTTCATACCCCATCACCCCGGCAACGGACATCCTTCACGAGCTTGCAAAACACAAGTCAATGGGTGTCATCACAATGCAGGCCGAGGACGAGATTGCCGGCTGTGCATCGGCCGTAGGTGCAGCCTATGCGGGAGCATTGGCATGCACATCGACATCGGGTCCCGGAATATGCCTCAAGAGCGAGGCCATCAACCTTGCCGTGATTACCGAGCTGCCGCTTGTCATCATTGACGTGCAGCGCGGTGGCCCGTCTACAGGACTCCCCACCAAGAGCGAACAGACCGACCTTTTGCAGGCACTCTACGGCCGTAACGGCGAGAGCCCGATACCTGTTATTGCTGCCACATCGCCGACCGACTGCTTTGACGCAGCATTCAATGCCTGCAAGATAGCCGTTGAGCGCATGACACCTGTCATTCTGCTCACCGACGCCTTCGTTGCCAACGGTTCGGCAGCATGGAAACTTCCCGACATAAGCCAATACCCAGCCATCGTTCCGCCATACGTAAACGAAGAGATGAAGGAGGGCTGGAGCCCATATAAGCGAAATCCGGAAACCGACGTACGCTACTGGGCCGTACCCGGCACACCGGGCTTCACACACCGCATCGGCGGCCTCGAAAAGAGCGCGGCCACAGGCGCCATCAGCAACGATCCTGCCAACCACCACAATATGGTTGAGACACGTGCACGCAAAGTAGCAAAGATAGCCGAGAGTCTGCCGCCATTGCAGGTTGAAGGCCCGGAGGATGCCGACCTGCTCATTGTGGGCTTTGGCGGCACATACGGCCACCTGTGCGAGGCTATGCAGCAGATGAACGCCGAAGGAAAGAAAGTTGCCTTGGCTCACTTCCGATACATAAACCCACTCCCGGCAAACACTGCCGACGTCCTGCGCCGATACAAAAAGATTGTCGTTGCCGAGCAGAACATGGGACAGTTTGCAGGTTATCTGCGCACACGTATCAACGGAATCGAACTAAAGCAGTACAACGAGGTTAAAGGTCAGCCATTCGTGGTTGCCGACCTTGTTGAGGAATTCACTAAAATAATGGAGGAATAAGACTATGAGCGACTACACAGCACAAGACTATAAGTTCGGACAGCCACGTTGGTGTCCGGGTTGCGGCGACCACTCTTTTCTGGGCGCACTGCACAAGGCAATGGGCGAACTGGGTGTTGCCCCACATGACATTGCAGTAATTTCGGGTATCGGTTGCTCGTCACGCCTGCCCTACTATATGAACACATACGGTTTCCACACCATCCACGGCCGTTCGGCTGCCATTGCCACCGGTGCCAAGGTTGCCAACCCCAACCTGACGGTATGGCAGATCTCGGGCGACGGCGACGGCCTTGCCATCGGAGGTAACCACTTCATCCACGCGGTACGACGCAACATCGACCTTAACATGATACTGCTCAACAACCGCATATACGGCCTTACAAAAGGACAGTACTCACCGACATCGGCACGCGGTTTTGTGAGCAAATCATCGCCCTACGGCACCGTAGAGGACCCATTCCGTCCCGCCGAACTATGTTTTGGCGCGCGCGGCAACTTCTTCGCACGTTGCGTCGCAACCGACATGCAGGCAGCAGTGGGTTGCCTCAAGGCAGCAGCACAACACAAGGGAGCATCCGTTGTCGAGGTGCTGCAGAACTGCGTCATCTTCAACAACGGCACCCACGAGAGTGTCTACACCAAGGAAGGGCGTGCAAAGAATGCCATCTACCTTGAGCACGGCAAGCCAATGCTCTTTGGCGAGAACAAGGAGTTTGGTCTGATGCAGGAAGGATTCGGATTGAAAGTGGTGAAGATTGGCGAGAACGGCATCACCGAAAACGACATTCTTGTCCACGATGCACACTGCAAGGACACCACTCTGCACCTTAAACTGGCGTTGATGGAAGGCCCCGACTTTCCCATCGCGCTTGGAGTTATACGCGACGTAGAGGCTATGACATACAACGATGCCGTCCATGCCCAGATAGAAGAGGTAAAGGCTGCCAAACCATATCACACGTTCAACGAGCTGCTCGAAACGAACGAGACATGGGAAATAAAGTAAAAATAACAACAGAAAGGGAGAGCGCGCTCTCCCTTTCTGTTGTTATTTTTTTATTTTTATTCACATAAATTTCCCATAAAAGTTTCACAACATAAAATATTTATATATTTTTGAAACTGATTAAATGGGTTACTATCACCTGCTTTTTGACAAAATGCAACAAATTTCTGCAAAATAGAATAATTTTATAACTCCGAGGGAGCAGATATATTACACACAATGTACCAATCCCTCAAAATAAAAATAATATGAAACTACTAAAAATTGTTGGAAGGTCGCTTTTCGCGGCAACATTCCTGGGAATGGCACTGACTTTCGTTCCTACCGAAGGTTGGGCAAAGACTGCAACAATGCAGCAGAAGGACGGAACTGTCAAAGGAACCGTAGTTGATGAATTTGGCGAGCCGATGTTCGGTGCGGTAGCATTTGTGGTTGGTACAACCAATTCATCACCCATTGACTTTGATGGAAACTTTGAATTGCGTAATGTTGAGAAAGGTGCGACAATACGCGTTACTCTTATGGGTTACAAGTGTGACGACCAAGTCTGGAAAGGCGGCGCACTTAAGTTCGTGATGAAAGAGGAGTCAACAGCTCTTGACGAAATCGTCGTAACAGCGATGGGTATCATGCGTAAGGAGAAGTCTTTGACATACGCAACACAGCTCATTAAGGCCGACGAGCTCTTGAAGGCTCCTGATGCAAACATCGTAAACTCACTTGAAGGTAAGGTTTCAGGTATCACCATTACTCCAAGTGCCGGTGGTGCCGGTGGTGCATCAAAGATTGTCCTCCGCGGTAACAAGTCTATCATGGGTGAGAATGCACCTCTTATCGTTGTTGACGGTGTGCCTATGACAAACAGCATCCGTGGACAGGTGAGCGATGCCGCAAACCTCACATACTCAGGAGCATCTGAGGGTAGCGACCCGCTTTCAATGATCAACCCCGACGATATCGAGTCAATGAACATCCTTAAGGGTGCGAATGCTGCGGCTCTTTACGGTTCACGCGCTGCCAACGGTGTTGTCATGATTACCACAAAGAAGGGTAAAGAGGGTAAGATGGAGGTTGCTTTCAACTCAAGCACCACATTCGACAGCCCACTTCTCACACCGGATTTGCAGAACTCATATGGTGGTTACCGAACCACATCACTGGGCGGTTCTTTACTATATGACAGCTGGGGAAACAAACTGACAGGCAATGGCGGTCATGTATTTGAAGTGGCAGGTAACAAACAATACTTCCCTGACGGAACAGTAAATGCCGCTCAATTACGTAATTATGCCAAGAATGACATCAATGAGTTCTTTGGCTTAGGAATCAACGCAAGCAACTCGGTTTCGGTTTCAGGTGGTACAGAGAAGATTCAGACCTACGTATCTTACTCTAACACACAGTCAATCGGTATGGTCTCTACAAACAAGTACAACCGTAACACATTCGCATTCCGCCAGAACTACAAGCTTTGGGACAGAATCACATTGACAGCCAATGTTAACTACAACCAGGCAAAGACACAGAACCGTATTGGTGGTGGTACCATAGGTAACCCGATCTATCACCTCTATACCACTCCACGTGACGTGGACATGGACTATTACAAGGACAACTACAGTGCTAATGGCAGCTGGTGGTCTTCAGGTGACGCAATGGGTAATGGAACACAAGTCTATTATGTGTTGAATGAAGATGGTTCTTACTCAAAAGCGACAGGACACGTATTGCTTAATGGTCCTCAGCAGCAGTATGCATTCCAGGGTCCTACATTCAACAACCCTTATTGGCTCACCAACATGATCAACAGTGAGAACAACGAAGAGCGTTTCACTGCTTCATTCAACGGTACATTGAAGATCCTTGAGGGTCTTAACTTACAGGCACGTGTATCTATCGACCACGCCAAGTATCAGAGCGAGGGTCATACATATGCATCTACATGGGGACCTACAGACATGTATAAATACGGTATCTACCACTTGTCAAACAGTAGAACGAATGAGATATACACCGACTACATGCTCTCTTATAATAAGGAGTTCAACAAGGACTGGGCATTCAATGCATCAGCCGGTTATGTAGGTCACACAATCAAGGGAACAGGCAGCAGCACTTATATCGGCAATGCGACCGTGGATATGCAGATGAATGGTATCGTAACAGAGTTGTCTACAGCCATAAACTGTTTCGAACCCAACTACGGAGGTTCCGGTGTTACATCAAAGAGCAAGAGCTCTAACTGGGACCAGGCTGCTCTTGCTACAGCACAGGTTGGTTGGAGAGACGTGCTCTTCGTTGACGCATCATACCGTCACGACTGGTACCGTCCATTCAAGCAGTTCTCTTACCTTGGTACAAAGGAGAGCTACGGTTACTTTGGCGTAGGTGCCAACGCAGTTCTCAGCGACATGTTCAAGATGCCAGAGTGGTTCACATACGCGAAGTACCGCTTGAGCTACTCTGAGGTAGGTAACTCTATTCCTAACTACGTTTACAATGCTGTATCTGTAAATAAGGTAACAGGTGTAGTAAGTACTCAGTCAAGAAACTCATTCATTCCGGTGCCTGAGAAGACAAAGTCATTCGAGACCGGTCTTGAGATGCAGTTCTTCAACGATTGTCTGAATGTCGATCTCACATATTACAATTCTGCAATGCACAATTCATACCTCGAGATTGCAGGTACAAACGGTAAGGCACAGCCTGTGAACAGCGGTATCATCCGTAACCAGGGTATCGAGTTCACTGTAGGTTATGATTGGAAGATGAGCAGCAACTGGCGTTGGCAGACAAGCGTGAACTTCTCTTACAACAATAACAAGATTGAGCAGACTTCAAAGGACAAGTATGGCAACGACAAGGATATGGCTACCACACTTGCAAACGGTAAGATCCAGTTGCTCTACAGGAAAGACGGTTCATACGGCGACATCTATATAACCGACTTTACACGTTATAGGGACGATGTATATTCATACACAGTCTATACCGATGCGGTTGACCAGAATAACCTTCCCATTGTTGTAGAGACCACAAAGTATAGCAAGACTCCTGTTGAGGCTGTATATGATGCCAATGGCAAGATGATAAGCTCAGAGTCAACATTAATGAATCGTGCAGGTGACCTCTATCTCGCAAATGGCAAGCCTTCTCTTGGTGGTTATGCCGATGTAACAGATGCGGGTAAGCTGCGTGTACGTGATGCTAACAAGAAGTTCCAGAAGTATGCAGGCACACTCAACAGCCCATACCAGCTCTCTTGGTCAAACACATTCACATACAAGGATTTCTCACTCTACTTCCTCATCAACGGACGTATTGGCGGTAAGGTAATTTCACTCACCGAAGGATATCTTGACAAGTGGGGTGCTTCCAAGCGTACCGGCGATGCACGTCTCCATGCAGAGAAGAACAACATCTACACAGAGGATGGACGTCACGGTATGTACCTGAATGAGGGTCGCGACCTTATTGCAGTAGAGGACTACTATACATTTGTCGGTTCAAGCGACGCTAGCAGCTACATCTACGATGCTACAAACTTCCGTCTTCGTGAGCTCTCATTGGGTTACACATTCCGCAACCTCTTCGGTGACTACAAGCACCTGAACGTTTCATTAGTTTGCCGTAACCTATTCTTCCTTTACAAGGATTCTCCGGTTGACCCAGACGTATCATTGTCAACAGCCAACGGCCTTGGCGGTATTGATGTATTCAACTACCCATCAGCCCGCAGCTTCGGTCTCAACCTCAAGGTTAACCTTTAATTGTCAGGAACCACTATTAAATAACGAATAAAAGAATATATTATGAATAAGAAATATCTAATGCTCGCAGGCTCGCTTTTCTTAGCCTCTGCTGCATTCCAGTCTTGTCTAGACTTTGATGATCCGGGCAATGAGCTTGGTCTTGGTTCAATAATGACAGAGACAACCAAATATGTCGGCAATGTCGATTCAATACCCTATTTGAACCAGCCAACCGAGTTGGGTGTCAACAATGCCATCGACACCTTGAAGAAGTATGGTTACCTTGGACAGAACCTCCAGGGTCAATGGTGCTTACGTGGTGCCAAGGAAGGCGACAACAATGGTCTTCCAAGCCCTCACGCATACCAGCGTCAGTATTCATTGGGAACTGATACATATTCACAGTACTTTACAATTCCTCACAAGGACTTCATGTATGGTACTATCACATCTACATACAATGTATCGCCCGACTTCAACGGTGACGCTCTTGGCGCATACGGATTGGCAAAGAATGCCCTTATGCCCCTGTTGCACCATCCTATGGTAGACTCAATCCCTGAGATCAAGGCTATCAACTTGCTGTACTACTGTTTGGGTGCTCAGGAGAAAGCTGACCTTGCAGGTCCTTTCACCTATCTCGAGGATAAGCAGAACTCGGAGAATCCTTCTGAATACAACGACCTTAAAACTATCTATTACGGTATAGTTGAGAACATCGATACAATCATTGCCTGTCTCCAGCACTATGAGACCCGCCCCGATTGGTATAAGGAGAAGATTGCCGAGCTTTTGATGGAATATCATCAGACCAGCCGTGTATTCTTGGGTGGCGACTACAAGGACTTGTCATCTTACATAAAGTTGGCAAACTCTTTGAAACTCCGTATGGCTATCCACATTGTAAAGGTTGAGCCCGCAACAGCCAAGCTATGGGCAGAGTCAGCTGTAGATCCGGTAAACGGTGGAGTTGTCGAGTCGTTCGAGGACCAGCAGGGTATATTCCCTTCATATACAGGATTTATCCATCCTTTGAAGACCGTTCAGGATTGGGGCGACTTGCGCTTGTCGGCATCATTCGAGAGCCTTCTCATGAGTCTCGACCATCCATATACAAAGTATCTCATTTTGCCTAACAGTATAGATCTTACCAACACCGTGACCGGTGAAGTCACACCGGCAGGTACAAAAATCTGTGGTGTACGCGCAGGTCTGCTTGTAGGTGACGGTCAGACTGTTGCGACCAACCCATTGGCTGGATATTCAACACTTGACGGCAACCTCTTTGCCGACGGTTCTATGTCTCCTCTTTACTTCTTGAAGTGGGCCGAGGTTGACCTGTTGCGTGCAGAAGGTGCACTCCGTGGTTGGAACATGGGCGGCAATGCACAGTTCTTCTATGAGCGTGCAATCCGCAACGCATTCTTCGAGGAGCCTATATTTGTCATGTACGGCGGTACTTATGCCGACCTCGTAGAGGACTATTTGAATATTGAGGAGGCTTTGCCTTATGTCAATGTTGACCCTGTAGGTTCTGGTGAAGATTGGCCAAGCGTAACAAAAATCGGTGTAAAATGGAACGAGGCTGACGACCTTGAGACTAAACTCGAGAAGATCATCACTCAGAAGTATATCGCACTCTTCCCTCTGTCTACTGAGGCTTGGGCTGAGATGCGCCGTACAGGTTACCCCAAAATGTTCCCCGTGCTTAACACTGACGACGGTGACGGTTCTATCAACCAGGGTGACATGATCCGCCGTATTCCATGGGTTCCAACAGACCCAATCGCTGTAAATATGGTTGAGACCAGCGGTATCCCTGCCCTCGGCGGCCCGGACGAGCAGGCTACACGTCTGTGGTGGGATGTTGATGCGCCAAACTTCTAAAAGAATCAATAATTCATGTAGATTGTATCAACAGATGCACTCTACATGAATTATCTAAAACAAACAAAAGAGGATTATAAGAATTTATTTTTTTGAGATATTAATTATTACTAACCAATTTTTTTTGTGATTATGAAAAAAACTTACATCGCAGGATTTGCTGTTGCATCCTTGTTCGTTGCAGTTACAGCAAATGCGCAGTCCTTGCAAAAGGGCTACATCGAGTGGGGTCAATTCGGTCAACAAACTGGTAGCATCATCAAGAACTGGACACCTGGTGAAGAGCTTACAGAGGATGAGAATTTCTTCATCTCTCGTGTAAAGCCTAAAGCACGTTTCCGCAATGCTGCTACTCAGGTTCGTCAGAACATCACACCCGAGAATGACAAGAGAATTCTTTTCTGGGTACCTATCGATGACGATACCGAAAAGTCTCCTAACAAGACAAATGAGAATGCTCTTCCTAACGGAACATTCGACTCAGAGGTGTTCAACATGTGGCAGTATATCGACCACTATGGCAACTGGACAGCACCCCAGGGCCGTGTTCCAGGTGCTTTCTCTGACGTTGCTCACAAGAACGGTGTTGCCGTATCAGGTGTAGCAGGTATTCCTTATGGTGGTTTGGGCGCAGATTGGAGAAATGCGTTGTCAGAGTTGGTAAGTGCCGGTGCAGCAAAGACAGCCCAGTTCCTCGCATACTACGGTATCGATGGTCTTGGCTATAACTCGGAGTTCTCGGGCGGTACTCAAACAATGAGAGAGCTTATGCCTTACCACAAGGAGTTGACCCAGATTGCAAAGGCCAACAACCCAGTATTCGAGAATGCATGGTACGATGGTACAAGTGCTTATGGTTCAATTATGTTCGACCAGGGTTATGGCTCTCACAACAAGCAGGTTGCCGAGGGTGCTTCACTCTTCTTCAACTACAACTGGAGCAATGCAAGCCTGTTGTCTCGTTCAGTAAGCAACGCACAGGCAGAAGGCCGCAATCCTATTGAGTTCCTCTATGCCGGTGTAAATATGCAGGGTGGCGAGCCCAAGAACGGTGTTAACTGGACATTGCTCAAGGATTATCCTATCTCTATCGGTCTTTGGGGTGCTCACAACCAGAATATGTTCTGGGAGAGCCGTCACGAGAAAGGTGGTGCTCCCGACGCACGTCAGAACACCTATCAGTTGCGTCTTGAGCGCTGGTTCACCGGTGGTTCACGCAACCCGGCCAACTGTCCTCCTATCACCAATAACTTGAAGTACAATGCCGATAACATTTCACACCCAGGTATGTCATCAATGATATCTGCAAGAAGTACTCTCTCTTGGAACCTGGGCGAGGAGCCTTTCGTTACATACTTCAACTTGGGTAACGGTAAGTTCTTCAACTGGATGGGTGAGCGTCAGCACAATGGCGAGTGGTACAACATCGGTGTTCAGGACTACCTCCCCACATGGCGCTGGTGGTTCACAAACAAACTGCTCGGTCGTGAGGCTACTGATGTTCTCGAGAATGGTCTCAATGCAGAGTTTACATGGAACGATGCTTACGTAGGCGGTTCTACTGTACGTGTTTACGGTTCAACAACAGAGGAGTACCTCCACCTCTTCAAGACTCAGTTCGACCTTGAGGACGGTGACGTTATCACATTCCGCTACAAGCTCGCAGCAGGTAGCACAGATATGTCTCTCGTTCTTACAGCAGTAGGCAAAGAGTCTGAATCACTCGGTGACATCAATCTTTGCGATGCATCGGTATTGGCCGATGATTATGAGTGGGTTGAGAGAACTATCGTAGTAGGTAAGGATATCAAGGCTGCCGAGCTTGCTCTTGTAGCCCTCAAGTTCGAGAATGCCAAGAACATGAACCTCTACCTTGGTGAGCTTTCAATCGTTCGTGGCAAATCTGCAGCTCCTGCAGTTCCTACAATCAAGACTGCCAAGATTCTCAACTTCTCTACATCAGGTGTAGATGCAAAGATTATCTACAACATGCCTAACAACAAGGCTGCCGGTGAGGTTTGCTACAACATCGACGTTAACACATCTATGTTCAAGCTCTATGCTCAGCAGGAGGGTGGCGAGCCCGTTCTCATGGGTGTAACAACATCATGGGCCGGTATGCTCTACCGTATTCCTATGGCATTGGACAAGGCTGATAAGGTACGTATTGGTGTTGCAGCTGTTTCTCTCGATACAAAGACCGACTCTGAGATTGCTTGGAGCGAGTATATGGAGGCTTCTAACTACCAGTACTCTGATGATATCCAGATCAACAAGACTACCATCAAGCCAGGTGAGGACTTCGAAATCTCATTTGTTGACCCACGTCACGAGGAGGCTACATGGACTATTACAAACGTAGCAGGTGAGGAAATGTTCAAGACAACCGGTGCGAAGTGCGTAGTAGCTGATGGTTTGAACGAGATTGGCTCATACAACCTCATCGTTGAAGGTCCAGCATACAACGAGAACGGTGAGCGCGTGTCTGTTGTCCGCAACTTCGGTAGCTATATTCCTGTAACAGGTAAGGGTGTAGGTGCTCTTCCACAGATCCTCACACTTACAGCTAATGACAAGGAGGCTGACATTCAGGTTAACCCAGGTGATGTAATCAACCTTGCTTACACAGGTCGTGAGGCTGACGGTGCAGGTTCACAGGGCGTAGACCTCAAGGAGGAGCGTTTCGGTGTCAAGTGTGCCGACCTCGGCCTTACAGGTGCCGTTTCTTACTCTACTGCATTCTGGATCAAGTTCAACAAGCTTGCTGCCGGTGAGACACAGCTTTTGGCTGTTGCCGACAAGACAAACGCTTGGCCAAAGACAGACTGGGGTTGGGTTTGGATCAATGTAATGGATGACGGCTCAATGGGTAGCTTCACATTCCGTGGTAGCGATGCTACAAGCAACAATGAGTTGCGTTACAAGTTCGAAAACACTAAGATTCCAGTAGGCGTATGGGTTCACTTTGCGTTCACATTCGAGTACAATGCTGGCAACCAGTTCAAGTGCAAGTATTATGTAAACGGTGTTGAGCAGCAGCTTACAAAATGGAACCGCTCAACTAACGGTGATACATACTTCAACACAGATCCAGGCTTCCAGAATGGTGTATACCAGATTACAAGCGGTCAGGTTCTTTCTGTAGGTGGCCCCGCTCACGGACGTAACGGTATCGACGGTCTCATCGACAACTTCCAGGTATGGAAGGGCGCTATGACAGCCGAGGAGATCAAGCTTTCTATGGGTGACATCGACAAGAACAACCTCCCCGATAATATGCTTGCATACTGGGATCTTGATTCTGAGGCAAACGAGGAGGGTGTATTCTCTTCTGTAGGTATTATTCCTAACGTTGCAGCCGGTACTCACAGCTGGGAGGCTACAGGCGGCGAAGGTCAGGGTAAGTTCCACTGGCTTGCTCCTGAGCTCAGCTCTGGTTGCCCATTCGTTTCAGGTACTGCATTCCCCGTTGTAACAGTTCCTACTTGGAGCACAAGAAAGGCTGTTGCCGAGAATGTAACAGGTAACGACACTGAGGGTAGCGCAACTATCAAGTACGCTTACGATGGCGAGTATTCAATTACTCTTACACTTTCTAACTCTCACGGTAGCGACAGCCGTACATTCCAGGTAATCACAGTAGGCGATCCTACAGGTATTGAGAATGTAGATGTTGCTGAGGTCGCTACATACGTTGTTGACGGTGCTGCTATTGTAAACTTCACAGAGGCAGGCAACTACAAGGTAGCTGTTTACACAGTAGCTGGTCAGAAGGTTGCTGAGAAGAATGCTGCAATTGAGGCCGGCCAGAATGTACAGGTTGCTCTCGGAGCAAAGGGTACATACGTTCTCGTTGTTGAGAAGGACGGTAAGGTTGTACGCAGCGTGAAGTTGCTCAACAAGTAATAAGAACCGACTCCCTTAATCAAAGGGAAGCAAATAATAAGAAGGTCGTGGACTTTGATGTCCACGACCTTTGTTTTTTGTGTGCAAATCACTAACTTCGCAAGAAATTAGCTGAACATGCAAAAGATAGACACACGACGTGGGTTGCTTGCCCTTTCACCAATAATTGTACTGCTCACAATATACCTTGCCGGCTCAATAATCGCCGGTGATTTCTACCGCATACCAATTGCAACGGCATTCATTGTGGCATCGATATATGCAGTGGCTATTACACGCGGCAGCACGCTCGACGAGCGCATTGAGCATTTCTCGAAAGGCGCCGCCAACACGCGCATAATGTATATGATTTGGATATTTGTGCTTGCGGGCGCCTTTGCCGCACTTGCAAAGGCTATGGGTGCAGTTGATGCCACGGTGCAGTTGACATTGAACCTTATCCCAAGCAACTACCTGCCGGCAGGAATATTCATTGCAGCCTGTTTCATATCGCTTTCCATTGGAACATCGGTAGGTACAATAGTAGCACTAACCCCCGTTGTCACAGCCCTTGCCACAAAGCTGAACTGCGACACATCGTGGCTTGTAGCCATTGTTGTAGGCGGCGCATTCTTTGGCGACAACCTCTCGTTCATTTCGGACACCACTATTGCAGCCACACAGACACAGGGCTGCTCAATGCGCAGCAAGTTCCGCACCAACATAAGGCTTGTGATGCCGGCCGCCGTTGTCACACTGTTGCTTTACGCATTCAGCGGCAACGGAATTGAAGAGATTGAGACAACAGCCATCACCGTGAACGATGCACTGAAGTGTATCCCCTACCTCACCGTCATTGTGTGCGCACTCGTCGGTATGAATGTGCTGTTAGTGCTTATTATAGGTATTGTCATTGCAGGAGCCATGGGACTGGCATTCGGCACAGTAGGCGGAATAAGCATTTTTACCGAAATGGGTGACGGAATAATGGGAATGACAGAACTTATCCTTGTGACCATGCTCGCCGGCGGACTGCTGGAGATTGTACGCATAAACGACGGCATAGACTACCTTATACGCATTGTAACACTGCGCATGCGCACAAAACGAGCAGCAGAGTTTGCAATTACCGCCTTGACTGCGCTTGCCAACATATGCACTGCAAACAACACCATTGCAATTTTGACAGTAGGCGACATCTCGCGCGACATATCTAAGAAATTCGGCATACAGCCACGCCGCACAGCAAGCCTCATGGACACCACGTCGTGCTTTGTACAGGGTGTAATCCCCTATGGTGCACAGCTGCTCATTGCATCGGGACTGGCAAAAGTATCACCACTGGAGATTATCCCAAGCCTCTACTACCCCATGTGCATTGGAGTGATGATTGTGGTCTCCATTCTTGTAAGGAGAAAGACTGCAAAGTAAAGAGCACAGACTGCGGGACGATAGATCCTTCACATCCGTTCAGGATGACAGTAGCTGGATAAGGCTCACCTGCAAAAGTTAGGGGGAAGTATCAAAAGTTCTCATTTTCTCTCGCTGGTAAGCCCAAGTTTACCCACGCTCGCTTGTATCGCGGACTTTACCGCATATAATGGTAATATCAAAGAAAAACCGGCACCATCAAAATCACAGCAAACAGCCGGGCAAGCATCGGAAACAGGAGAAAATTTGTTTGAGCGGTGTATATACGTGATGCTGTTATTGCGTGAAAAGCGAGTTATTTTATCCCCGATGCTTGAACGAAGAGCTGTTTGTGGCAAATAACAGCCGACCGAGGGATGTCGCCCGGCGACTCGTGAGCAAAAGGCTGTTATGACTGATTTTGCCAGTGCCGGGCGTTTTTGGTGCTTTTTGCGCGACAAAAAGCACGTATAGAAAGACTTGAGAAAAATAGATGTGAACAATTAAGGTTGAGGTCTGCTGTAGAATATAACGGCGAGCGAAAGCGAGTTTTTGCCCCTAGAGTTTGCAGGTGAGCCCTGGATAACAGCTGGATTGCCAAGTTCACATAAACCCATAAAAAAATCGCGGGACTTCCGAATGGAAATCCCGCGATTTAATCTTTCTTGACGCAGATTATCTACGCAAGCCGAGCTTAGCTACGATAGCACGGTAGCGGTTGATGTCACGCTCCTTCAAGTAGTTGAGGAGTGAACGACGCTTACCTACCAACATTGTCAAAGCTCTCTGTGTGCTATAATCCTTACGGTTAGCCTTGAGGTGCTCCGTCAAATGTGCAATACGGTATGAGAACAATGCAATCTGGCTCTCAGCTGAACCAGTATCAGTGTTAGACGTTCCGTATGTGCCAAAGATCTCTTTCTTTTTCTCTGAATCCAAATACATAATTTGAAGTTTTAAAGGGTTAAAAAAATATCTTTTGGCCGACAAATGAATGCGCCCAAGGCGCACTATGTTGCCAACGCGGATGCAAAGGTACAACTATTTTCCTTAACAACAATCACTTTTCACCATTTTTTTCAAAACAGCCCTCTGCATCACGCAAAACCGGTTTCATTTTCAAACATTCGCGTACAAAGAGTACACAAACATCCATTTTCTCGCTATTTTTTTGTAACTTTGCAGTCGCATGCGACTGCTCGACAACAGAGGATAGACGCACCCCATTTTAAACAAAGGAAATAAAGATATATATGCAGAATATTCGTAACATCGCTATCATTGCGCACGTAGACCACGGAAAGACAACACTTGTCGACAAAATGATGTTGGCAGGAAACCTGCTCAAGGAGCAGGACAACGACAAGCTCACACTCGACAACAATGAGTTGGAGCGCGAGAGAGGTATAACCATCCTTTCAAAGAACGTATCCATCCAGTACAAGGATACAAAAATCAACATCATTGACACTCCGGGACACAGTGACTTTGGCGGCGAGGTTGAGCGTGTGCTCAACATGGCCGACGGATGCATTCTGCTTGTAGACGCCTTTGAGGGACCGATGCCCCAGACACGTTTCGTGCTGCAGAAGGCATTGCAGATTGGTTTGAAGCCTATTGTTGTCGTAAACAAGGTGGACAAGCCCAACTGCCGCCCCGAGGAGGTATATGAGATGGTGTTTGACCTTATGTTCTCGCTCGACGCGACAGAAGAGCAGCTCGATTTCCCGGTGCTCTACGGTAGTGCAAAGAACAACTGGATGAGTACCGACTGGCGCAACGAGACAACCGATCTCACTGCCCTGCTCGATGCAATCCTTGAGCACATTCCTGCGCCTGAGAAACTCGAAGGAACACCACAGATGCTCATCACTTCGCTCGACTACTCGCCCTACACCGGCCGTATCGCTGTCGGACGCGTACACCGTGGCACACTCACCGAAGGTTCGAACGTCACACTCGTGAACCGCAACGGCGAGCAGAGCAAAATGAAGATAAAGGAGTTGCACACATTCGAGGGCCTTGGCCGCCGCAAAACCGAGAGTGTTTCATCGGGCGACATCTGTGCAATTGTGGGATTGGAGAAATTTGAAATTGGCGACACCATCTGCGACTTTGAGAATCCCGAGGCTTTGCCACCAATCGCCATCGACGAACCTACGATGAGCATGCTATTCACAATCAACGACTCGCCATTCTTTGGCAAGGAGGGCAAGTTCGTGACATCGCGTCACATTCAGGACCGCCTTGACAAGGAGCTCGACAAGAACCTTGCACTGCGAGTGAAGAAAGACCCCGAGGAGGATGCATGGACAGTGTTCGGCCGTGGCGTGCTCCACCTTTCGGTGCTCATTGAGACAATGCGCCGCGAGGGTTATGAGCTACAGGTTGGCCAGCCACAGGTAATCTATAAGGAGATTGACGGCGTGAAACAAGAGCCTATCGAGGAACTGACAATCAACGTCCCTACCGACTATTCGAGCAAGATTATAGATATGGTCACACGTCGCAAGGGTGAAATGCTCTCAATGGAGGCACAAGGCGAACGTGTGAACATCGAGTTCAACATTCCCTCACGCGGTATCATCGGCTTGCGCACCAACGTGCTCACAGCATCGGCCGGAGAGGCTATCATGGCACACCGTTTCAAGGAGTACCAGCCATTCAAAGGCGAGATTGAGCGACGCACCAACGGTTCATTGGTTGTTATGGAAAGCGGCACAGCATTTGCATATGCCATCGACAAGTTGCAGGAACGTGGAAAGTTCTTCATCAACCCACAGGAGGATGTATATGCAGGACAGGTTGTCGGCGAACATATCCACGAGAACGACCTTGTCATCAACGTTACAAAGAGCAAGAAACTCACCAACATGCGCGCCAGCGGAAGCGACGACAAGGCACGCATCGTACCACCAATCATATTCTCACTCGAGGAAGCACTGGAGTACATCAAGGAAGACGAGTACCTCGAGGTGACACCAAAGTCAATGCGTATGCGCAAGATTATCCTCGACGAGCTCGAGCGCAAGCGTGCGAACAAGCAATAAACCATTGCACCAAAGTGTATGAAAAGGCTGTCGATATACACCCTGCTGCTACTTCTCCTCTTCTCTTGCAAAGGGAATGAGGCGCCCAAGTACACCATACAAGGAAACGGCACAGGGCAAGGCACGGTGTATCTCTGGAGCAACGACGACAACTACAAGGAACTGGTATCAACAGCCTGCAACGGACATTTTACCTTGTCAATTGCCCTGGAAAGTGCTGTTTCCCTGACATTGGCGCTCCCCGACAGCAAGACCATACCCCTGTTCGCTGAGCCCGGACAGACAGCCACATTGCAGCCCGACAGCACTCTAAAGAGCGGTTGGTGCGTAGCGGGCGGCAAGACACAAGCACTGCATGACAGCATTTCGCGCATACTGGACGCATCGGCAGATGTGTCCAAGCAGAAAAAAATCATTGAGGAATTCTCGAAACAGCACCCTTTGAGCGAAGTGAATGTAGAACTGTTCCGCCGCTACCTCATAGAGGTTCCAAACCCCGAGAATGAATACATACGCAAGGCAATATCCAAGCTTACCGGCCCTTTGCAGGACAACAGATATCTTGCAACCAAAAACAAACTGCTCGACAAGAAGAACGGCAATGTCAAACATCGCATGTTCCCAACCTTCAACTACACCACAGCCGACAGCATAAAGACAAACATAGGCCGTTACTCCGACAAATACCTGCTTGTAAACTTCTGGGCGACATGGTACACCGGCAGCAGGGAACAACTGCAAGAGCTACGCAACATCAAAGAGAGGGTAAAAAGCGAGAACTTCGCAATACTCAACATTTCCATTGACCACGACAGCACCGCATGGCTAAATGCCATAACCATGGACAGCATCATTGGCGATAACGTCATAGAAGCAAAAGGTATGAACAGTGAGATACTGGAGATATTCAACATAACATCGCTCCCCTACTCGGTACTTGTAACGCCCTACAAACGAATAGCCGACTACGATGTACCACTCGACAGCGTAACTGCAGCCACAATAGATTCTTTGACTTGCAAACACGACACAAAGAATCAGAAAAAGGAGCTGAGCCAAAAGAAGAAGAATAACAGATAAAAGCTATAATATGCTCGTCAAGGTTCTTGCAGCAGCCATACAAGGCATAAATGCAACACTCGTCACCATTGAGGTAAATGCATTGCGAGGTATAAAGTTCTACCTCGTAGGACTCCCCGACAATGCCGTAAAGGAGAGCCAGCAGCGAATCAACTCGGCCTTTCACCACAATGGGCTTCGCTTTCCAAGCAAGCAGATAATCGTCAACATGGCACCCGCCGACATAAAGAAGGAGGGTTCGGCCTATGACCTTCCTATTGCCATCGGCATACTTGCTGCCGACGAGGCTGTATCAACTGCCAAGCTCGACCGTTACCTGATAATGGGAGAACTAGGACTCGACGGCAAACTGTTACCCATCAAAGGAGCATTGCCAATCACCATAAAGGCCAAGGAACTTGGCTACGAAGGCATAATACTGCCGGCCGGCAATGCTGCTGAAGCAGCAGTTGTAAACGACATCACCGTCTATGGCGCCAACGACCTCGCCCAGGTACTCCAATTCCTCGACGACAAGGAAGAGATTACCCCTTACAAGGTAGATATAGAAAACGATTTCTATTCAAAGCAGAGTTCCTTTCCATTTGATTTCAGCGAGGTACGCGGCCAGGAAAGCGTGAAACGCGCTTTTGAGGTTGCGGCAGCAGGCGGCCACAATCTTATCATGGTAGGCCCTCCAGGCAGCGGAAAGTCAATGATGGCCAAACGTTTGCCATCAATATTACCCCCGCTGACACTCGAAGAGAGCCTCGAGACAACAAAGATACACTCGGTAAGCGGAATGATGCCCGACGGCATATCGCTAATCACACAGCGCCCCTTCCGCAGCCCGCACCATACAATCTCATCGGTAGCCCTATGCGGTGGCGGGGCAAACCCCAAACCGGGTGAAATATCACTCGCCCACAACGGAGTGCTGTTCCTTGACGAGTTGCCGGAGTTCAGCCGCGACGTGCTCGAGGTGATGCGCCAGCCGCTTGAGGACCGCAAGATTTGCGTAGCACGCGCCAACTACAAGGTGGAATACCCGGCCGGTGTAATGTTCATTGCATCAATGAACCCCTGCCCTTGCGGATATTACAACCACCCTACCAAGCCCTGCACATGCAGCCCCGGCCAGGTTCAGAGATATCTCAACAAAATAAGCGGTCCCCTACTCGACCGCATAGACCTGCAGATAGAGATTACACCGGTGCCATTCGAAGAGATTTCAAACACCGCACCGGGCGAGCCAAGCGCCGCGATACGCGAGCGCGTCATTGCAGCCCGCAAGATACAGGAACATCGCTACAAGGAGGAGAAGGGCATATACTGCAATGCACAGATGACACCAAAACTGATTGCAAAATATGCCACACTCGACGAGACAAGCCTTGCAATGTTAAAGACCGCAATGGCACGTTTCAACCTGTCGGCACGCGCATACGACCGCATACTCAAGGTCGCACGCACCATTGCCGACCTTGACGGCAGCGAGAACATACAGTTCCAGCACATAGCCGAAGCAATTGGCTACCGTAACCTCGACAGGGAAAGCTGGGGAACTTGACACAAGTTCGACAATTTTGACAACAGTCTGAATTGTCAAAGTCGGGAGACGTAACAAATATACAACAACAAAAACAAGAAAATCTGAAAACAATATCATCATATTCTTGCAAATTTTAAAGACCAATAACCCATTATTCTAATGTGTAATTCTGAACATAAGAAAATAGAGGTAATATAAATGTACAACGCATTGAGAAACAGGTTATGAAATATTCAACAAAAGGGGCATTTGATTCATACAATTTGCAAAACATAAAAATATGCCCAATAATAATTCAAATCTCAAAATGCCAACAAAAAAGAATTATGCATTCATAAGTTACAGCCATCGTGATTTAAAAATCGCAAAATGGTTGCACAAGAAGTTGGAATCATACAAACTTCCGACAGAGATACATAATGAGTTCGAAGATTCAAAATATTTACGTCCAATTTTTCGAGACCAAGAAGACTTGAATACAGGAATTTTAAATGATGAGCTTCGCAAAAACCTCAACAAGTCCAAGTATCTGGTCGTAATCTGTTCTAAGAATTCTGCAGAATCAGAATGGGTTAGCAATGAAGTGCAAGCCTTTATTGAATGGGGGCGTTTAGAATTTATCATACCATTCATAATAGAGGATATTCCTGATAATGACAACATTAACAAATTTTATCCAAAATCACTACGTCAACACATCAAAGCATATCCAAAACTGGAATTATTAGGCATCAATATTATAGAAGTTGGACGCGACAAGGCTTTTATAAAAGTTGTATCAAGAATGCTTGGCATCAGTTTTGACGAATTATGGAAAAGACATGAGCGAGAAAGGAAACGTAGAATACTGACCAAAATATTTACGATACCAACAGCCTTGTCATTATTATATTACTTTGCTGTACCAACCTCTTTAACAGTAAAATTCAACGACGAGTTTCACCATTTACCATTACCGGAAAGTACAAAACTCACAGTTAACAATACAGAATACACCATAAAAGAATTAGATACTATATTTACAATCAAAAATCTTCCAGGTTACTATAGAGGTGATAAATTACATATAAGATTCTCTCCAAAATGGTATATTCCAGTCAATGAAAATGTACAAATAGACTGGGGAATCAACTCTTTTTTTGAAAAAAAACTTCAAAGAGACAATTCGTTTGCTATTTTTGCAGGAAAAGTAATTGAAAATAATGGTACCCCTATTTCTAAAGCTACAATTTGTATCGATGGAGAAGAATGCGAAACAGATGATTCCGGAAAATTCTCTATCACATTTCCGGTTCTTAAACAGTCTGAAACTAAGAATGTGCAAATAACCAAAGATGGATATAATGATTATAAAGTTGAAGATGAGTGCCCAGGGATTAACATTATTTACATTTTAAGAAGAGCGATAAATTAAAAAGAAAGAATACTAATTTGAATTTTTCAAAACCACCAAACGTAAAAAATATGAAACACAATATTATCACATTTCTATTGATGGCAACATCTATAGTTAATACTACGGCACAATCCATTCAAAGTGGTGTCGTAAAAGAATATAACGAACGTTTGGAAAAGACTCCACTTGAATATGTAGAAATATCCATTTCAAATGCAGCCTCCACGGCTTCAGATGAGAATGGAAACTTTCTGTTAGAATTCCGAACATTAAAACCCGGCGACAAAGTTAATGTCAGACGAATAGAAAAACTAGGTTACGAGATTTTCAATAAAGAAGCTCTGGAGCAATGGTATATCTCACGAGAGAATACCCCATTCAGCATTGTAATGTGCAAAAGCGAAAGATTTAAGCGCATACGTGATAATTACAGCCGCATATCATCTGAAAGTTATGAAAGACAGTTCAGAAAGGAAGAATCACTTCTCGCAGACATGTTAAAAAATGGTCAATTAAAAGAAGTGGAATACGAGAAAGCGTTAAAAAAACTCAATGAAAATTACGATCGTCAACTAGAGAATCTGGATAATTACATTGATCGTTTTGCACGCATTGACCTTAGCGAGCTGTCTGCAGCAGAAGCAGAAATAATCGAATTTGTACAATGTGGAGAAATAGAAAAAGCCATAGAGTTATACGAACAGCAGAACCTGGAAGAAAAATATAAAGAGCAGGTGCTTGTCAAGCAAAAAGCGAAAAACGTAATAGACACATTGGCTATTGTTCAAAAACAAGCGACCATTTCAAGAGACAGCCTCTTTGCATCAATAAAACGCAAAAATGAAATGCTTCGACTAGCTGGCGGCAAAGAGAATTACGAAAAAATAAGAAAGAGTTTCAAGGAAGTAGCCATAACAGATACCACATATTTTGATGCAGTATTTGAGTACGCGGAATTTGCAAATTCACAAAATATATTTGATGATGCTATCAAATACTACAAAATATGTTTACAATTGACTGATAAAAATACTGAAAAGTGTCATCTATTTGAAAAAATAGGTATTATCCAACATAAACAAAACCACTTCAATGAAGCCGAAGATGCACTTATGGCTTCACTGAACACTGCTATTATTTTATGGGAACAAGACAGTATTAACTATCGGATATATATTGCAAGAACAAAAGAAAGTATTGCACGACTTCATTATAAAATGAATAATTATAATGAAGCAAACAAGTTTTATCTTTCAGCTTTAGAACACTACTATATCCTATATGAAAACCAATACGATATACTCAAGGATATTGCAGAAATACAAGCAGACCTGTGTGAAATGTATATAGACATGCGCAAATTTGGCGATTCTGATATTTTTGCCAGCATCGCCGAAAAAAGCATCGCAACATTATACCATGATTTTCCAGAAAAATATCGGCCAGAAATGGCAAGAATCAAAAAGGCTATCGGAAGAAACCATAGGTTATTTATGAGATTTGATGATGCCGAAAATGCTTATAAGAAATCTTGTGAATTATATTTGGAATTATTCAACAATAACCCATCCGCATTCAGGCCTCAAATTGCCGACATTTATAGTAAATTAAGCGAATTGTACACTAAAATGCATAAGTTTGAGGATTCTAAAAAATACGCGAAATTAGCTCTTGAACAATACGACACATTAATAATAGAATCAAATGATGCTTATTTACCCAGTATCGCCAACTTTAGAAACCAGCAGGCAAACATATGTAGAGAAATGCGACGTTTCAAAGAGATGAAACAATATGCAAAAGATTTCTATGAAATAATAAATAAACTTTATACCCAGTATCCCGATGTATATCGTTTTGAATTATGCAACGCCAATATGAATTTGGCTATTTCATACGCAATGAATAACGAATTAAATGAAGCTGAAAAGCATTTTTTATACAGTAATCTTCTTGCGGACACTTTATGCAAGAAATATCCCGAAGCATATTTACCCACATACTTAAGCACAACCAAGAACCTTGGAAGTCTATATAGTATGTTGCATCAATATGACAAAGATAGTTTATACAGTTCGCAAGCAATAAACATAAGCAAAAAGTTATACGAATCAAACCCGACTGTATACAAGGAAACAATGGCAGATATGCTATATAATTATGGAGTATATCATATCAAAATTGATAAATATGAGGTAGCTGCTCAAATATTAAGTCAATCTGAGATACTTTATAATGACCTAACAGATGTTTACCCTAAAATTTTTATGGAGAGCTACCGCAAGGTACTTAGAGCTATTGGTCTCAGCCAAGGAAATATGGACAACAAAGAAGCACAACTGCAATATCTTTTTAAAGCCTATGAAAAGGCTACAATTCTGTTTAAAGAAGATCCAGACGTTTATTTAAAAGACTACACTCAATGCCTTAACGATCTTGCATTCTTTTATCAGGAAAACAATGAATTAGAAAAGTCAAAAAGCTACTATAAAGAGAGTATAGAATTAACAAGAAAACTATATAATGAGAATCCAGAAGCTTACGCTCTGGATATGACAGAAATGCTTATGACTTACGCATTGATGTTCTTACAAACCAAAGATTATGAAAAAGCGTATGAGATACAAAAAGAAGCAACGTCCATAATTGAACCTTTATATGAAAAATATCCTCAAAGAATACTCTTTACAATGGCATTATGTTATGATATGGAAGCATATTTATTATATATATACTTTATTGAAGATGACAAAGCCGAAGAATTATACCTGAAAGCTTTACCATTATTTACATCGGCGTTGGAAAAGTACCCGAGTGCAAAAGGCAATATCATCAACAGCAGAAACATACTGACAGATATTTACATCAATAAAGGCGAATTTTCCAAAGCCATCGAACAAATGGAAGCAGTTCTGGCAATGGAACCCGATAACGAGATTGCCATTAAAAATAAGAAGAAGTTGGAAACTCAATGATTCAAATAATGCGAAATGGAAATAAACAATATCTGCGTATACTGCGCATCTAGCAATAAGGCGGCCGAAATATATGGCGACACAGCATATGAGCTCGGAGCATTGCTTGCCAAGGAAGGAATAACCGTGGTGACCGGCGCCGGCAGCATAGGACTCATGCGCAAGGTTGAGGACGGAGCGCTTGACAACGGTGGCAAAGCCATAGGTGTTATACCACAGTTTATGGTAGACCAGAACTGGCATCACACAGGACTTACCGAACTGCACGTGACAGGCTCAATGCACGAGCGCAAGCAGATGATGGCTAACCTGAGCGACGCGGTAATTGCGTTGCCCGGCGGCTGCGGAACCATTGAGGAACTTAGTGAGATTATTACTTGGAAACAGTTGGGACTATACCTGAACCCGATTGTAATACTGAACATCAACGGCTACTACGACCATTTCATTGCACAGCTTGAAAAGGCCGTTGAAGAGCATTTCATGGGTGAAATACACAGCAAGATATGGAGCGTTGCCACAACAGCCGCCGAAGCTCTTGAAGCAATACGCAACACACCACGTTGGGATGCCGAGGTGAGAAAATATGCAGCACTATGATGAATGAACCAGCACCATATTGCATGACGAATGACAACGCCATCCTGCTGTTGCTCATTCTAAATCTTGTAGGCATATCATATGTCCTGCTCATGAACGGCGCAAACATTTTTGAGCGCGCAAAGTGTATCTTCTACTACGAAAACAAATCAACACCATACAACGACCGTACGCATATAACAAAAATATGCAACCTGTTGATGGATTTCCAGACCATCTTCTTTGCTACCATTGTCACTGCCGGGATTATAGATGAAAGACATTTCAACATCACTCAAGAAAACTCCTTACCGGTACTTGGAACACTTGCTGCAATCTTCATAATATACCTTTTAATCAAGAGGGGATTATACAGCGTTGTCAACAACATACTCTTTTCAAAAAGCGCAAGCGAGGAGTGGGACAGTTTCTACATCTTTACCACAAAACTGTGGGGGTTCACGCTTGCGCCGGCTGCGTTAGCCATTCTTTTCTTACCCGGTTTACCTTTAAAATCTGTTGAAATTTATTCAATTCTGACACTCATCGCTTATCTGTTCACCATAATAAGAGGGGCTTCAAAAATCATTTTTGCAAAAAAATGCATATATGTGGATATTTTTTTGTACCTTTGCGCACTTGTTTTTCTACCCATGGCCATGGTGTGGAAAACAATACTACAACTGAGCGATTTTATAACTATAAAAATTTAGAGTTTTGAAGGTAAGTAAGATACTGGTATCACAGCCCAGACCTGCGACAGAAAAATCTCCATATTTCAGCATTGCTGAAAAGCACAACGTGCAGATTGACTTTTGTTCTTTCATCAAAGTAGAAGGAGTTACAGCAAAGGAATTCAGACAGCAGAAGGTCTCCATACTTGACCACACAGCCATCGTATTCCTCTCGCGCCATGCCATTGACCACTTCTTCACATTGTGCAAGGAGCTCAGAGTGACCATACCCGATGACATGAAATATTTCTGTCTCTCAGAGACCATCTCATTATATATCCAGAAGTACGTACAGTACCGCAAGAGGAAGGTCTTCTTCGGCAATGGCCACATTCAGGATCTTGACCCGTTATTTGCAAAGCACAAGACCGAGAAATATTTTGTACCGGCGTCAAATGTTCACAACGACGACCTGAACCTGCTGTTCAACAAACATGGCATACAGCACTCACAGGCCGAGATGTACCGCACCGTGAGCACAGAGATTGCACCGGATTACATTAAGTCTTTCGACATGCTCATCTTCTTCAGCCCACACGGCATCGACTCATTGAAGAAGAACGTCCCCGACTACGAACAGGGTGAGCAGTTGGTGGCATGCTTCGGCAACGTAACTGCAGAGTACATCAAGCAGCATGGTCTGAGACTCGACCTTGAAGCGCCTTCGGCGGCGGCGACCAACATGCCTGCAGCCCTGGACGCATACCTGACAGCGAACAACAAATAAAAAGATACAATTCCTTCAGCCTCGTCCATAAGACGGGGCTGATTCATTAAAAAACAGACGTAGGGATGAAACGCAACACATTCCCATTGAAGGAGCACCTGAAGAGCAAAAGAGTCATTGAGCAGGTATATGCCAATGGCGCTTCGGTCACATCATACCCCCTGCGGGCAATCTTCATTGAGCAGCCACAGGAGGAGCAGGAGCCCACAGCCGCCATCCTTATCAATGTTTCAAAAAAGAGATTCCGTCACGCCGTTGACCGCAACCTTGTAAAGAGACGCATACGCGAGGCCTACCGCACTAGCAAGCACACCTTTGTGGAAAGCCTTGAGAACAATGGCAAGAAAATGGCTGTTGCCATCATATACATAGACAACAAGCACAACAGCACTGCGTTCATAAGAAAGAAAATGGCCAGACTGTTGGAGAGCATACTCACAAAAGACGGTATCACATGCGAAAAAACCTTATAACATTGCTCGTATTGCCCATAAGGTTCTACCAGAAGGTAATATCTCCAATGACACCACCATCGTGCCGTTTCACACCCACCTGTTCGCAATATGCCATTGAGGCACTTCGCAAGCATGGTCCTTTCAAAGGCCTCTATCTTGCCATAAGACGCATACTGCGTTGCCATCCATGGGGGGGCTCTGGATATGACCCCGTGCCATAAAGTAAGCCGACATGACATTCATAGACATCCACACCCACAACAGCAAGGCCGAACATGCTGTTTACAATAATGGAACGGCATACAACGCCGAGAAAAGAATCTCCATCGGAATACACCCATGGTACATCACTGACGGTTGGGAGAGTCTGTTTTCCGCCATTGCCGATTCGGCAAAGGCCGACAATGTCGTTGCCATTGGCGAATGTGGGGTCGATATGCTCAAATCGCCGGTACCCATCAAAGTACAGGAAGAGATTTTCCTTGCCCACGCACAATTGGCCGAGATGCTCTGCAAACCACTCATTATACACTGCGTAAAGGCTTTTGACCGTATTATTGCCCTGCACTACAAGTTGAAGCCACAACAAGCTTGGATCATACACGGTTTCCGCGGCAAGCTACAGCTGGCTCAACAACTCATCAGAGCCGGTTTCTACATTTCACTTGGCGAAAGGTTCAACCCCGACAGCGCCAAAACCATCCCCGGAGAGAGACTATTCATTGAAAGCGACGAAAGCAGTATGTCCATTGCCGACATATACGCCGCAGTTGCAGCAACCAAAGGGATTCCATGCAACGAACTCGCGCAGCAGATAATGGCAAATACAACACATATATTCAAACAATTTTAGTGCTTTTTCGCCGTTTATTGCAACAAGGAAGAATGTTTATGCAAAATAATTGGTTGCGATAAACAAAATTCCTTATTTTTGTCATAAACAAGCAAGCGGCATGGACAAACTAAAGACCTTTACCGATAACCGAGGAAGCCTCACCATTGTTGAGGAAGGAATTGACGTGCCCTTCAACATACAGCGCGTCTACTGGATACACAGCGTTCCACAGGGAGAAGAACGTGGCAAACACTCCAACAAGGTATCGTGGGAATATGTTGTTGCTGTCAGCGGCAGTGTAGAGATTACCCTCGAGGATATAAATGGCCGCCATACCCACATACTCGATTCCAAGGAAAAGGGACTTCTCATCCCGCCCGACACATGGGACGAGATCAGAAATTTCTCCCCTGATGCCGTACTGCTGGTTCTGGCATCGCATTCGTATGACGAGTCGACATACATCCATTCATACGAAGATTTCTTGAAACACATTGGCAAATGATGGAGTCCGGCACATACATAGTAAAGAGATACACCGCCGACCGACAAGCCGAGTGGGACAATTTTGTCGACAGTAGCCGTAACGGAACATTCCTGCACAAACGCGGATACATGGACTACCATGCACATCGTTTTACCGACCACTCACTCCTGTTCTACCACGGTACGGAACTGACAGCCATTTTACCGGCACACATCAAGGACAACATGTTCTGTTCCCATAACGGACTCACATACGGCGGCATGCTGATATCATGCAACACAACAACGGCTACAGTCCTTGATTTGTTTGACGCAATGACCGTATACCTGCGCCGAAACACTACTGCCACAAACATCATATACAAGCCCACACCTCACATATACCACAGCTACCTTTGCGAGGAGGACCTGTACGCCCTGTTCCGCAGTGGAGCCACACTCGTTGAGCGAAAGGTATCATCGGCCATTCCATTGAGAAGACCATTACCCATCGGCGGACGCCGCAAACTGACAGCAAAGACAAAGAACAGCCTGTGCATCGTTGAAGACGGCGACCTTGGAACATTTTGGAATATACTGCAAGACAGATTACAGAAGAAATACGATACAGTACCGGTGCACAGCATTGAGGAGATTACACTTCTCAAAGAACGATTCCCCGAAAATATAAAACTCTTTTGTGTTACCGATAAAGAGAACAACACACTTGGAGGTGTCGTGCTTTTCATTACCGAAAATGTAGTGCACATGCAATACTCGGCAACCACAGAAGAGGGACGCCGTTTGAGCGCGCTCGACTATCTATACGAGGAACTCATAAACAGCCGCTTTGACGACAAGGAATATTTTGACTTCGGAATATCCGTTGAGGACGGCGGCCGCTACCTTAACACCGGCCTAATAGCCTACAAGGAACGTATGGGCGGACGTGCTGTAGTATACGACACATATATCATCGACCTTAAAACGAGTGAAAATGATTAAATATTGCGACCTCAAGGAGATAAACAGGAGATACGAGCCTGCACTCACCGACGCCATAGTAAAGGCAGCGCAATCGGGTTGGTATATACGAGGCAAAGAGTGCGAGCGCTTTGAGCAGGACTTTGCAGCCTATTGCGGCTGTGAGCACTGTATAGGTACAGGCAACGGTCTCGACGCACTTACAATAATCCTGAGGGCATATTGCGAAATGGGCACAATGCAGCCCGGAGACGAGATCATTGTACCCGCAAACACATACATCGCAACTATTCTCGCCATCATACAGGCAGAGTTAAAGCCCGTTCTTTGCGAGCCCTGCGCCAGCAGTTGCAACATCGACACCACCCGCATTGAGAGCCTCATCACTGAGCGCACACGTGCCATAATGCCGGTGCACCTCTATGGCCTTGTAGCCGACATGGAAGCAATAAATGCTATAGCCCGCAAATACTCGCTGAAAGTCATAGAAGATAGTGCGCAAGCGCACGGAGCCATGTGTGGAGACAAACGCGCCGGCAATCTTGGCGATTCCGCTGCATTCAGTTTCTACCCCGGCAAGAACCTTGGTGCCTTGGGCGACGGAGGAGCCATAACCACAAACGACACACAGCTTGCCGACACAGCAAGAGCTATTGCCAACTACGGTTCACACACAAAATATATCAACCTTTACAAGGGCATGAACAGCCGTCTCGACGAGATTCAGGCTGCAGCACTCCATGTCAAACTGCAATACCTTGATGCCGACAACGCCAAGCGCAGGGAGATTGCCTGCAAATACATCGGTGGCATAACCAATCCATTGGTAACACTGCCGGTAGCCGACAACGCCGGGAACCACGTATATCACATTTTTGCAATTGCTACACCATACAGGGAGCAGCTGCAACGGCATCTTTCGGCAGCCGGCATTGAAACGCTCATACACTACCCCATCCCACCACATAAACAGCAGGCTCTACGCGAATATTCGCACCTGCAGTTGCCAATAACAGAACGCATACATGCGCAGGAACTGAGTCTTCCATGCCACCAGGCCATGAGCGACAATGATGTGGAACAGATTATCGCTGCAGTCAACAGATTCACCATTTAGAGCAGTGTAAATGCGGTTGCAGCAGAAACAACCGAAATTATTTGGCATTTACACTTTAAATATCTATCTTTGCACCGCTTAAACAATAAGCACAGCTCTTCAAAAGAGAGCACAATGAGGATTGTCCTATGGTGTAATGGTAGCACAACAGGTTTTGGTTCTGTTTGTCCTGGTTCGAATCCGGGTAGGACAACACAAAAGAGGTCAGTTTCAATGAAACTGACCTCTTTTTGTGTTATAACCTAATATTCAATGCGTTTAGATTTCACCGGTTCGTTCTATAGCGTCTCCGCATCTACGCTGTCCGGTTCTATCACAGACTCTTCCACATATAACTTTGAATACACCGCCTCCAACTTACTGTCTGCCTCGTCCAATCTGCTCTCCTGTTCATCCGTAAAATCAAAACTCAGGACAGCATCCAGTTCCAACTTTGCAACGGTGATTTCCAAATTCTCAATTTCAGCAGCCAATGCCTCGGCTTTTTCTTTTTCTTCGGGAGCCAAAGCATATAAATCCGTATTATACAACACCGCGCTAAATTTTTTAAAGTATCCGATCCGGTCATCTATAAATTTTTCATAGAGCTTTACGTAAGCTTCCGCATCTTCGGTTTCAATGACTTTCTCAAGATTTTCCGCATAAGCCCCTGTAACTCCTTTAGCAGCCTCAAGCGCTCCACAAAAGTTCTTTTCTGTCTCGTTCTTGCCACCACAACTTGCCAATACAAAAACAGCCATCAAGGCCACAAATACTTTTTTCATAACAACTGTTTTTTATCTTTTCAACAATTACTTATAATGCACAAACTTAATGAATATTCCAACGTATTCAAACTTTTAAACAGAAAAAAGACAGCCAACGCAAGTTGGCTGTCTGTAGAATATCGTCAGGATTTCATTAAAGCTCTGCCTCAATAATCTCCATAAATCTTTCCTCCTGCTCAGGGGTAAGATTCTCCATCAAATCAGCCTTTCCCATCATTGCAACAGAGTAGTTTATGGCAGCCTCCTCCATTGCTTTCATCTCTGCAGAATACAATTCATTCATCTGCTCCTCTGACAATGTATCGACAGCAAGCATAACTTCACCATAATTGGCTTGCAGTTTCTTCATTTCAGAATACAAACAAGCTGTAGCATCGATAACCTCATCAACTGTAGTTGCCTTCTCAAGATTCGCAGTGGCATTATTCATTGCCTCAACAGTCATCATGATAACATCTGCCGGCGTAGTCTCTTTTTTGCTTTCACCACAACTTGCCAACACCAGAACGGCCATCAAGGCCACAAATAACTTTTTCATAACTATACTTTTTAATTAATTATTTCAATTTCCAAAGGTATCCATTACATTGGATAATTCAAATTATTGTCAGAAATATTTTCAAGAATCTCACTAAGATACTTCTTTGCTTCCCAACGCGCCTCGGGCAAATTCATCAAAAGATAGTTGCCACAGTCACGTGCTGTAGCACCGGGCACCTCGCCCTCATATGCAGCCACAAAAGCAAAGGCCTCCTTTACAAGCGGTACAATATCGGCCGAAGTCAAATCGCCCTTCACTATGAGATAATTACCGGTGAGACAGCCCATAGGTCCCCAATATATTATCTTGTCGGCCCACACGGGGTGGTTACGCAGAAATGTCGCTACCAAATGTTCAATGGTATGTATTGCACTTGGGCTGAGCACCGGCTCGCGGTTCGGTTCTTTCATGCGCACGTCAAAGGTTGTCACCACCTCGCCGCCTACATTATCCTTGCGGGAAACATATACACCACGCTCAAGACGTATGTGGTCAATCGTAAAACTTGGAATCTTTTCCATAATATCTTCATCTGTTAAAGTTTCATCAGGAAACGACGTGTCACACCGAACGAGCGGTCGGCCATCTCGCCCCAGAAATTCTCGTACTGCTCAATATGCTTGTCCACCCCGGGCGTGTCGCTTATTATGCGGAAACTCACGAAAGGCACTCCATATATGTGGCATGTCTGCGCAATAGCAGCCGACTCCATATCAACAGCCAGTCCGGCAGGAAAGTTGCCCTTTATCTTGTCAAGTTCATCACGATTGGTGATGAACTGATCACCGGTACATATCAGACCTGCATGTATGCGGGTTTTGTTATCGGCATCTTCGTTGAGCGACTCTGCAGCACGGCACATTGCCTCATCGGCAGCAAACACCGCCGGCATACCCTGTACCTGGCCATATTCACAACCCATTCCGCACCACACATCGTGGTACACGATTGATGAACTCACCACAACGTCCATAACTCCAAGACAGCCGTCGATACCACCGGCAACGCCGGTGCTCACCATTGCATCGGGAGCGAATGAACGTATCAGTTCGGCAGCACCAAGTGCCGCATTCACCTTGCCAATTCCGCATTGACGCAGGATTATCTCATTCCCGCCAACGCGTCCCACAAGATATTTAATATCATTCCTCTCACATTCGGCAACCCCGTCGAGCATAGCAACAAGCTGCTCAAACTCAGAGGTCATCGCCGTCAAAACACCTATTTTCATCTGATTATTCTTTTATTGTTTCCGTTTTCCGCACAAGTTTTCACTTTTCACCTTTCAGTTTTCACCTTTCAGTTTTAATATCATGCCATAATCAATGTAACAACCACATATATCCAATGCGCCGCAATACCTGCGACCAAGCCTCCGATTGTGTGAGAAAGAATATCCTTTGAGGTAAGACGGCGATAACCGAGAGCATCGAGCATCGCTGTGTGCGTACTCAAGAAACCGCTCCAACACATACCAATGGCAGTAAACACAGCAATGGCATTACCGTCAATCCACCCCTCGGCCGCAAAGTTCGGAACAAGACCCAAAGCTGCACCAACAGCACCGATAGCAGTAATGGGGAAAGCTATGAGGTGAGGATCGGTAAAGCCGAACAGCCACTCGAACAGGAAACTTAATTTCGCACCAATCCACGGCAACAGTTCCACACCCTGATATGCAGCACCTGTAAACTCACCTGTCGTTTTGTCGGGACCGAATGTGAATATCATCACAATGGTAGATATTACCAGTACACCAGGAATAATCATCAAACCTACATCCACACCTGTGCGTCCGCCATCGAGCAATGCATCAAGGGCACGCAGGAAAACCGGTTTTCTGCTATGCACCTCCTTGCTTTCCTCAACATCATCCAATTCTGCCGCATTCTCTTCCTTGAAGCGGGGATAAGCCTTTACCACGAAGTACTGCATAAGCCTTGTAGAGACTATACAGCCAATCATAGCACCTATGAATCCTACAAAAGACTCCATAAAATAGCCCTGGCCTATCATGAACACAATAACCAAGAGCCCCATGCCGAAAGATGTGCCGAAGTTATTGAGCGAAATAAACTGATACTTCTTGAAGTATGACGCAAACTTCTTATCCTTTGCAAGAGAGATAATCGCAGGATTATCCGAGAGGAATGTAAGCACAGCACCCAATGAAGCTACACCAGGAAGATTAAAGAGAGGCTTCATCAGCGGACGGAGCATCTTCTCGAGGAGATTTACGACACCGAACTCTACAAAGATTTTACCAATGGCACCGGTCAACACACATATTGCCATAAGATAGAATACCGTATTGAGCAACAGGTCGTGAGCCGTATTCATAATGGTGTTCAACATGTTTGCCGTACCCATCTTTGAGCCCAGATAACCGAATAGTGCAACAAAGACCACAAGACAGATTACGCCAGCCGGTATCCAGGAGAATAATTTTTTAAGTGTTTTCATAGATTTATAAATCAATGCATATTATATGATGCAAAAATAAACAAAAAATAACGCAGATTTGCAGATGGAAACAAAAAATGATTGTTTATTTGCGTATTGATTATATTTGCCGTATCATTGCAAAAGAAAAGGTTACGACAATAGACCGACCTTTAAAAAAGATTGTAAACAAAAAAATCAAATATATGATACCAGCAGAATTTGACGAAATCCGTCCTTACAACCCCGAAGAGCTTCCACAAATCTTTGAAGAGCTCATTGCCGACCCTGAATTTCAGGCCGTGATGGGATATGCATTCAAGGATATTCCTTTTGAACATGTTGCAGGTCTCATGCGTGCATCCAAGAATAATCTGGAATTCCAGAAAGCACTTGTCTACCCATTCCTGCAAGGATTGCTCAAGAAACTCTCAAGCGGACTTACCGTAAGTTTCGAAAACAAAGAGAACATGGCAAAATCGCTGTGCATATCGAACCACCGCGACATCATCATGGACTCGGCGTTCCTTTGCATAGTATTTGTCGAAGCTTTGGACAACACTGTTGAGATTGCAATCGGTGACAACCTGCTCATCCGCCCATGGATAAAGAAACTTGTTCGCGTGAACCGCAGTTTCATCGTGCAGCGCTCTGCAAGCATACGCGAGATGCTGGCATCGTCAAAGCGCCTCTCATCATACATGCACCATGCCATCACCGAGCGCCAACAGCCCATCTGGCTTGCACAGCGTGAGGGACGTGCCAAGGACAGCAACGACCGCACACAGGAGGGCCTCATCAAGATGCTCTCAATGTACAGCAACGGCGACATCGTTGATGCATTGAAAGTTCTCAACATTGCCCCAACGACAATCTCATACGAGTATGACCCTTGTGACTATCTCAAGGCCAAGGAATTCCAGCAGAAGCGCGACAATCCCGAGTGGAAAAAGGCACCACAGGACGACCTCATCAACATGAAGACCGGTATGTTCGGCTACAAGGGCGGCATCCACTATCATATTGCCGACTGCATCAATGACGAGATTGACGCCATAGACCGCTCACTGGGCAAGAACGAGAAGACTGCAGCCGTGGCACGCATCATCGACCGCCACATCCACAAGAACTACAAGTTCTGGCCAATCAATTACTACTTCTATGAACTGCTCACCGGCGACGCACGTTTTGCCGACAAGTATACAGCAGATGACAAGGCCAAGCTCGACATGTATCTGCAGGGACAGATAGAGAAAATAGATCTCCCTGACCGCGACGACGAGTTCTGCCGCACAAAGATACTCGAGATGTATGCCAACCCGGTAATCAACCACATAAAGGCAACAGAGGAGTAAATGAACTACGATTATAAAAAATTGAAGGCAAATCCCGATCGGAATTTGCCTTCAATTTTTTATAAGGTCTTTCAACCGTATATCTCAACAATCCTATCAAGGATTGCCATCAGTTCGTCCATCTTTTCGCAACGGAGCATCTCAATGCGCAGAGGGCGGAAATCGGTCAACCCTTTGAGCAACGGTGTTGCTGCAAGGTGACGGCGCACGTGCAATATTCCCGGGCGCTCTCCAAGCCACTCCACACTATCCTTTACCTGCTCGCGCAGAATGTCCATACACTCGGTGAACGTGAATGGTACAGCCGGCTCACCATGCTCCAGGTAGTGCTTTACATCGCGGAAAATCCATGGCTGGCCAAAGCTGGCACGGCCAATCATCACCGCATCGACACCATACTTGTCAAAGCACTCCTTTGCACGCTCGGGAGTCTTCACGTCACCGTTGCCGATGATTGGAATGTGCATTCGTGGATTCTCCTTTATCTTGCCAATGAGTGTCCAGTCGGCATCGCCGGTGTACATCTGTGCACGGGTACGGCCGTGCACTGTCAGTGCTGCAATACCGCAGTCCTGCAACTGCTCGGCAAGGTCAACAATGCACTTGCTGTTATCGTCCCAACCAAGGCGGGTCTTCACTGTTACAGGAATATTTACTGCATCCACCACAGCCTTTGTAATCTCAAGCAACTTTGGGATATTCTGCAGCATACCGGCACCGCATCCTTTGCGTGCCACCTTCTTTACCGGGCAACCGAAGTTGATGTCAAGGATATCGGGTTTCGCAAGCTCCACACGCTTGGCAGCCTCGACCATTGGCTCCACCTCGTTGCCATATATCTGTATTGCCACCGGGCGCTCCTTGTCATAGACCTGCAATTTGCGAACGGTGCTGTTGACATCACGTATAAGAGCATCACTCGAAACGAACTCGGTATACACCATGTCAACCCCGAACCTTTTGCACAGCAAACGGAACGCCGCATCTGTTACATCCTCCATGGGGGCAAGAAAGATGGGATATTTCCCGAATTCTATATTGGCAATCTTCATTCAGTTATTGATTTTATGATGCAAAGATACTACCTTTGCAGTACAAATGCAATATCTACCATGAACTACAAAAGAAGCGATTTTGAGATAATGGCACCTGTGGGTTCGCGAGAGAGTCTCGCGGCAGCCATACAGGCCGGAGCAAACTCCATCTATTTTGGTATCGAGCACCTTAACATGCGTGCCCACTCGGCAAGCGCATTCTCAATAAACGACCTGCGCGAGATAGCTGAAATCTGCGACAGACACGGCATAAAAAGCTACCTCACGGTGAACACCATCATCTACGAGGACGACCTGGCGATGATGTACCAGATTATCGACGCAGCCAAGGAGAGCGGTATCTCGGCAGTGATTGCTGCCGACGTTGCGGTAATGCAGTACTGCAACCGCGTTGGCGTTGAGGTACACCTCTCTACACAGCTCAACATAAGCAACAGCGAGGCAATGAAGTTCTACGCACAGTTTGCCGATGTTGTGGTGCTTGCACGTGAGCTGAAGATGGAGCAGGTAGCGGCAATACACAAGGTGATTATTGACGAGAACATTTGCGGTCCCAAAGGCGAGCAGCTTCGCATAGAGATGTTCTGTCATGGAGCATTGTGCATGGCAATATCGGGTAAATGCTACATGTCGCTCCATCAGTTAGGCCGCAGCGCCAACCGTGGCGAGTGCATGCAGATATGCCGTCGCGGCTATATTGTAAAGGACCGTGAGAGCGACATTGAGTTGGAGGTTGACAACAAATACATTATGTCGCCTAAGGACCTCAAGACTATTCGCTTCATTGACCGCATGATTGAGAGCGGTGTACGCGTGTTCAAGATAGAAGGACGCGCACGCGGCCCCGAATATGTGCAGACCGTTGCCGGCTGCTACAACGAGGCACTCAATGCCTACCTTGCCGGCGAACTCACCGAGGAGAAGAAGGATGCCTGGGACGAGCGCCTTGCGACGGTGTTCAACCGCGGTTTCTGGGACGGATACTACCAGGGACAGAAGCTTGGCGAGTGGAGCAACATCTACGGTTCACAGGCCACAGAGCGCAAGGTATATATCGGCAAGGCAATGAAGCACTTCTCAAAGCTTGGTGTGGGCGAGTTCCTCATTGAGGCAGGCACCATTGAGGCAGGCGAAAAGATTCTCATCACCGGCCCCACAACAGGTGCCGTTTACCTTGAGCTTGAGGACCCACGTGTGAACCTTGAACCAGTTGAAAAAGTGAACAAGGGCGACAAGGTCTCGTTCAAGGTACCCTGCAAGGTGCGCCCAAGCGACAAGCTCTACAAGATTGTAAAGACCGAGCACAGCTGTTGCGACTAAAAGAATATTTCCATAAATAATATGATGGTGACTCTGTTTTATTTTGAGCCACCATCATTTTTTTAGATAAAGTCCTTTCAACAAGCCACACCTTATATCCTTGATGCGCTGTTGTCGCTGAGCACATCGCGCACAACCTCACCAAGCATTGCCTTGAGTTCCTCAATGAAAGTCTTTGCCTCGTACTGCCGTTTTTCAATGTCGCGCAGTTTCTTCTCCCACTGGCCTGTGAGTTCGGCACTCTTGAGAAGTTCGTTCCTTATTGTACCAATTAGTTCAATGCCTGTGGGCGTTGCAACGATGTTCTTCTTCTCGCGCTTTATGTAGTTGCGTTTGAAGAGTGTCTCAATGATTGCCGCACGTGTTGACGGACGGCCAATGCCATTCTCCTTCATCGCATCGCGCAGTTCCTCGTTATCCACAAACTTGCCGGCCGTTTCCATTGCACGCAGCAGTGTAGCCTCGGTGTAGTATTTTGGCGGCTGTGTCCATTTTTCGGCAAGGCCGGGGGTATGAGGACCGCTCTCGCCTACGGTGAACGAAGGCAACAGATTCTCCTTTTCTTCCTTATCATCGACCTGTTCGCCGGCAAATACCACGCGCCAGCCCGGCTCCGTTATCTCCTTGCCGGTTGTCTTGAACTTTACATCGGCACTCTCGCCAAGCACTGTAGTGGTACGGAATTTACAATCGGGGTAGAACACTGCTATAAAGTGCGTTGCCACAAGATTGTAGACTTTCTTCTCAAGGTCGGTGAGTCCCTGGGGATAGACACCTGTAGGGATTATGGCATGGTGGTCGGTTACCTTCTTGTTGTCGAACACCTTCTTCGATTTCACAAGCGGCTTACCCATCAAGGGCGCAGCAAGCGCCTGATAGTCGCGCAAACCTTTGAGTATATTTGCGCACTTGGGATATATGTCATCGCTCAAATATGTTGTGTCGACACGCGGATAGGTAGTCACCTTCTTCTCATATAGTGACTGTATTGTCTGCAGTGTCTGCTCGGCCGAAAGACCGAACTTTTTGTTGCAGTCGACCTGCAGGGATGTGAGGTCATAGAGGCGTGGCGGAAGTTCGGTTCCGTTCTTTGCAGTGACATCTGTCACGGAGAACGGTTGCCCTGTTATCTTTTCGAGTGCCTCGCGAGCCTTGTCCTCGTTATCGAAACGTCCTTCGGTTACGCTGAAAGTGGTATCGCGGTACACGGTCTTGAGTTCCCAGTAGGGCTGCGGAACAAAGTTCTGAATCTCCAACTGGCGCTTCACCACAAGTGCAAGGGTCGGTGTCTGCACACGACCGATGGAAAGCACCTGCTTGTTCTTTGCATATTTGAGAGTGTAGAGCCTTGTGGCATTCATACCCAGAAGCCAGTCGCCGATGGCACGGCTGAGGCCGGCCTCGTAGAGCGGTTGGTATTCGCTCTGGTCCTTGAGATTGGCAAAGCCCTCGCGAATGGCCTCCTCGGTGAGCGATGATACCCAAAGACGCTTGACAGGACACTTTGCCTGCGCCTTCTGCATCACCCAACGCTGGATGAGTTCTCCCTCCTGGCCGGCATCACCACAATTCACAATCATATCGGCACTCTGCATGAGTTTCTCAATGACTGCAAACTGTTTCTCAATGCCCTTGTCATTGATGAGTTTTATGCCGAAACGTGGCGGAATCATTGGCAAGCTGCCAAGGTTCCACCGCTGCCACATGGGAGTGTAATCGTGTGGTTCCTTTAGCGTACAAAGGTGACCGAATGTCCAGGTTACCTGGTAACCGTTGCCCTCGATGAACCCCTCGCGACGATTCTTCGCACCAAGAATATCGGCTATCTCCTTGGCTACACTTGGTTTCTCTGCTATACAGACTATCATTATTTTTTTAGTGTTCTATTGCGTAGCAAAGCCCTCAAAGGCACCGGCCTTCAAGGACTCTGCATGATTTTCACTGTTTACTATTTGTCAAGTAATATCTTCATAAGTTCACAAGCCGCCTTTGCAACGCTTGTTCCGGGACCGAAGATTCCCACAACACCGGCGCGGTAGAGGAAATCATAATCCTGTGCCGGAATTACACCACCGGCAAAGACCATGATATCGCCACGGCCAAGTTTGTCGAGTTCCTCGATGAGCTGCGGAACGAGTGTCTTGTGTCCTGCGGCAAGCGACGACACGCCGACTGCGTGCACGTCATTCTCGACAGCCTGACGGGCTACCTCGGCAGGTGTCTGGAACAGCATTCCCATATCCACGTCAAAGCCACAATCAGCATAGCCTGTTGCTACCACTT
Organism: Bacteroidaceae bacterium; assembly: GCA_045634305.1. GTDB lineage: Bacteria > Bacteroidota > Bacteroidia > Bacteroidales > Bacteroidaceae > HGM04593. The sequence continues at coordinate 2,274 of JAZQZZ010000049.1, read as the reverse complement.
TTGCGCCACGGTCGTGACCGTCCTGACCCATCTTGGCAACCATAACTCGGGGACGGCGTCCCTCCTTCTTCGCAAACTCGTCTGTGAGACGGCAGGCCTCTCTGAAGCTCTCGTCGTCCTTGCTCTCTGCTGAATACACTCCCGATATTGTTCTGATTACTGCCTTGTACCTGCCGGCAACATCCTCGCAGGCATCTGATATCTCACCCAATGTAGCACGCAAATGCGCCGCCTCAACGGCAGCCTCGAGCAAGTTGCCCTCACCGCTGCGCGCATACTCGGTAATCTTTGCAAGCGCGGCCTTCACAGCAGCTTCATCGCGGCTTGCACTGTTGCGCTCAAGCGCAGCAAGTTGCTCGTTGCGTACTGCGGTATTGTCGATTTCAAGAATGTCGATAGGCTCTTCCTCGTCGAGTTTGTAGGCGTTTGTACCCACAATAACCTGCTTGCCGCTGTCAATGCGTGCCTGTGTGCGCGCAGCAGCCTCTTCAATACGCATCTTGGGAATACCTGTCTCAATGGCCTTTGCCATGCCGCCAAGCTCCTCAATCTCCTGGATGAGTTTCCATGCTTTCTGAGCAATCTCCTGTGTGAGACTCTCTACATAATATGAACCGCCCCATGGGTCTACCACGCGACAGATATTTGTCTCCTCCTGCAAATATATCTGTGTATTGCGGGCAATGCGTGCCGAGAAGTCGGTCGGCAGGGCAATGGCCTCATCGAGCGCATTTGTGTGAAGTGACTGCGTGTGTCCCATGGCAGCCGACATAGCTTCGATGACTGTGCGGCCAACGTTGTTGTAGGGATCCTGCTCGGTTAGTGACCAGCCCGATGTCTGGCAGTGTGTACGCAGAGCCATTGACTTTGGGTTCTTCGGGTTGAAACTCTTGATAATCTTTGCCCATAGCATACGTGCTGCACGCATCTTGGCTATCTCCATGAATGGGTTCATGCCAATGCCCCAGAAGAACGACAGACGTGGTGCAAAAGCATCTATGTCAATACCGGCATTGACACCTGTACGTACATATTCCAGACCGCCGGCAAGGGTGTATGCCAATTCAATATCGGCCGAAGCACCGGCTTCCTGCATGTGGTAGCCGCTGATTGATATCGAATTGAACTTTGGCATCTTCTGCGATGTGTATGCAAAGATGTCGCCTATTATACGCATTGAGAATGCAGGTGGGTAAATATAAGTGTTACGCACCATGAACTCCTTGAGAATGTCGTTCTGTATCGTGCCTGCCATCTCTTCGAGTTTGGCACCCTGCTCCAATGCCGCGTTTATGTAAAACGCGAGGACAGGCAACACTGCACCGTTCATGGTCATTGATACGGACATCTTGTTCAATGGTATTCCATCGAAAAGCTGTTCCATATTCTCCATACAGCAAATAGAAACTCCGGCTTTTCCCACATCACCTACCACGCGTTCATTGTCGGGGTTATATCCGCGATGTGTAGGTAGGTCAAATGCAACCGAAAGTCCTTTTTGTCCCGAAGCGAGATTACGGCGATAGAAAGCATTGCTCTCTTCGGCTGTTGAGAATCCTGCATACTGTCGTATGGTCCATGGACGGAATGTGTACATCATGGAGTAGGGACCACGCAGGAATGGCGGAATACCTGCTGCATAATCCAGGTGTTCCATCTCCTTCAAATCTTCGGAAGTATAAACCGGCTTTACCTTTATATGCTCGGCTGTTTCCCATATATAGTTGTCGGGTGTGGCTGTTGAGGCGCATGATACAACCTGTGCACTCTCAAAAATATCGATATTATTGAAATTCTTTCTCATGGCTGTATTGATTAAATGCCCAACTTCTTGTTAAGTTCTCTCAATGTGTCGAGGACGTTCACTCTTACATGAATGAAATTCTCTATTCCTGCCTGTTGCAGTTCGGGCATACATGCCGGAGCACCGGCTACAATGAATATGGCTTTGTCGCCAATGCCTTGGTATGCAGGTATTGCATATTCGGCATATTCATCATCACTCGAACATATAACGACAATGTCTGCTTTTGCTTCGAGTGCGGCTTTTACACCCTCTTCAACGCTCTTGAATCCCAAGTTGTCGATAACCTCATATCCGGCAGCAGCAAGGAAATTGCACGAGAACTGTGCTCTTGCCTGTCGCATGGCGAGGTTACCTATGGTGAGCATGAATGCCTTTGGACGTCGGCCGCTATCTTCGGTTTGCAGACGTAGCTGTTCAAACTCTTCGCCCAAACGTTTTGTGACAATGGTGAGTTCCTGTTTTTCATC
>JAZQZZ010000048.1:0-173549 GCA_045634305.1 Bacteroidaceae bacterium | reverse complement strand
TGCTCGTTGTTTGCGGTAGTGCGACCTCTTGGATACTTGGCAACCTTTCTCGCAATAAAGGCGGTTTGTATGGTAGGCTTACCGATGAAATCAAGCTCTCTCCTTTCACCCTAAAGGAGTGTGAAGAGTATTTTGCCAGTGAGAACATTGAACTATCTCGTTATGACATTGCACAGTCATATATGGTCTTTGGCGGAATACCTTATTATATGAGTTACTTCAAGAAAGCATTAAGCCTTGAAGGTAACATCGACAATATACTCTTTGGAAGAAATCCACGGCTCAAAGACGAATACAACCGTTTATTCAATGCGATTTTCTCAAATCCTGAAGATTGCAAAAAGATTATTCGTCTGCTTGCCAAAAAGCATGTAGGCTTTACCCGTGAAGAAATTGCTAAGGAAACCGGTTTACCATTTGGTGGCGGACTGACCGATACGCTTAATGCATTGGCTGAAAGTGATTTTATCCTACGATATAATCCTTATGACAAAAAAGGTAAGACAACTTATTACAAGCTGATTGACAACTTCTCGTTGTTTTGGCTGAAATATGTGGAATCCTATCAAGCAAATACCAACTTTATGACAGACAATATGGCCTCTAATATTATGAAGTCATGGAGAGGTGTTGCCTTTGAAGAGCTCTGCTGGCAGCATATCAGGCAAATAAAACAAGCTCTGGGAATCACAGGAGTTGTTTCCACAATATCAGCTTGGGGAGTAAAAGGTTCTGACGAAACTGAAGGAGCACAAATAGACCTTCTTATTATTAGAAATGATAATGTCGTAAATTTGTGCGAAATGAAATTCGTCGGTGGAGCATACACTATAGACAAAGATGAGGAGGTAAAACTAAGGAACAGAATTGAAAGTCTTAAAAGTACACTATCTCCTAAACAGACAGTACATTTGACTTTAGTTACCACATTTGGCTTATCCTATGGAAAACATAGTGGAATAGTACAAAAACAAGTGGAACTGGACGATTTGTTTAACTGATTGTCAATAATATTAAAAAGAAAACTTCTTGCCTGAAAAAAAACACCTTGCCGCAGTCTCTTCAACTGTAGCTTGGTGGTTTAATAGTTTGGTGCGTTCATCAAAGGGACTAAAGCCTCAATGATTACTGATACCTCTTCTATTCTTCCAATAAGACTGAGACGCTCTTCGCCCTTTCTCAATCTTATCAGGTATATTTTTAAATTATTTGTTAGTTGCTATGTCCCCTCTCTAAAGGCCGGACTATAGCTCTTTCTATCTATAAGGCGATTAGGGGATTTGAGACGGAAGAAATAACTTTGTAATCTCGTTTCTTGTCCCTATCTTTGCACAAAACAATAAAGATATGTTTCCTAATTGTTTCCTAATTTAATTTTAAGAGTTTATTAACGGGAGTACAACTAAGGCGTAAAAGGATATAAAACAAACAATTAAGTCACTCGGATTACACGGCTCAGAATATTTGGCAACAGACTCATAATCTGGAGGTCCTAGGTTCAAGCCCTAGATGGCCCACGAAGAGAATCGCTAACGCGGTTCTCTTTTTATTTTTGTAGGGCTCTCACCTACGGTTATCGACTTCGTTCTGTTCGTTTGCACCAATTTGCTTACTCTACACTGCATATTGTGTCTTTAAAAGATTTTTTATTATTTTTGTGCTATAGATTACAAAAGAACATGACAGACTCACAACTTATATTCGGGATAATGCAGAACGATGAGCGTGCATGGAGACACATCTGCAGGGAGATGAAACCGGGATTCGCGTCTATTTTGGGACAGGTGTTCTCTGTTGACAATATTTCCGGCGAGGATATCGATGACATTTTTCAAGAGTCGCTGATTGTGCTTATGCAGAAAGTAAAAAGTGGCGGTGTCGTAACTTCTCACGATGGCGCCTTATTCAGCTATCTTGTGCAGATTGGCAAGTTGACGGCATGTAATCTTATACGTAAAAAGAGAACGCTGAGTTTGGACGACGCGGTTACCTTCTCTCCTTTTCTACATAATAGTGAAGAGGCTGAGAATGAGATGGCCGTAGACGAGAAGCAGCAGATACAGAACGACTTTCTGGACAAGTTATTTAGCAAAATGCCATCGGAGTGCAGCACTCTACTCAAACATTTCTATTGGAATCACAAGCCAATGGATGAGATAGCAAGTATTTTGGGCATGCGTAATGCCGATTCGGTCAAAAGCAAGAAGAGTAAGTGTATGAACAAAATAAAGGAAATAGCCGCAAAAATCATCGAAGATGATGAGTATGCAGAAGATATTATTCGCAACGCTGTAGAGAGAGCTGCGCTCAGAGGGTTGATTGAGGATGAGAAAATCCATGCAGACAACGGTTACAGCATAGCTGCTTTGGATATTGACAAGAAGGACAAAGAGCAATGAGGGATAGATTCAATAGATTTTTCTATTTTACCTCCACTACATTATTCGGTCTGCTGGCATTGCTTTTCTTGGCGGTGTTTATAACCTCGCTCGGCAAGAATACCATTGACATGTGGGTAAGAATTGGGTGGTCTTGGAAGCACGCCGGTAATTACGTGGGATTAATTGCCGGATTTGTCACATACATACTCCTGGCAACCACACGTTCAATATTCAGAATCAGCCATAACCGGAACTGGTTCATGAAGTTTACCCACGAATTGACTCACACGCTTGTGGCCCTTCTGTTCTTTAAGAAAATCAACGAGTTTGTGGTCAAAGGCAGGGAGTGCTATGTGAACTACAAGGTCGGTAAATATGGAATTGGTTATGTCCCTATCACCCTATCCCCATATTGTATACCTATATATACATTTATGATATTCCCATTCCGTTTTGCAGGTGACAACAATTATATGATATTCTTTGATGCGCTCATTGCATTTACCTACGCATTCCATCTTCACTCATTCATTAAACAGACCCGCTTCACACAATCGGACATCAAGAACTGTGGCATTGCAAGATCGGTTTCGTTTTTGGCACTCACTCACCTTGCAGTAGCATCTCTCATTCTTGCCACCCCTAAAGGAGGCGTTTTAAAGGCGTTAGGCAGAGTTTTCTGGGAATATCCCATGCATATTATCACTGACCCGGCAGGATGGGCAAACGAAATAATAAAATATTTTTGAATTTTACCGGTTACCTTTTCTTCATTGTGACATTATAGAGTGAAAACATTTTAATAACACTCTAAAATTTCAACATTATGAAGAAAATCTTTTTTATTGCGATTCTTTCGCTCGTTTCAATGTTCAGCGTAGCTGCACCTGCTACCAATCTAACAAGATCTACAGAAAAGTCCTCTGTCACTGCAAGAATTTCGGGAGTAGAAGAGGATTTTGACTTTGACACCAAAACATTGGTTGCCATTTACAATCTCATGCCACAGAAGGTAAAGCAACTCTGCGTGAGCAGCTACAAGTCAATAGCTCCACGAATTGAGAAATCAATAGGCAAGCGTTTTGTCTTTGAAGGTGTGACAATCACTCCTGTAAAGACAGCCACCGGCATCGACCTAAAATTCAGCTATGGAGGGCATACCCTTGTAGTCGAGAACTACACAAAAGCTGAGTTTGATAAGATCTTCGGGTTGTAACGTAAAAGCATCAATCTATTTAGCGTATTCACATTCATTCAAATACCGTGGTTGACCACAAGGGCAACCATAGTATCTCAAACCAACATGCTGCTATGAAAAATTTTCTTAAAAAGAATCTTTGGTGGATTATATCTTCTACAGTCCTGTTTATTCCTCTTTTTGGCCTGCTATATGGCCTATCAATTAAAACCGGTGAGAAGATTGTAATCGGATGCATACTATTTGCTATACAGTTCCTCATTGGTGCAACAACAGGTATTGTCGCCAACAGAATAAAGAAAATATTCTTCAAAGTATTATGGATTATCGCAGGTTTTGTAATCAATCTCATGTTCTTGATAATTTCCCTTGTATTCATGGCTTTTTGCGAGCCAATCACCGAAGAAGAGTTCAACAATAGGAAAGAAGGATTCAGGGAGATGATATATAATGAATTCAACGAGGAGAACCATTTAGACAAGGTTGTAGGAATTCAATTACCACAATACAGGATTGTTGACTCGGAATGCATCTCCATCTCTGTTCCTCCAACAGAAACGGAATATGAGGTGGAACTGAAAATTCTTTTCCCTGAGGGCTTGCCCAAATCTGTATGGAAAGAGATTACAGAATTGGCAGGAAAAGAAGCTCCAAACCCGCTTTCTGAAGACAAGATAATAAACAAATGGTTTTTCAGAGAGGGGAATCCGAAAGCAATATCTTACCAATGCGAGAACGAAAGCAATGTAGGCTGCACGGTAACGTTTAAACCCGATTGCGACACCGTCTATGTAACCGGTTACAAATGGTAACTAAGAAGTTGTTTGAATTTTTAAGAAATATTTTATTATAGAAACCGGCCATTTCGCCATAATTTCAAGAGACTATAATTTGCAAAGTGTTTCTTGCTCCGTTAAAACCTTTTAACTACATTTGCACAAGTGCGAATGTAAACTGCACTCGATGTAAAATATTCAAGCAAACTTGATATTATTTTGCTCGTTTGTCTATACATTTGCATTGTTCATAGGAACAGACATATTTGTTTTAGGGCGTTTAGCAAAATTATCCTCTATTGAAATCTGGACAATTTCGACACTGGGGTAATGAGCAAGAAACGTCCACGTCAATGGTATCTATATACTCTCATGGGAATATCATATCATTTGGCGTGGGTTTTGCTTATTATCAGTGTCGGGCAGTCCAGGGCCTCAATAGAATAATAAGTTAAAGTTCCCACGCCTTATTTTATTATCCGCTTTCATCTGGGAATTGGGGAGCATAATTTAAATAATATGATAAACCAATTAATTTCCACAACTTTGAGTTCATTAAGTTCTTATGGCATACCTAGTAGTCATAATAGGCTTCGCGAGCTATACCAATATACTTGTTCTCACTTATCACAACTTGATAAAATTAATGATTATTACATGGCTGGAGCCATTTTCGCAATAATGAGTTATGAAAAGTTGGGTCTTGGGCATGCGCCACGTTTGGCTTATTATTGCCTAACAAAGGGGGCTGAATCAAATCAATGTGCAATAGGAGAACGCTTACAATTAATAATGAATGGTGGCATGCGCTTGATAGAAGAAAAAGTTTCATTGTTTTCAATACCACCAAGCCAAGTCATAGACTTTGCAATTTTGGCAGATGTAATTAAAGCAAAGGAACAGAACTTTTCAGTTCCTGCCTTGTGGTGGACTCGAGTTAAAGAAGATGCTCTGCGGATACGCAAGAATTACATGCAATATTCTGATAGTGAAATTGTTCAGAGAGGAAGCAGAATTCAACAAAGCATAGCAGCTAGCGTAAAGGATTATTTAATACAGTTCTACGGCTATAATTGATTCTGTCTAGTATTATAATTTTGAATCTTATGAATAACAATGATGCTTTAATTTACTGCATTTCAGCAAAAAATAGTTTGCAAAAGTTAAGTAATAATTCCGCAACAATGCAGGGCATAAGAGAAGAAGCCAAACAATGGGCAGTCCATTGCACTCATTACTCTTTTAATGAATTAAGGGACTTGGTTGCGTCTTGTGCTCGCAATAATGTAAGGAGTGCTCAGTGGAGTGAAAATGATGTAAATGGCGTTGCTTGGTTTATTGGAGTTTACTCTAAGGTTGCCGTAGAAGCTAAGTTGGTAAGTGATTTCGATACGATTTTTAAAGCCGCTTTTGTAAAATATTATAGTTAATAAAAATAGTTTAAATTATGCATTTCGATTCATATCTTGAAAAAATAAAAACACATTTAGAATCCCATGGAGTTTATATAATGTTCCTCGAAGGAGACTATAATTTGGGATCCCCTCCATTCGCTTGCAACTTTGAGGAAAGTGTCCAAGCCGCCATACCGCAAAGCCAAGTTCCTAGGGTAGGTTATGAAAGGATTATTATATATAAATCACATATTGGATGGGTAGCAGGAGTTTGCCTTGAGAATATTGATGAAGCAAAGTACGCGAGACTACAAGAAAGCAGAATGTTCTATGGAATACTTATTCTTTCTATAGAGAAAAAGGGCAATATGTGTTATCTCAACATGCTTATGTAATCACAACAATTAGCACAAGTGAATTTTTAATGTGTTGTTATTAAAATAGGCTAAATAATGTACGTTTAAATAGAAAATATGGCAAATTCCGATTCTTATGTAAAAAATGTTTTGGGCACTTTAAAGGTTTGTGGTGTACCAACTATGGCAATGAGAGGTTGCTGTAATGATGACATTCTATTTCCTGGTGCAGACTTATATGGTAGTGTTTTTGTTAATATTGCTGATAGTTATGCAACTTTATTGGGACATGGCGACATGTGCATCTACAAAGGTGTCAACAATGAGGTTAAAGGGATTTTACTGAGCAATGTTTCACATAACTTTCTATGTCGCATTAAGGCTTTTGGATTGCTTTATGATGAAGAATACAAAACCATGAAGCCACACAAATTTAAATACGCATTTTACTTTTAAATAATATCATTATGAAAGCAATAGATTTAGGATTATCAGTGATGTGGGGTGATAGAAATTTAGGAGCGAACTCACCCGAAAGGTCTGGTGGAATATACACTTGGACAGATGCAACAAAAAAAGTAAACGGCTTAGACTTAGCAGGACAAATGTTAGGTAAAGGATGGAGATTGCCAACATATCAAGAAATCGAAGAACTATTGAGCAATAGATTTAGACCGAGTTTCTCTCCATATTCGTTTGGAATCCAAGTACAGAGTTGGAATGGGAACAGCATATTTCTTCCTGCATCAAATATTGATTTAAATACCATATCATCAACAAGAGGGCAATATTGGTCAAGTACATTGGATAATGAAATGCCTGGATGTGCAAATCAATTTCGTTTTGACCAACGAGGTGTTTACGGTGGTTCTAACAAGATAGAGTACAAACAATCAATACGCCCTGTTTTTGACCCTAATATTTAATCAATGAAATATTTCTACCCAAATGCTCTTGATGCTTTGAGTGCTAAGACTAAATTTCTTAAGGAGCATCATAGATATGCCAAGCATTGTTTCAAAAATACTTGGGGGACAGGATATATAATCTTTGATACCAAAGAGGATGTCAATCTTTGGTGGAAAGAACACACGGGAGGATATTTCTATACAGAAGAATATGAGCCGGGAACAATCTTTACAGAGAGTGATGCATTAAAAGAGATTGAAAACTCATATGGCGACATAATAAATAATACATTGTTATCAAGAGATTACAATTTACCAATATTAGCCGTTGGTTTACCGTCTTCTACAGCTTTTGGAAATAGATTATTCCTAAAATTCTCCAAATCAACAGAAGAAGAGGATATCACTTGGCGTTTCTATACACATTATATTCCTTTGTGTTTTGATGTCCTTAATGTTAACAATGTTGATTTAAGAAGAACATTGATAAAGCATCTATACAGGTACTTCTATAATGACAGATTCAAGAAACGAATTGAAGGAAGTAAAAACAGAAACAAATAAAAATAGCAGATTATGGAATTTACCTATTCTTTTGTAGTAAATGGCAGTCCATCATACCATGGAACTGTCAGGCTACCCTTAAAGGGTAACATGGTCGTATTTGGGCAGTTTAGACCAGATAAGATACTTGATAAAAACTTTCATCATCCTATGATAGAGGATGTGGTTCATTATGAGAGTGTTGCAGAATTTAGAAATGATTGTGAAGCGATAGTCAATCAAGTGAATGCTTCTATATCAAAATATGACATACAAAGTAGTTTCCAACAAGCCTTAATATACGTTGTTGAAAATCATGTCAGAAGATGTGGAAGAATCTTCATAAATGATTTAATGGCATATATGGACACATTTTGTGAATTGCTCATAGCAATAGGATGGAACAAAGAAACTGCAAGAAAAGAATATCCTGTTTTACTTCTTGCATTGGTGAAAAAATATAGTAATTATGTTTTAGAAGCATTCAATGATTTTAATGGGAATCATATACTTTTCGAAAACTCAGCAAGATATAAGAATTTATTAAATCATGTAGCTAAAGATTTTCCACACTTAGTGAGATAAAATCCCCTATACTTAACTAAAATTAAAGCAATAATATAGCAGTTGACCCAGAAAGCCTCTGTAATGTCATCCCGACAGAACGCAGTGACGAGGGATCTCCAAAACAAGACATGGGATATCTCTCATACGGTCGATATGACACGAATGAAGAGTTTGAAGTGTTGGGTCAACATCTATATTATTGCCAAAATTAAACTTTCAGTTATTCATTGAAGTGAACCTCATTTTTTTTGGGGGGGCACTTCAATTTTGCCGGTTACCTTTTCTTCATTGCGACATTATAGAGTGAAAACAAATTCAACAAAACTCTAAAATTTCAACTATATGAAAAAATGGATTAAAATAACCATTATAGGAATCCTATCAATTATCTTGCTAGGATTTCTTATACCACAAAATTTGAAAATGCCTGTTGTGGGGGCTGATAGCAATGACTACAACCACGAGACTTTTTGGTACGAGGGTTGGGGAACATCCATCGTTCACAAAGGTGTTGACGTGTTTGCCAAGAAAGGGACGAGGGTAAACTCCGCAACTTGGGGCATAGTGCTTATGACTGCCGAACGTGGCAAAGGTGGCAAATTTGTTGTAACACTTGGTCCGAAATGGAGATTGCATTACTATGCACACTTGGATGAAATCAAGACCAGACCATTTGCATTTGTTACACAAGACACCGAAATTGGCACTGTCGGAAATACAGGAAATGCAATTACAACACCTGCACACTTGCATTATGGAATTGGAACGCTCATCCCCTATCCATGGAGAATTGACAATGCTCCGTTTGGTTGGCAGAAGATGTTTTACTTGAACCCCATTGATTATTTACAAGAATAATGAAGATTTTAAAAGGATTTATTATTGTTTTTGCCAGCTTGGTTATGATAGCGGCAAGACAATACCATTAATTTTATAAAATAAGATTTGAAATGAAAAAGGCACTTATAATATCAGGTATTATTTTACTGTTGCTAGCGTTACCGTTCAGTTCTATGGTAACAGAGACATTTACAGCCCAAACAGGAGCGGTAAAGAACGTTAAAGAAGGTGATGTAATTTTTCAGACCTCACAATCAGAGCAATCGCCATTGATACAGATTGGCACACGCTCAATGATTACACATTGCGGCATAGTTGTAATGAAAGGCGGCAAACCTTATGTGCTTGAGACATTGAAAACGTTGGTGCTTACACCATTAGATAAGTTTATTGCACGTGGCAAGGATGGCAGATATTGGTTGAAACGCTCTAATAAAGATAATATCAAAATCAAATACAATAGTTATTTGGGAAAGCCCTACGACTTGGCATTTAAGTTTGATAACGGGAAGTTCTATTGTTCGGAACTCATATACGATATTTATATCAAGCAGTTGGGAATAGAACTATGTAAGCCAAAGAAAGTTGGTGATTACCTTATTCTTGGTACCGACGAACTGCCAAAAATAGAAAAGGCGATGAAGAAGCGGGGAATCATAAAAGAGCAATATGCCGTAGCACCTGTGGATATATTTAATTCTGAACATCTAAACAGCGTAAATGAATGAAAAAGTTTTTTAAGGGAGTTGGAATATTCTTTGCCATACTGATAATAGTTGCGCTGTCTATAATGCTATATGCAAACTACAGCAACTACACCTATGACAAGGACAAGACTATAGAGTACCTCACAAAGAACGCAGAAACTAAGTCGAGGACTTGGTGTGCATGGTACGTGATGCGTGCCTTGAATGCTGGTGGCTGCCCTGCATACCTGTTGCCGGCATACGGATATTCATGGCTTCTTCCGCAAATGGATTTTGTAGAAGTGAGCAAGAAGAATTATACTCCACTAAAGGGTGACATAATCGTTTTCCCTGCTGTGGGAAAGCACATTTGGGGGCATATACAAATGTGGAATGGCAAACAATGGGTGTCTGATTTTAAGCAGAAAAATATGATTCCAGCCAAAGCCTATCATAAAACGAATTGGAAGATATATAGGCACAAAAGTAGCTTTTAGGTGCGACAATAACTAAATTTAGCAAAATTTCTTACTTGAATCATATTGATTACTTATGAAAAAGTTTTTTATAATTTTATCTATTCTGTTTATTACCATCAGTGTAATTAAACTTTTTATTTCCAACAATGTTCCCTCTGACATATCTGAGATACGCGATTATTGCAAAAAAAATGGCTATAGCACAGAATATTGTTTTTTGACAGACTTCTCTAAGCCATCTGGAATAAATCGATTTTACATTTATAGTTTTAAAGAGAATAAAATCATTCACAAAAGTTTGTGTGCCCAAGGACTTGGTGTGAATTATAATATTTTTAAATCTACTTTTAGTAATGAAATTGGCAGTAATTATTCAAGCTTAGGCAAATATAAAGTAGGGAATATAAGAAAGATGTCTGACCCTTTTTATGGAAAAGGATATACTTTATATGGACTTGATTCTACTAATTCCAATGCTCTGGTTAGAGGGATACTTATACATAAGGGTAATTTAGAATTTGAGACATTCCCCTTACCTTGTTTGCCTGTTAGTAAAGGATGTTTTGGAGTATCTACTTCTATGATGGAGCATATAGAAACCATTAAAAAGCAATCGAGCAAACCAATATTATTATACGCTTATAACTAATATTACAATTTGAAATAGCCTGAAAAAGATAAAGTCAAGGTTATCATAGATTTGCTATAATAAAAGATTATCTGGCTTTTCGTATCAAAGTAACATGTTTTTTAGTAACTTGCAGTACTAAGTTTTTTAGATTAAAGTATTAGATGATGACAGAAAGGTATGTTAAATATAAAGAAGATTTCATTGATTTATACGCAGATAAAATTTGGGATAGAGCATCATTAGTTAATCCGGAAACTGGAAGATTTTACGATGAACATATTCCCACTCTTAGAGCTGTGTATGATGGCCTGGATAGATTTATCGAAGCTCAGAATAACCATAACATGTACCAGACAGCTTTAGGAGAAGTCAAAGCTGGTAAAAAGAAAACCCATTGGATATGGTATATCTTCCCACAATTGCATGGACTTGGAACAAGTGAAATGTCAAAGTATTATGGAATTGGAGGCCGTGACGAAGCTATTGAATATATAAATCATCCCGTGTTAAAAGATAGATTGGTAGAAATCACAGAAGCTGTCTATAATAGCGACAAATCAGTGTACGAAATATTTGGGAATGATGCAATAAAGGTAAGGTCCTGTATGCTGTTATTCGCATCGGTTTGCGATATTCCTATCTTTAGGAAAATGATTCACAAATATAGTTGGAAGTAAACAGAATAGGCAACCTATCCATTACGGATAAGTTGCCTATATTTTTCTACTCATACAAAATAAAATTCAAATAAGCAAATGCTTGTAATCATTTGTGTATCAACTAATTTTGTTGATTGAGAAACTTTACATAGTTTGCACTATCGTTCGATTAAGCATAAACAACAATAGCCTACTTATCCCAACGGATAGACAGGCTATTCATTAAATTACATCATACCATTAGGTGTATAATATTTTAGAATACTTAATGGGATGGGTTGGTAGAAGTTCTCAGTGACTACAGTTTCTTTTATATCAGTGAGAATGTAAGCAACATCTTGCTTCTCATTACGTCTTTTAGGTTTAAGTTGTGTGTTGCCCTTTGACCTTGCATTTTTTCTTTTCGTTAATTTCTCCATAAAGCATGTTTTAAAGATTTATACAATAATATCATCTGCTGACATTATACTACACGATGACATCATTACAAAGTGAAGAAATGCAAATGCCGAAGAACGCGCGTCGAGGCTTCTCCACCTTTGAATTTTAGGTGTCAGCCGAGCTGTAAAATACCGTGATATACAGTAAGTCGAAACGCTTAAAAAAGATGCCGCAGTGCCGTGAATTATCGCCGTTGAGGGTTGCAGGATAAGAGCAAAAACGATAAATTTGCATTGAAGAAATGTTTACCGGATGTTTACCGATAGATATTTTGAGAGTTAATTAACAGGTAGAAATATTGTTCGCAACGGCTTTTAGCTCAGTTGGTTACACGTGCTGAATTTGCAAAATTCAGCATGCTTGGCAACAGACTCATAATCTGGAGGTCCTAGGTTATCTCCTCCGTTATATTCGTTTGCACCGGCTGCGCCGACAGCAAACAAGACTGGATAGACATTCTACTTGAACTGTCAGGAATCCTTTAACTTCATTCAACAATTCTATAAACCTTTCACACACTGACATATAAAAAAGCATCCGCCGAGTTCTCTCGGCGGATGCAATATTTATGGTTACAAAAAGATTACTTGTTGAATCTCTTCACGCCGTCCTGAATGTAAACCTGGCCTACAGGAGCAGACAGTACACGACGGCCGCTGAGGTCGTAGATCACACCATTCTTTGTATTGCTTGTAACAACATCTCTGACAGATGTAGTCTCTGTTGTGAAGTCGATTTCAACAACCTCGTCCTTTGCACATGGGATTGTTACGATACCGTGCTCGTCAACAGTCACGCCAACCTCCTTACCGTTAACGGTAATCTTGGCCTTTGCAAGCTCCATAGCACCCACCTTGCAACGTACCTTGAGCTCGGCACCTGCATTGCTTGTGATAGTAGCCTTCTGACACTTGCCGTCAACCCAGTTGAAGTCTACAACAAAGTTACCCATAGCCTTCATACCTGTTACAGTACCCTGTTTCTTCCAAACTGCAGGCATTGCAGGGAGGATGTTGATGTAACCGTGTGCACTCTGCAAGAGCATCTCGGCAATACCTGAGCATACACCGAAGTTACCGTCAATCTGGAATGGAGCGTGTGAGTCGAAGAGGTTGTAGTAGATACCGCCCTGACCCTGGTCTGTACCGTATGTTGTTGAGTGCTTCAATGCGTTCTTGATGATGATGTGAGCGTGGTCACCGTCCTGTGCACGAGCCCAGAGGTTAACCTTCCAACCCATTGACCAACCTGTGGCTGCATCACCACGATGCTTGAGAGCATTCACAGCAGGAACAAAGTACTCGCTCTCGGGAGTAATCTGGTCCATTGGGAACAATGCCATCAAGTGTGAGATGTGACGGTGGCCTCTCTCACCTACTGAATATGGAGAGTACTTCCACTCGCGGAGCAGGATGTCACCTGTCTTGACGCCGTTGAAAGGATTGCCCCAACCTCCATCATATGTCTCGGTGTGCAAGCCCTTGTCTGTCTTCTCAAGATAGAGAGCAAGTTTGTCAAGTTGAGCCTGTGAAAGACCAGTATTCTCAGCACCAAGAATCTCTACTGCCTCGCTCAAGTTCTGGAACAGGTAGCTGATCATCTGCTGTGCGTGAGCTGTACCATCCTCTTTCTCGTTTCCGTGCTGCTCGGCACTGAACTCGTCTGGAGCAACAAATGTACCATCCTTGACACGACGGTCCTCAATGAGACGGTGGAACCAGAACTCAGCACAATCCCACATTACAGGGAATGCCTTCTTCAGGAACTCCTTGTCCTGTGTATAACGATAGTGTGTCCACAAGTGGCTTGTGTACCATACGTTTGCAACGAGGTAGTTGTCACCCCATGTACTCATACTGTTGTAGAGTGAAGTCTCTGTAAGCACGCTCCAACCGTGACCGGCATTGTATTTTGTACCGACAGCCTTCCAACCGTCGCTCTGCGCGCCGCGGATAATGAAGTTCACAAATGGCTTGTGAAGGTCGCTGAGGTTAGTAATCTCAGTTGGCCAGTAGTTCATCTGGATGTTGATGTTTGTGTGAACGTCAGAGTTCCATGGAGAATCGGCACCACGGTCGTTCCAGATACCCTGAAGGTTGTTTGGAGCAGCGATTGGCTTGCGGTTTGAGCTGATAGCCAAGTAACGGCCATAGTGGAAATACAACTGCTCAAGGAACAGGTGGTCGTTCTGTGTGCTGTTAGCACCAGAGTTGTTTGGATAGTAGTTGTCAACCAAAGTCTTTGTGTCAACAGTTGGAGTTGTAAGACCGAGGTCGAATGTCATGCGCTTTGTGATTGCTGTGAAATCGGCAACGTGTGCAGCCTCAACGGCAGCGAAGCCCTTAGCCTGAGCAGCCTCAATCTCACCCTTTACGCGCTCGTTGACCTGAGCTGATGTCTCAGTTGTGAAGTAGTTGTTGAGAACCTCCATGTCACCGTTGAAGTTTGTAGCACCCTTGAGGTAGAATGTAACCTCGGTAGCGTTCTTCACGACGATACCCTTGCCCGATGCGGTTACAGTTGCACCCTCGTCGGCAACAACGTGCAGACGTGCAGCATAGTTTACCGATGTCATTGCACCTGTGAACTCGGCTGTACCGTCGGTGTTGTATGTAACAGCGCCTGCACCGATACCGGTACCCGGCTCAAGCATGAATGTGAGGTTGAGTTTGTCTGCACCCTCTGTCTTGTACTGACCTGCGATTACCTGGTCAGGGGCAGAGCTGAAGTACTTGCGAACCTGCTTTGTACCGTTAAGGTTCTTGAACTCAACGCCTGCGATACCCTCCTCGATGTCAAGGTAGCGTACATAGTCTGTAACACCCTCGTAAACGGTATTGTCATTGTTTGCAATGAACAATGAACCGAAGTTCATAAATGTACGGTTTCCGCCACCTGCACCTACTACGTTTGCAGGACCGCTCCAGAGAGTCTTCTCGTTGAACTGGAGTTCCTCGGTGCGTACACCGCCGAATACCATACAGCCAAGTTCACCGTTACCCAATGGCAATGCGTACTCCATCCAAGGATAGCTTACGCCGGCAGCCTCGGCTGATGTTGTGTACCACAATGTATTGGGGTTCTTTGGTGAATATGATGCTACACCCTCAATCTTTGAAATCTCGTGGATGTACTCATCGGGATAGTCGGCAACATCAGCCTCATCAAGGAAGAACTTGCTACCTGTATCACCGATGGCACCAGTGCTGTTCCAAAGAGCCAAATAGCTGTTTCGGTCGTTCCAGTACTGGCTAGTTGTGCCGCTCTGCTTGATATATGAAGGCTCTGTTGTGCTGCCGAAGTTGAATGTACCGTCGAACTCAATTTTATATGAAGTTGTAGCAGGGTCAACCATCATTGCACGAGCATTGGCCTCTGTACCGGTCATACCGAGCACCTTTGAAAGACCTGTAGAGTAGTTATACACCTTGTATGCTGAACCGCTCTTGACAAAAGCCCAAAGACCCTGGTTGTCACGTGGAGTGTTCTTGTTAGAGAGCATGAGGTGTGCACCACTACGGTACTCGGGGTTCATACTTACGTAGCCGCCCTTGCCGTTCTGGATTGTATAGAACTTTGTACCCTCATCGAAGTAGCTTACATAAACAACAGAGCCGTCAACGTATGCTGTTGCAATCTTGCCCTCAACTGCATTGGCTTTGAGGTGGCTTCTCTTGAGAACGAAGTCAACAGTGAATGTATCGCCGTTCTTGTACTCTGTGCCGTTGATTACAACACCTGCCGCAGCATCGTCTGTACCAAGAACCGACACTGAGAAATCTGAAGATGGAGCAACGCCCTCCTCAATGAGGTAGCAGTTACCGGCATCCTGCTGTACCCAGCTGTTAACTGTGATACCTGCATCCATCTGGCCGGACTCCTGAGAGTTCATACCATTGCCACCGATTTTAAGCAACCAAGGATAGCTACCGCTCACCTTTGTGAGGGTGAGAACTGAAGAAGCCTTAGCCTCGAAGCTACCGTTTGAGCTTACATACTTCTCGGCGCCTACGCTGTAGAGATAGTAGTTCGAACCGTTCTTCTCGATACGGAACAACTGTGCAGGGTCGGCATTGTTTCTTGTTACAGAACCCACCAGTTTACCTGTGCTACCGCAAATTTCGCCCGGAACCTTGTCGCTGTACAACAGGAAACAACGGGCACTACGCAATGTGTAGACTTTGTCGTTACTCAATTGCGAGAGATCAGTCACTGTCTGCGCCTGCGAGGCAAAAGCCATACACAAGAAAGAGACAAGCATAAAGAAGATCTTTTTCATAGAGTTTGTTTTAAATTGTTAGTATTAAGTTTTATTTATTCTAAATCATGTACACTCTTCGGAGCATAATATTTCAACGAACAAAAGTAAGGCATACTATTCAGAAAAACAAATAAATATATATTTATTATAATATTATAGCCAAAACAGGCTTGCCGGATGGCAAGCCTGTTGGTTTTTAACATTTGACCGATTTTTCCTCACGCCAGCAACGCTGTTGCCAGCTGTTCCATTGCAGGCAGGTCACTTTCCTTCATGCGTGAACGGATTGTAACCACAGGTTCAACTATTTTCACGTTCTTCATGCCCTCTAGCATTGCACGCATAACGCGCCCTGCAGTGGGTGCCCACGAGCCGTTCTCCACAATAGCCACCTTGCGGTTCTGATAGTTCTTCAGTTTCAGGTGATGCAGGAAATCGTGCATTGGCGGGAACACATCGGCATCATAGGAAGCCGCGCAAACAACCATGTGGCTGTAACGGAAGGCATCCTCAACGGCCTCGGCCATGTCGCAACGCGAAAGGTCGGCAACTACCACTTTGGGAGCACCCTTTTCGCGCAACATGTCGGCAAGGCGGTTGGCAGCAACCGCTGTTCCGCCATGGATTGAGGCATAGGCAACAAGCACACCCTCGTTCTCGGGCTCATACTTGCTCCAGATATCATACAGCCCTATGTAGTGACCAAGATTTTCTGTCAGCACCGGGCCATGGAGCGGGCATATTGTCTTTATATCGAGCGTTGCCGCCTTTTTGAGCAGTGTCTGCACCTGCGCACCATACTTGCCGCATATGTTTATGAAGTAGCGGCGTGCCTCGCAATCCCATGCGCCGCCATTGCACAATGCGCCGAACTTGCCGAACGCATCGGCAGCAAAAAGCACCTTCTCGCTCTGTTCGTATGAGACCATTACCTCGGGCCAATGCACCATTGGAGCTACAAAGAACTGCAGGGTGTGGCTGCCGAGCGAAAGGGTGTCACCCTCCTTGACGGCAATTGTGCGACCTTCAAAATCCACACTGTCAAAGAACTGAGGCATCATCTGCACAGCCTTTGCCGTTGCAACCACCTTTACCTGCGGATAACGGTCGAGCACCTCATGGATGAGCGCCGCATGGTCGGGTTCCAAGTGCTGCACCACAAGGTAATCGGGGGTGCGGCCATCAAGCACATCCTCTACATTTGCCCACCACTCTGCACCCTTGCGCGCATCGACGGTGTCCATGATTGCCACCTTTTCATCAAGGATTATGTACGAGTTGTACGCCATTCCCTCGGGAACAACATATTGGCTCTCAAAGAGATCGATATCAAGGTCATCGACCCCTACATATTTTATTGTAGGTGTTATTTCCATTATTCTTGTTTTTTATTTTATAACTATCAGAACTGCACTACAGGCGCGTTCTCCACTCCCTCCTGTGCCTCAAAATAAGGGAGCTTCTCAAAGCCGAACATTCCGGCGAGGATATTGCGTGGGAATGTGCGTATTGAGGTGTTATAACCCTTTGCCACCTCATTGAAATTGCGGCGTTCAACACTTATTCGATTCTCGGTACCCTCGAGCTGAGCCTGCAGTTCAAGGAAATTGGTGTTTGCCTTGAGTTCGGGATAAGCTTCGGCAACGGCAAGCAAGCGACCAAGCGCTGCGCCCACCTCGCCCTGACTCTTCTGATATTCCTGTAGCATTTCAGGAGTCATGCTCTCGGCGTTTACAGTAACCTGTGTCGCACGTGCACGGGCTGCAATCACCGCGTCAAGAGTTTCTTTCTCATGAGCAGCATATCCCTTGACTGTGTTTACCAGGTTAGGAATAAGGTCGGCACGACGCTGATACTGATTCTCGACATTGCTCCACGCTGTGCTTACAGCCTCATCGGCCTTTACAAGTCCATTATAACCGGTTACCGCCCAAACGGCAACAATGGCAATAACTACCAAAATAACAATTGTTGACTTTTTCATATTCATATTTTTTATTGTTTATACATATTCTCAGAAACGGCTGCCGGCACCACCACCGCCAAAGCTTCCGCCACCGAAACTGCCGCCGAAGCCTCCGCCACGGCCAAAACCGCCACCGCCTATGACCACGCTACCGCGCCTGTGATTATTACTGTTATCATCGGTGTGCTCTTTACGCATATACGTATGCCCACAATTCATGCAACGATAGGTATTCTCACGCACCAGATAACCGTTACAACGGTTTACGATACGTGAACTAATTCTCTGCACCTTATGTTTCCCACAATTCGGACAACGGCTACTATACCAAACAGCAAAAATTATAACAGCCAAACCGCCAAAAATCATAGTCAGGAATACAGCCAGCGCCATAAGTTCCCCTTCGGCATCCTCATTGGCAATATTCTCCATTGAGCCATCCAGCACACCGCATACGGCATGCATACCGGCCACCATTCCCGCATCCCAGTCGCCATTGGCAAAATGTTCTACCATATATTGCTGCTGTATGCGTTTGCATATCGCATCGGGCATTACGCCTTCAAGACCATAACCTGTTGCAAACTGCACGCATCGTTCACCTGTAGAGAGCAACACCACAAGGCCGTTGTCACGTTCTTTCTGCCCTACACCGTTCTCCTTACCCAAACGATAGGCAAAGTCAAAACAGTCACCACCCTCAATATCGCCAAGCACAGCCACCAACACTTGAACACCTGTTTTTCCTTCAAGAGCAAAAAGCAAGCTGTCAATTGTTGCCACGGATGCAGGAGAGAGAATCCCATCGGGGTTACTCACATAGCGCGTGCGGTCGGCAAGATGCACCATGGGCACATCCTCCACTTTGTACACCTTGGCCCCTGCAACAGCAAGAAAGCAAAAGAGGAGCAACAGGACACCCAATATTCTCTTTTTCATTTTCAATCAATTACATTGCATTCAAACCGTTGGAAAAGCTGTTTACGATAGCCTCGCTGTCGGTTGAGATTTTCTTTATATCCACACTGCGCAACAACTGCTCAAGTGCGGCGACACGCGCTTCATCACCTGTAGCCTTTGCCTCGGCTAGCAGAATCTTGTATTTCTCGAATAACTGGATGCCTTGCACAAGACGCTCCCAACGGATTGAACTTACGCTAAACGGATAGACAACGTATGTGTCACCGGCCGGCCATGCTGTGAAACGCGAATCCTCTTCGGGGGTTACTGTCCAGCTGTTGTATGCCCAGCGCAGATAGCCGTCGAGGTCCTTTGCAAGTGCCTCAAGAGCAATGAATGCCGCATCGGCAGGATCCGAGAATGTAAAGAGGTTGGGATATTCGGCACTGCAGCATGTGTAGTAGGTAGAGACCTTGCCCTGCGCACGACGCTCCGCAAGCAATTCAGGGGTATATGCACCGTATGCAAATATGTCAAGGCAATAGTCGTGGATGTCGGCCTCAATCTCGGGGTGATAGTTGCCTGCCATTGAAATTTTCATTCCCGGTGCATACTCCTTGATGACTTTGATGGCAGCCTGCATCTGCTGCAGACTGCGCTCATCCATTGAGATGAATGTCTTGTCAAACCATCCCTTCTCCTTCAAGTGAGCTGCAAAAGCGCTGAGCATACCACCCCAGAACTGCGTGTAAGCCTCCTCGCCCGGGGCGCAGTTGATATACTTGTGCGAGTGGGTTGCCTGGTCATAATAACGGAAAGAGAGTTTCCAGGGAATCATTGAGAAGCAGGTTATCTCCTTGTCAATGCCGCACGACATCATAAACTCCACCCAACGGTCGAAGATTGTGAAATCGTACCACCAACTGCCGTCGGCCTTCTTTACCCAAGTCACCATGCTGCCGAAAGGGTCGTAGGTCTGTCCGTCCCAGGGGCGGTCAATGAGCGTTGCAGTGATGGCCTTTTGACCCGCCGATGCCAGTTTGAGCATATAAGGACGCATCACATCAAAATGCTCTTTACTCCACAGTTCCACATTGTGTACACGCGATATTGCGTATGGATTCTGCCACAAATCGAGGTGGAAAGCCCACTCCTTTGGTGAGGGCAATGTACGGTCAAGCACCTTTACCGAGTAGCCGTATCGTGTTTTCTTGCCACCGGCTACAAGCTCGACAGTTCCCTTGTAAATGCCGGGCTTTGCATCTTGTGGAACCTGAACCGTGAGCCACAAGCCACGGCGGTCACCGGCAGCAAAAACTGTTGTATCTGCAGCAGTAATTAGGTCGGCAACAGGCACCTCCCCGTATGCATCCACCTCGTGACGGCCACAGCCGGTAAACTTGTCGGTGAGCACCGGTTGCACAAAGCCACCAACGACATTCGCGGCGGGGATTACGCTCCTGCCGTTTTTAAGATCACTGAACATATACCCGACAGAGCACTCCTTTGCGCCGTTTTTAACAACCAGCTGCAGATTTACACGCTCACCACGCCAAGCCACAGCATGGCTGACAGCCTCATCGGCAACCGCGGTTTCACAATCCATTGGATAGCGCACATCAATGCTACCCCAACGTGCTTTCACCTGGGCAACAGCACCAAGACTCATTGCAAATGCAAGAACTGCCAAAAAAAGTTTTTTCATAATTATGGTTTTTACTTTTATCAATTACAAGTTCCCTTAAAACTGAAGCTCTTACCAGCACGGGATGGTTTCAGGTCATCGGACATCCTTGCCTCGATAACAAGTTCGCCATCCTCAACAGCACCCAAAAAGGATGCAAAACGATATTCGGGTTGCGGTTCTTTCTCGCGGTTCATATATGGGTCGATATCCGTTGCCGAGAAGCCGAGCACACTGCCGGTCTTTACACAAGGCACATCCTTGACTGTAATGTCTATTTTCAACGGCATGGCTGCCGCAAATTTCACATTGTCGAAGAACACATCTACCGTGGTATCTGTCGTTTCGGTCACCGATATGCCGACATTACGTTGAGTGTAGTCGCCCACAACAAGATTGCCATAATAGACTCCATCGGTATTCTCAGGGAACGTCGTGCCGTTATCCACACATGACAGCAACGACAAAGGTAGAAACAGTAGTAATATTATCTTTTTCATAATTCTTTAGAGATTTACATGAAATGACACTCCAAAATGCAGCGGCTTGCCTTGAGCAAAGAAATCGTTGCCTATTGAACGGAAATAAAAAGTACTGTATTTTTCATTCAGCAGGTTCTTGCC
The DNA here is from genome assembly GCA_045634305.1 of Bacteroidaceae bacterium. GTDB lineage: Bacteria > Bacteroidota > Bacteroidia > Bacteroidales > Bacteroidaceae > HGM04593. The sequence continues at coordinate 152,256 of JAZQZZ010000048.1, read as the reverse complement.
CCAAAGCGATGCTCCCCAATGCCCCTTTTCCCAGACAAGAGAGGCCGACAACAGGCCATAGAACGGTTGAGACAGGGTATTCTCCTCATTCCAATATATGCGCCCAACGCCATTCCAGCCCACATTCAGCACAAAGATGTTTGCAAAGCTGTGCGGAACCGGGATGCGATAGGCGATGTTTGCCGACATTGTCTCACGCGGAGCGTAGGGCAGGATTTTACCGGCAAGGTTGGCATCGCCACGGTTGTATTCAATGAATTTCGCATAGACATATCCAAAACCGGCATCAACCGTAACCGGTCCGACAGCATAACGAGCTCCCAACTCAAAACCGGTGCTGAACGAATGTCCGGCATTTGACATCATACGCCCGGTGCTCTCCCCATCAGGGAACACCGTGAGCTGCTGGTTGCGGCAATCGATATAAAAGAGGGAGGCCGATATATCAAGATCACCGTTTGCAAGCGGCAAAAGATGCGTTCCGAGCTCGAAAGTCCAGTTCTCCTCGGGCTCATACACTGTTGAAGAAGCATCGACATCCTGAGGATTGCCTATAAGTTCACCTATCATCTGTTGTTTAAGGATATCGGAGAAGAGCTGTGTATTGAAGCCACCGGCCTTGAAGCCTTTACGTGCCGAAGCATAGACATTACCCCAACAGCCGCCATATGACACCGAGAGGCTTGGCAACAGTTCAAGGGCATCCACGGCCTTGCGTCCTTTGAATACAGTGTTGAGTTCATTTCTGTCCCGCAAATCCTTGTACGTACTGTAGTGTACCGCGGAACGGCTGTCATAGTCCATTGAGGAGTATTCGTAATCGATACGCAAGCCGGCCTTGATATCAAAGCCGCCAAACGACGCACCACCCTGCACAAATGCAGCAACACCAAATGCGGGGATTATAAAATCATCGTCAATGACAAAATCATCTTCCTCGAACGACAGTTCCCTATCGCCCAAAAGATGATAATAATATTCAGAATTGGCATTCTTCAATATCAGATTGTCAATTCCATACTTTTTAAAGTGCACAGGAGCTGACATTTTGTTATGTTTAAAGAAGCCGCATAGACCACCTAGAAGGTTGAAATTGCCCAAATCATCAGCCTTGACAACAAACTCTTGCGTCAGGGAGTGTTCCTTTTGATACTGTCCCATTGAAAAGTAATCAAGCGGCAGAAAGTCATTGTCGAGTTCCATGCGGTCACCGATATATTGATAACCTGTCGTCGATAAAATCGTCATGCGGTCAAAATGGCGCTTCACCACAAAGCCGTCCGATATATTGAACCGTTTGTATGAACACTCGTCGTTATACGCCACAGGCGCCAGTTCTCCTGTTCCCGAATCGTAGCTGCCATATGCCCAACCACCCTCGTTCACATATCCGGCTGAAAGTGTGTTGTCAATGCTCAGATTATCATTTGGCATCCATTGCGTACGCAAGCGCAGTGCAGCATTGTCACCGCCATCACAGTTCTTGCCAAGTTCATGATTCATGAAATGACCGTCGCTGTGATTATACATCACGCCAACCGACCAAGCAAAGATATCGCCAGCCTTGGCATAGTGCGAAGCCTTCACACGCACATTGTTTGCCGTACCGTACTCGAGTGTCAGGCGTTTTCCCTGAAAATCGAACGGCGACATTGTATAGATATTTATTGCACCGCCCGAGGTATTACGACCGAAGAGCATACCCTGTGCGCCACGCATCACCTGCACACGGTCAATATCAAAGAGTTCAAAATCGTAATTGTTCTTGTTCATCACCGGCACTCCGTCAATGTTCATTCCAACCACAGGCTGGTCCATGCGAGAACCGAAGCCACGCACATACATCGACGACGTCATACGCGAGCCATAATCGGGCTGATAGAAGTTGGGGGCAATAGCCGAGAGCTCCTTTACGGATGTAATGTGTCGGTTCTCCAGTTCCACACGACGCAACGAAGTCAACGAATATTCGCCGACCCCGTCGTCGGAGATCTTCACCGACGAGACAATATCAATTGAGGGCAGCACCGAATCGACAGGTTCAATCGGTGACACCAACAGCGCAAGTATGGAGAATAAAATATTCAATATCGTTCAATAACTGTACGGTTATAATTGAACGCGAAGATAGAAAAAAAATAGGGAAAATCCGCCAACGGAGTGTTAAAAGCGAAGCAACCTTTCTGTTTTAACCTTTCACTTTTACGTTTTTCAAAACACCATTTCCTTAATCAGCGGTAGCAGCACCTTGTCGACAATCTTGTCATTGAGACGATGCTCACCGTTGAACCAGCGGCAGCGTTCCTCACCATAGAGCTCGGCCATCAGAGGATAGAAGTGTACAACGGGATCCTTGTCGCCAAAAAGCCCCACAACAAGTTGTTTCTCATCCTCGGCAATACCGTCGAATTGGTGTTTCTCCATCTCCTTGAAACGCTCCACCACGGCCTTGTCTATACGAAATTCGGTTGCACCGTCCTTGCGTTTGGACATATATTTGTTGCGTCCCATCTTTCCAAAAAGCAGTGAACGCGACATTTCGAACGACGGATTGACTACAATGCGCGGCACCCCCCACAACTGTTGGGTATACATGCCACCCATTGAAGTGCCCACAACAATCTCGGGCTGCTCTTCCTTAACAATGGCGCGCAACAGTTCCAATGCCTCAAAAGGGTCAACAGGAAGATCGGGGGCAATAACACGCCACCCCGGGAGGCTACGACGCAAATTCATCACAGTGCCAGAGCTGCCCGATGACGCAAAGCCGTGGACATACATCATTTTACGAATCTCATTCATAAGTTCAAAGTATTTATGTAATCTGTCATTTTGAACGAAGTGAACCAACGGTCGACGCCCGCAGGGGCTAAAGTCAAAAATCTTAAATCCACAATGTCCAAAGACTCTTTTCTACATTAAGGATGACATTAATTCAACAAATCATTCAAAGTAGAGCGACAATGTTATCATCTTGCTTGTAACCCGGTCAACAGACTGTGTGAATTTCAAATAGTTGGCATCAAGCAAATCATTGCGTTCCTTTTTGAGGACATTGAGCGGACTGAACGAGAATTTAAGCTCCGGAATAAGTTTGAAGAATGGCAGATAGAAATCACAACCGAAACCGACCTCTATCATAAAATCAAATTTCTTGAGCAGCAGTTGCTGTTGTTTTTTTACCGTAAGGTTCCACATCGGGCTTACACCGGCAGTGACATATGGGCGATAGTTATTGAAACGCTCGGCTGCAAATTTCACGTGTACAGGAACTGCAATATATGTCGTTTTCACCGACTGTTTTGACGTCTCGCCACTCTGCTGTTCACGGAAGCGGACAAGGTTTTGTCCAAAGTGCATGGTGGGGATTACACGCAATGCCATATAGGTATTAAGCCTCAAATCGGCAAGCACACCCACACTGAAACCGGGGTTGTAGTTGGCAATGTCGGCATACCATGTCTCGCCATTCTCTGTTACAAAGCCGTTGTTGATGAATTCCATATCCTGCATGTGCGTACCTATGAAAAAACCGTAGTGCAGACGACGGAAATCGATATACGGTTTGTTCTGCACTTTGCGCTCCTGCGCAAATGCAAAGAGCGGCAACAACAGCAGCAATATGTATGTAATGGTTCTTTTCATCTATGATATAACGCAAAAAAACATTTGTTATTGCATATCAATACACTAAATTATTGAATTGCGACTTAGTTTTACGAGGTACCAGCATGCCGTGCAACATACATGTAAACTTGCGTTGCACTCGCTAAAATGTTGCTTTAACCGCACTGCGTGCGATTGAACCTGCTTTAAGTTTATTAAGCATACTCGCTCAGCTCAAGCCAGCGCATTGTCTTTTCGTCAATGAGTGCGATAACCTCCTGAATGCGGCGTGACTTTGCAACCAGTTCGTCGTTGCCAAGGGTGCCGCTGCAAAGAGCCTGTTCTATGTCACTCTTCTCCCCCTCCAGTTCCATAATCTCCACCTCGAGAGTCTCATATTCCTTGCGTTCCTTGAAGGATAGCTTGCGCTTACTTTCCGTTCGACGTTCCTGCCGTGGTTGTTGGCTTTTTGCAGCCTTTTCGGCTGCAATCTTTGCCGCTGCTGCCTTTTCCTCCTCGCGCCAGTCACGCCAATCGGTATAGTTGCCGGGGAAGTCCTTTATATCCCCACCGCCATTGAACACGAATATATGATCGACAACCTTGTCCATGAAGTAACGGTCGTGGCTAACCACAATTACGCACCCTTTGAAATCGCGCAAATACTCCTCCAGTATCTGCAGTGTCTCGATATCGAGATCGTTGGTAGGCTCGTCGAGCACAAGGAAATTGGGATTCGACATCAGCACGGTACACAAGTACAGGCGACGTTTCTCGCCACCACTGAGCTTGTAGACATAGTTGTATTGCTTTTCAGGAGTAAAGAGGAAGTGCTGCAGGAACTGTGATGCCGTGAGCATCTTGCCTGCGACCGGAATAACCTCGGCGATATCCTTCACCACATCAATCACCTTCATCTGCTCATTGAACGCAAGGCCATCCTGACTGTAGTAGCCCCATTTCACAGTCTCGCCAACGTCGATTGTACCGCTATCAGGAGCAACGCGCCCAAGCAGCATCTTTATGAATGTAGACTTTCCGGTACCATTGTTGCCAACGATACCTAATTTCTCATAACGTGAAAAGGTGTAGGTAAAATCCTTGGTTATCACCCTGTCGCCGAAAGCCTTCGACAAGTGATTGAGCACAAATATCTTATTGCCAATGTATTGCGATTTTATCTCAAGCGACACCTTGCTGTCGTGGCGCATTGCAGCCGCCTTTTCCTCGAGTTTGTAGAACGCATCGATGCGGTATTTCGCCTTGTGGGCACGTGCCTGGGGCTGACGGCGCATCCATTCGAGCTCGGTTCGCAACAGGTTGCGTGCACGCGCCGTTTCGGCAGCAAGGTTCTGCAGGCGCTCTTCGCGCTTTTGCAGGAAGTAGCTATAGTTGCCCTTGTAACGATATACCCTGCGGTCGTCAATCTCAATAATTTCGTTGCAGACGTTGTCAAGGAAATAGCGGTCGTGGGTCACCATGAGCAGACTGCCAGTGAGGCGCGAGAGATACTCCTCGAGCCACTCAACCATCTCTAGATCCAAGTGGTTTGTAGGCTCGTCAAGAATCATCAGTTGCGGTTCATCGATGAGCACAGAGGCCAATGCCACGCGTTTTTTCTGGCCACCCGACAGTTCTTTCACAGGTTGGTTGAAACGCTCTAATTTAAGTTTTGTGAGCACCTGCTTTGCACGTGTTTCATAGTCCCAGGCCTCAAGGCGGTCCATCTCTTCCATAAGATGTTGCATGGCAGCATGGTCGCCATTCTCAAGAGCCTCCTCGTAACGCGCAATGACACCCGCCTTTTCGCTGTTACGCTGCAGGCAGGCCTCTATGACAGTCAGAGCCGGGTCAAAATCGGGTTCCTGCTCAAGATAACCGACACGCACACCACCACGCAGAGTGATTTTACCGCTGTCGAGCGGCTCTTCACCGGCTATAATCTTCAACAGCGTGCTCTTGCCCTTTCCGTTACACGCAATGAGCCCGATGCGCTGGCGTTCCTCAACAGTGAATGAAATATCGTTGAAAAGAACAAGCTCTCCAAAACTTTTTGATACGTTCTCTAACTGCAGGTCTATTGCCATAAATTCATTATTTGCTATATTTTGCCCGCGAAGATAATAAATAATGCGTTCACAGGCAAATTGCCCATAAACGCATAAACATTCTGTTTATCACACGAGTGTGCTTTTACATTTCACCTCGTGACCCACCGGGGCGGCCATGGCCGCGTTTGCCGCGCATCTCACGCATTCTCTCGCGCTGTTCCTCCTGCATCTTCAGGTATCTCTCGTACTGATCGGGAGTGAGTATCTGCTTCATCTGCTCGTTGCGCACCTCCTCACGCTGTTTCCTTAGCTCCATCATTGCTTTCATCTGTTCCTCGCTTGGCTGCACGCGCTCGGGTTTCTTACCCTCGGCACGCATCTTTTCCATACGCTCACGACGAACTTTCATGCTGTCCTGCATTGTAAGCGCATCGGCATAGTTCATGAGAAATACAGCCTGAAACTGAATGCTGTCGAGCTGCAATGCCTGATGCAGACGCATTGTCTGGCGTTGAGCTGTCTCCTCGGGATTAAACTCTCTATGTTGGCGCTGTGGAGCACCTGAATGCTGTGCAAATGTCATTGTGGCAAACATTGCGGCAACAATGCAAAGTAGAATCTTTTTCATCATTATAATCTTGATTTGAGTTCTTTTTGTCCTTTTGACAAAAAAATAGTTACGATGTAAAACACGCGGCCCGTCGTTTTAACACTATTTAACCAAACCTTCTTCCATAACGCCGTCTACCATGTGCAAGGTGCGATCGGTATAAGATGCAAGAGTCTCATCGTGTGTCACAATAACAAATGTCTGGCCATAACGGTCGCGCAGGTCGAAGAAAAGCCTGTGAAGTTCCTCCTTGTTCTTGCTGTCAAGACTGCCCGATGGTTCATCGGCCAGCACAACATCGGGGTGGTTGATGAGCGCACGCGCTACCGCCACGCGCTGGTTCTCACCACCCGACATTTCTGCGGGTTTATGGTGTGCGCGGCCATCGAGCCCCATAATCTGCAGGAGCTGCATAGCCTCGCTCTCGGCCTCGGAGCGTTTGCGGCCGGCAATGAGAGCAGGAATAACTATATTCTCAAGCGCCGTAAACTCGGGCAACAGCTGATGAAACTGGAACACAAAACCTATATGCCTATTGCGGAACGCTGCCAAACGTTTGCTGTTCAAACGCCCCAAATCCTCACCATTGAAACGTATTGTTCCGCTTGTGGGTTTGTCGAGCGTTCCAATGAGTTGCAGAAGGGTTGTCTTGCCGGCACCACTGGAACCCACAATACTTATTACCTCGCCTTTTTCAATGGTGAGGTTCACTCCCTTCAGCACCTGAAGGTCGCCGAAACTCTTTGTCAGGTTTTCTATCTGTATCATATCTCCTTTATTACATATTCTGCAATGTAACAACCGAATGTTGCCGTAAAGTAACCAAGCGAGCCGATAATAGGCTTGCCACCCGCAGGATTGGGACGTATAGCATCACGACGAGGTTCCTCGGCGCTGTAGATGACCGGAAGCTTGCGGCCACGGACATCGCGCAACATACGTCGTACATTCTTTGCAAGCGTGCAGTGCTCGGTTTTCCACAAATCGCCACTGCGGATTGCAGCAAGGTCACATTTTGCACCGGCCCCCATGCTTGAGATAATTTTCAGGCCACGCTCCCAACATGCACGGATAAGCGCACATTTGGAATCCAGTGTATCAATGGCGTCGACCACAAAAGCGTAAGGCCTTTCGTCGAGCAGTTGTGCGATATTATCGGGGGTTATAAACTGCTGTTTCACCACCAACTGCACGGAGGGGTTGATGGCGCGCAGACGCTCGGCTACAACATCACACTTTGGCTGTCCTACTGTTGAAAAGAGTGCCGGCATCTGGCGGTTGATATTCGTGACATCCACCACATCGGCATCGACAAGGGTAAACGCTCCCACGCCTGCACGACATAACATCTCGGCTGCCCAGGAACCCACGCCACCAAGCCCGATGACAAGCATATGTGCATCGGCAAGGAACTTCTGCTTCTCTTCGCCTAACAGAAGTTCACCACGTTGTAACCAGTTTTCGGCCATAAAATTGTTGTTTTTCACTTTTCAAGTAGCGAAAGTACAAAAAAATAGTATAGCCAAGGGTATATAATGCAAATTTTAAGTATTTTTGCAAACAACAAACAATTAACGAATTATGAAAATAGCAATTGTAGGTGTCAGTGGAGCAGTAGGACAGGAGTTCCTTCGCGTGCTCGACGAGAGAAATTTCCCTTTTGACGAGCTGGTACTCTTTGGTTCGGCTCGCAGTGCAGGCCAGGTTTACAACTACCGTGGTGTAGACTATGTAGTCAAGGAGCTCAAGCACAACGACGATTTCCAGGGCGTAGACTATGCCTTTGTATCGGCCGGCGGCAGTGTTTCAAAGGAGTTTGCCGAGACTATCACAAAGCACGGCACAGTGATGATTGACAACTCAAGTGCATTCCGCATGGATAGCGATGTACCCCTTGTTGTTCCCGAGGTAAACCCAACCGATGCCTACAACCGCCCGCGCAATATCATTGCCAACCCCAACTGTACAACAATACAGATGGTTGTAGCACTCAAGGCCATCGAGAACCTCTCACACATCAAGCGCGTACACTCATCAACATATCAGGCAGCCAGCGGCGCAGGTGCTGCAGCTATGGCCGAGCTCTACGAGCAGTACCGCCAGGTACTCGCCGGCGAGGAGCCTACCGTTGAGAAGTTCGCATATCAGCTTGCATTCAACGTAATTCCACAGATTGACGTGTTCACCGACAACGGCTACACAAAAGAAGAGATGAAGATGTACAACGAGACACGTAAGATCATGCACAGCGACATAGAAGTAAGTGCACAGTGCGTTCGAGTTCCTGCATTGCGTTCACATTCACAGTCTTTGTGGATTGAGACTGAGCGCCCATTGAGCGTCGAGGAAGTCCGTTGCGCAATCACCGAAGGCGAGGGTCTCATCCTCATGGACAGCCCCGAAGACAAGATTTATCCGATGCCTTTGTTCCTTGCCGGACAGGATCCTGTATACGTTGGCCGCATACGTAAGGACATCACAAACCCCAATGGCATTCTCATGTGGATTGTAGGTGACCAGATAAAGAAGGGTGCAGCTCTCAATGCTGTACAGATTGCAGAGTACCTGATTGCACACCCACAGAAGTAAATAAAACGGAACATCAATGAAAGAAGACCAATGCCCGCAAGGCTTTGGTCTTCTCTATTTTTACAACTGTATAATTAATTTCTTCACCGGAATTATTGCAATAGCCATAAGTTTGATATCTTTGCTGCAAACACTAAAAAATATTTACTATGGCAAGAGAGATTATGCTTAAAATTATTGATGGGGATTATAAGGTCAATGAAGTGACAGGGGATGATATGGGAGGCGAGCAGAAGTTCTACATACCATTCTCATCATTGCAATGCAGCCGTTTGAAACTGGATGCAAAGTATGACCTGAACCACAGTTTTACAGTGACAGAGATTGGCGAGGATTATGCCATGATTGAGGTGGCACACCGTTGGGGAAGCACAACGGACGGTCCATACAAGGTGACTCTGGGCGAGGAATCCAAGAGATGCAGCTACTATTTTGGTGAATGGAACTACTACTATTCGCTGGAGGTAGTATCGCACGTGGAAGGCCAGAACCGCTAAAGGATAGCGGCATACAACCAGCAGCAATTCATGCAAAAAAAGATGACGACCCCAGGTCGTCATCTTTCATATTTATAAGCGGGTTATTACTTCTTGAGAGCCTTCTTCAACTCCTTTGCAATAGCCTTCTCTGCAGATGCCTTTGCTGCGTCAAGCTTCTTCTGTGCTGCAGCCTCAGCCTTAGCATTGCCGGCAGCCTTAGCAGCCTTCACAGCATCGTAGAGAACCCAAAGGTTCTTCTGTGCAGTAACCTTCTTCTGTGCTGCGGTGTAAGCCTCTGCCTCTGCCTCTGTAGCGGCCTCTGCCTCTGGAGCTGCGAATGCGTGGCTGTAGCCCTCTACCTCATTCCAGTGACCACGTGTAAAGTCGGGGAATGTAACGGCAGCGCAGTTGTTGTCCATTGACAATGTACCGAGCTCTGCCAAGCAGCACCACTCTGCCATGTCATATACGTCCATATCAAGTGGCAAACCATTCTGCAAGCAGTAAACAAGACGTGAATCCATCACAAAGTCCATACCACCGTGACCGAGGTCGCGACCCTTCTCAACATACTTCTTGAGGATTGGGTGATAGTACTTTGCCATCATGGCATCCTTCTGCTCGTCGCTCATGAAACCGTGAGCATTGAGGTTGTCAACCTGAGGTGCACCTGTACCCTTGAGAGCCTCGCCAGAGAGAGCGAGCTTTGGCTCTGGATACTTTGTTGCATAACCCTTTGTACCTGTAAGCTTGAACAGACGGTTGTAGGGCTGTGGAGTCATAACGTTGTGCTGGATTTCAACAACCTTACCCTTTGCTGTACGCATGAGTGTTGTTGTGTGGTCGCCATTGCGGAACTCCTTGCACTCCTTGCCGGTCTTCTCCTTTACAAGTTCCTTACCGAAGAAAGGATCTGTATCCATTGCTACCAATGTAGTGAAACGGTCACCACGGTGAATGTCCATGCACTGTGCAACGGGGCCAAGGCCGTGAGTAGCGTAGAGGTCGCCACGGTTCTCCTTGTTGTACTTCAGACGCCAGTGGAGGTTGTCAACATCATTGTCGGCAGGATCCTTCCAGTATGCATCCCAGAACCACTCGAGGCTGTGGATGTAAGCACCCTCGGCGCGGATAATCTCGCCGAATACGCCATCCTGAGCCATTGCAAGAGCGTTCATCTCATAGTCGTCATAGCAGCAGTTCTCGAGGATGAAGCAGTGGAGACGTGTCTGCTCAGAGAGGTTGATAAGGCTCCAGCACTGCTCGAGGTTCATTGCAGAAGGTACCTCGATAGCAGTGTGCTTGCCGTTCTCCATAGCATACTTAGCAATTGGATAGTGGTGGTTCCAGTCGGCAGCAACGTAAACGAGGTCGATGTCGGGACGCTCACAGAGAGCCTTGTAACCATCTGCACCGTAGTAGATGTCGGCAGGCATCAAGCCCTGCTCGCGCAAGAACTTGTTGCACTCCTCAGCGCGCTCATACTCATAGTCGCAAAGAGCAACAATCTCAACACCGGGGATACGGCAGAAACGGATAACTGCACCGTCACCACGCATACCAAGACCAACGAACGCTACGCGAACAGTCTTGATTGGAGCAACAGCAAGGTTAAGAACATGCTCCTGACCTGCAGGACGCTCCGGAGTCTCAACTACGATAGTACCTTTGTCCCAATGCCATTTTGTAGAGGGAGAAAGAGACTGAGCCTGTGATGTTGTGCCGGCAAATGCCATTACAGCAACAAGGGCTGCACCAAAAAATTTCTTCAAATTCATATTACAGTGTGTTTAAATAGATGAATATTTCCTTAATGAATATATTTTCTGCAAAGATAAACAAAAAATCATATATGCAAAACAACGGCACTTATTTATGCATTTTTTATCATTCCACCTTGGTATCACCCACCCATTTGCCATAATAGACGTGGTGATCGGGTTTTACAAGCATACCATATCCGTCACGATAGCCACCTCGGTAACAACCGTACCACATGTCACCGTTTGCCCACTGATAAACGCCATATCCGTGACGACGTCCTTCATAAAATTCGCCAAAATACACATCACCATTCTTATAGGTCTCCTTTTTGAAAGAGTATGGCGAGGGCTCGCCATCGGATGATGCGACAAGCGGGTACTCCAATGGCACATCACCCTCTTTTGTATGCAGACGGGTTATTTTACCGGTTGAAAGGTCGTAAACGACATGGTGCTCATCGCTGCCCACTCTGGCTATATCGCTGTTTATGAGCAAGCCGAAAAGCAACTTGCCACTACGATACTGACCATAAGACTGGATACCGGTAGATGAAAGAAAGAGTCCCCAGCCATAGAATTTATAATCTATCAGGGTACCCACATACTCACCTGCGACATTTGAGATATAATTTGTCTGCGATTGCGCCCTTACATAGTCGCAAAAGACAGCCTGCAAAGGGTCGCACATTTCGTCATAGAGTTTGACATTGTCCTGCGCCACCATGGGCAGGCTAAGAAGAAAGAAAAGGGCAAAAAAAGCTTTTCTCATTTTTTGTACATTTTATTTTGTTTGATAAATTGGGCAACGGATTCGGGCACAAGGCCGGAGATATCCTTACCATCGCCGACTGCACTGCGCACCATAGTAGAACTCACATCATGCAGTTCTGCCGGCAACCACAGCACACCTTGCGGTAGCGCCGGGCAATTTCCACTGCCGCGCGGATAGACAATTATACCATAACGTGAGAGTATCTCTTCACCCTTGTACCAACGGTCGAACTTTTCCCAATTGTCGGCACCTATGAGCAGAGAGAAATCCTTTTCGGGGAAAGCCTCATCAAGCGCCTTGAGAGTGTTGACTGTATACGAAGGGCGCGGAAGGGCAAACTCAAAATCGCATGCCGTCATCCCCCCCTTGCCTTCAACGGCCAATTGCACCATTTGAAGACGTAGTTGTTCATCACTCAATGTACCGTCCTGTTTATGAGGGTTCTGCGGAGTAACCATGAGCCACACCTCATCGGCAAGGCCGCGTGAAAGCACCTCATCGGCAAGAGCAAGGTGCCCATTGTGGACGGGATCGAAACTGCCGCCGAATATAGCAACTTTAGAACTCTTATTCATTAAGAAATTTCTCTACAACCGACATCAAATCCTGCTTTGCTTTATCAAGACTGTCATTGACAATCACCCTGTCGGCAAACTTAGCGAACGTCATCTCATATTCAGCCTTACTGACGCGCTTCTCAATCTCCTCAAGCGAGGTATCACCACGTCCTACAAGGCGCTCGCGCAAAACCTCAATCGACGGAGCCTGCACAAAAATAAAAAGAGCACGTTCACCATAGTAGCGCTTGAGACTGCAGCCACCTTTGACATCGACATCAAAAAGGATATTCTGTCTCTCCAGTTGCTGCTCTACTTGCGATTTCAGCGTACCGTAGAAACGTCCGGGATAGACCTCTTCATACTCAACGAATTCGTCTGCGGCAATGCGTGCACGGAATTCGTCGGCTGTAAAGAAGTAGTAGTCGACACCGTGTTTCTCTTCACCACGCGGAGGACGGCTTGTAGCTGAAACCGAGAAACCGAACGAAGGGTCCTGCTTCATCAAAAAATGCACCAGAGTAGACTTGCCCGAGCCCGACGGTGCCGAAAAAATAACGACTTTGCCTTTTTTCATATTTCTTTACATTACATTGAGTACTTGCTCTTTTATCTGCTCCAGTTCATCCTTCATGCGCACAACAATCTTCTGCATTTCAGCATGATTGCTCTTGCTGCCAAGGGTATTTATCTCGCGCCCCATTTCCTGAGCTATAAAACCGAGTTTCTTGCCTTGCCCCTGTCCCTCGCTCATAGTTTCAATGAAATATTGGAGATGGTTCGCAAGACGCTGTTTTTCCTCGTTTACATCGAGTTTTTCAATATAGAAAATCATCTCCTGTTCCAAGCGGTTGCGGTCATAGTCGACACCTGCAAATTTTGCAAGCGACTCTTCAATGCGTGCACGGATTTTCTCCACACGTTCCTTTTCAAACGGTTCAACAGACTCAAGCAACTGCGAGATATTGGAAATCTTGCTATGGAACTTGGCAGCCAGAGCCTCGCCCTCTTGCTTGCGGAAGGCGACAAGGTCGGCAAGCGCAGCCTTTACACCCTCGAGCACTACAGCCCACTCCTCATCAGTCACTTCATATATTTCCTTGCGGGCAATGACTTCGGGCATTTTAAGCAACACTTCGAATACATTTTCGGGCAATGCGATTCCGTTGTTCCTGGAAATTTCAGTCATCTGTTCAAGGTAGCCCTGCATAACGGCGGCATTGATTGAGGGAGTATCGGCTTTCTCGCCCTGCTCCACCCAAAGAGCAAAATCAACCTTTCCACGTTCGAGCACGTTTGTCAAAAGAGTGCGTATTTCCATTTCACGTCCCTTGAACTGAGGCGCAATACGCGTCGACAAATCCATTGCCTTGCCATTCAGCGAGCGGACCTCGACACAAATTTTCTTATCTTGAAAAATGGTCACGGACTTGCCGTAACCGGTCATTGAATATATCATATCCTACAGTTATTGCAGTGAGGATGTACACCTCACATAATTAAACAATCATCTAATTTGGCAAATTTAGTCAAATATTCGGAATACAGCACCTACATAAGACGTTTTTTGACCGGCAAATGTAAAACTTACTTAAATTATTATATTTATTAGTTACTCTAACAATTAATTTGTAAATTTGCATTTAATTACCCAAGACCGCGCTTGCGGCCGACCAAAACAGATATATAGTCATGACAACAACAATCATACTGCACATTGAAGCATCGACCGATGTTTGTTCCGTAGCTTTGAGCCAGGACGGGCATGTGTTCTTTGAGAGAGTAAACCGCGAGGGAATGTCGCACGCAAAGGTCCTTGCACCGTTTGTCGAGGAGGCATTGCAGACCGCCGACGAGCAGGGTGCAAAGATAAACGCCGTAGCACTGAGTTGCGGTCCGGGTTCATACACAAGCCTGCGCATTGCATCATCCACAGCAAAAGGCGTGTGCTATGGCCGCAATATCCCGCTCATTGCAATACCCACTACGGCTATCATGAGCGTGCCGGTACTCTTCCGCGACGACATAGACGAAAACGCGTTGCTATGCCCGATGATCGACGCACGCCGCAACGAGGTATATGCCACCGTCTACGATCGTGCTTTGCAGGTCATCAAGCCCACACATGCCGAGGTTGTGACCGAAGAGAGCTACAAGGAACTGCTAGACAAGCAGCCCGTCTATTTCTTCGGCAACGGTGCCGGAAAGTGCAGCAAGATAATAAGCCATCCCAACGCACATTTTCTCGCAGAGCACCGCGACCCGCTTGCAAAGAACATGATGCCATTGGCAGAGAGAGCCTGGTTCGACGAAAAGTTTGAGGACATCGCCTATTTCGAGCCGTTTTATCTCAAGAATTTCGTCGCGACAAAACCCAAAGAACTATTGAAGAATATATAATACCACATACTGCCATGATGGAATACAATACCAAACAGAAAAGACTGCCATTGCCAGAATACGGCCGTTCGGTACAAAAAATGGTGGATCACGCGCTCACCATTGAAGACAGACAGGAACGCCAAAGATGTGCAGAAACCATTGTACGCATAATGCGAAGCATGTTCCCCGACCTGCCCGACCACGAACGCAAATTGTGGGACCACCTGGCCATAATGTCCGATTTCAAACTGGACATCGACTACCCTTGCGAGGTAATCAAGCCCGAGGAATTCCATGTAGCGCCTGAGCACCTTTCATACCGTAACAGCGAAATAAGGAACAGACACTATGGACGCATTGTCGAGGAAATGATTGCCCATGCACTCACACTCGAAGAGGGTGAAGAGAAAGATTGTTTTGTAAACCTGATTCTAATCCAGATGAAGAAGAACTACATCGCCTGGAACAAAGATGGCGTTGAAGACAAGAGAATCATCGAGGATTTGAGAATCTACACAAATGGAGCTATCAACATCACAGACAGGGAGATTAGAATAAATCCCGGCAATGGAGCCCAGCGCCACTATCAGAACAACGGCAAGAGAAACAACAATAACAAGAAGAACTTCAAACGCAAATTCTAAAACCGGGACAATATGGCATCATTCATAATAGAGGGCGGCCACAAGCTGCATGGCGAGATTACCCCACAGGGAGCGAAGAACGAGGTGTTGCAGGAGATTTGCGCCACCCTGCTCACTAGCGAAAAGGTGACAATTGAAAACATCCCCGACATTGCCGACGTGAACAACCTGATAAACCAGCTCATCAACATGGGTGTGTCGGTAACACGAAATGGCGTCGGATGCTTTACATTCCAGGCCGACAACATCAATCTCGACTACATTGAGAGCGAGGAATACATCAATGGCTGCTCAAGATTGAGGGGTTCGGTAATGTTCATTGGTCCATTATTGGGACGATATGGAAAGGCAACGATGTCCGAGCCCGGAGGAGACAAGATTGGACGCCGCCGATTAGATACCCACATTTTAGGCCTTCAGAAACTGGGTGCACAATTCTCGTTCGACACCGAGAAGAGAGTATACCGCATGAGCGCCGACAAGCTCAAAGGCTGTCCAATGTTGCTTGACGAGGCATCGGTTACCGGTACCGCAAACATAATCATGGCAGCAGTGCTTGCCGAGGGCACAACAACCATATACAATGCAGCCTGCGAACCATACATCCAGCAGCTTTGCAAGATGCTTAACAAGATGGGTGCAAGGATTTCGGGCATCGCAAGCAATCTTATAACAATCGAAGGTGTGGAGTCACTCGGTGGATGCACTCACCGCGCACTGCCCGACATGATTGAAGTGGGCAGTTTTATCGGTATGGCAGCAATGACACAGAGTGAGTTGACGATAAAGAACGTTTCGTTCGAGAACCTTGGAATCATCCCCGAGAGTTTCCGCCGTCTCGGTATCAAGTTCGAACAGAGAGGCGACGATATATACATCCCTTCACAGGAACACTACGAGATCGACTCGTTCATCGACGGTTCAATCATGAACATCAGCGACGCACCATGGCCGGGACTCACCCCCGACCTTTTGAGCGTGCTTCTTGTGACTGCAATACAGGCAAAAGGCAGTGTTCTCATCCATCAGAAGATGTTTGAGAGCCGTCTGTTCTTTGTAGACAAGCTCATTGACATGGGAGCACAGATTATCCTTTGCGACCCACACCGTGCTGTGGTAATCGGCCACGACCGCCGCTTTACATTGAAGCCACGTGCAATGAGTTCTCCCGACATCAGAGCCGGTATTGCTCTGCTCATTGCAGCGATGAGCGCCGACGGTGTAAGCCGCATTGACAACATCGAACAGATTGACCGCGGATACCAGAACCTTGAGGAGAGACTTAACCAGATTGGTGCAAAGATAACACGTTCATAAGAGAGGAGACCGGATATGCTCAAGAAAGAGGATTTTGTATACTTTGGAAAATTCCTTAAGCCACACGGTACAAAAGGAGAGATTGGATTGCAGGGTGACACTTTCGTGCTTGACGACGGCTGCGACTTCGTTGCCTGCGACATTGACGGCATATTGGTGCCCTTCTTCTTTGAGTCACTACGCCCGAAGAGCGGTGATACATTCATTGCAAAGATGGAACGCATGGAAACAGCCGAAGAGGTACGTTACCTGACAAACCGCGAGGCCTTCATCCCTCGCAAATGGGTTGAAGACAGCGATGAGGTATCATTGGGATATTTCATCGGGTTCACAGCCACAGACAGGACATTGGGAGAGATTGGTGAGATAGTAGACATCGATGACAGCACAATGAACACACTGTTTGTCCTGGAAAAAGATGGCGAGGAGATACTGATACCGGCACAGGAAGAGTTCATTGCAGACATTGACCATGACGCGCAGAACATAATCTTTGACCTGCCACATGGCCTTGTTTCCCTTTAAAACAGATTGACATGAAAAAGAGAAGTTTCGGCAACAGGCTTCTGCACAAGTACCGCCTGACAATACACAACGAGAACAAGCTTGACGACGTACGCGGTTTCTACATATCACCGCTACGCATAATTCTGTCACTCTTCATATCATTCATGCTTGTGGCCAGTGTCCTTTTCCTCATAATTGTGTACACACCGGTAGGCAGTATGCTGCCCGGCTATGTCAACAAAGGCGAAAAGGACAAGATTGTCAGCAACAGCCTGCGTGTAGACTCGCTGATGCACGAGATTGAGAAACAGGATGCCTATCTGGCAAACATCCGTGCGATTATGAACGGAGACATAACCCTTGACTCGCTCAAGAACTTTCCGCAACCGGTTTCGAACAAGGATTTCTCGATAGAAAAGACCGAAATTGAAGCCGAGTTCGTAAAGAACTGGGAGGAACGCGAGAAGTATAACCTCACATCCCAAGCAGCCAGCGTCGCAGCCTTGCAGGAACTGAACCTTTTCCGCCCCACAAAAGGCGAAATCATGAAAAGATTTGACCCGAGCACAGACCACTATGGCGTTGACATAGCAGAAGTGGCCGGAGAAAACATTGTTGCCATACATGACGGTGTGGTAGTGTTCAGCGACTACACCGCAAATGATGGCTATACAATAGTACTGCAGCACCGTGAGAACCTCATCTCGATATACCGCAACTGTTATCGCCTGCTCAAGCAAGTGGGCGACAAGGTGTATGGCGGCGAGGTCATAGGCACACTGAGTAACGGCTCGGGCGAAAAAAGTGGCAAAAAGAACGAATTTCTACACCTGGAGCTGTGGCACCGTGGCAAGCCGCTCGACCCGAACATTTACATAGCATTCTAAAAAAGGCAAACACTAAATAACTTATAACCAGCACAAAACGGCAACAATTTATGGAAGAGATTAAAAAACGTTGCATTGCCATATTAGGTTCAACAGGTTCCATAGGAACACAGACATTACAGGTCGTTGAAGAACACCCCGACAAATTCGAGGTCTATGCCATAACAGCAAACACGCGCGTCGACGAGCTCATTGAGCAGGCGCGCAAATTCATGCCCGAGGCTGTGGTAATTGCCGACGAAAGCAAATACCCGAAGCTGAAGGAAGCACTCGCCGACCTGCCCATAAAGGTATACGGCGGATATGAATCCATATGTCAGATTGTGGAGTCCAAGCCCATTGACATAGTAGTTACCGCCATGGTGGGATTTTCGGGTCTACGCCCGACAATCAACGCCATAAAGGCCGGCAAAGCAATAGCACTTGCCAACAAGGAGACAATGGTTGTTGCAGGAGAGATGATAAACGAGTTGGCAATTAAGCACCAGACACCTATATTGCCTGTTGACTCGGAGCACTCGGCAATTTTCCAGTGTCTTGCAGGCGAGATGCACAATAAAGTGGAAAAGCTGATACTCACAGCATCGGGAGGTCCCTTCCGCACATTCACAAAGGAACAACTTGAGCACGTCACACGCGAGCAGGCTCTCAAACATCCCAACTGGAACATGGGGGCAAAGATAACCATTGACTCGGCATCCATGATGAACAAGGGTTTTGAAGTAATGGAAGCCAAATGGCTGTTTGGCGTAGGAGCAGAGGATATAGAGGTTGTGGTGCACCCACAGTCGGTAATCCACTCCATGGTGCAGTTTGGTGACGGTGCCATAAAGGCACAGCTTGGCACACCCGACATGCGTTTGCCAATCATGTATGCACTTACCTACCCCGTGCGCTTGCCGTCGTCATTCGAGCGCATCGACTGGAATACATTGAAAGAACTCACCTTTGAGAAGCCCAATCTGGAGCTGTTTCCCAACCTGCGCCATGCCTACACAGCGCTTGCCGAAGGCGGCAACATTCCATGCGTGGTGAATGCTGCAAACGAGATATGCGTTGCTGCTTTCCTTGAGGAGCGCATAAAGTTCACCGACATGCCAAAACTCATTGAGCGGGCAATGGAAAAGGCGACATACATACTGAAACCCACACTCGACGACTATCTTGAGACAGACAAGGAGATAAGAGAGATGGTAAAAAGCTGGATTTAACCTTAAAAGAAATAAAAAACTAACATTATACTATGGAAATATTTTTGATACGCGCACTGCAGCTGATTCTGGCATTGAGTCTGTTGGTGCTTGTCCACGAGTTCGGTCACTTTCTTTTTGCACGAATCTTCAAGGTTCGCGTAGAAAAGTTCTATCTTTTCTTTGACTGGAAATTCTCGCTGTTCAAATGGAAACCGAAGAACAGTGACACCGAATATGGTATCGGTTGGATTCCACTTGGCGGCTACTGCAAGATCTCGGGTATGATTGACGAGTCTATGGATACCGAACAGATGAACAAGCCTGCAGAGAATTGGGAATACCGTTCTAAACCGGCTTGGCAGCGTCTGCTCATTATTGTGGGCGGCGTAATGTTCAACCTCATCCTTGCCCTGTTCATATACTCAATGGTTTTGTTCACATGGGGCGACCGGTACATGGACCTGCACAAGGTGGAAAACGGTTTCGTTTTCAATGAGAAAGCAAAGGAGATAGGTTTTGCCGATGGTGACAAAATAACAAAGATTGACGGTCAAGAGGTTCACGAATTCTATCTTGATAATATACGCGCTGTAAAACTCATGCGCCAGATATGTGATGCAAACACGGTAACTGTAATTCGCAATGGAAAGGAAACCGATGTTACAATACCCGAAGACTTGGGTTTGCTGAACATGAACAAAGGATTCATAGGATTCAGAATGCTCCCTATTGTCGGCGCTATCGACAGCGTGACTGTAGCTGCAGCAAATGCAGGTATCAGGACAAACGACCGGATAGTTTCAATCGATGGCAAAGAAATATATTCATGGAGCGACATCACACCGGTATTGGAGAACTTGAAAGCAGAGGGCAAGGCCACATTCGACGTTGAGGTTATGCGCGACAGCCTTGTACATTTGACAGCCACCGTCGATACGACCTACCGGCTTGGCATCATCCCGGTTGGCAACGACTACACCCCGGAGCACATATCTTATTCATTCCTTGCATCATTCCCTGCAGGTGTTGCGTATGGAATGGACGTACTCAAGGGATACGTAAGCGACTTCAAGTATGTATTCAGCAGCGAGGGTGCAAAATCGGTTGGTATGTTCGGTTCAATCGGCAGTCTCTTCCCGGCAACATGGGACTGGCATGCATTCTGGATGATGACAGCCTTCCTGTCAATAGTACTTGCATTCATGAACATTCTTCCAATTCCTGCGCTTGATGGCGGACACGCAGTCTTCCTCATCTATGAATTGATTACCGGCAAACAGCCCAGTGACAAATTCATGGAGCGTGCGCAAATGGTAGGAATGTTGTTGCTTTTGGGACTTTTCATTCTTGCGACATATAATGACCTGATGAAATTTGTATTCTAACTGTTACATCCATGATAAAGAAAGTTTTATACATAACAATAATTGCAGCACTGGCATCGTGCGGCACCACAAGGAACAAGATGGGCACAAGCACTGCCGACATTGCGACCGATGGAGCAACAACTGTTACAACGGAGAAGAAGATGGAGGCTGATGGCGCATTTTGGGGCCGACTGCTGAGCGAGGCTTGCAGGGAGATGGACAAGGAGAACATCTGCCTGTCGCCCCTGAGTGCACAGCTTGCAATGGCCATGGTTGCCAATGGTGCCGAAGGCAAGACCAGAACAGAGATTCTCGACGTCATGCAACTTGGCGACAGCGTCAACATCAAGAGCCGCAGACTATTGGATGATATTGCCGAAAAGACTGTTTGGAACGAGCATGGTGACGTGAGAATTGCAAACTCAATATGGATTAAGGACGGTTTTGACGTAAAGCAGAAGTTTGTTGATACGAATAAGGAATATTTCGATGCGCTGGTTGAAAATGCCGGATTCAACCAGAAGACAGTCAAACGTGTCAATGACTGGTGCAAGGAGAACACCAATGGCAAGATTGAGTCTATACTCGACCGTTTCACAGACAGCGACCGCATGCTCCTCATCAATGCACTCTACTTTAAGGCGGCATGGAGCAAACCATTCCAGGAGCGCAACACCAGCAATGAGAAATTCACCACAGAAAAGGGCGAGGAGATTAAAGTCCCCACCATGGCAATCCGCTCTAACGAGCCATTCTACAGTGACAACATCGTCTCTATGGTATCAAAGAGATTGCAGGACGGATACACCATGCTCTTCATCCTGCCGGGCGAAGGCGTGAAATGCGACGAGGCTGCCCAATATGTAGCAAAGGAGTTTGACACGTTACTCCATAATATGGAAGTACGTGATGTTTTCCTTGCGTTACCCAAGTTCACAACAGACTTTGGCATGAGCCTCAAAAACACACTGGCAAGCCTCGGCATCAAGAGAGCTTTCGGAGGCAAGGCGCAGTTCGGAGGGATCTCGGACGAGGCGCTCTACATCAGCGATGTTGTACAGAAAACCTACATAAATGTAAATGAAAAGGGAACCGAGGCTGCCGCTGTAACTATGGCTGTCACAGGATTACTTTCCATGAGACCATCGAAAACCGAATTCATAACATTTGACCGCCCATTCATATATGCGATAGTGAAGGATAACAGCAACGAGGTGCTGTTTGCAGGTAAGGTAGGCAACCCGGCAATAAAGTAAACTAAGAAAAAAATGATAATATGAAACGCTTTTTAGGAACACTGCTTTTGTTGCTCATTGTGGCAACAGGCTTTGCAAAGCCAAAGTACATATTCTACTTCATCGGCGATGGCATGGGTCCATCGCACGTTCTTGCAACAGAGCTCTATTTGGGCGAACTGCAGGGAGTTATTGGACGCCCGCAGAAACTGGTCTTCACACAGTTCCCCGAGAGTGCATTTGTCACCACTTTCTCGGCAAGCAACGGAGTGACCGACTCTGCCGCATCAGGAACAGCGCTCTCAACCGGCAGCAAAACAAGCAACGGCCGCATTGGAAAGGACGCCGAGGGCAACGATGTCTACAGTGTTGCACTCCATGCCAAGAACAGCGGCATGGCAGTGGGCATTGCCACCACCGTGTGCATCAACCACGCTACCCCATCGGCATTCTATGCCCACAACGTAGACCGCAACAACTACAACGAGATTGCACAGTGGATGCTGGAGACCGACTATGACTTCTATGCCGGAGGTGACGCAAAGTGCACAGCAGAACAGCGCAGCGACCTCTACGGCAGAGCCGAGAAGCAGGGCTATGCCATTGCACGCGGATATGACGACTACATGGCAAAGGCGGAGAAGGCAGAGAAGATGATGCTCTACCAGAAGAACGTTGCCGAGGAGGTTCCTTATGCCATTGACCGCACTGCCGACGACCTGACACTTGCACAGATTACAAAGGCCGGTATTGATTTCCTTAGCAAGAAGGGCAAAAAAGATGGATTCTTCATGATGGTCGAGGGCGGCAAGATTGACTATGCAGCGCACAGGGACGATGCTGCCACAATGATTCACGAGGTGCTCGACTTCAATGCTGCCATTGCCGAAGCATACGAGTTCTACAAGAAGCACAAGGATGAGACACTCATCATCGTTACAGCCGACCACGAGACAGGCGGTATTGTTCTTGGCTACACCGGCGAGTACAAGCTCAACCTTAAAGTCCTTGAATCGCAGAAGGTGAGCGTCGACAACCTTGTTGCAATGCTCGAAGGCCTCAAGGAGACCACATGGGGCGAGGTTACGCGTATGGTAAAGGAGAATGTAGGGGTTGAACCACGCGACAAGCACAATGCCGAGGAGAGCGTGAATATGACCAACAAACTTGCAACCAAGATTGCATACGATGCCATCTACGACCTTGACCGCAAGGCGCTCATCTCATGGGCAAGCGGCAACCACTCGGGCACATTTGTTCCCCTGTTTGCCATTGGCAAGGGAGCTGATAAATTCAACGGTGTCATTGACAACACAGACATTCCGTTGACAATTATGGAATTCCTGGGTATTGACACTGAGTTGAAAGGCCAGTTATGCGGTAAGAAGAAATAACCTTTCAAACTAACATAATGTGAGTTCGAAATAAGAATTTTAGCGTATTTTGTCATCTCGAACGTACGTGAGAGATCTCATATTTCGCGATATTTTGAGATTTTTTCGGCCGAACCCTCAACAACACGTCTCGTCGCTATGCTCCATCAAAATGACAGATTCGCGATTTGATTTGGCTTATATCGAACTCAGGTTAACATAATAACCAGCATAAAAACAGCCTCGCGTGATCACGTGAGGCTGTTTTGTACCTATAAACAATATTATATCATCTTTCACTCTCCATTAGCTGCTCGGTCTTTTTCTCTACTGCAGCCTCAAACGCCTCAATAGCCTGCTCAAGCTTGGTCTCATATCTTGCCATCTGTTCCTCTGTAAGGGTTTTCTCAAGTTTAATAATCTCATCGGCATGTTTCTCCTCAAAGCCCATCATCTCATCATAGCATTCCTCACACCACTTCAGCAATTCTTCAACACTCTTCACTGCATTTACTTTCTTTGTATAACCGTTAATCAAAGTGATGAGTTTATCAATGACATTGCCAGCCTGTACTGTTGTAGCATTATTATTCACAACAACTACATTCTCTGTGGCAACCGCTGTTCCCGACATCATAAACACTGCAATAGCAGTCATCAAAAACTTTTTCATAATCCTGTATTTGTTAGTTAGACATAGTAATCAATAAGTTATACCGCAAATATATGTATTTCTTAAAACAAGCAGACATATAATACAAAAAAAGACCTCAACGAGGTCTTTTTTTCACGGTTTGCATCAGTCGGGGCATTATTCCATAAACTGCATTGCTTTCTTCTCAAGGGATTTTTCAAAATGCTTGATTGCAGTTTCAAACGCGACCTTGTATTTTTCAATCTGTTCGGCAGAAAGGTACTTGTCAAATGCAGCAATCTCGCCGGCATGTTTCTCGCCAAACTCCGTCATCTCCTGCTTGAATGCCTGATAGATAGCATTCAGCGCCTCAACGCTATCAGCAGCCTCGACCTTGCCGCTATACTTCTTGACCACAGCAATCAACTTGTCCAGGATGTTTTCGGCCACTGCAACATTACTTTTTACAGCCATGGCTGGAGTTGCAAGCACAGTACCACCGGACAAAAGAAGAGCAATGGTTACAGCGAGGAGTGTCCGCATAACTTCTATAGAGGATTACTGATAGCGCAACTGCTGGCCCGGACGTATTATTGAATTCGATTTCAAACCATTGAGTTCAAAGATACGTCGCTGCGACACACCATATTTACGCGCAATTCTTTCTATTGTGTCACCGCTCTTCACCTTGTGGTACTTCTTCTCAGGGCCGGCAATCTTCACCTTACCATTCTCAATATATTTAGTGCCGGGTTTGCGGTACATATAACTGTCACCTGTCATTCTCTGGTTCTTGAAATCGAACATCAAAGCGGGATCAAGGCTCTTACCCATGAGAATGGTTTCAAAATGCAAGTGCGCCCCCGAACTGCGTCCGGTATTTCCGCCAAGACCAATAGGGTCGCCGGCCTTGACGTTTTGGTTCACATCCACAAGTCTTTTTGACAAATGGGCATAGAGCGTTTCAATGCCGTTGTTGTGACGTATTACCACATAATAGCCATATCCACGACGCTGATAGCTTGTTATGCGCACCTTGCCGTCAAAGGCGGCATAGATGGTATCACCGGTCTGCACCTTTATATCAAGTCCCTGGTGTATGCGACGACGTCTGGGACGATAGCCGAAGACATCGGTTATCTTTGTACTCGGGGTGGGCATCACATAGTTGCGCAAATCAATCCTGAAAGAGTCGGGCATTGCCGAATTATAGTGCACCACAGAGTTTGCCCAGGTGGGATACATATCATCCGAGGGGATGATATTCTCTTCGTTCAACAACATGAAATGCGGTGCGGCGGTATCAACAAGCTCCGTAGGCCTGTACAAAGACACAGGATCCGAAGCCACATCCTGTGCTTGCACCCCAATGGCAACAAGAGACAACAATGCGCAAACCAATGATTTGTAAAGACTTTTCACCTGTTATTTGAATTTGAGTGTTTCCTCGCCACCATACTCAAAACAAGTCACAGCCGACTGATAATCAAACAGTTCCTCGGGCTTAAAGAAACGATTGATTTCAACAACGGCATTCTCTACAGAATCTGATGCATGCACAACGTTCTGCTCACCACTCATTGAAAAATCACCACGAATTGTTCCGGGGAGCGCACGACGTGAATTTGTGACACCAACCATCTGACGCACAGTCTCAACGGCTTCGGCACCCTCAAGACAGCATGCAATTAGAGGGGCTGCCTGCATTGAAGCCTTCAGATAGGGAAAGAACGGACGCTCTACAAGGTGTGCATAGTGCTCAGCAACGAGCTCGTCGGTCATGAACAGCATTTTCATTCCCACAAAACGCAATCCCTTTCGCTCAAAACGCGTAATGATATCACCCATAAGTCCACGCTGTATGGCGTTGGGCTTGATTAAAACAAGTGTCTTTTCCATAATATGATACAATTTAGATTTGTCTATATTCACTATTCCGTAAATGTACGAAAAATAAACGGATTACAAGGCTTTTTATCAATTTATTATGAAATTGCCCCCCAGTTGCGGTTGTTCATGCACTTTATGTGTCGCAAACGATTCCAGACAACGCGATAAAACTCACTGTTACACTGCGGGTCGGCCTCAACGACTCCGCGGGCAACCTCGCGAACAAACTTGAGCAACTGCTCGTCGCGGGCAAGGTTGGCAATCTTCAGGTCAAATGCTATACCGCTCTGCTGAGTACCTTCCATATCACCGGGACCGCGCAGTTTAAGGTCGGCCTCGGCAATCTCGAATCCGTCGTTGCTCGATGTCATTATCTCCATGCGCTTGCGCGTATCCTCGGATAGTTTGTAATCAGTAACAAGAATACAATAGGACTGCGAAGCTCCACGCCCCACACGGCCACGCAGCTGATGAAGCTGCGAAAGGCCAAAGCGCTCTGCATTCTCAATGACCATAACAGAAGCATTGGGCACGTCCACTCCCACCTCGATGACAGTTGTCGAGACAAGAATCTGCGTCTCGCCCGATGCAAAGCGTCGCATCTCTTCGTCCTTTTCTTTGGGTTTCATTTTGCCGTGCAGTTTGCTCAACTTATAGTCGCAG
The DNA here is from genome assembly GCA_045634305.1 of Bacteroidaceae bacterium. GTDB lineage: Bacteria > Bacteroidota > Bacteroidia > Bacteroidales > Bacteroidaceae > HGM04593. The sequence goes on along the minus strand of JAZQZZ010000048.1, from coordinate 125,737 downwards.
AACACATTGCACAACTGTTTGTAACCATCTTCAAGATTCTTCAAATCAAGTTTCTCGCTCTCATTGATGAGAGGATATACGATGTAGGCCTGACGCCCTTCGTTTATCTGAGTACGGATAAATGAATAAAGGCTGTCAATGCGGTTGCGGAAGATATGTGAAGTTGTTATCGGTTTGCGGCCCGGAGGCAACTCGTCAATGACCGAAACGTCAAGGTCACCATAGAGCGTCATTGCCAACGTACGCGGGATTGGGGTTGCTGTCATCACAAGGATATGGGGCGGAATACTGTTCTTTGCCCACATTTTTGCACGCTGCACAACTCCGAAACGATGCTGCTCGTCAATGACCACAAGACCCAGATTGCAGAAGTTGACATTATCCTCAAGCACTGCATGAGTCCCGACAAGAATATCAACCTCGCCGTTTTCAAGCGCCTCGAACAGTGGAGTCCTCTCTTTTGTCTTTGTACTGCCGGTGAGCAGTTCCACCCTTACCGGCAATGCACCCAACATGCGACGCAAGGTTGCAAAATGCTGCTCCGCAAGAATTTCAGTAGGAGCAAGCATACAAGCCTGATACCCGTTATCCTTAGCCAAAAGCATGGACATGAGAGCCACAAGTGTCTTTCCACTGCCCACGTCACCCTGCAACAAACGGTTCATCTGCCTTTCGCTGCCCACATCGGCACGAATCTCCTTAATAACCCTCTTTTGGGCATTAGTCAACTGAAAAGGCAACTGCTCATTATAGAAACGGTTGAACATATCGCCCACCTTGGCAAAACGATGACCAACATAGCGCATCTGACGCTCCTTTGCATAATGCAGAATATTGAGTTGAATGTAGAACAATTCCTCGAACTTGAGCCTGTACTGCGCAAGCTGCAGCTCTTTCGGATTGCGTGGGAAGTGTACAATACGCAAGGCATCATCGAGCGACATAAGCCCGTTTTTCTGTATTATGTCGGCCGAGAGGGTTTCTGGTATCGGTACAGAAAGCAGAGCCATCAGATTCTGCACAAGTTTTAGCATAGCGTTGGAATTCAGGCCACTACGCTTCATTTTCTCGGTGGTATTGTAATAGGGCTGCAGCCCCATTGTATCCAGCTTCAACAACGAAGCGTCATCAACATCGGGATGGGCAATGTTCACCCTGCCGTTGAACATGGACGGTTTTCCAAAGACAACGTACCTTGTGTTCAGTTTCAACCTATTCTTTACGAATTTTATGCCACGGAACCACACAAGGTCAACAAACGCGGTTCCATCTGTAAAATGCCCCACAAGGCGACGTGAAGCGCCCTCGCCAACCTCTTCAAATGAGCGGATTTCGCCCAGCAACTGCACATGCTGCAACTGACCGCCAAGCTCACTCACCTTGAATACACGACTACGGTCGATATATTTATAAGGAAAATAGTACAACAAGTCATACAAGGAACGGATACCCAGTTCCCTGTTGAGCAGCGTGGCGCGTTGCTCGCCCACACCAGGCAGAAATTTTATATCCCTTGTTGTGATGTCCAGCATTCGATCAATGTCTTGGCAACGAGCATGTCAAACGGTGTAGTAATCTTTATGTTCTCGCGGTTACCCTCGACACCAGAGACCTTCTCGCCAAGAGCCTCTACTACAGACGCGTCATCGGTAAAGGTCTCAACAAAGCGTTGCTCATAGGCACGACGCAACAATGAGAGCTTGAACACCTGCGGTGTCTGTACCAGACGGTACCTGTCGCGAGGAACCACCTCGGTAGCATCATAGCCTACAATATGACGCAGGCTGTCCTGCAAATCAATCATAGGAATGGCTGCACCATCGACCCACGCACGCGAAAAACACTCATCGAGTACTTTAGGCGACACAAACGGGCGCACACCATCGTGTACTCCCACAAGTGCGTCTTCAATATCATCAACCTGCGCCAAGCCGTTCTGCACAGAGTGGAAACGTGTTGAACCGCCTTGGGCAAGAATCAATGGCACAGCAAACGAATGCTCCTTGCACAGCTGTTTCCACAATTCTATATGTTGTTCGGGGAGCACCAGGATAAGTTGCATGGCCGGGTCAATGGCATTCAAATGCTCAAGGGTTACCATGACCAACGGTTTGCCGCCAAGAAGCTGGAACTGCTTTGGCATCTCACCGCCCATACGCAATCCCTTACCGCCGGCAACGACAATAAGATATCTTTTCATAAATTGTTCTTTTGTTAAAATTGCATTTGAGAACGCAATGTCTCAACTACATCGGCTCCGCAGAAATGTTCCACAATGGCAAATCCGAAATCGAACGACGCCCCCGGACCACATGCAGTCATTATATTGCCATCCTGTTCAACAGCCTTTGCTGTATATTGGGCGCCAAAGAGGTCACTCTCGCATCCGGGATAGCATGTAGCCCTCTTGCCTGCGAGAATACCGATGCGCCCGAAAACCATGGGAGCAGCACAGATTGCTGCAACCAGCAGACCACGTGAACATGCGTCCACGAGCAATGCACGCAATGGCTCGTGAGCCGACAGGTTGTCGGTGCCTACACTTCCGCCGGGGAGTACAAGAGCATCGGCATCGCCGAAAGCCACATTCTCATAGAGTTCATCGGCCGCCACTGTGACATTCTGTGCCGACAACACCTCCTTGCGTCCCATTATGGAAACAGTCACTACATCCAGACCGGCACGACGCATTACGTCAACCGGTGCCAAAGCCTCTACGGTCTCAAAACCGTCGGCAAGAAAAACATATACTTTGCTCATATCGTTTATCTCAATTCAAAATTATAGGTAATTGTACCTTCCTGGTTATCTACACCTGCAATACTGTTGAAGATTGTGCTCTTTGCTGCCTTTAATGCAGCCTCGCGCAGTTTCAAATCGGCCGTATTGGTTTTCGCAGGATTGATTCCGGCAGAAATGACCCTACCGTCAGGCGCTACGGTTATATTCACGACAACCCTGCCCGCTGCCTGCAACCTCTCTTTGGGTCTTGTAATACCGTCCTTCCCGGGATTGCGTCCTTCAAGACTGAATGAGACACCTACTCCTGTAGGCTGGCCTTCATCCGAATTACCCTGCACGGAACCCTTTGCAGCCTCATCTTTGTCGGCGTCGCCCTTCTTGCTCATGAGACTACCCTTGTTGAAGGCATTTGCAATTGAGTTCTCGGCAGCCTTGCGCGCCTCTTCTTCTTTACGTTCCTGCTCCTTACGCTCGGCCTCCTCCTTCTCTTTCTGTATCTGTTCTGGAGTTTTCTCCTGCTTCTTGGGTTTCTCTTTAGGCTTCTCTTCGGGCAAGGCAACGCTCTCTTCGCTATCCTGCGTTATTAACGGTTCATCAGGCGTGATTGGTGCCGGCTCTACAGGCTTCGGTTGAGGAGCCACAGCGGGTACCTCGTTATACTGCGCCATTGCCGCATCCTCCATATCTGCTCCCATCATAACCTCTATACCTTTCTCCGATGGCGGCACAGGCGGATTATCCAATACCAGAAAATACAATAGCACAGCCAGCGCCGCGTGTATGACCACAGTGCCGACAACACCGATTATTTTTTCTTTCGTAAGTTTCTTCATTACTTGCTGTCGGGGCGGCGTGTAGCCAGCACCATCTTGTATTTGTTTTCGTTAGCGATATTAAGCACCTTGACAACCTCCCTATAAGGCACTGTCTCATCGGCATAAAGAGCCACGAACATCTCAGAATCCTTTTCACTGCATTCTGCAAGAAAAGCCGCCAGTTCGGTTTCCTGTATCTCCATCACAGCCTCCTTGCCCCATTGAGCATAGTATGTGAGGTCGGATTTTATGGTTATACGCGCCATCGGCTGCGTGTGTGCTCTCTCTTTACCTTGTGGAAGATTCACTTTTATTGCATTTGGAATCACAATTGTAGATGTGAGCATAAAGAAAATCAACAACAGGAAAATGATGTCGGTCATGGACGACATCGAGAAAGAGTCTATACTTTTTGTTCTTCTCTTTATCATAACCTGATTATGCTTCGGTTCTTACAGTTTCAGACTTTGCAGCCGGTTCTGCGGCACCGTCCTTGCTTTCGGCGACACACTCAAGGAATGCGATGATATCGGCCTCCATGGCATTCTGCACCTTGTCGACTTTCGACACCAGGTAGTTGTACGCAAAAATCGAGATGATACCAACTATAAGACCACCAACAGTAGTCACCATCGCTTCATATATACCACCCGACAAAGCAGTTACATCGATATTGTCACCGGCCTGGGACATATTCCAGAAAGCCTGCACCATACCGGTCACAGTTCCCAAGAAACCCAACATAGGAGCCACCGCCGATATTGTAGAAAGCACCGGCAATCCCTTCTCCAATGCTGCAATTTCAAGACCGGCGTAGTTATCAAGCGCCTGACGGATAGATGCATTGTCAAATCTATAATCCTTTACACCCTTTGCCAGAATGCGGGATGTTGGAGTATTCAGTGCATTGCAATAATTTATCGCAGACTTGAAATCCTTATCGATAAGGTTGTCGTTCAGACGCTCAAGCAAGGTAGGATTCTTGATTGCAGCCTTACGCAACACGGCATAACGTTCAATGAATATATATATACCTATTACTGACAAGATGGCAAGGATTATCATAATCCAGCCGCCTTTCATTGCCAAATCAAGCACATTAAGGTTCTCCTGGACGGTCTCGGCCGCCACAACGATTGAATCAGTTGCCATGCTGTCAACAACTGCAGTAAGTAAATTCATAATTCCTATTTTTTATTGTTATTTTATCAGACAATTCTTATAAGCGGCAACAGTCGCCTCAAGTCCCATATAAAGAGCATCACAAACGAGAGCATGCCCAATTGACACCTCGTCGACCCAAGTAATCACATCGGTAAAGTACTTGAGATTCTCAAGGCTCAGGTCGTGCCCCGCATTCAGGCCTATCCCCAACTGCTTCACACGCTTTGCCGTCTCAAGGAAAGGCGCAATGGCAGCCTCGCGGTCCTTTGCATAATTGTGGGCATAGGGTCCTGTATAGAGTTCCACTCTGTCGGCACCGGCCTCTGCTGCAAATTCGGCCATACGGACATCGGCATCGATGAATATTGAACTGCGTATTCCGGCAGCCCGCAGATCGTTGAGCACATCGCGCAGAAACAGCTGCTCCTTTTCTGTGTCCCATCCGCTGTTCGACGTCAGTTGTTCGGGTTTGTCGGGCACCAATGTCACCTGAGACGGACGCACACGCAACACAAGATCCAAAAACTCCTTCGATGGATAACCCTCTATGTTGAATTCAGTGCGCAATGCACCCTGCAGGGCAAGCACGTCGGCACGGCGTATATGTCTCTCGTCAGGACGCGGATGAACGGTTATACCATCGGCACCGAAGGCCTCACAATCCTTTGCCACCTTTATCACATCAGGGTTATTGCCACCACGGGCATTCCTTATAGTGGCGACCTTGTTGATGTTTACACTTAGTTTTGTTCTCATAAATGTTCAATCTATAAACGGACTGCATCAATGTGGGCAGTTCCGACATTTTCTAAAACAGCACAACAGAGCCTATTTTAACTCTATTATGCAAAATTAGCACAAATAAAAGAGATTGTATAATAATTTATCTTAATTTTGTATTGTAAACAATAGAAAAACAAGACTATAGTTATGAAGTTTGCAATTTTCGGCAACAAACACCAGACAAAGAAATCAGAAAGCATTGGCAAACTGTTCGATGCCATCACTTCGCGTGGCGACAGCTATTCAATGGACAAGCCCTTTTATGAATTCCTGTGCAAGGAAAACATTGCACAGCCACAGCCGCAGGAATTGATTACCGGCAACGATTTCACTGCCGACATTGCAATAAGTTTCGGCGGCGACGGCACGCTCCTGCGCACCGCAAGCCGCGTAGGCAGCAAGCCCATCCCCATCCTGGGCATCAATGCCGGCCGTCTGGGATTCTTAACAGCTACATCAAACGAAAACATTGACGACATAATAGGCAAAATACACAATGGTGATTTTGACACCGAGCAACGCACCCTCATCGAGGCTAGCACAAATGGCGCCGAATTAAAAAGCTACCCCTTTGCCCTCAACGAGATTGCTATAATGAAGCACGACAGTTCATCAATGATAACACTGAATGCCACTGTCAACGGACGGGATACCATTACTTACCAGGCCGACGGACTCATCATTGCAACCCCATCGGGTTCGACAGGCTACTCATTGAGTGTCGGTGGCCCTATCATTGTACCCGAAGCAAGCGTGCTGACATTGACTCCAATCGCCCCTCACAGCCTCAGTGCACGTCCGTTGATTGTGAGCGACAACACATCGGTCGAGATCAGCGTCAGCAGCCGTAGCGGCAACTACCTCATAGCCATTGACGGCCGCAACGAAAGTTGCGACGACAACACTACAATCACAATCAAAAAGGCAACCTACCGCCAGCTCATCATCCGTAGCAGAGACCACTCATTCATACAGAACCTGCAGGAAAAGCTCATGTGGGGTGCGGACATAAGAGACTAAGCAGGCATTGCCTGCTTTTTACTTTGTTGCAGGCGTAAAGCTCTTTTAAAAGTAGCTGTTACATGTATGTGGTTACACCCAACCCTTACGCACCACCCAGCGATAAACAGCCGGAACGACAAATATATTGAGCAGTGTAGACGAGAGCAGACCGCCAAGAACAACCACAGCCATAGGGCTCTGTATTTCGTTACCCGAAGCCGAGCCGTTTATAATCATTGGCACAAGTGCCAATGCCGATGTAAAGGCTGTCATAAGGATTGGTGTCAGACGGTCGGCGGAGCCTTTGATTATGACATCTTCAAGCGCAACGCCCTCGGCCCTCAAGTGCTGATAGCGTGATACCAGCAGAATTCCGTTACGTGTGGCGATACCGAACAGTGTTATGAGACCGATGATTGCAGGGATACTCATTACTGCCGATGTAAAATAGGTTGCAAGCACACCGCCAATCAACGCCAAAGGCAGGTTCAACAACACCACCGTAGATAGTAGCAGACTCTTGAATTCGGTATACAAAAGCACAAAGACAACAAGAATTGCAACAAGCGTTGTAAGCCACAGGGTACGAGACGCCGAATCGGCACTCTCGAACTGTCCACCATATTCAAGACGGTATCCCTCGGCAAGCGGGAGTTCCTTTTCGAGATGAGCCGCCACACGCTCCACGGTACCCGACACGTCGCCGCTTGCAATGTTCGCCGACACAACTACCTTGCGCTGTACATTCTCGCGGCTTATGCTGCCAGGGCCACCAACCGACACAACATCGGCAACAGACTCAAGAGGGACCTTACCGTTTGGAGTATCGACAAGCGCCATCTTTACGCCATCAATGCTTTCGGTATAATCCTTGTTAAGCCTCAGGACAAGGTCGAAGCTGCGTTCTTCCTCATATATGCTACCTACGACCTTCCCCGGGAATGCTGCCTCCACAAAAGCGTTGAACTCCCCCATTGTAATTCCGTAATGAGCCAGTTTCTCACGATTAGCGCGCACCTGAATCTGCGGTATCTCAACCTGCTGTTCAACATTCACGTCAACAACCTCGGGGAAAACCTTCAACAGTTCCTGTATCTCCACACCCTTGCGGAAGAGAGTGCTCAAATCCGGACCGAATATCTTTATGGCCAAATCGGCCTGCGTACCCGACACCATATGGTCAATTCGGTGCTCAAGCGGCTGACCTACAGATGTAACCACTCCCGGAACCTTTGAAAGATGCTCACGCACATCGGCCACGAATTCAGCCTTACTGCGCTTGTCAAGTTTAAAGTTGACATCAATCTCTGCACCGTTTGAGGTCTGCGAATGCTCGTCGAGTTCACCACGACCTGTGCGACGTGCAGTGCTTGTAACCTCGGGGATCTGCAAGAGCTCCTTCTCTATTACAGAACCAAGCCTGTTGCTCTCTTCGAGCGACACACCCGGACGCGAAACGGCCGAAATTGTCAAGGCACTCTCATTGAATTCGGGCAGAAAACTGCGTCCCATCTGTGTAAATAGCAGCATACAGCACACAAAAAGAACAAGCACACAGCCCACCACAACACGTGCATGTTTTATAACCCAAGCCAAAGCCTTGCTGTAACCTGTTATAAGCCATCGGTCGACCCAGTTCTTCTTTTCGTTACGCGCAAGATAATCATCACCCGAGAGCATTATCTTGCACATAAGCGGCGTAACAGTCATTGCCACGATCAACGACATCACAAGCGCTATGAGATAGGCCAGACCCAGAGGTTTGAGCATACGTCCCTCAAGACCACTGAGGAAAAACAGCGGGGTGAAGGTTACCATGATGATGAGTGTGGCATGTATGATTGAAGCACGTATCTCAGACGAAGCCTCAAATACTATATGCAATGCCGAGCGCCGCTCCTCAACCGGCAAGCGATGATTCTCTTTCAAGCGTTTGTAAACATTCTCCACATCAATGATTGCATCATCCACAAGTGAACCTATCGCAATGCACATACCGCCCAGTGTCATGGTATTTATATCCATGCCAAGCAGATAGAGTACAATAACGGTTCCCAACAGTGACAATGGAATTGCAAAGAGTGAGATAATTGTTGTACGGAAGCTTGTAAGGAACAGGAACAGTACCAATATCACACACACGGCACCTTCTATGAGCGAACGGCCCACATTGTTCACCGATGACTGTATATAGTCGGCCTGACGGAATATTTTCGTATCCAAAGTCACATCTGCCGGAAGAGACTTCTTTATATCCTCCAGGTTACGTTCTATATTCTGCGTCACCTCAAGCGTATTGATACCGGGCTGCTTGGAAATTGAAAGAATCACGGCAGGCATACCGTTCTGCGCAGCGTATCCCTGCTTGACAGCGGGCGCCACCACGACATCGGCAACATCGGCAACACGCACGGCGGCATCGCCATCCATCTTCACCAAGGTACTAGCAAGCTCATTCACATCGCTTGTACGTCCCATTCCACGTAAGTTATATTCATTGCCGTAGTCACGTACAACACCGGCACCGATGTTCACGCTCATGGCAGCCACAGTGCTTTCAAGTTGCTCCATTGCAACGCCGTACATTTCCATCCTTACAGGATCGGCAAGCACCTGATACTGTTTGTAGTCGCCACCAATGATTGTAACGTTGGAAACTCCACCCGTAGCAAGTACAGCCGGCTTTACTATCCACTCGGCAAGTGTGCGCACATCCATCATAGAAGTGCTGTCGGCCTGCATTCCAACGAACATAATTTCACCCATCACACTCGACTGCGGAGCAAGCATCGGCACAACACCATCGGGCAACTGTCCTGTGAGCAGACCCATCTTCTCGCTTATTATCTGGCGCGCCTTATATATATCCATTCCCCAGTCGAATTCAACCCACACAAAAGAGAATCCCTGTGACGATGATGAACGTACACGGCGTACATTTGTCGCGCCGTTCACAGCTGTTTCAATAGGGAAAGTGACAAGGCGCTCCACCTCCTCGGGAGCCATGTTGTGTGCGTCTGTGAGTATCACCACTGTAGGCATTGTCAGGTCGGGGAACACATCCACCTCGATATTCTTTGTGGAGTATGTACCGCCGATTGCCACCAATATGACCGCCAGCATAACCAGCAGCTTATTGTTCAGAGAAAATTTAATTATCTTGTTCAGCATAGCGACACGACTATATTAATGTACATGACCTGCATGAGGATCGAGAGCCGCAGCACCCTGCGACAGTTTCAATATCACACCTCCCTTGCTCACGACACGTTCACCGGGAGCGACGCCGCTCAGCAACTGCACAAAACGGCCATCGGTTGCACCTACCGTCACGCTCCTTTTCTCAAAAGAGACCGGATTGTTCTGCACAAACACGAACATGTTACCCATCTCCTCGACGAGCGCCGTACGTGGAACTGCCACATGATGTACAGCCTCATCGACAGATGAGAGATAAAGAGTCACGATGCTGCCTGTAACAACGCCTGGCAGAGCCTTGCATGAAACAGTAACAGGCAGCATATTGCAACTGTTTGCCATCTTGCCGACAACCGGTACGGCACCATATTCTTCCATGTTATAAACATCGCCCTCTGCTGTTTCCACATTCACGGTTGAGATATTCTGCAACTGCGCGGCATAGCGCACAGGCAACTCGGCAACAAGATTCACGCCACCTTCGCGCTGCACAATGGCAAGCGGTGTTCCCGGTTCAACATAATCTCCATTGGCAACAAGCAACGAAGCAATGCATCCCTTCATTGAAGACTTCAAGGAAACCCTGCCCTCTCCAAAATTGCGTTTCATGCTCTCAAAGCGAGCCTCGGCCTGGCGATAGGCAGCCTCGGCAGCCTGATATTCACGCTCCGATACAACCTTGTCGATAAAAAGATATTTTTTGCGCTCAAAATCGGCCTTTGCAAGCTCGTAGTTACTTTCGGCCTCGGCAAACTTCACGGCAGCATCGTTGTCGGTAACATCACTTCCGTCAAGATAGAACAACAGTTCATCGACAGCCACAGGCATACCGGCAAGCACGTTACCTGCGAACTGCACCTTTCCACTTGTTGTGGCAACAATTGTCGTGAAATCACCAGGATGAGCCTCAACCTTTGCTGCGACCTTTACAGTGCCGGCAAAATTACTTTCAGCCGCAATCTCTGTAGCAAAGTCAATCTTCCAACTCTGTTCTTTGGCAAACGATACGTCGCCGTTCTTGGCAGGTGTCTCGCTGCCATGACCCGGATGTGGCGCATGGCTATGACCATGAGAATGTCCCTCGTGATTATGGCCTTCGTGTGAATGAGCTTCGTGGTTATGCTCATGAGCATGCTCATCGCAATGTTCTGTAACAGCAACATCAAAGTGTGCAGTCTCATCACCAACAGTAACATACAGCATCCCCTCACCTGCATACTCGGGAGTCAGTTCAAAATGGAACATACCCGCTGAATGGGCATGAGCCGTAGCCGTAAGGCTTTTGCCACCGGCTCTCAGCAAAACGGTTGCCTCACCGGCCTGTAATGGCTTGAAATCGGACAACGCGGTGGCATAGAGCGTGATGCAGGCTTTCTTGCCCACCTCAAGTCCCTCGTGCTGCATGAAGAACTCAGCATTGTGGGTGTAGGCCGTAAAACTGTGTATATGAAGATGCTCCTCGTGAACATCTGCACTCTCGTGAGTATGGCCTGCGCATCCGCACATGGCAACTGTGGCAATAAGAATAAAAAGTATCTTTTTCATAGTAAAGTTTTTTATAATCCGTCAGGGGTTGCACAGCAATTATCCCTTAATATATTTTTTCGCCCATTCCTTGTCTACATAATTTTCAATCAGTGTACATGCATGCGCACTGAAATCCAGGCCGTTGGACATTATGGCATCCCACTCCGCTGCTGTCAGCTGTGCAAGTTTCTCACGAGTGACTTCGCCCTTGACAAGGGCATAGAGTACTCCGGCATTGAAATTATCGCCTGCACCAACAGTGCTCACCACATCGACCTGCTTCACGGGATACACTGCATTGACACCACGTGTAAAGAACCTCACATCACCACCGCCATTGGTAAAAATAAAGTTTGGACAATAGAACTTTATCTTCTGATTGTATATCTTGTCGGCGTCGTCCATTTCATAGAGATATCTGAAATCATCGGCCGAGCCGCGCACAATGTCGGCAAGCTCAAGGTTTTCAATGAGAGCCTCGGCAAGTTTTATGCGTTCGTTGACATGGTTTTTCCTGAAGTTGATATCGTAGAAAAGTACCGCCCCCTGTTCATGTGCATACTCGAGGAAAGCCTTCGTCTTGCTACGCAATACGGGATTCAGTACAAAATATGAACCATAGACAACAATGTCGCCCTCGTTAATCACGGGAAATTCCACTTCGAGACGATTGTTCGGATAGTCCTTGTAGAACAGGTACTCGGCATCGTTGTTCTCGTTGAGGAAAGCAAGGGCAAGCGGAGACTTGCCACCGGAGAAGCTGCACACTGCCGACGAACCCACATTGTTGTCGCGAAGATGTTCAAGAATTATTTTACCGATGCGGTCATCACCCACCTCACTGATAAACTCCGCCTGCACTCCACACCGTCCCAAAGAGATAATGCAGTTGTAGACCGACCCGCCGGGCACCGCGTTTACAGGCACATTATTCTTGAACAATATATCATATACCGTTTCTCCAATTCCTATTACTTTCGCCATCTTACCTATTTCCCTTTCTTTATTATTTCCTCAAGTTCGGCAAGAGAGTTTGCCACAACCATATATTTTTCAAATTCACCACGTACAAAACCAGCCTGCGACATCTCGTCAAGCGTCGTCATAAGTGTATTCCAATAACCGTTCACATTATATAGCACCACACACTTGTTGTGATAACCTATTGTCGCAGCCGCCAGCACATGGAAAATCTCATCTAAAGTACCCACACCGCCCGGCAAAGCCACAAGGATGTCGCTGCGCTCAAGCATTATGTCCTTACGCTCGCTCAGGTTGCGGCATGGAATCATTTCATCGAGCAATGTACTCACGCGGTCGCGCTCCACAAGGATATCGGGTACCACACCCAACACATGTGCACCTGCAGTTTTTGCGGCTTTAGCCGTAGCCTCCATCAGCCCGAAACGCGCACCTCCATAAACCAATGTCGCACCCAGGCGACCCAACATGGTGCCCACCTCGGCTGCTGCCTCAAAATAACCGGGAGCTATATTCTCCGATGCGGCACAAAATACTGCTACACTCTTCATATCCTACAAAGTCTGCATATCGTTAAGGCGCTTGTAAAGGCCATTCAGTTTCAACAGTTCCTCATGCTTTCCGCGCTCCACTATCTCACCGTCACGCATGACACAAATCTCGTCGGCATTCTTTATCGTCGACAAACGATGCGCAATGGCAATTGTGGTACGTGTCTTCATCAGGCGCTCAAGAGCCTCCTGCACCAGACGCTCACTCTCCGTGTCGAGTGCCGATGTTGCCTCGTCAAGTATCAATATCGGAGGGTTCTTGAGAATTGCACGTGCAATGCTTATGCGCTGGCGCTGACCACCCGACAACAGGCATCCCCTGTCACCCACGCAAGTATCGTAGCCCTTCTCGGTTTCCATGATAAAGTCGTGTGCATTCGCAATTTTTGCAGCTTCAATAACCTGTTCCATTGTAGCGTTCTCCACGCCGAATGTAATATTGTTGTAGAAAGTGTCATTGAACAGGATAGCCTCCTGGTTCACATTGCCTATAAGCGCACGTAATGACTTGACCTTCATATCCTTGACATTCACGCCATCGATACATATTTCACCATGCTCTACATCGTAGTAACGTGGGACAAGGTCAACCATTGTTGATTTTCCGCTGCCCGACTGACCGACCAAAGCGACAGTCTTGCCTTTCTCTATCTTTAGATTGATGTTTTTGAGGATTGTACGTTCTCCATCATAAGAGAAAGTAATGTTCTTGTATTCAATACCCTCCTTTACATCGGACAGTTCAACAGCCTTTTCGCCATCCGTTATCGGATTCTCTGCTTTGAGTATCGCATCGACGCGTTCCATTGAAGCAAGGCCGCGAGGTATGGAATACGAAGCTTTCGAGAGATCCTTCAATGGATTTATGATACTATAGAGAATTGTCAGGTAGTAGATGAACGACGGTGCCGAGATAATGTTGTTCTCGCTCAATATAAGCGTACCACCGAACCACAGCACAATGACAATGATACATGTTCCCAAAAACTCGCTCACCGGATGTGCCAATGCCTGACGCATTGCAACACGCATCACGGCACTGCGCAACTCATTACAGCACTTGGTAAAACGCGCCGACATCTTTTTTTCGGCAACAAAAGCCTTGACAACACGCAAACCGCCTATTGTCTCCTCCATCTGCGATGTGGTTTCACCCAGTTTCTGCTGTGCCACGAGTGACTTTGCTTTCAGTTTACGTCCTATGGCACCCATAATCCAACCAAGAACAGGTGTCACACAAACAGTGAAAAGGGTAAGCTCCCAGCTGACATACACCAGTGTCGCAAAGTATATTACTATGAATATCGGGTTTTTGATGAGCATATCCAGCGAGGTGACAATCGAGTTCTCAACCTCAACCACATCACCGGTCATGCGGGCAATTATATCACCCTTTTTCTCCTTAGAGAAGAAACCGAGCGGCAACGACACCACTTTGTCATACATCTTTGAACGAAGGTCACGTACAAGGCCGGTGCGCAAAGGGATTATTGCAGCCGATGAGGCAAAATAGCTGGCAGTCTTCAATAGAGTCATAAAAACGAGGAACACACCAAGCAACAGCAACATGAGAGACTCGCCATGCTCTGCAACAAAATCATTCATGAAGTATTGCAGATTATTCATCAACACATCCTTTGCATTATCGGAATTCATTGCACTCCACGCAATGAAATCGACATCCACGGGCTCTGCAACCTTGAACAGAATCTGAAGAATCGGAATCAACAGCATGAAAGAGAACACATTCAACACCGCCGACAACAGCGTGAACAGCACCGACAGTATCAGATATTTCTTATAGGGCGGAACAAATCTCCTGAGGACTTTAAAGAATTCCTTCATATACAAGAATTGTGTTTACAGGTATAAAAATGCTTTTCTCGGCAAAGTTACGTTATTTTTTATATATAATATACTATTAAACCAAGATTTAACAAAGTACGGACGAAATACAGCACCGGAGATACCGGTTACAAAAACAGATAGCGTTCTGTTGTCTGTTTGGCAAAAAAGGAGTACTTTTACAAGTGCAAAACAGAAGAGAATAAAAACGTTTCAAATGGGAAGAAAGAAATTTTCGCAAAAGGAATACGATGTAATCCGCAAGTTGCTTGGCAGCAAGATGCGCGGCAACCGTGCACAGCAGAAGATGGTGCGCCATACCCTGCGCACTGTTTTCGAATTCAACATATCCGATTTCAACATTCAGGGACAGGCTTTTGGCCCTGCCGACCTTGACGAGTGCCTGCGCCGTGGACGCATACACGTGCTCGACGATGCTACAATAGAGGCAATGAAACTGCGCCATGCCGAAAAGAAACTGCACGATGAAGCCGTGCAACAGGCCGAAGCCATTGCCGACGGCGAAGCTGTTGATTGGCAAAAGGTACTTGAAGAGTGGAACGAATACTACAAGAACAACCCGGAATAACAAGGGGAAAGGGAAAAGGTGAAAACGGAAAAGTGAAAACTTGCGAGCAAAGTTTTAAACTGCCAAGTATAGTAAAAAGCGACAAATTCTTGCCGCTTTTTTCATTTCAAGCTTTTCATGTTCAACCGCTCCCGTACGCTTGCCCCCCGGTTGCATTCGCTGTCACATTTCAGCTTTCACCTTTCCGTTTTCATCTTTCAGTTTTCCGCTTTCCCCTCATACCAGTCCAAGTTTCTTTGCAAATTCCCAGATGACCATTCCAGCGGTGACCGACACATTCAAAGAATGCTTCGTTCCGAACTGCGGGATTTCTATTGCACCGTCCGAAGCATCGACAACCGCCTGCTGTACACCTTTTACCTCATTGCCAAACACCACGGCATAACGTTCTCCTTCCATGGTTGCAAAATCCTGCAGCGCGATGCTGCCCTGACACTGCTCAATCGAGAATATCTTATACCCGGCACCACGCAAGGCGGCAACAGCATCCATGGTAGAGTCAAAATATTGCCACTCGACCACATCCTCGGCACCAAGAGCCGTCTTGTGTATCTCGGTACTTGGCGGCGTTGCCGTTATGCCACACAACACGATACGCTCCACTCGGAATGCATCACTTGTACGGAACACCGAACCTACATTATGCAAGCTGCGCACATTATCGAGCACCACGACCAAAGGCAGTTTTTCGGCCTGTACAAACGCATCGCGGTCAATGCGCCCCATCTCTGTTACAAGTTTCTTCCGGTTCATAGATATTTGCTCCAATCAATTTTTCTCATATCACCCTCACGTTCATATGCAGTGTTGAGCGCAAGAGCCGCCGCAACATTATGCGACACATGACCATTTTTTGAAATCTTCAGATAATCCCAAAGCAGGTTGCGGTAGTCAGGGTGTGCGCAATTCTCAATCAATATGCGGGCACGCTCGTCGGGTCCCTTGCCACGCAAGTCGGCAACTCCCCACTCCGTTGCCACTACACGTACATCGTGCTCGGTGTGGTCGGCATGTGTAACCATTGGCACAATGGAGCTTATGGCACCACCCTTCTGTGTAGACGGGGTCATAAAAATTGAAATATATGCGTTACGTGCGAAATCACCCGATCCACCAATGCCATTCATCAGACGGGTGCCACCAATGTGCGACGAGTTTACACATCCGTACAGGTCGACAGCAATGGCTGTGTTCATGGCAATGAGTCCGAGACGACGTATCACCTCGGGATGGTTCGATATCTCCGATGGACGCAGAATGAGCCTGTCGCGGAAGAAATCGAGGTTATCATACACGTGCTGCAGACACTCCTGACTCAAAGATAGCGAACATGTGCTGCCGGCATTCACACGGCCACGTTCCATTAACCCGATGACAGAATCCTGCAAAACCTCGGAATAGAGGTCGAGCGGAGGCAGTTCGGCACAATCCTCAAGCGCCTTGAGTACCGCGTTTGCCACATTTCCGATACCACTCTGGATTGGCAAACCTGCAGCCGGGATTATCCCGCGTTTCATGTCGCCAAGAATGAAATTCGCGACATTCTCGCCAATCTTGCGTGTCACAGGGTCAAGCTCCTTGAACACGACCTGTTCGTTGGGCAGATAGACATCAACGATACCCACCACTTTCTTCGGATCGACCTGAACATACGGTTTACCAATCCTGTCCGACGCCTTATAGATAGGAATCTCGGTGCGATAGGGAGGATCATTGGGTTCATACACATCGTGCAGACCCATTGTATTGTGATAGGTATTACGCTCAATGATGATCCTGTCGGCAAGGTTTGCCACAGTCTGTCCGATACCGCCGGCTGTTGTCAAATAAACCTTTCCATCCGGTGTTATGTCTATTGCTTCAAGTATTGCCACATCTACCTTTCCAAGATATCCGTAACGCAAATCCTGAGCCATGAGCGAGAGATGCAGGTCGGCATAAACCACCTCCTTGTTGTTGATGGCATCGCGCACGGTGGGGTTCGAGATGAACGGAGCCCTGAAATTCAAGGCCTTGGCACGTGCAAGCACACCGTCGATAGAATCGCCGGTAGAGGCGCCGGTGTACAGGTTTATCTTGAAAGGTTTGCCCGCTGCATGAGCCTCCTCGGCGCGCTTTGCAACCTCGGGTATAACCGTTTTTGGAGTTCCCGAAAGAGTGAAACCGCTAATGCCCACTCCATCGCCGTCATTTATGTAGCAAGCCGCCTCGGCAGCTGTCAAAATAGGATAATTCATAGCAATTGTCTTTTATGCTCAATACTTTCTGTTGAATATTTCGGAATATATAAACGCGCGTTTTGCCTCGGACTTGTTGCCAATCTTGACCAAACGTCCCTCTCTCACAGGCTCGGAAACATTGTTTTCGGGCGTTTCCACAGCTATGGTCTGTGGAGCATTCCCGGCTTCTTTTTTGCGCACTCTTTGCGTTTCGACATTGCTGGTGGGAGACACCACTTGCGTAGCGGGAGCCTCAGTCCAAGTCTCAGTCCCGGTCTCGGGTTCCAGCACATCTATCGTGGGAAAGCTCTCACCGAACGGTCTGGCGTCTTCCTTGCCGCCAAGATTCTTCACTACATAGACAACCGAATATATGGCGCCAAGCACCAACAAAGAAACTAATGATCCCATATTCAACCATTGTTTACATTAATCAAATCCTTGAGCATCCCATCAAAGACCTCGCCGCGTGTCAGGCGACCGTTCTTCAAGCAGATGACATCCACCTCACCCTTAAGCGCCAAGGTGTCATCGGCAAGGTTATAAATATCCTGCAGAAAAACCAGTTTGGCACCCTTACGCTGCACGTTTATACACACGACAAACCTGTCACCGCCACGCAGCGGTCGCTTGTATTCCATGGTTATCTTTGCTACCATCATGTCCAGCCCCTCATCGTGCATCTTCGAGAAGCTACCGCCGATCTGTTCCAGGAATTCGTGACGTGCAAACTCCAGATAATGCTGGTAGTTGGCATTGTTCACCACGCCTTGTATGTCGCACTCATAGTCGCGCACCTTCATTTCGAGCCTGTAGATATAGTTTTCCATAACTGATGCAATTATCTACCGCGAATATACAACAATAAAATAATTAAAGCGTTTTTTTAAGGAATTTAAAGATTTTATTTGCCGTTTTTGAGCAAAACTCCGAAAATGTACTGCACCCGCTGTGAAATATCCAAGCGAACTTGGTATTATTTGGCTTTGCCCAAGTTTGTCTGCATTCGTTGAAAATAAAATAAATTTTATTCACTCATTTGTACAAACTTTCGCTCGTTTGTTGCTATTTTTGCAATGGTTGAGCATATGGAAGCGAAGGAAATTCAGAACATATTCGCGGCGCATCCCGGAGTTGAGGCTCTGATGCAGCTGCGCGAGGAGGGGGGCAAGAAACGCGTTCTCCTCGAGGGATTATTGGGAAGTTCGGCAGCAATGGCATTCTGCGGTTTCAAACAGCGCGTACCCGAGCAGACAATGCTTGTGGTGATGAACGATGCCGAAGAGGCCGGATATTTCTACCACGACATGATGCAGATTACCGGCGACAACAATATCCTGTTCTTCCCGTCATCGTTCCGTCGCGCAATGAAATACGGGCAGGAGGATGATGCCAACCGCATCCTGCGCACCGAAGTCATGAGCCGTCTTACAGGCCGTCGCCGCAAGGAAGGACTTGTCGTCGTCACCCACCCCGACGCCCTTGCCGAGAAGGTAGTATCACAGCAGCAGCTCGAAGAAAAGACTCTCACGATAGCAGTAGGCGACAGTATCAGCCGCGACGAGGTAGAAAAAAGACTTGCCACACTCAAATTCAAGGAGGTAACCTACGTATATGAACCGGGAGAGTTTGCCGTGCGAGGCAGCCTCATCGACATTTTCTCCTTTTCATCGGAATATCCCTACCGCATAGATTTCTTCGGCGACGAAGTGGAGAGCATACGCACATTCACCGTCGAGGACCAGCTTTCAAAGGAACGCACCGACGAAGCAACCATAGTACCCAAGCTCAGCGGCAGCCAGGCTGTTGCAATAACAGAATTCCTGCCAAAGAATGCCATTATTGTAACAAAGGACATTGCCTTTGTCAAGGGATGCATTGACAAACTCAACAATGAGGGGTTCACCCTGCAGGCAAAACTGTCGGACGACACACTGCCGCAGATGCCCGAATTGATGACAAGCGACGAACTTGAGCGCTATGCCAAGAATACAAAACATTGGGAGCTGCGCCCGCAATCCACAGGGAACAACACAAAAGTCAAGTTCGACACATCGCTGCAACCGCTATTCCACAAGGACTTCGACCTTGTGAGCCAAAACTTCAAGCGCCTGCTCAATGAGGGTTACAGGCTTATGCTCCTCACCGACGACCTGCACCAGGCCGACCGTCTGAAAACCATTTTCGAGGAACGCGGAGACGAGATACCGTTCACCCCAATCGGGCACACCATACACGAAGGATTCTGCGACAACACGTTAAAAATCGCCCTTTTCACCGACCATCAGTTATTCGGGCGTTTCCACAACTTCCGTCTGCGCAGTGAGCGCGCACGCAACGGCAAGGCAGCACTCACTCTAAAGGAACTCAAGGAGTTCGGCATCGGCGACTACATAGTGCACATTGACCACGGAATAGGCAAGTTCGGCGGATTGGTGCGCATCCCCAACGGTGGAGTCACCCAGGAGGCCATCAAACTCATATACAAGAACGACGATGTTGTCTTTGTTTCAATCCATAACCTGCACAAGATATCCAAGTACAGGGGCAAGGAGGGCGACGCTCCACAGGTGAGCAAGCTTGGCACCGGCGCATGGGAGCGGATGAAGGAACGCACCAAGAACAAGATAAAGGACATTGCACGCGACCTTATTAAGCTCTACTCACAGCGTTACAAGGAGGAGGGCTTTGCTTTCTCGCCCGACAGCTACCTGCAGAACGAGCTCGAGGCAAGCTTCATATATGAGGACACCCCCGACCAGTTCAAGGCCACCAACGAAGTGAAGCAGGACATGGAGCGCAAGCGTCCGATGGACCGCCTCATCTGCGGCGATGTAGGCTTTGGAAAGACCGAGGTAGCAATACGTGCCGCCTTCAAGGCTGCCACCGACGGCAAACAGGTAGCCGTTCTAGTGCCCACCACCGTGCTGGCCTACCAGCATTACCTCACCTTCAAGGAGCGACTAAAGGATTTCCCATGCAATGTGCAATACCTGAGCCGCGCCCGCAACGCATCGACCACCAAGAAGGTGCTCGAGGAGATAAAGGAGGGCAAGGTGGACATTGTCATAGGTACACACAAGCTCACAAGCAAAGAGGTCAAGTTCAAAGACTTGGGATTGCTCATCATCGACGAGGAGCAGAAGTTCGGCGTTGCCGTCAAGGAGAAATTACGCCAGTTCAAGGTGAATGTAGACACACTCACCATGACAGCCACCCCAATCCCGCGCACCCTGCAGTTCTCCATCATGGGAGCACGCGACCTCTCCATCATACAGACACCGCCACCTAACCGCTACCCCATCCACACCGAGATACACAATTTCGATGCCGAGGTAATAAAGGAAGCCATAAACTTTGAGTTGAGCCGTAACGGACAGGTCTTCTTTATCACCAACAGAATATCGGGCATGGAAGAGCTCGCCAATATGATAAGGCGTCACATTCCCGACGCACGTGTCTGCATAGGTCACGGACAGATGGAACCGGCCGAACTTGAAAAGCGCCTCTATGAATTCATCAACCACGACCATGATGTGCTCATTGCAACATCAATTGTGGAGAATGGCATAGACATACCAAATGTAAACACCATCATCATAAACCAGGCGCAGAACTTTGGTCTCAGCGACCTGCACCAGATGCGCGGCCGCGTGGGCCGCGGCAAGCGCAAGGCGTTCTGCTATATGCTCACCCCGCCACGCGAGAGCCTGAGCACCGATGCACGCCGCCGCTTGGAAGCCATCGAGAGCTTCAGCGAGTTGGGCAGCGGAATGAGCATAGCCATGCAGGACCTTGACATACGCGGTGCAGGCAACCTCCTGGGCGCCGAACAGAGCGGTTTCATTGCCGACCTGGGCTACGAGACATACCAGAAAATTCTTGCCGAAGCCGTACAGGAGCTCAAAGAAGATGAGTTTGCCGACATCCTCATGCAGGAGGAGAGCGAAACCGCCGCCGACAGCTACGTAAAGGAGTGTTTCGTGGAGAGTGACCTTGAACTGCTGTTCCCGGCTCTTTATGTCCCCGACAGCAACGAACGTATACTTTTGTACCGCGAACTCGACTCCCTTACCGACAGCCGCGACATTGAAGCATTCAGGGCAAGGATGAAGGACCGTTTCGGCGCCATACCCAAAGAGGGCGAGGAACTCATCAGGGTTGTCTCCATGCGCCATAAGGCACAAAAGCTAGGCATTGAAAAAATCTACCTGAAAGGAGGCAGAATGAACCTGTTCCTTGTCGACACCCGCAACGAGCGCTACTACACAGGCGAGCTCTTCGGCGGCATAATGAGTTACATCCCTGCCAGCCAGTTCAAGTGCAAGGTGCGCGAGGGCGACGGACGTTGCATAATCACCGTTGAAAACGTGAAAAATGTAGAGACGGCACTGGCTTTCATTGAAGAGGTGCAGCGCCACTGTTCAATATGCACGAACACCCCAAAAGAAGAATGAAAAAATAGCTTAACCTATAAGAAAACGGCCTACCCTGTATCTCATGAAAAGCTTTGTCGCCAACCACGAAAGTGACAAAGTGACCACAAACGCCAACCAAGGCGTAAAATATCCCAAACCGGCAGTGAACGAAGTCCTGTAATACAGGTAATACAATATGAACTGGTGAAACACATACAAGCCATAGCATTGCGAGCTCATACTTATAACAGCCGGAGAGAGTTCAAACCCCGGTTTTGCGGTAAATGAAGATACAGTAAGATACAGTGAAAGTATACCGGTCATGTTCATGGCATACTCTATCACAGCTTTTACGAATATATCGCCGACGCACTCATGACAATATACCAACAAGGAATATATCACCACCAGTGATATTATACACAAGGGGTTCATGAGCCGTTTCAATATCGGCTTCCTGTATATCCATAACAGATAGCCGGCATATACATACAACGCAAAGTGGAAATAACGCGCCAGCCCTTTAGCGAATATTTCAGGCGTAGGCACCATTGAAAGAAGCGAAAGGCAAACGAACGTCATTAGTTCATTAGGCTTGTATCTGTCCAACAGCCAAACTGTCACAAAACAGAGAAAGAGCATCGGCAGGAACCACAAATGCCCGGCACCCTTAAAGACAGAAGTAATGCAATCCATTATATCGAGCGTTCCGTCACTGATGAAAATCGCATAGTAGACAACACCAAAGACATAACAAGGAAGCAACAATCTCAACGCTTTCTTTTTCACGAAAGGAAGGAATTTATACTCCCGGCCAAGAGTGCGGCACTGATACGAGAAGACATATCCTGCCACCAAAGCTATGGTTTCTATTCTGAAACCGGTAATGAATTTTGCCATCCAGAAATAGAACCTGCTGGGAGCAAACCCCTCAAATTCCGGCCATGCTCCCTGATAAGGAGTAAAGCAATGCATAAAGAGCAGAAGAATTATTACAATAGGACGGATTACCGACACCTCATACAATAGCCGTTTCATTATTTTGTGCGTGTGTTCTGTTAATACCCCCTATATGAAACAGGGGAACTGTTTTGCCGATGCAAAATTAGCACATTTCCACCTCATGGCAAAGATGTTTCCATCAGATTCACACAACAGCAATTTGTTTGATTGAACGGATTTTAGTATTTTTGTGATGTATTCGCCGCACAAGAACAGATCATTTATAACGCAAGGTATAAGAACTACAAATTACAATATCATGAGAAAGACAAGACTATTGGGTTGCATTGCAGCAGCCATCATGCTGTCGGGCAGCGCGCTGGCGCAGAACAACGGCGGCATCGACTCACAGATGCTCAAGGAACTGAGCGACAGTTACAACCCCACAACAGCCGAGAAGGCACTCCAGAACATCCTGCTCTCACAGCCCATCAAAGGGCTGGCACTGAACCAGGAGAACCTCAACGAGCTGGACACCTATTTCAGCCACAGCGTGCCATCAAAAGGCATCACCAACCAGAAGTCATCGGGCCGTTGCTGGCTCTTCACCGGCCTTAACGTGATGCGCGCAAAGATGATTGCGAGCGAGAACCTCGGTGCGTTCGAGTTCTCACAGGTTTACAACTTCTTCTTCGACCAGCTGGAGAAGTCGAACCTCTTCCTGCAGGGCATCATCGACACACGCAAGAAACCCATTGACGACCGCACCGTGGAGTGGCTCTTCAAGCATCCGCTCAGTGATGGCGGTACATTCACCGGCGTTGCCGACCTTGTTGCAAAGTATGGTGTTGTGCCCAAGGGCGTGATGAAGGAGACCTACACCAGCGACAACACAAGCGCATTCTCATCAATCCTCACCCGCAAGCTGCGCGAGTTCGCCATCGAACTTCGCCAGGCAAGCGAGAACGGAGCAAAGGAGAAAGATTTGCTGAAGATGAAGAAGGAGCAGTTGAAGGTCGTTTACAAGATGCTTGCCAATGTATATGGTGTTCCCCCGACAGAATTCTTGTGGGCACCAAAGGACGCGAACGGCAAGTACCGCGAGGAGCCACAGCTCTACACTCCAAAGGCATTCTACGAGAAGTATGTGAACATAAACATGCAGGACGACTATGTAATGTTCATGAACGACCCTGCACGTCCATACTGGAAGAGCTATGAGATTGAGTACGACCGCCACCTCTACGCCGGACACAACTGGCTCTACATCAACCTCCCCATCGAGGAAATCAAGGCCATGGCCATCGCATCAATCAAGGACAGCACAATGATGTACTTCTCTTGCGACGTGGGCAAGTATCTGAACTCGGAACGCGGAACACTCGACCTCAACAACTTCAAGTACGAGGAGCTCTTTGGCATTGAGTTCGGCATGGACAAGCGCGAGCGCATAATGACCTTCGACAGCGGTTCATCGCATGCCATGACATTGATGGCTGTTGACCTTGACAAGGACGGCAACCCCAAGAAATGGCAGGTTGAGAACAGTTGGGGCGCACAATCGGGCTTCAACGGCACACTCATAATGACCGACGAGTGGTTCAATGAGTACATGTTCCGCCTTGTAGTCGACAAGAAATATGTTCCCGAGAACATTCTCAAGATTCTTGACGAGAAACCCACCATGCTCCCCGCTTGGGACCCCATGTTCACACCCGAGGAGTAATTGTATAAAGAATAATAACTAACAAGCCCCAAGGTCTTTTGACTTTGGGGCTTGTTACGTTTATATATCTGCTACATGAATTTATTTCCCTTGCTTGACTTTTATACTTTGGAAAGAAAGATCAGGTTGTGATACCTGAATCGTCAATTCACGCGACCTACCGGTTGTATTTGGCTCTGCAATAATCCTCAACTCATTGGCGTCAACATTGGCATAACGCATAGGTTTCTTGTATTCAACCTTCAACCAATCAAAAACATAATACTCCACACTGTCAACCTCGTTATATCCTCCATATTCTCTTGTTTTCGGGTCTTTGTTACTGAGTATTATCGCTTGGTGAAAATCATCACCACCAAACACTCTCACGCCACCCTCATTGGAAAATGTCACACTCTCGGGATAACCAAAATTCACTTCTTGTTCCATAGAGCCAATTGGGACAAGGTCACAAGAGACAAAAAACAGTAAAAAGCCACATAATAAGGTTTTAATCAATGTTTTCTTCATAGCTAAGTTTTTTATTATCAACCTTCTTGTCTTACATCAATTGTTTGAAACTCATAAATATCATCGACAGTCAATTTCATTTGACGTGGTTTACCGGTTGTGTTTGGCTCTACATAAAGTTTAAAACTATCTCCAAGTATGCCTCCATATTCCACCCTCAGCCAACGATCCGCTTCATAATGTACACCGGTTTCTTCACAATACCCATATGAGAAGTCATTGTCATTATCCGTCGGTTCGGGATTGTATACTCTTATACTTGAAAAAGAGTCATTACCATTGTAAACTCTCTCACCACCTTCTTTGGCAAAAGTTATAGTCTCGGGGAAACCAAAATTCACCTGCTTTACCCATGCACCAATGCAAGAAACAAACAGCAGCAAAGACAAAGCGCATAATACAGTTTTAATCAAATACTTCCTCATAGATATTTTTGTTTTGGTTTATGCAAAAGTAGAAACAATATTATGTACATGCAAAGAAAATCATGTCCAACCATGTCTAACTTTAATAAAAATTTTACCCCGAATTTTTATTTCATTTATTTACAACGCATTATGAACAGCCGGAGTAAATTGCAAAACAACGTTTCTTTGGCAATATAGACAAGATTAGACAAAACATTGCCACACTACTCGTTTTTTTACATTATTTTAGCATTGAACAAAGAACAGACCAAACTACTATGAAATATTTTATACACATTTTGCTGTTTTCATCACTATTTTTTGCATCGTGCAGCAAGCAAGAAAACGAAGAACTTTTAAAGCAATTGGACGACATAAAGGCAATGGGTGATACATTACCACAAGTTGCAATGCAAAGACTCGATTCTATAAAGCCACTGTTTGACAACGAAACTGAATATATGCGAAATAAATTAGCCTTGCTCGAGATAAGACTGCGTGACAAAGCATATATCACGCACACATCTGTTGACACCATAAAGGCTGTGTGCCGTTTCTTTGAAAAGAGGGGCACAGACATTGAGAAGCAAGAAGCCTATTACTACATGGGCAGTGTGTATCGTGACCTTAATGATTACCCCAATGCCGTAACTAAATTCCTAAAATCAGCAGAGATTGCCGAGACGCACTCCCATAAAGACAATGAATTATGGGAAAATGCATATTCTCAATTAAGTTATTTGTATGGAATGCAGCTCAACTATACAGAGGCTTTAGATATCGCACTTAGACAACTTCAGATAGCAGAAAAGAATGGTACGGTAAACGAAAGAACATATATGAATGTAGCAACTGCACACTTTAAAGTAAGTGATACTGCAAACACAACGCTTTATTGTAACAAAGCTATAAATACAATTATAAGAAAAGGTATTTACAAAAAGAATGCAGATATAGTCTCTATAGCAATGTTCTATTACGCAAAATACGGACAAAAAGAGAGTGCTATACAATGCCATAAACTGTTAGGTTTACTAAAAAAAGGAGAACTGCCACGAAATTACGCTACTAACCTTGCAGTATATTATGAAACATTTATCTCAGTAGATAGCGCAGCAACTGTATTTAAAAGACAATATGAGCTTGATAGCAGACCTGAACCCCAATATAATGCTGCACGTTGGCTTACAAGGTACTATGCCCAAAAAGGCGATTATGAAAAAGCGGCCGATTATGCCATTAAGTTTATAAACGCAAATGAGGCTGTAATAGACAAAATAAACCTTGAGCACACAACAAATGCAAAGAACTTTTTCCAATACAGACGTGACAAGGAAGAGGAGGCACAGTTGATGCAAAAGGCAGCCAAGGTTAGGTATAACTCGATGATGGTGATTTTAGTTTCCATCATACTGTTGCTTGGCGGTGCCGTGTTTCATTTTTGGCGCAAGAAACAGTTACTCAATGTTATTTTGAGCAAGGAAGAGAATATTAAGCAGGCAAAGACTTTGGCTGCCGAAAAGGATATTGAGATAGCAAAGGAGAAAAGGGAAATTGAACAAAAGACCCGAGAACTGGAGGCCTTAAACATCACCAATTCAAAGCTTGCCAAGCAGTTGCAAGGTGCCGAGGAGGATTTCAAGCTACTTGTTGCGCAGAACCGCGAACTTACAAAACTGATGCTGATGAATGACATTGCCAAAAATGCCGGCGATATAATTGAGAAAGTCAAAAAGACATCAAAAGGGAAATACCACCTTAACGATGATGAATGGAAAGAGCTGCTTGGGGCAATAGACAGGCTGTACCCGGAGTTCACGTACGAGGTGCAGGCAAAGTTCAAAAAAATAAGTGAACCAATGTTGCGCGTGTGCTATCTTATGAAGATTGGACTCACAGGACCACAAATTGTAAACTTGACCGATTATCCACGACAGACCGTGTGGGTAAGAATAAAGAAGATTGAACAAATAATGAACATGAATGAGATGCAGGAATTGAAGAGATAAAACAGCCATTTCCAAAAATCGCAACACAAACGCAACGCATTGCATAGGAAACAGATTCGCAATTTATCGGAAATTTCTATCAATATAATCGTAATTACCAATAAAAAGTAAGGCTTTAACAATAAAAAAGGGGGTACTTTTGCAGCCGGAAAAATAAAAGCATAAAATTACGATAATATACACATATGACACACAACTACAGTTTCAAGAGCATGGTGAAGAAGTATGTGAACAGCAGTGTTGTTCTCATAGCGTGCGCCATTCTTGCTCTTATCCTTGCAAACACACCATTCAAGGATGAATTTTTCGCTTTCTGGAATCAGGAAGTGAGTCTTTCTATTGGGCAATTCAACCTGTTCAGCCACAACGGGCACCCGATGACTCTCATTCAGGTTATCAATGACTTTTTGATGGCAATCTTCTTTCTTTCGGTGGGTCTTGAGATAAAGCGCGAGATACTTGTGGGTGAGCTTTCATCGGCAAAGAAGGCAATGTTGCCAATCATTGGCGCCTGTGGCGGCATGCTCATTCCGGTGCTTCTCTTTTGGTTCACATGCCCCGGCGACCCCGACATGTTGCGCGGTGTGGCAATTCCAATGGCAACCGACATTGCATTCTCGCTTGGCGTGCTCTCAATCTTTGACAAGAGAGTACCCATAGGCCTGAAGATTTTCCTTGCGGCACTGGCCGTTGCCGACGACCTCGGTGGTATAATTGTCATTGCACTTTTCTATTCATCGACCATTGACTTCAACTTTCTGTTGCTTGCCGGTGCGTGCATTGCAGTTCTCATCATTGCCAACCACAGGAAGATAATGTCCAAGAATTTCTACCTTGTCACTGGACTGGTGCTTTGGTACTTCATGTTGAATTCCGGTATACACGCAACCATTGCCGGTGTAATTGTAGCATTCTGCGTGCCAGGCTCATTGCGCAAAGGCGCCGTACGCTACATTGAGCGCATCAAGGAGAATATCAGCGGATTCAAAGAGGTGCATGTCATGGGCAAGCACCACACGGCAATTCTCACCCACGATGAGATACACAAACTCAAGAGCATTGAATCGGCTGCCGACAAGCTCATCAGCCCGCTACAGGAGTTCGAAGATAGCCTGCACAACATTATCGGCTATTTCATAATCCCACTCTTTGCCCTTGCCAACATCGGTATCGACTTGTCGGCAATGAGCATCGGAAGCATCTTTGGCGGCATTGGCCTGTCAGTAATCATAGGCCTTGTTGCAGGAAAGTTCATTGGTGTATTCTCATTCTCATGGATTGCTATCAAATTGGGTTTTGTACAATTGCCACATGGAGCCGATTGGAAATCATTCGCATCGGTGTGCATGCTATGCGGTATCGGACTCACTGTATCGATATTCATTGCAGACCTCTCATATGCAGCGCTCGGCAGCGGAACCACTCTGTTGGCAGAGGCAAAGTTAGGTATCCTTTGCGGCTCGTTGATTTCGGCAATAGTCGGTTGCATATTGCTCAACAAGTTCCTGCCTAAAAAGGTATAAATAAAAACAATATACTAAAAAAGGAGTTGCAATGCAACTCCTTTTTTTCGTGTCAATACTTCTCATTAGCAAGCCGCCAGATACACAGAAAAGCGGCACGGGTGATGTCTGTCACCTTTTCATAATCAATCTTGTCGGCAGTATCCGACGGGCGATGATAGTCGGGATGCCCCTCGGTGTGGTACCACACTATGGGAATTCCGTTCTTGGCAAACCACGCATTGTCACTGCCGCCTGTGGGGTTATCCCACGCGCGATAATCGGGGACAAACGAAAAGTCATGTACCGCCATATCCTCTTTGAGCCATTCCCCGAACAGCGGGTGTGAGGCGGTGTAGAAATAAGTCAGATGCTTGGGGTTGTCAAGCGGGCCACGTCCTATCATATCAAAGTTCATATAGGCCGAAATATGCGATAAAAAGGCACAATTCTCGACAAAATGATGCGAACCGAGCAGTCCCTTCTCCTCACCGTCCCAAAAAGCGAATATTATGCCTCGCTCGGGAGTCTTGCGCATCTTTTTCACAGCACGTGCTATCTGTAACACGGCCGACACACCCGAGGCATTGTCATCGGCTCCATTGTAACAACTGTCGCCATCAATCGCCATGCCAATACCAACATGATCATAGTGGGCACCCACAACAACATATTCATCACATTTCCCGGGTATAACGGCTAGCAAATTGTTCATTTCACAATCCTTGACAACGAAAGGCTGCCGATAACCATCTTTGTCAAGTGGCTTGACTCCCCACTCCTTTAGCAAAGAGACAATATACGTGGCAGCCTTGCGGCCTCCCTCTTCGCCGGCATTGCGCCCTTGCAGGGAATCGGATGCAAGCATTTCTACAAAAATCCGCGCGTCGGCTGATAGAATTGTACGGTACCCGCGCTCAATATGTTTTTGAGAGAAGAGCGCTAAAGGGATGAACAGTAATGCTGTAAATGCAGCTGTAAATCTTGACATAGTAAAAATCCTGTTTTTGTCCGCAAAAATAGTTCTTTAGAATGTTGATTGCAACTATAGTGGCATAAAAAACACGAGCTCCCCCCACGACAGACCATTTACACAAAGAAGAAAATTAACAGACTATACATCAACCAGATAGGCACTTTCAAACAAGAAGACAAACGTTCTCAACAGGTTGTTGAAAACTTTCTTTTATTTTTCTTTTGAAAATTGTGGGGAATTGTGGGGAATTGTGTAATTTTGAAACGAATATTCTATTTTCGGTTTAAAGTATGCGTTTCATTGGTAACATAGAGGCTAAAAGCGACAGCAAAGGCAGGGTTTTCCTGCCCGCATGCTTCCGCCGCGTTCTACAGGAAACGGGATGCGGGAAGGTGATGCTGCGCAAGGATGTATACCAGGACTGCCTTGTACTCTACCCCGAAAAGAGCTGGAATGAACAGCTCGACCTGCTACGCAGCCGTCTCGACCGCTGGAACGCTGCACACCAGATGATATTCCGCCAGTTCGTTGCCGACGTGGAGGAACTGACCATTGACAGCAATGGCCGTATCCTGTTGCCAAAACGCTACATGGCAATGGCCGGAATAGCCCAGGAGGTACGTTTCATAGGCATGGACGACACAATCGAGATTTGGGCGAAAGAGAAATTGGACAAACCATTCATGGATCCGGCCGATTTTGGTCGTGAACTTGAAAAAATTATGACAGCAGAGAAAGGAGGCCACAATGAATAACCCCGAAGTATACCACACCCCCGTACTGCTAAAGGAGAGCGTGGACGGAATGGAGATTACCGCAAACAGCACCTGTATCGATGTGACATTCGGTGGCGGCGGGCACTCGCGCGAGATTCTTTCACGCCTTGGCGCCAAAGGACATCTTTACAGTTTCGACCAGGATGCCGACGCCGAGCAGAACGCCCCCGACGACAAACGCTTTACCTTCGTGCGCGGCAACTTCAGGTTCATATACAACTTCATGCGCTACCACAACGCGACAAAGGTTGATGCCATATTAGCCGACCTGGGAGTGTCGGGACACCATTTCGACGACGAGACACGTGGTTTCTCGTTCCGTTTTGACGCCGACCTGGACATGCGCATGAACAAGCGCGGAGGTGAAACAGCCGCCGACCTGCTGAACAATGCCACCGAAGAGGAGTTGGCAAGGATATTCAAATTCTACGGCGAGTTGAACTGCGCACGCAAACTGGCCGCAAAGATTGTAAAGACAAGAAGCGAAAAGCCAATAAGACGGGTAAACGAACTTATTGAAATTGCAAAACCTTTCTGCCCGCCACAGCGCGAGAAGAAAGAGATGGCAAAAGTATTCCAGGCTCTTCGCATTGAGATTAACAAGGAGATTGAGGCATTGCAGGAGATGCTCATTGGAGCCAAGGACCTGTTGAAACCCGGTGGACGCCTGGTGGTAATCACTTATCACTCTATTGAAGACCGCATTGTAAAGAACTTCATGAAGAGCGGGAACTTTGAGGGTAAGATAGAAAAGGACTTCTTTGGCAACACCACATCGCCTTTTGACATGAAGAAGGTGATTGCTCCGACAGACGAGGAGATGGAGCGCAACCCGCGCTCACGCAGTGCAAAGCTAAGAATCGCCATTAAAAAGGAGATGGATTGATGAATAACGAAAAGAAAAAGAAACGCAAGAAAGGGTTTTTCGAAACACTGATGGGCGGAGGCATTTTTACAATTTTCACAAAGAATGCAATGCTCATGGGACTGATTGTCGTGTACTGTTTCCTCTATGTAAGCAACCGCTACCAATACGAGCAAGAGGTACTCAAAATACACAAACTGAATAAAAGAAAAACCGAAATAAGAAATAATCTGCTGACAATAAAAAGCGAATTCGCATACCAATGCAGGTTGACAGAAATTGAAAAGCTGCTGGCCGAAAAAGGAAGCGACTTCTCACCCAAACACACAGGTCCTTATCTGATAAACAAATAAACACCCATAAAAAAAAGATGTTCAAGTTCCGCGACAATTCTGTTCTACGTTTCAACCTCCTGGTGATATTCCTTTTCACCACCATAGGCATCATTATTATCGGCAAGGCTGCCATAATAATGTTCATCGAGCGTGACGACTGGAACAAGATAAAGGAGAAAAATATAAAGCACAATGTGCCCATTGAGGCGCATCGAGGCAACATACTCTCCGACGACGGAGGTCTCATGGTCAGCACCCTGCCAAGATACAGGATGCTGTTCGATTTTGAATACATCAACAAGGACAAGCCGGAAGAAGCGAAAAAAATCAATGCGAGAAGAGACTCCATTTGGGCAAAAGACCTCAATGCACTGTGCGTCGGTCTCAACGATATCCTGCCTGGGACAAGTGTCAAGGAGCTAGAGGAACGTTTCAGGATTGGATTGACCCCAAGCAAGAAGACCGGAAGGAAAAAGGGCGGATATCAGCCCTACAAGGGAAGTATCTCATATTCACAATTCCGCAAAATCAAGGAGTTGCCAATCATCAGGGAGGGTAAGACTCTGAGCGGATGTTACACTCAGGAGGTCATTGAGCGCAAAAACATTCTTGGCAACACCGGCAACAGCACGTTCGGAATCGTCAGGAATGCCGAGATTAACGGCAAGAAAGTGATAGAAGTGAACGGCATCGAGGAGAAGTACAATGATTTTCTCAAGGGAGAACCCGGACACGGCACTAAAGCCAAGATGAGGGGCAAATACATATTGCGCGAGGACAAGTTGCCCACCAATGGACTCGATGTGCAGACAACGCTCAATACCCACATGATGGACATTTGCCACACCGCCCTTGAAAGAGAGCTCAAGAGCAAGGCACTTGCCGGCGGTTGGGCAATCCTCATGGAGACAAAGAGCGGCGACATCAAGGCTATGGTAAACCTGTCACGTAACAGAAAAGGAGAATACACCGATACAATCGGCAGCAATATAATTGTTTTCGGCAACAGCGAGAAATATTCACAGAAAAACCACGCGATGAGCGAGCGCTATGAACCGGGTTCAATATTCAAGACTGTTGCCATTACCGCAATGCTTGCCGACGGCAAACTCACGACAAAGGACTCAGTGTTTGCATATAAAGACATGAAGTACAATTTCGACGGCCACAGAATAAGTGACGAGATGTACCGCGACAACGGCACAGGCAAATACAGCATGACCGACGCGATGATGTACTCATCGAACATAAGCCTTGTGCAGTTCATCAGGAAGGCATACAAGAGCTGCCCCGAGGAGTACGCCAACACATTGGTAAGATTCGGTCTTGAGCAGAATTATAACCTTATAGAAAATGAGGTGACACCAAAAATCAAGAAGCCCGGTACAAAGGAATGGGACGGATATAGCCTGCACTCAATGTCTATGGGATATGCTGTTGAAATGACCGCCATAAACATGGTTTCGTTCTACAACACCATTGCCAACGGCGGAAAGCAGATGAAGCCACGCTTGGTTAAGGCCGTATTGGACAACGGGGAAATCATTGAAGAATACCCGACAGAGGTGCTCAACGAACAGCTTTTTTCAAAAGAAGTTGCCCGGACAGTAACAGCAATGCTCGACTCGGTTGTCAACGGAATAAGTATTGACAAGGTCAACCCATGGAAAAAAGGGAAACGCGACGGA
Source organism: Bacteroidaceae bacterium (assembly GCA_045634305.1). Taxonomy (GTDB): domain Bacteria; phylum Bacteroidota; class Bacteroidia; order Bacteroidales; family Bacteroidaceae; genus HGM04593. The sequence continues at coordinate 92,167 of JAZQZZ010000048.1, read as the reverse complement.
ACCGGAAACAGGGCACACAGTGACCTTATGAGGATTGCCGGAAAGACCGGTACGGCAAAACAGTATGCAAGCAGGACGCACCCCGATGGCAACAAGGACAAACTTCTGAGTTTCTGCGGTTTCTTCCCCGCCGATGCTCCCGAGTATACTCTCATTGTGCAGATAATGTATGACTACGAACTTGACCCACGACCGGAACAGATAAAGAAAAACAGCAGCTATGGAGGTGGCAGTACATCGGCTCATGTCTTCAAGGAGATTGCCGAAAAGATAATGGCCGAAAAATTGTTCTGTCCTATAGAGCATGCTGTTGACAAGAAGAACGCCACTAAGCCTTCGATCAAGCGAGGCAGCATAAGCGAAGCCGAGTATCTCCTTTCAAGCATAGGCACCCCCGACAGCCTGTTACATTCATTGGAAGACGGCAAATGGGGAGATGTCAGGTACACCAAGGATGGGATAAGGGTAACGCCAAGGGACATCGATACAAAAAGGGTGCCCAATGTCGAAGGTATGGGAGCAAAGGAAGCAATATACCTGATGCAGAAATGCGGACTCTGCGCAAGAATAACAGGATACGGAACTGTGAAACGCCAAAGCATCACAGCCGGCGCAAGAGCCGTCAAGGGCGACACCGTGAGATTGGTATTGGAACCATAAATTCGAAACAAGAAACAATATATATTAGGTAATGAGACTGAGTGAACTGCTAAGAGAGACACAATGTACCAGAATGGTGCTTCCAAAAGAGGAAGTGGACATCAAGGGTATAAACATCGATTCGCGACTTGTACAGGAAGGCGATGTATTCATCGCTGTAAGGGGAACGCAAACCGATGGACATCAATACATTGCAGCTGCCGAAGAGAAAGGTGCCGTTGCAATAGTATGCGAGAAAACACCCGAAAAGCTCTCGCCTAACGTTGCATATATAACGTTCCCGAATGTGCAGAGCATTGCCGGCAAGCTTGCCACTGCGTTCTACGGCAATCCATCGCAGAAACTGAAACTGGTCGGTGTGACAGGCACTAATGGCAAAACCACAATTGCAACACTGCTATACGAGCTTTTCCGCAAGATGGGACACCGCTGCGGACTATTGTCGACAGTATGCAACTACATTGACGGCACACCCTATCCATCCACACATACAACCCCTGATGCAATATCGCTCAACAGAATGCTTGCACAGATGGTTGACGCTGGTTGCGAATATGCATTCATGGAGGTGAGTTCGCACGCCCTGGCACAGGAACGCACAGGCGGATTGGAATTTGCCGGTGCAATATTCACCAACCTCACACGTGACCACATGGACTATCACGAGACCATGGAGAACTATCTGAAGGCCAAGAAGAGTTTCTTCGACAATCTTCCACGCCATGCTTTCGCCATAACAAACCTCGACGACAAGAACGGACCTGTAATGGTGCAGAACTGCAGAGGCGACATAAAGAACTACTCTACACGCACAATATGCGACTACAGGGCGCGCCTGTTGGAGACACACCTCGACGGTATGTTGCTTGAATTCAACAACCGCGAATTCGCCACACTGCTAACCGGACGCTTCAACATAAGCAACCTGCTTGCAATATATGGTGCAGCAATAGAATTGGGCAAGGATGCCGAAGAGGTGCTACGCATAATGAGTACACTCAAGCCGGTTTCGGGTCGTTTTGAGGCACTTCACTCGCCCGAAGGATTCTCGGCAATCGTGGACTATGCGCACACGCCCGATGCGATAAAGAACGTATTGAGTACCGTGAATGACGTGCTGCGCGGCCGTGGCAACATCATCACCGTCGTGGGTGCCGGAGGTAACCGCGACAAAGGCAAGCGTCCATTGATGGCTGCCGAGGCTGCAAAAGCGAGCGACAGGGTTATACTGACATCGGACAACCCGAGAAACGAAGAGCCGCAGGATATCATAAACGACATGCTTGCCGGTTTGAGTGATGAGATGAAGAGAAAGACCATATCAATAGTTGACCGCAGGGAGGCTATAAGAACAGCTTGTGCCTTGGCACAAAAAGGAGATGTCGTTGTGGTTGCTGGTAAGGGACACGAGAACTACCAGGAGATACAGGGTGTAAGACACCATTTCGACGACAAGGAAGTGATTAACGAAATTTTCAACCAATAATACGATATGCTTTACTATATATTTGACCTTTTTAAAGAATCGGGCTTGCCGGGTGCAAGACTGATGCACTATACATCGTTCCGCGCATTGCTGGCGATTGTCATTTCACTTCTTGTATCGGCATGGTTCGGCAGTTACCTGATCAGATTCTTCAAGAAAAAGCAGATTACCGAGACACTGCGCGAATATGACAAGAACAACTTGAAGGCAGGCGTTCCCACAATGGGAGGAATCATCATAATAATTGCAATACTCGTACCATGCTTGCTTTTCGGCAATTTGGGCAATGTATACATGCAGTTGCTCATAATTTCAACAGTGTGGTTGGGCATACTCGGTTTTGCCGACGACTACATAAAGACATTCAAGAAGAACAAGGACGGTATTCCCGGCAAGGTAAAGATTCTGGCACAGGTGGGGCTTGGCCTTGTAATCGGACTAACCCTATGCTTCAGTCCGCAGGCCGTGATGCGCGACAACACCACCATTGAAACCAATGGCGTGAAAACAGTTGTTCTCAGCGAAAAGGCCACAAAGGCAAACAAGACCACCATACCTTTTGTAAAGGACCACGATGTAAACTACAGCGAGATAATGTCGTTCTGTGGCGATTACAAGGAGGAGGCCGGCTGGGCGCTGTTCGTCATTGTAACAATCTTTGTCGTAACAGCAGTTTCAAACGGAGCCAACCTTAACGACGGCATGGACGGAATGCTTGCCGGCAACGCAGCGATTATAGGAATTGCATTGGCTATACTGGCCTATGCGTCGAGCCACATCGTGTGGTCGGAATACCTGAACATAATGTTCTTGCCCGGTGGAGAGGAAGTGGTGATATTCACATTTGCATTCATTGGAGCATTGGTGGGTTTCCTTTGGTACAATGCATTCCCGGCACAAGTGTTCATGGGCGACACCGGCAGTCTCACGATAGGCGGCATAATAGCAGTGATAGCCATTCTCATTCATAAGGAGATTCTTCTGGTGCTGTTGTGCGGAGTGTTCGTTGCCGAGAACCTGTCGGTAATGGCACAGGTGGCATATTTCAAGTGTGGAAAGAGAAAGGGTGTAAAGCAGAGACTGTTCCGCCGCGCACCGCTCCATCACCACTACAACATGGAAGAGGAGAAACTGGACAAGGAGTGCCGATATGTTTTCAAAGGTCCCGAAAGGCCATTGCATGAGGCAAAGATTACATTGCGTTTCTGGATTGTGACAATTGTCATGGCGGCAATTACACTTATGACATTGAAGATTAGATGATGGAAAAAAGAATAGTTATATTGGGTGGTGGCGAGAGCGGCTGCGGAGCGGCAATTCTGGCCAAGAAACTGGGATTCGATGTGTTTCTGTCCGATTTCGGTACCATTGCCGAGAAGTACAAGCTGATGCTCGATGAAAACGACATACCTTGGGAAGAGGGCAAGCATACAAAAGAGCTCATATTGAATGCGGGCGAGGTCATCAAGAGCCCCGGCATACCCCACGAGGCTCCAATGGTGGTACAGATAAAGAATGCCGGCATACCCATTATATCCGAGATTGAATTTGCGGGACGCTATACAAGAGCAAAAATGGTGTGTATAACCGGTAGCAACGGAAAGACAACCACCACATCGCTGATATACCATATTTTTCGCGAAGCAGGACTTAATGTAGGACTGGCAGGAAACATAGGCAGCAGCCTCGCACTGCAAGTGGCTCAGGACGACAAGGACTACTATATTGTGGAGTTGAGCAGTTTCCAACTCGACAACATGTACGAGTTCAGGGCGAACGTGGCGGTGCTCCTGAACATCACCCCCGACCACCTCGACCGCTACGGGTACGACATGCAGAACTACATTGACGCAAAACTGCGCATTCTGCAGAACCAGCAGCCCGACGATGCCTTTGTCTACTGGAATGATGACCCTATAATAAAGAAGGAGCTACCCAAATACAGCCACGGAAAGCTTTATCCGTTTGCCGAAAAACTGCAGGAGGGAAGCGCAGCATATACGCACGAGGAGAAGCTCGTATTCACAGAACCCACACCGTTCAACATGGAGCTGGAGGAGCTTTCACTCACAGGCAAGCACAACCTCTACAACTCAATGGCAGCCGGTATATCGGCCAACGTTGCGGGTATACGCAAGGAGACAATACGCGAGGCTTTGAGCACATTTGCCGGTGTGGAGCATAGACTTGAGAAAGTTGCAACAGTGGATGGTGTGGAGTACATCAATGACTCAAAGGCTACCAACGTGAACAGTTGCTGGTATGCTTTGCAGAGCATGAAAAAGAAAACCATACTCATTCTGGGTGGCAAAGACAAGGGCAACGACTACAGCGAGATTGCAGAACTTGTAAAGAGCAAATGTACAGGACTCATATTCCTTGGGGCTGACAACAGCAAGTTGCTGGAGTTCTTCAAAGAGTATGGATTGCCCATTGCAGACACACACAGCATTGAAGAGTGTGTGCAGGAAGCACACCGCATGGCAAAAAGCGGTGAAGCCGTGCTGTTGAGCCCATGCTGTGCAAGCTTCGACCTTTTCAAGAGCTACGAAGATAGAGGACGCCAATTCAAGAACCTGGTATGTAAACTATAAAAAGATGAGTGGAGATAAACTGAAACGCATATTGTTCAAAGGTGATAAAGTCATATGGATTGTCTTTATCACACTTTGCGCCATCTCATGGATTGAGGTGTTCAGCGCAACAAGCCGCCAGACTTATGAGGCCGGCAGCTATTGGGCTCCCATCATCAAACACACCAAATTCCTTGTCGGAGGCATTTTCGTAGTATGGTTCATACACAACCTGAAAGCTGAGTGGATTGACAAATTCAGCAAAGTTATATATTGGGCAGGAGTGGCAGGACTCATCTGGGCACAGTTCTCAGGCGATATCAACGGTAGTGCCCGCTGGATAACCATTCCGGGTATCGGACTCACATTCCAGCCTATGGAAATAGCAAAAATGGGTCTGGTGATGATGACAGCCAGATTCCTTGCCCGGCATCAGGACAACGAAGGCACATCGGACACAGCCGGAGTGAACTTCGTAAACGACCTTTACATACGCCTGCTGGCGGCACTAAAGATAGAGCGCAACGAGGGATTCATCAATGACAATAACGTGGCTTTCGTAAAGATTATCACGTATGCAGTCTTTCCAATTCTCATCATTCTCAAGGAGAACTTCTCGTCGGCATTCCTGTTGGCGATAACCATTTACCTTATGATGATAGTCGGCCGTATTCCCCGCAAACAGCTTCTATGGACTCTAGGGGCCGGAATCATCATTGCCGGACTGGGACTGACAGCCATTATGATGACTCCGGAAAGCGCAAAGGACAACGGCAGTTTCGGCAGCAAGGTAATCACATGGAAACACCGTATTGCCGATGCGTTCAATTCAGAGCCCGTCACAGCCGAGGAGTATGATGAGGGTGCAAATGAACAAAGGACATATTCGCACATTGCCATAGCCTCGAGCCATATAATAGGTTGCGGCCCGGGCAATTCAATACAGCGCGATTTCATACCGCATGCATACTCCGACTACATATTTGCAGTTATCATAGAGGAACTTGGCCTGCTGGGGGCAACGCTGGTAATGTTGCTTTACTTGACACTACTCTACACCTGTGGCAAGATTGCGAAGAAATGTGACGACCCCTACTCGGCATTCCTTGCAATGGGCACCGGAATGATAATTGTCACACAAGCCCTGCTACACATGTTCATCTCGGTGGGCAACTTTGTGACAGGACAGCCGCTACCCCTCATGAGCCAGGGCGGAACATCGTTCCTCATCAACAGTGTATACATCGGATTCCTGCTGTGCATAAGCCGCTATGCAAACGCGACTGACGAGAAAGCCGAAACCGGACCTGTAACAGTAACAAAAGAATAACCACACAAACATTGCGTTATGAAAAAGGAGTATAGAATAATCATTAGCGGAGGAGGCACTGGAGGACACATCTTCCCGGCCCTGTCCATTGCCGATGCCATCAGAGCAAAGCATCCCGATGCGAAAATATTATTCGTAGGAGCAGACAACAGAATGGAAATGCAGAGAGTGCCCGATGCCGGATATGACATCGTGGGACTTCCCATTGCCGGCTTTGACCGCAAGAACATGTTGAAGAACGTCAAGGTGCTGTGGAAGATTTTCAAGAGCCAGCGCATGGCCAAGAAGATTATCAAGGATTTTGCGCCACAGGCAGCTGTGGGCGTAGGCGGATATGCCAGTGGACCCACACTTAAGATGGCGGCAAGCATGAATATCCCCACTCTCATCCAGGAGCAGAACTCATATGCCGGCGTAACCAACAAGATTCTGTCAAAGCATGCAAGGATGATCTGTGTGGCTTATGACGGAATGGAGCGTTTCTTCCCCAAGGAGAAAATAAAGTTCACAGGTAACCCGGTACGCAAGAACCTGCTCGAGATGCGCGCGAACCGCAAGGAGGCAATCAAGGCCATGGGTCTCGACGAGAACAGGAAGTGTGTGCTCATCGTCGGCGGCAGTCTGGGGGCACGCAGCATAAACGAAGGTATAATTGCAAGCTTTGAAAAGATAAGAGCCAACAACGACATCCAGTTCATCTGGCAGACAGGAAAGCTCTATTTCGAGGAGATGAAGAAAAGAGCCGCAGAGCTTGGCAAACCCGAGAACCTGACAATCACCGACTTTGTATCGAACATGGCAAGCGCACTCAGTGCCGCCGACATTGTAGTGTCACGCGCCGGTGCCGGCTCTATATCCGAATTTGCATTGCTCGGCAAGGCTGTGATTTTGGTTCCTTCGCCTAACGTTTCCGAGGACCACCAGACAAAGAATGCCATGGCTCTTGTGGACAAGGATGCAGCAATATATGTAGCCGACGCCAATGTAAAGGAGGAGCTCATAGACAAAGCCATTGAGACAGTGAACGATGGTATGAAGATTGCATTGTTAGAGGCCAATATCCAGAAAATGGCCAAGCCGGATGCCTCAAGCGAGATTGCCGATGAGGTACTGAAACTTGCCGATGCATATATGGAGAAAAGAAGTAGACGCTAAAAAGGAGAATTCAAGAGAAAGATGGAACTGAAGGATATTAAATCGGTATATTTCCTGGGAGCCGGCGGAATTGGCATGAGCGCGCTCGTGCGATACTTCCTGAACGAAGGTAAGTTTGTGGGCGGTTATGACCGTACACCAAGCGGGCTTACGGACAAACTTATTGAAGAGGGGGCGGTACTGCATTTTGAGGAGAACGCAGACCTTGTCCCGGCAGAATGCAAGAATCCCGAATCGACACTCGTTGTGTATACCCCGGCAATACCTGCCGACCACAAGGAGTGGAGCCTGTTCAAGGATGGTGGCTTTACAATAAAGAAGAGAGCCGAAGTGCTTGGCATAATCACAAAAGGCAAACGCGGAGTGTGCGCTGCCGGAACACACGGCAAGACCACCACATCGACAATGACAGCCCACCTGCTGCATAGTTCTGCAGTTGACTGCGCCGCATTCCTCGGTGGCATATCAAAGAACTACAAGAGCAACCTCATAACAACAGACAAGAGCGACTTTGTGGTGATTGAGGCCGACGAATACGACCGCTCGTTCCTTCACCTGCAACCATACGTTGCTACAATCACATCGGCCGACCCCGACCATCTCGACATATACGGCAACAAGGAGAATTACCTTGAGGCATTCGCACAGTTCACCGAGAGGATACGCGAGGACGGTTACCTTATTATTCACGAAGGACTGGAAGTAAAACCACGCACAAAGGCGGGCGTTAAGTGCTACACCTACGGACGCGAACATGGAGATTTTCATGCCGAGAATATACGCATCGGTGGCGGAAGGATTCTCTTCGATTACGTGTCGCCATGGCAAAGGATTGCCGACGTTGAGCTTGGCGTTCCCATGAGCATCAACATTGAAAACGGCATCGCGTCAATGGCCATGGCCGAGGTCTGCGGTGTAACTGCGGAGGAGATGAAAGATGGCATGAAAAGTTTTGCCGGTGCCGAACGCCGTTTCGATTTCCACATAAAGGAAGAGAACCTTGTACTCATCAGCGACTATGCACACCACCCCGACGAGGTACGTGCCTGTGCAAAGTCAATCAAGGAACTATACGGAGACAAGAAGGTAACAGTGCTGTTCCAGCCACACCTTTTCAGCCGCACTGCCGACTTCTACAAGGAATTTGCAGAGAGCCTCTCTTTGTTTGACAAGGTGATACTTGTAGACATATACCCGGCAAGGGAAAAACCTATCCCCGGCGTAACAAGCAAGCTCATATATGACCACCTGCATGCAGGAGTGGAAAAGAGCATGTGCAGCCGTGCCGATGTCATTGACACCATCGTAAAGGAGAAGGACGGAATTGAGATACTTGTATCACTTGGCGCCGGAGACATTGAGAATGAAATAGGACGAATCAAGGAGATTTTGAAGAACAGATAATGCTGAAGAAGATACTTAAATATATTTTGGCCACATCGCTTGTATGCTACATGGTGTTTGCACTTGTCATTGTTCCTCTCCAAAAGGACAACGACAGTTGCAGGGGTGTCGATATAAACATCAGCAACAACAAACTGGGTACCATAAACAATGAAACCATAGTAGAAATGCTCGTGGATGAAGGACTGTACCCGGAGAACGAGGTCATGGACAGCATAAGATGCAGCGACATAGAGAATTTCATCGGTGCAATGTCATTGGTCAAGGAGTGCCAGGTATACAAGAGCAACGGAAAAAGGATAAAAGTTGACATCGTATGCCGTGAGCCAGTGCTTAAGGTTCTTGACAAGAGTGGAGCCACATATTATGTCGATATCGAAGGAAAGAAGATTGACGACATAAAGAAACCGTTGCTGTTGCCGGTGGCTTCGGGCGACATCGACGACAGCATGATTGGCAATGAACTGCAGTGCTTTGCCATGGCAATGGCTAAGGATCCATTCTGGTTTGTCCAGATTGAGCAGATATACTTCAACGAAAAGAAAGAGGCTGTAATCACACCCCGAATGGGTGACCACGTGATTGAGATTGGAACCATCAGACAACTTGACGAAAAACTGGAGAACGTGAAGACTTTCTACCGGAAGGGATTGAACACTGTGGGATGGAACAAATACAGCAGACTGAATATAAAGATAAGCGATAAAGTCATTTGTACAAAAAGAGATAATTAGTAGATATGGGAAATACATGTTACATCGTAGCCATCGAGCTCAGTTCCTCAAAGATAACAGGCGTTGTTGGAGTTGAGACGACCGAAGGTATGAGAATTATGGCAACCGCGAGCGTATGCGTTGACGGTTTCATCTCAAAAGGTATTGTACGCAATGTCGACAAGGCAAGCGGGGCAATCAACGACATAATCAATATGCTCGAGACCGACTTGAACAAGTCAACCGGGGAGGATATCACCATCAAGAAGGCATATATTACCTTTGCCGGACTCAGTGTACACAGCATCAAGTCACAGGTAAGCCGTGATTTTGGCCAATATATTAAAATAACCCAGGACATCATCGACGGCATGGAGCGTGACAATCTCGAAACATTCCAGACACCCGAAGGTTATAAAAGACTGCAGGTAGACCCGCAAGAGTACAAGCTTGACGGCAATATTGACTATAACCCCATTGGCGCATATACACAGACAATAGAGTGCAACTATCTGAACATTGTGATGAAGGAGCAGTTCTACACACAAATGTGCGACAGCTTTGCACAGGCCGGCATTGAGATTGAGGACAGTTTCTGCGCGGCACATTTCGATGCCGACATACTGCTCTCAAAAGATTTGCGCCGCAACGGCTGCGCCCTTGTGAACATTGGCGCCGAGACAACCACCATATCTATATACAATAACGACAAGCCTAAGAAACTCATTGTGTTGCCACTTGGCAGTAACAACATAACACGCGACCTCACAGCCGAACTGATTTCATTTGCACAAGCCGAAGAAATCAAATTCATACGCGGCTACAACTCCAAAGGCAACGACAACGATGGTGTCGACAATGAAACTGTCAGCAAAGTAATCTATGCCCGCATGGGAGAGATTTTGAACAACGTTCGCCATCAGATTGAGCAATCGGGCGAAATGGTTCGTCACATTGTCTTCACAGGTGGAGGTTCAAAACTCAAGAACCTGAAAGAACTTCTGGAAGAGTTCTTGCCAAACTTCAGCACCGACATCAAGCCCGAGCCACAGTTCAACCTAATAAGCGAGAACGGAGTGAATGTGTACGGCGTAATCACCACGGCACTTTATGGCCTTTTGAAACAGGGCAAAGAAAATTGTTGCGAGGATACCTATACTGAGGCACAGAAAGCCGCAATTACGAACGGTGAGCTCTTCTTCCCCGAAGAGACCGAAGAGCCTAAGCCGCAGAAAGAGGAGCAGGAGAACAGCGAAGAGGATTTGAGAAAGGCCAAGGAAGAGGAAGAGAGAATAAAAAAGGAAGAGGCTGCAAAGAAGGAAAGGGAAGAGAGAGAGAGAAACAAACACAAAGAGAAGCCGACGAAGACAAAGCCTAGCTGGAAAGACAGCATTGGCAGCTTGTTTCAAGACTTTGTAAGGAACATGACCAGCGACCCGGATGAGGAGAACAAAGAGAACACAGAAAACAATGAACAATAAATGATACATAAGTATGGAAATTAAAGAACCTGTAAAACAGAACTTACCATTTGCAATACCTACAGACGCTCCAAGAATCATCAAGGTTGTCGGTGTTGGTGGCGGTGGCAGCAATGCAGTACACAACATGTACCGCAAAGGCATACACAATGTATCGTTTGCGGTATGTAACACCGACCTGCAGGCTATGCAGAACTCACCTATTCCCAAAAAGGTGCAGCTTGGAATTGAGATCACTGAAGGACTTGGCGCCGGAAACGACCCCGAGGTTGCACGCAAAGCAGCCGAGGAGAGCCGCGAAGAGATTGAAAAACTCTTCAACGACGGCACAAAGATGGCATTCATCACCGCCGGCATGGGCGGTGGAACAGGAACCGGTGCTGCACCTGTCGTTGCCGAAATAGCACGAAGCAAGGGCATATTGACTGTGGGTATCGTGACCATTCCGTTCAAGTTCGAGATGACCGGCAAAATCAAACAGGCGCTGCGCGGTGTCATTGAGATATCGAAGCACGTAGATGCCCTGCTCGTCATCAACAACCAGCGCCTCATCGACATGTTCCCGAAGATTTCTGTTTCAGAAGGATTCAAGAAGGTTGACGAGGTACTCACCACAGCCACAAAGAGTATTGCCGAAATCATCACCGCGAGAGGAGATATCAATCTCGACTTCCGCGATGTGAAGAAGATTTTGAAGAACGGTGGCGTTGCCATCATGAGTTACGGCATTGAGAGCGGAGAGAAACGTGTAGAACGCGCTTTCCATAAAGCGCTGCACTCGCCACTGCTCAACAACAACGACATACACAAGTCCAAAAAGATTCTTTTCAACATCTACGAGAACCCCAACACCCCGATTCTTGTTGAAGAGATGGGCGAGGTAAACACCTTCATGTCGCAATTCACAAATGAGAACATCGAGGTTATCTGGGGATACAGCAAGGACAACAGCCTCGAAGAGGGACAGGTAAAGGTCACAGTGCTTGCTTCGGGCTTTGGCATGAAGAATATCCCGGATATGGAACCTGAGGTTAAGGCTATTGAAAAGGAACGTGAAGAGTTGACTCAGCAGGAACAGAGAGAACGTGAACGAGAGAATGAGAAACTCAATCACATGGTCAGTGTACTGTACAAACCCGACTACAAGATGTACATTTTCAAAGGTGACGAGATGTACAACGATGAGTTCCTTGCAGCACTCGACAACTCACCTACATATCTCCGCACCGCACAGGATCTGGAGAGAATTACCTCCATTCTCGGCAATGAGACAGCTGCAGTGACACCCGAAACGGCAGATGCTGTCCCGGCGGAGGAGATTAAGAACAATATTGTTGAAGAGGAGAACAATGACGACGACGATGACGAGAACGTCGGCCGCCCCGTCTTCTACAACGAGTAAGAAGAGTTATAAACATAAAAAATAGAGATTATGGATTTGTTTGACATTATCAGCAACGATATCAAGGAGGCCATGAAGGCCAAGGACAAGGTTGCGCTTGACACACTGCGTAACATAAAGAAAGTACTGCTTGAGGCAAAGACTGCACCCGGAGCCGGCGACACCGTAAGCGACGAGACAGCCATAAAGATTATACAGAAACTTGTTAAACAGGGAAAGGAGTCGGCCGAACTCTATCAGAGCCAGAACCGCTTGGACCTTGCACAGGAGGAGCTAGCACAGGTTGAAGTTATGTCGAAGTATCTACCTAAGCAGATGAGCGAGGAAGAGGTTGCAGTTATTGTAAAGGAAATCATTGCACAGGTGGGCGCCACAGGCCCACAGGATATGGGCAAGGTCATGGGAGTAGCCACCAAGCAACTCGCAGGCAAAGCCGAGGGCAGGACAATCTCCACAATAGTAAAACAGTTGCTTGCCGATTAATCGAACAATTCGCGCAGGACAGCTGCCGATTTAAGTTCGGGGAATTCCGGGACGTGCAATCGGTAATAAAGAGAAAGGGTTGCGAGGTATTCTCCTCGCAACTTTCTGTTTAGAGAAAGCAGATGCATGGAGTCGTAACCCGTACGCAGCAAGGCAATGAAAGAGTCGGTTGCATCGGGCAGCAGGAAGTTGGGATGCAACGGATGCTCGCGCACAGTACATCCTTGTGCCAAATCAAAATAACAACCTTGTACATAGTTCTCGAGGTTCGGGTATATACCCAGAAAGCGCAGCAGCTGCACCATGAAGACAAGATGGAAGTCGGCATACCCGTGTTCAAGATTGTCAAATAGGGTTAATGACCTGTCAAGGAACGTGAAGAGGGAATCATCACGGCCATCCTCACGTAACGCGTACATGAGCAGCTCGGCAATATAAAGTGCTATTGAAGATTTGACCACATCGTTCTGAATTGAACTGTACATTGAGTAGGGCTGTACCTCTCCAATGCGAGAGAGGTTGCGTCCTGTCTTCACCGCTGCCGTAAACGAAAGCATTGACAATGGTTGGAACAACACACTACGCACCTTACTGCGCTTGCTGTGCGACATTGGGACAAGAAACGACATCCTGCCGCATTGCGCCGTGTATATGTCGGCTATCATAAGCCCATCGCTGTACTTAAGTGTACGCATTACAATACCTTCGAATTTCTCAACCATAACAGACCGGACAACAAATTACATGGCAAAACTATAAAAAATTCCTCAAATTGTTTGCCAATTCAAAAAAAGGTTTTACCTTTGCACTCGCTTTTGACCACCAAAGAGCCAAAAGTCATCCTCAAAAGGGATTTCATCTAAAGGATGGCCCATTCGTCTATCGGCTAGGACGCAAGATTTTCATTCTTGAAAGAGGGGTTCGATTCCCCTATGGGCTACAATTAAAACTAAAAAACATTATTAAAGAGATGGCAAATCACAAATCATCACTTAAGAGAATCAGACAGACAGAGAAGAGAAATCTTTTGAACCGTTATTTGGGTAAGAATATGCGTTCTGCAGTTCGCGACTTGCGCGCTATCAAAGACAAGAACGAGGCTTTGGCTAAGTTCCCAGAGGTACAGAAGATGCTTGACAGAATGGCTAAGCGTGGTCTCATCCACAAGAACAAGGCTGCAAACCTCAAGTCAGGTCTTTGCGCTAAAATTGCAAAATTAGCCTAATTTTTTAACAAATATATTTACCTGCGAAAAGGCTGGATTTTATCCAGCCTTTTCGCCTTTGCGCTTTATTGAGCACACTGCTGCCCAAAGAAAAGCCGTCACATACACCACCCGACACGAAGTAAGGGAGAGCCTTCAAAAACAAGAGATAAAGAACAAAATATTTAGCAAAAAGCGCTTGCCAAATAGCGCTTTTTTTGCTAACTTTGTTCAGTTATATCGGTAATAAAATATTATGAGCGAAGAAATCAACAAAAACACAGCAGCCAGCTATTCAGCCGACAGCATTCAGGTGCTTGAAGGCCTTGAAGCAGTCCGCAAACGTCCGGCGATGTACATTGGTGACATCAGCGAAAAGGGACTCCACCACCTGGTATATGAGGTGGTCGACAACTCTATCGACGAGGCTATGGCCGGCTTCTGTACCCACATAAACGTAACAATCAACCCGGGCAACTCAATAACAGTCCAGGACAACGGTCGTGGTATCCCCGTGGATTGGCATGAGAAGGAGAACCGTTCAGCCCTTGAGGTTGTCATGACAGTACTTCACGCAGGCGGTAAGTTCAACAAGGACTCATATAAAGTATCAGGCGGTCTGCACGGCGTAGGTGTATCATGCGTAAACGCCTTGTCTACACACATGAAAACAGAGGTCTTCCGTGACGGCAAGCACTATGAACAGAACTACTCTTGCGGTAAGCCACTCGACGCAGTACACTGCATTGGCGACACCGACATCAGAGGAACAAAGCAGACTTTCCAGCCCGACGGTTCAATATTCACTGTTACAGAGTACCAATATCAGATATTGGCAACACGTCTGCGCGAACTTGCCTACCTGAACGCAGGTATCACAATCACATTGACCGATGCACGTGAGGCCGACGAGGAGGGCAACCACAAGAGCGAGACATTCCACTCAACCGAAGGTTTGAGAGAATTTGTTCGTCACATTGACGCATCACGCGTACCGCTCATCAGCGACGTAATCTACCTCAATACCGAGAAGAACAATATTCCCATTGAGGTTGCAATCCTGTACAACACAGGCTACAGCGAGAACGTACACACATATGTAAACAACATCAACACATACGAAGGCGGTACGCACCTTGCAGGTTTCCGCAGAGCGCTAACACGTACACTCAAGAAATATGCCGACGACACCAAGGCGCTTGAGAAGGCAAAAGTCGAAATTTCGGGCGAGGACTTCCGCGAGGGTTTGACAGCCATTGTTTCCGTAAAGGTTGCAGAGCCACAATTCGAAGGTCAGACAAAAACCAAGCTGGGCAACAGCGAGGTTACAGGCGCTGTAGATCAGGCAGTAGGCGAGGCTTTGGCATACTATCTCGAGGAGCACCCCAAAGAGGCCAAGATGGTTGTAGACAAAGTGATTCTTGCAGCTACAGCACGTATTGCTGCACGCAAGGCACGTGAAAGCGTACAACGCAAGAGCCCAATGGGCGGTTGCGGCTTGCCCGGCAAACTTGCCGACTGTTCGGACAAGAACCCCGAAAACTGCGAGTTGTTCCTCGTCGAGGGAGATTCTGCGGGAGGTTCTGCAAAACAGGGTCGTAAAAACAAATTCCAGGCAATCCTTCCATTGCGTGGTAAGATTCTGAACGTAGAAAAGGTTATGTGGCACAAGGCTTTTGAGAGTGATGAGGTAAACAACATCATTCAGGCCATCGGTGTACGTTTCGGTCTCGACCCCGAAGATAGCAAAAAGGCAAATATAGAGAAGCTCCGCTACCACAAGATTATTATGATGGCCGATGCCGATGTCGATGGTGCGCACATCGGCACACTCATCATGACACTCTTCTACCGATATATGCCCGAACTCATTGAAGCCGGCTACCTTTACAAGGCTATGCCACCGCTCTACCTCTGTTCAAAGGGCAAGGTTAAGAAATATTGCTACGACGACAGGGAAAAAGAGGCATTCATTCAGGAGTACGCAGGAGGTAATGAAAAGGAGATCAATATCCAGCGTTACAAGGGTCTTGGCGAGATGAATCCCGAACAGCTTTGGGATACGACAATGAACCCTGAGACACGCACCCTCAAACAGGTTACCATCCGCGACGCACAGGAGGCCGACTACATATTCTCAATGCTTATGGGCGACGATGTAGGCCCACGTAGAGAGTTTATCGAAAGCAATGCAACATACGCAAACATCGATGCATAACACAACAAAAACGAGCCAAAAGGCTCGTTTTTGTTGTGTTATACTTCTCTTACACTGAAAAGCATATATGGGATAGGAGCAGTAATCAGACTTTCAAGAACACCTTCTTCTTATAAAGGAAATAAAGTAGCCCCCAACATACAAGCATGTAACAGCACCACCAACCGAGTGCATAATAATCTGCGGGCAATGATTCAAGTACACCGCCAAACAACGCATTGACAGGTTTGGAAAAATCGATAAACTGCTGTGCAAGATATATCGTTATAGAGTTCATTCCTATTACACGGAGAGGGAAAGCCCACTTACTCCATCCAATGACATCCACAACAAGATAGAAAAGCGCAAAAAGCAACAACGACCAGCCACCGGCACAACACACGAACGAACTGCTCCATAGATTCTTGTTTATAGGGAAAACAGTATCCCACAGATAACCTAAAGCAAGCAACAACATTGCTGCACCAAACATCACCAAAACCTTCCTATATTCGTTTACAACTCTCGTTGAGCGTACAAATTCGCCTGTAAAGATACCCAATAAAGCTGTCACAATTGCCGGCAAAGTAGATAGCAGCCCCTCGGGGTCATGTATTCCGTTATGCAATGCTCTCGGCAACAGCAAGCGGTCTACATAACCGACAATACAGCCATCAATGGAGAAAGAGGAAGCACCCTCGGGAGCATCGGGTGCGACTACAAGCGCAAGCAATGTCCAGTATCCAAGCAGAATTGCAGCCGAAAGCAGCACCAACCACTTGTGTCTAAGGTGTATATACAACAATGAGGCAAACATCCATGCCAGGCCTATGCGTCCAAGCACACTGGCATAGCGCAATGTCTCAAAGTCGAATTGCAGCAAGCCATTATACACCATTCCTAACAGAACAAGAACCAGGCCACGCTTAAGCACTTTAAAGGAGATACTTGTCTTGGATTTCCCAACAGACAGCTGCTTTGACATTGAAAATGGGAATGAAACACCGGCAAGAAACAGGAACAGAGGGAATATCAGGTCGTAGAAAGTGAAACCATCCCATTGCGAGTGCCCCATTTGCTCACTTATAAATTTCAGACCCGGGAAAAGCGATGAAAGACAAAATGAGCACAACTTCGCCACCCATAATAAACGACATATCTAAACCGCGTAGCACATCGAGTGAAAACAGACGTCCATGCCTCTCTTTCATGGCAATCATTCTATTATAAGGTCTTCTACTACAACCTTAGGAACATAATGCACGCCCTCCTTGCGGTAATAAGCATGGTCATCCTCCTCATTTATTTCCACAAGCTTAACCTTCTCTCCACTCTTTCCGACAGCAATTACAAGCAGAGGCTTATATGGCAACCGCAAAGAGTCTACAAGCTCTGCCGCATCGAAATCCATTATGCAAAGACCGTTCAGCCCAATCTCTACAGCCTGCAGCAACATGCTCTGCGCCGAAATACCCAAGTCGACATATGTACTATTACGCGGCTCAATAGCAGAACATACCACAATAAAGGCATTCGGTTCTGTCCCCTCAAGCGGCAGATGCTGTTCTTTCAAACCCGCACCCATCCTTACAAATGGAAGTACCTTACAGGCCTCATCAGAGGTTACAAGCCTGAAACGCAGTGGCTGACGGTTACGTGCTGAAGCCACCTTGCTGTTCACGGCCACTATGCGGCGCAACTGGTCGGCACGCACCATGTATGATGCATCATATCCCCTTGTACTGCGATTTTTGAGAAGAAGTGACGCAAGTCCATCCTTTTTTACACTTGATGAAGCTGTAGAGTGCGAACGATACTTCTCCATTCGCTTTTCCAAAAAGTTATCAGCCATTTCTTAATTGATTATAACAACAAAAAAAGAGCCCTGTTTAGGGCTCTTCGAGGTACCTGGCGGATTCGAACCGCCGTACATGGTTTTGCAGACCACTGACTAAGCCACTCATCCAAGGTACCGATTGGCTTTGCAACCATGTTGCTTAAAGCGATGACAAAGGTAAGACATTTTTTGTGAAGAACAAACAAAGAAGCCCATTTTTTGTAGCAATATGCCATTTTTAGGCAATTATTTTGATTTATTGACAAAGATTTAAAGTTTTATATTCTATCTTCGCACCAAAATAGCAGAATGATATACAAGGTTGAAAGATTCATAGACGAACACTGTTTGCTGAAACAAGGCGACAAGGTACTCGTAGCAATCAGCGGTGGGGCCGACTCCGTCGCTCTCCTTGTAGCACTTCAGAAATTGGGATACGAATGCGAGGCCATACACTGCAACTTCCATCTTCGCAACGAAGAGAGCAACCGCGATGAGCAATTTACTAAGGATTTGTGCAAAAGATTAGGGATTCCACTGCATATCGTACACTTCGATACCAAGAACTATGCAGCAAAGCAAGGCATCTCCATTGAGATGGCCGCGCGCGAGCAACGTTATGCAGCTTTCGAAGAGCACAGAGCAGCTATTGGCGCACGATGCACTGCCGTGGCACACCACCGCGACGATTCGGCCGAGACACTACTGTTGAACCTAATACGTGGCACAGGCATAAAAGGCCTTAAGGGTATACAGCCCAAGAACGGACATATCATACGTCCGTTGCTATGTGTCGGGCGCGACGAGATTCTTGACTACTTGAAATGGCGCT
The DNA here is from genome assembly GCA_045634305.1 of Bacteroidaceae bacterium. Taxonomy (GTDB): domain Bacteria; phylum Bacteroidota; class Bacteroidia; order Bacteroidales; family Bacteroidaceae; genus HGM04593. Next base: position 73,410 of record JAZQZZ010000048.1, on the reverse strand, counting down.
GCGAGAGCTATGTCACCGACAGCACCAACCTCACCTGTGACTACACACGCAACAAGATAAGGCTTGAGATTATACCAAAACTTGCCGAGATAAATCCCTCAATCCTTACAACAATTGCAACTACGGCACGGCGCATAAGCGATGCCGAAAAGATATACAGCCATGCCATTGAGGAGGCCATAGAACGTGTTAAGCATGGAAATGAAATAAACATCGAAGCCCTTGTAAAAGAGATTGCGCCGGCAACTCTACTGCACGAGATACTGTCGCCATACGGTTTCAACAGTGCACAGATCGATGATATATTGCATTCAATAGACAATGAAGGCGGCAAGCAGTTCCATGCCGCAGAGTGGAATGTCATCAAGGACCGAAAGAGACTTATAATCGCCAAAAACAAGAGTCCCGAAAGACTGGAGATACTATTGCCTGCAGAAGGATGCGTTGAAACGCCACAAGGCATATTGACCGTCAAACGCACTACGTTCAATGGAGAGATTCCAAGAGAACGCAACATCGCATGTTTGGATGTCGACAAGCTGCACATGCCGCTGACAATAAGAAACACACGCTGTGGCGACCGTTTTGCCCCCTTTGGCATGCGCGGCACGAAACTTGTCAGCGACTACATGACCGACCGCAAGAAAAGCCTGGTTGAAAAAGAGACACAGTTGGTAGTTACCGATTCAAAGGGAGAGATATTATGGGTTGTAAATGAACGCCCTGCCGCACATTGTTGCATAGACGAAAAAACAATAGGAATCATCACTCTTGAGTGGAAGGAGCCATAGTGCTACTTCTTCAAGTCCTTCAAGTCCTTCAATGCCTCAATGGCATCCTCAAAACCTTGTTCGGCAGAGAGTTTCCACAACTTGATGGCATTGTCCCTGTTCTTTGCAACACCATGACCATAATAATAACATACTCCAAGGTCGTATTGGGCTGCGGCGTGCTCCATCTCAACAGCCTTCTCGTAGAACTGTACAGCCTTTTCATAATCCTGCAGCACTCCCATACCCTGATAATACATTGAACCAAGCAGATATTGGGCATTGACACTACCCTGCCCGGCAGCCTTTATACCCCACTTGAGCGCAACATTGTAATTCTGCTTTACGCCATGTCCCATATAATAGCATTGTGCCAGATTGTACTGGGCATCTACATCACCGGCCTCTGCACCCATTCTATACCACTTTGCTGCAACCTTATAATTGACACTGTCTACCAATCCAAGATAATGGAAATTTCCGACCTTGTTGTATGCCGGTACAAAACCTAATTCGGCAGCTTTTTCATATCTTGCAAAGGCTGTCTTAAAATCCGCCTCACCCTCTTCATCAGATATCTGATACTCAGCCAGACAATAGATGGCCTCGGCATTATCAAGTTCTGCAGCCTTCTTATAAAGTTCTATCGCTTTGTAATAATCATATGAAACACCATCGCCCCAATAGTAACAGCCGGCTAACTGACACATGGCCCGGGCATCACCCTTCTTTGCAGCCTTAGCGAACCATTGAGCGGCCACAACATGATCTTCAACGACTCCGTCTCCCGAATAATAGCAACACGCAAGAAAATATTGCGCATCGACATACCCCTGAAGCGCAGCCTTCTTGAACCATTTTGCAGCCATAACGGAATCTCTTGCAACCCCGGCACCATCATAATAACTCCGTGCAAGATAATACTGTGCCTCACAATGCCCTTGATTTGCCGACTTCGAGAACCAGCTGAAAGCCTTATCGTCATCCTTAAGCACCCCGTCTCCATAAGCATAGCACATTGCAAGATTATATTGCGCAACATCAAGCCCCTGTTCTGCAGCTTTGTTATACCAATAAAACGCTTCGTCAGAACTTTGCACCACACCCACACCATAGAAAAAACAGTCGCCGACCTCGTTCCACGCAACAGGATAACCTTTTACGGCTGCACGGTAAAGAAAGTCAAAAGCCTTTACACTGTCAGCATCAACACCCTCTCCCAATTTATAGCAGACACCAAGATTGGTCATTGCCATAGCATTTCCTTGTTCTGCCGACAGAATATACCAGTTGACAGCCTCTTCAAAATCGTGACGCGTACCATTTCCTTTATGAAAACAGTTACCAAGGTTACACTGTGCCACATCGTTACCTTGCTCTGCCGACTTCCTGAACCAGGAAAAAGCCTTGCCATAATCGGGCTCAACACCCTTGCCCGACATGTAACAGGCACCCAAATTGCATTGCGCCCAAGCATTACCTCGCTTAGCCTCACTCTTCCACAATTTGACAGCACCGTCATAGTCACCGGCCTTATATGCTTCAAGTCCTTTCAGATACCCCGCGCTACGCACTGTATCGACAATTTCCAACGCCACAGCATCCACAGCTGCAACAATAAGAGCGACAGCCAACACAAAGAAACGGATTAGATACCTGCTCATGATGTTCAGTTTTCCAGAAGTTCCAACACAGCCGCAGCATCGGGATGCCCAAGTTCAAGCGCCTTTTCAAAACATGGACGTGCCAGTTCCTTATCCCCTTTAAGTATATACAGACGGCCTTGAAGATAAAACACATCGGGGGCTGCCGGTGCAATCGTCACAGCCTCTGCCAAAGTCCTCAGACCCTCGTCAATAAGCTTTACACGATAACACAACAATCCTTTTTCAATATAATAAGCGACATTCTCCGGATCGAGTGATATTGCCGTATCAATGTCATTCAACGCCTGTTGATACATCTTGGCATCCAATTCGGCTTGTTCACGAAGATAGTAGAACTCTGCACCCAAAGAGCCCGACATGATATTCTCGTATCTATTGTAGTCCAAGACTGCATCACGGTACTTCTTTGCCGTCGCATTTACAAGCGCACGCGTAAGGATATATGGAGCATAAGACTTCACAAGTGCCGGATCGTAACAATTTACTGCACTGTCAAGCATTGCCACCGACTTTTCATAATTCTCCACAGCCCTGTAACACTGCGATGCTCTTGCAAATATATCGGCACTACGCATATCAGTTGAAGAAAGCTGCTCATAGCACTCGGCCGCTGCGGCATAATCTCCATGCGAGAATAATATATCGGCTTTACCATTTATGAACAGCGACTGCGGCTCGGCTGCAATAGCCATGTCAATTTCATCAAGGACGGTCCTGAGTGAAAGCATCGGATGCGACAATGAATCACCATCCAGAAGAATGGTATTTATCGCCTTAGCCTTTCCAAAATGCACTTCGGCAGGTTTCTCGGCCAACCTGAAAGCCATATTCCACGATTGCTCTGCCGCCTTAAAATCGCGGAGCAGCACAGCGTCATATTCGGCCTTCGACATATACCCCTCGTGACTCTCGGGATAAAGGGTTATAAAATCATCTATCACATTTTTATACGAAGCGCTGTCACCGACAATTGTCTGCATATAGAGACAAGAAAGAGCCTCCTCCTTGTTGTCCGGCAAAGCTGTGCGTATACCCATTGAAGGATAATAACCGCGACCATAGAGTGGAACAGATACATCCAGCATTGACAAGACCGACGCACTTATCGCGTAGCTGTTTACCGTGTCACCGGCCGCAGTCTCCTGCATCACGGCTACAAATTCGCCATTTCCATTGACCAGAGGCAAAGCTGCCAAGCGCCGCTGCATAGGCTTCGCCAATGTATAATAGGCACAAGAGTAGACCGAGTCAACCCTATCGACATCAGCCGGCTCGACAAAGCCGTCCTTGCCTATTCCATAGCCAAGCTGATACAAAGTCTCACCGGCAACTACCGGAGCTACAGAAACAGGCATAGCCTTCAACTTCTTGTCTGCCGCCACACGCGCTTTCACACAATCAAAAACCTCATTGACACCCACAATATGCTTGACCGGACGCGCTACACCTTTATTGTCTATTACCACAGCGCTGTCGGCACCGACAAAAAGCGAGCGTGCCGACAGGAATTCGCCCTTTTCTCCGGCAAACACAGCAACACCGTTATGCAGCATCACACCATTGCGGTAGGTAACAACACTTGCAACAAATTGACGTGCTTTTTCAACACTTTTGGGCAGTTTGTCAGCGTAAGAGCCAATTGCCCATAGCATCATCATGAATATCAGGAAATGTCTTTTCATCACACAATCAATCGTTCAGGTGACGTTGGCGCACAGCCTCATAAAGAATAACACCGGTAGCGACCGATACATTGAGCGACTCAATATTACCGAACTGTGGAATTGCCACCCAGTCGTCGCAAAGTGCAAGATGCTCCTGCGGGATACCCTTATCCTCGGCACCCATAACCACACATACCGGTTCGTTGAAATCAGCCTGTGTATAATTAATCTTGCCCTTTTCAGTAGCACATACAATACGTATGCCCGATGCCTTGAGATATTTCAACGTCTCGGTAATGTTCTTCTCGCGACACACCGGCAACACATGCAGTGCTCCGGCTGATGTCTTTACTGCATCGGCATTCACTGTAACACTGTTGTGCGACGGGATTATGATAGCATCCACACCTGCACAGTCACATGTGCGGGCGATAGAGCCGAAGTTACGCACATCGGTAATTCCGTCAAGAAGCACAAGGAACGGCACCTTTCCCTCCTCGTAGAGAGTTGGCACCAATGTATCCACGCTTGCATACTCCACAGCCGAGATATACGCAATCACACCTTGGTGGTTCTTGCGTGTAATGCGGTTCAATTTTTCAACCGGCACACGCACTACTGGGATTGTACGCCCCCTGAGAGCCGCAAATAGTTCACGCGACAGCTCACTCTGCAAATCGCGCTTTACAAGAATCTTATCAACCTCCTTACCGGCCTCAATAGCCTCAAGAACGGCGCGCACGCCGAATATCATTTCATTTGTATTTACCATGATTTATCTTTATTATGATTGTGACAACAAAAGGTTTGCCGCATTGATTGCCGCATCGGTGAGCACTTCTCCGCTCATCATCTGCGCAATTTCACGCACCCTCTCCCGCTGTTCAAGTTCTACAATATCCGTAACTGTTCCATTGATTGTTTCCTCCTTATGCACCTTGTAGTGACGCGAACCCAAGGCTGCCACCTGCGGCAGGTGTGTAATGCTCAACACCTGACGGTTGGCGCAACCCATCAGTTGCATCATACGGCCCATACGCTCGGCAAGCACACCCGAAACCCCGGTGTCGACTTCGTCGAAAATGAGCGTCGGCTGACTGCTACCCGATGCGACAAGCGACTTTAGCGCAAGCATCACGCGTGCCATCTCACCACCCGAAGCCACATCGCACAACGGCTGCGGAGCGCTGCTGCTGTTGGCCGAGAACAGGAAAGTTATTACATCGCAACCAAGCGGAGTGAAGCCGTCTGTCGCAGCGAAATCAACCTCAAAACGTATCATCGGCATGCCAAGATTCACGAGTATCGCCACCATCTCCTTTTGCAGACGCTGAGCACTGTCTTTGCGTACCTTGGTAATTTCTGTGGCGGCAGCTGTCATCTTCTTGCCAAGTGCATCCATGCGACTCTGCAAAGACTTTATATCGTCATCACCACACTCAATCCTGTCAAGCTTCTCGGCAAAAGTGGCTGCAAGAGACAACAAATCCGCAACAGACTCTACACGATGCTTCTTCTGCAAATCATATATCATTGCCAGACGGCGCTCCACATACTCCAGTCTGTCGGGCGAATACTGCACACGACCGGCACGTTGCTCCATCTCACTGCAACAATCCTTGAGTTCGATGTAACAGTTCTCAAGACGGTCGGCCAGTTCGTCAGCGGCACCATAATGGGATGCTATACGTGAAAGGGCACCGGCCGATTCGCGCAATGCCAGAAGAAGGCTGTTGCCCTCACCGTCAATACCGGCACAAGCACCATACAATGCAGCCTGTATATCCTCGGCATGCGACAGTTCGCTCACCTCCTGTTCGAGGGCCTCTACCTCGCCATCGACAAGCTTGGCAGCTTCAAGTTCTTCGAGCTGGAAACGCAGCCACTCCTCGTCGCGACGACTGTTCTCAAGAGCCTCCTTCAACTTCTTCAACTCGCCGCTCAATGCACGGTGTTCGTCATACTGCAGCCTGTAAGCATCAAGCATCGACTTATTGTCCGAAAGCACATCGAGCACACGAAGCTGATAATTCCTGTCGCCAAGCAACAGATTCTGGTGCTGAGAATGGATATCCATCAATCGAGAGCCAAGTTCTTTGAGTTGAGTCACAGACACAGGAGTGTCGTTGACGAAAGCTCTGCTGCGCCCTGTGGCAGCCACCTCGCGGCGCACAATGCACTCGGGGTCATAGTCGAGGTCATTCTCCTCGAACCAGCCCTGCATAGCAAAATCGGTGATATCGAAGCAACCCTCTATCACACAACGGTCAGCTCCTTCACGGACCGACTTTGCATCGGAACGCTGTCCCAACAGCACAGAGATAGCACCAAGAAAGACCGATTTACCGTGTCCGGTCTCACCCGTGATGACAGAAAAGCCTGAAGAGAAATCAACCTCCACACGCTCTATCAGTGCAAAATTACGTATCGATATATGTTTAAGCATTATGCTTCTCAGTTATTGCTTTTTGTTATCTTGTCCCACTCCGAAGAGAGTGACGGATTTATATCAGACAAAATATCCACGACACTCTTTTTCTCCTCGGGGGTACACTTTGAATATACATTGACAATCTCGTCGACCTTGTACTCGGTAAAGAGTCTGGTAAAATATGCCATCGGACGGTCCTCATATGCCTTTTTCAAAAGGGCAATGCTCTCTGTTATGGCCTTACGCCCGCCATCGGCATTCTTGAACATGGTATCCAACCCCAAACGATGATATTTGTACATGAGCTTGCGCACAGGTTCCATCGCTCCGTTCATATAATCGTCGATTATGGAATAACGGTTGTTACTGCTACTGCCGGCACGCCATCCTGCATCGCCAAGATTCTGTGCATTATTGGCTATCGTAAGCGCCTTGTTGAGGAATTCACTGCCACCGAGCTCACCCATTGAGTCCAGATCCATGCCAATAATCATATACACATAAAAGGCCACTACCGCTGTGAGATTATTGTCGAGATTATCCTCTATGAATTCAAGACGGTCAAAGGGCTGGTATTTGAATTTGATGCTCTTGTCCTCGTACAGAAAAAGCGTGGAAGTATATGAGGCACCGTAGACGGGACGAGAAGCCTGCACCATCAAAGAGCAGTCGAAAGATCCGTCGTTGGCATAGGAATTCACAATGAATGTAAAGTTGCAGTTTATACGTTCGGCTTCCTCGTACACATTGGGTGTCCACTTGCGGTCATTTATAAAGGCTTTCAAAGCCTCTTCAAGTTGCGTGAAGACCTCGGTATTGGAACCTTGCACCTTTGATGCGTTGAGCGTCACATTTGCATTGAGTTCCTCACCCTCGGCACTTGCCGTCAAAGGAAGCAGCATAAAGACAAGCACGGTCAGCAGCCTCGCAATATGCGCCACAATATCCTTTGCTACATCCCTTTTGCTCTTCAATGGGAAGTCACTCTTACCATCTCTGTCAATGATGGTCACCTTGTTGGTATCACAGGCAAAACCCGCACCTTTATCCTCTAGCGAATTGAGCACAATGAAATCAAGATTCTTCTTCTCCAGCTTCAGGCGGGCATTCTCCTCGGCATTGTTTGTCTCCAGCGCAAAACCCACAAGCATCTGGCCATCACGCTTTACAGCCCCCAGAGATGCCGCTATATCACTGTTTGGAGTAAGTTCTATGAACATGTCATCGGCGGTGCGCTTCATCTTCACCGGCGCGCACTGCGCAGGGCGGTAATCTGCAACCGCAGCCGAAAGCACAGCCACATCACATTCGGGGAATGCATCCATCGCCGCATCATACATTTCACGCGCCGACTCAACATCAACCCTTTTGACACCCGGATGCTTGCACTCAAGCGAAACAGGGCCTGCGACAAGGGTCACGTCAGCTCCCTGCGCCGCACACTCCTCGGCAATGGCAAATCCCATCTTGCCGCTTGAATAGTTACCTATAAAACGTACCGGGTCTATTTTTTCATATGTAGGCCCTGCTGTCACAAGCACTTTCTTGCCCGCCAGCGCACTATTGCCTAAAAAAAAATCTTTGATGCGCTCCACTATCGTTTCCGGTTCCTCCAAACGCCCCTTGCCACACAAGTGACTTGCAAGTTCGCCCGATGCAGCCTCAATTATGTGGTTACCATAGCTCTTCAGCACCTCGACATTGCGCTGTGTAGACGGATGGGCATACATGTCAAGATCCATCGCAGGAGCAATGAACACAGGAGCCTTCATTGACAGATAGGTAGTGACAAGCAGGTTATCGGCTACACCATTCGCCATTTTTCCAAGTGTCGACGCAGTTGCCGGAGCAACAATCATGGCATCGGCCCATAAGCCCAACTCAACATGGCTGTTCCACGCACCGTTGTCACTTTGGAAGAAGTCACACATCACAGGACGGCCCGACAATGTAGACATTGTCAATGGAGTGATGAAATCCTTTGCAGCCTGCGTCATGACCACCTGGACTGTTGCTCCTTCCTTCACCAGCAGACGCACAAGCGCCGCTGCCTTGTAGGCTGCAATACTTCCGGTCACACCCAAAACTATATTCTTTCCTTTTAGCATCTCCTTTTCACTGTTTCACACAATACAGAGCAGCATACAATACCACCCCGCATTGCTCATTTCTTTATTCCGCGCAACTTTATGCGGGTAAGCACCTGCTTTGTATTCAGCGAGAAATCGCCGTTCATCATCCATCCATAGTAGCTTGGATCACGATCGAGTACCGCGTCGACAGGCATCCCTTTGTATTTACCGAAGTTGAACACCTCGCGACCGTTGGCATCGTACACGATGCGACCTGCAAAGTCCACATTGTTCGTGAACGAAGACTCCTTTGAAAGCGCCTCAATGTCGTTCGGCATATCGTTGTAATGGTCGAGCTGCGCCTTTAGCACGTTATATGTAGCACGTGTATCGGCAAGCGCGCTATGGGCATCCTCGAGATTCTCGCCACAATAGAACTTGTATGCAGCCGACAATGTACGTGGTTCACGCTTGTGATAGAGCACTTGTACATCAACCGCCCTCAAGCGGGACAAGTCAATGTCAACCTGCGCACGCAGGAACTCCTCGGCAAGCATCGGCAAATCGAAACGGTTTGAATTGAAACCGGCGACATCGCATCCCTCGAACTCATTGGCTATCTCACGCGCAACCTCCCTGAATGTAGGACAATCCTTCACATCTGCGTCATAGATACCATGCACAGCCGATGCACCCTCGGGGATATGCATCTCAGGATTGATGCGCTTTGTATATTCAACCTCCCTACCATCGGGATAGACCTTGATATAGCAGATTTCGACAATGCGGTCCTTTGAAAAATCGGTACCGGGTGTCTCGTGGTCGAAGAATATTATCGGTTTTACCAGATTCAGCTTCATAGACAACTGTTTAGTCTGTTAGCATCATTGGCATCAACAACATCAGGAGTTCCTGCTTGTCAACCTGCTCTGCAGGAACAATAACACCGGCACGAGAAGGATCGGCTAGCTCGATGACTACATCCTGGCCCGGAGTATTGTTGAGGATATCGATGAGGAATGACGCACGGAAACCGATGTTCATTGAAGCACCGTCGTAGCTGCATGCGATACTCTCCTCGGCCGATGTAGAGAAGTCTGTATCCTGAGCAGAGATTACCACCTTGTTGTCCTCAAGGTGCAGTTTGATAAGACTCACCTGTGAAGAGAAGATCGCCACACGACGCAATGTACTGATGAGCGCTACGCGATCAACGGTAAGCTTATGTGGGTTATTCTGTGGAATTACAGAATTGTAGTTAGGATAACGGCCATCGAAAAGGCGACAAACCAACTTGTACTCACCCATATCAAAAATTGCGAAACGACCATCGAACTCAACAGCAACCTCCTCCTGATCGTCCTTGCCAAGCAAGTTCTTCAAGAGTGTGGCAGGCTTCTTTGGAAGAATGAAAGCAGACTTCTCGGCACCTGTCACAGAATAGTCACGGCAACGAACAAGCTTGTGACCGTCAGAAGCAACCAATGTAATGCTGTCGGGCGCGAAGTCGAAGTATACACCGCACATCACGGGACGCACCTCGTCATCGGCCGCTGCAAACAAAGAGCAAGAGATGCCGCTTGAGAGAACCTTTGTAGGAACGCTGATGGCAACAGCACTCTCGCCAAGCACGGCAGCCGAAGGATACTCATCGGCATTCTGGCCGACAAGACTATACTTACCATTCTGGTAGTAGATTGTTATCTCAAGAGTCTCTTTCTTTACATCGAAACGGATTGGCTGCTCCGAAATCTCCTTCAATGAATCGATGAGAATCTTTGAAGATATAGCAAAGCTGAAATCCTCCGAGCAATCCACAACCTCGAACGAAGTGTTAAGCGTGTTGTCCGGGTCCGAAGCCGTCAAAGTAAGCTTATTACCCTCAAGTTCGAACAATACACAATCCAAAACAGGGATAGTGTTCTTTGAATTGATCACACGGCTGATAGTCTGCAGACGAGACGACAGCAAAGAGCTTGATACTGTAAAATTCATAGTATAAAAATTTTAATTAATTTGCGATTCAAAAATCTCGCGCGCGAGCGCGTAGTACCTACAAAGATAAACTAAATATATAGAAAGTGATAAAAATGGGGCAAAAAAATTGCATTTCGTGAATAAAAGAACTATTTTCGCCCACAATTTAAAGAAAACTATGGAGATTACAGGAAAAATCATCGCAGTGCTTCCCGAGAGAGGCGGCGTATCAAAGACAGGAAACGAGTGGAAAATGCAGGAATACGTATTGGAGACACACGAACAGTTCCCAAAGAAGTTGTGTTTTAACGTATTCGGTGCAGACAAAATATCACAGTTCAACATCAAGGCTGGCGACGAACTCACAGTTTCGTTCGACATCAACGCACGCGAGTACAATGGCCGCTGGTATAACGACATCCGCGCATGGCGAGTAGAGCGTGGTGCCGCTCCGGCCCCAGCAGAGACACCGGTTATCAATTCACCAAAGGTTGAGGTCCCCGACTTCAGCAAGGGTGCAAATGACCCCGATGACTTGCCATTCTAAAAAAAGACCGGGATTGATTAAAACAAGAGGGTGACCCAAAAGTAAATGGGGTTGCCCTCTTTTATTTTACAAGCATTTTTACTCTGAAGTAGGACAAATGTAAAAAAAGATAGCTATTCTTTTGAAAAACAAGAGAATAGCTATTGTTTGTTTGGGAATTTTTTATTATCTTTAAACTACCACATCCAAAAACAATAAGTCCCAACAAAACTATGGCAAAGGTAATACATAAATTCTACAATCAAAACGATTCGCTCCTTCTTCCTCCATCATTGGGCGAATTAATTTCTTCGTCGCATCCTGTGCGTATTGTCAACGATATTCTTGACAAGTTTGATATTAGCGATATCGAGGCGACTTACAAGAGTGGCGGCACCAGCAGTTATCACCCACGCATGCTTCTGAAGGTAGTTGTTTATGCCTACCTGTGCAATGTATATTCCGGCAGGCAGATGGAAAAGCTTCTGCGTGAGAATATTCATTTCATGTGGCTCTGCGGTATGAACAGACCCGACTTTCGCACAATCAACCGCTTTCGTAGCGAAAGACTCTCCGGCGGTCGCCTTGAGGGCGTGTTTACCAAGGTTGTGGAACTTTTGAATGACGAAGGTCTTGTTTCCCTTAACGTACAGTATATTGACGGCACCAAGATAGAGTCCGTAGCCAACAAGTACACCTTTGTATGGAAAGGCAGCGTCGAGAAGAACAAGGCAAAATTGATAGACAAGGTACGTGGAGTCCTTTCTGTTGCAGAAGAAGAACTTGCCATAGAGGAATCCACCGAATATCCCGAAGAGTTGCCACAGAAAGAGTTCGAGCGTCGTTCAGAGAAGATTCTTTCCAAGATGGATGAGATGGGAATAAGCAAGGGTAAACGACGCCGACTGATAGAGAAGACCGCAAGCGAGAGTAAATCCAAGCTTGATGAATACGACCGCCACCTCGAAACCCTTGGCGAGCGCAACAGCTACAGCAAGACCGACCCCGATGCCACCTTCATGCGTATGAAGGAAGATGCGATGAACAACGGACAGACAAAACCGGGGTACAACGTGCAGATATCCACAGAGAATCAGTTCATCACCAACTACGGCATTTTCTGGCATCCCAATGACCAGGGTACTCTTATCCCATACCTTTATTCCTTTGTGCAACGCTACGGCATGCAGAGTAAGGATATAGTCGCAGACTCGGGTTATGGCAGTGAACAGAACTACGAATACATGTTCGGTGGCGGAATGACACCATACGTGAAGTACAATATGTTCCATGCAGAGATGAAAAGGATGTACAAAGACAATCCCTTTCTGTCGGGCAATATGTACTACAACAAGGAGCAGGACTATTATGTATGCCCGATGGGACAACACCTTGACTTAGTCCATTATAAGAAAGAGAAATCCGACCTGGGTTACATATCAACCAAAAGTGTATATATGGCAAAGGACTGCTCAAGATGTCCGCTGCGTGGAATGTGTTACAAAGGAAAGACAGGCAGGCGCATCATTGAGGTTAACCATAATAACAATGCATATAGGACAAAGGCAAGGGAACTGCTGACAAGTGAAAAGGGATTGGAGCACAGAAGCAGGAGACCGATAGAACCCGAAGCAGTGTTCGGAAACATAAAGTTCAACCACGGTTTTAAGCGCTTCAGGCTGAAATCGACAGAAAAGGTCTCTGTTGAATGGGGACTTGTTGCCATAGCCCACAATCTAAGGAAGTATATTGCATGCAAACAGGCGGATATGAGCAAGAAAATGCTTGAAAACAGCTTTAAAGAAGGATATATGAACTGTTGTATGGTCGCATGAGACCTTCAAAAGCCAAGTTGAAGATTTTATACCCAAAAAGATAAAAAGAGACAACAAGACAAAGCCGGATCAAAAGTAACTTTTGACCCGGCCTCTTGTTTTTAATTATCTCATTACGAGTTCATACTCAAAAGAAACTCATCATTATCCTTTGTCCTTTCGAGTCTGTCCTTTACAAATTCCATGGCCTCGATAGGGGTCATATCAGAGAGATACTTGCGCAGAATCCACATGCGGTCGAGTGTCTGGCGGTCGAGCAGCAAGTCATCGCGGCGGGTTGACGAAGCGATGATGTTCACCGCGGGGAATATACGTTTGTTCGCCAATGAGCGGTCGAGCTGCAACTCCATGTTGCCTGTACCCTTGAACTCCTCGAAGATAACCTCGTCCATCTTTGAACCGGTATCAATGAGGGCCGTGGCAATGATGGTGAGCGAACCACCGTTCTCGATGTTACGTGCCGCACCGAAGAAACGCTTGGGCTTGTGCAACGCATTGGCATCGACACCACCCGAAAGCACCTTGCCTGATGCGGGAGATACAGTATTGTATGCACGGGCAAGACGTGTGATTGAATCGAGGAAAATGACAACGTCGTGTCCGCACTCAACCATTCTCTTTGCACGCTCAAGCACAATGCCGGCAATCTTCACGTGACGCTCGGCAGGTTCGTCGAATGTAGAGGCGATGACCTCGGCATTCACAGAACGTGCCATGTCGGTAACCTCCTCGGGGCGCTCGTCAATGAGAAGCATAATCATATAAGCCTCGGGATGGTTGGCTGCAATGGCATTGGCAATATCCTTCAAAAGCATTGTCTTACCGGTCTTGGGCTGCGCCACAATGAGGCCACGCTGTCCCTTGCCTATTGGCGAGAAGAGATCCACGACACGTGCCGACAGATTGTCGTAACTGCCGGTGCAGAGTGTAAATTTCTCATCGGGGAACAACGGAGTGAGATTCTCGAACGAGACGCGGTCGCGAACGAGTTCGGGCGATGAGCCATTGATGCGGTTGACCTTTACAAGCGGGAAATATTTTTCGCCGGCAGCTGCAGGGCGTATTATACCCTCGACAACATCGCCGGTCTTTAGTCCATAGAGCTTAATCTGCGACTGTGATACATATACATCGTCGGGCGATGCAAGATAGTTATAATCGGATGAACGCAAGAAACCGTAATTGTCCGGCATAATCTCAAGAACACCCTCCACGCGTAACACATCGGCAAAATCATACTGTTTTACGGCAGGCTGCTCCTCGGGCTGAGACTGCTCACGACGCTCGTTATTCTGATTATGTCTCTTGTCGTTCTTTCTGTTTTCCTTGTTGTTCTTCTCGAACTTGCCGGCAAGTTCAGCAGGCAATTCTCTTGAGTCGCTCGGCAAATCCTCGATAGCAACGAAAGCCTCGCCCTCATCCTCAGCCACAGGCACACTTGCAGGCTCGTCAGCGACTTGTTCTGTTGGCTGTTCTGCAGGTTGCTCGGTAGCCTTGTTCTTTGGTTTACGGCCACGTTTCTTGGGTGCCTTTTCATTATTCGCTGCAGTGTCTGCTACCGGTTCAACGGTGGTTGCAACCTCTTCGGACACAGGCTCGACGGCTACTTGCTCAACTGGTTGCTCTGCAGGTTGTTCAACGGTCTTATTCTTTGATTTACGACCACGTTTCTTTGGTTTTGGCGCGGTCTCCTCACTTGCTTGCTGCGGCTCAACAGTTTGTGGCTGTTGCAATGCAACAACCTTCTCCTCTATTGCAGGAACTGCAATATTCTCTTCGGGAGAAGTTGCCACAGGCTCCTGTTGGGGTTTCTGTTTCTTCGGTTCATTCTTTTCAACCTTAACGGCATTTTCACCTGTTGCGGTGTAGACCTTGCTTGGGACATCGGAATGTATGCGGTTGCGACGATGCTCGCGACGATTCATTCTATTCTCTTCCTTTACCACAGCCGGAGCCCCGCTCTTGCTGTTCTGCATAGCCTGGCCATCAAGAATGCGATAAATCAAAGAATCCCTGTCAAGAGACTTGATTCCTTTAATTCCCAAATCCTGAGCAATTGATTGCAAATCGGCAATCTCCTTGCTTCTTAATTGTTCTATATGATACATAAATAAGATGATGATGCTTGCCCGCATAATAAAGGGGAAAGCCCACAAAATGAAAATATAAAAAAGATATATTCGTTTGACTGAAACTGCAAAACAAAGAATGTCCTGCTTTATTTATAATGCAAAGATAACGATTTTGTTTAAAACTCACCGTTTTTTTGCAGTTTTTTTGCATACAGCACCAATTGCTCATCTCTTGGGTGTGCTATTGGCATGACAGAATGTCAAAAGAGTTCGTCAAACTTTTTCAACACATCGTCCATTGTCGGCATCCTGGCAATAATGGTTCCTTTGTTATTCACAAGTATGGCTGTCGGCAATTCAGTAATGCCATATGCAGCAGCCACCTCAGCGCTGCCACCAGAGGGGTTGCATAATTGAACCCATCCAATATTCAGTTCTTCCACAAGCGCCCTGCAATCATCTGCACTGCCGTCGAGCGACACGCCAACGACCTGCAAACCGGCCATCTTATGCTTGTCATAAGCCTTTGAAAGCACAGTAAGTTGCTCACGGATAGCATCTTGCCATGTGGCCCAGAAAATCACAAGGGTATATTTGTTTGCAAAAACCTCATCAGAGAGCAGCACCTTTCCGCCATCCACATTGTCAAGTTCGAAGTTCTGGAATCTTTTGCCCACCGCGGTCGCTTCAAGACTCACGACAATATCGTCAAGATATTTCTTTGCCATTGCAGCATCACGCACCTCGCCCTCCACCTTGCTACGCATAACGTTATACAAATTATCACGATACTCCGTGGGCACTTTATCAAAGAGAGGCAACAATTTTCCCGAAGAGACTATTCCCACCGATTGAAGAAGAAAGAAATAGCCGACATGTGAATCCATATTCTCTTTAACTTCCTTTACAGCATAAGAATCAAAGATATCACCGGCAATGGCTATAAGGTCCTTTATGCTGTCACACATGGCTTCGTCAAGAGAAAGAGCCTCCAGCGCACCGGGCTCTCCCATTCGGCGCAGATTGACAATTTTGTTTCTCTCGGCCATAAAGCGCCCTATAGACTCGTTTGCAGGTGTTCCAACAACGAACACATCACCTGTAAAATTGACATTCAGCACGCCGGATTCAATACAAAGAAAGTTTCCGTCGAGCACCTTCTGTGTTGAGATGAAACGCACGGTCGGCACCGTACCATCAAGTTCAAAAGTGAATTTGCCATCCTTTACCACAGCCGAGTCTATCGGAGACAAGATATCGTCAATTGGCGTCACATAGAGCACCGTACCGTCCGGTGCCGAAGCATAACGGCCGTTTATCGTACAGCCGTTATCATTTTTTGAACATGCGAGAACAAGACACAACTGCAGAAGGAAGAATAGCTTTTTCATAATACAGGTACATTTGCTTTCATCAATTTCTATCGGTTGCTTCGAACCAACCTACAATCTCTTCAGGCACCGCGGTGCAACGTACATATCTGCAGGCATCGCCATTCTCGGCATCAATGGTGAGCAGCATTGATTCTTCGTACAGGTCAGTCACAATATACGAATTGTTCCAGTCACCTGCACCATAGTCATACTTTCCGTCAAGGATGTATCCCTTATATTCATCCTTGGTTATATCGAACGAACCGGTGAGACAGCGCGGATACATGCTGTCAAACTTCTGGTACATGGTAAATGTCCTGTCCCTACGTACAAACTCTATGTAGCAGTATACTCCCTCGGGAAGGGCCTTGCCATTTACATCGGCAAGTTTCCACACACCCGAAATGTTGTTTGGAGTAACCTCGAGCGACTGCGGGGTCAGATCCTCGTCGGGAGAACAAGCAAAAACTCCGGTAAGAACAAGCATGAATGCTATTGTCTTCAAGAATGTCTTCATAAGTATATTCATTTTTCTAATTTCACATTAATAGTCCTGTCCGATATGCGCCCTTCCACTCCATCAACAACCACACTGAAACTGCGTGGTGCATTTGGCGGCAACATATCGCCATTTATGGTTATTACAATATCACCCTCTTCTCCAGGTGCCAATTCAAGCGGTTCAGTCCTGAAAGAGACAAAGTGAGGACGCAGTTCCGACGAGAGTGTCAAAGGGTGTGTTCCTACATTTGCGCACGGTATCCGTTGCTGCTGGGCTGTTCCCGTCTTCACAGGTTCAAAAACCACCTCTTTACGTTTCAGTTTCAAACAACCCATTCTACAAGGCAAGTGGTTCCACTCGTCATTGTCAATCACGTTACCCAAGAGAGTGAGTTTTGCCACAGGTTCCTTTCCCGAAAGCGAGGTATAGACAAAGCTATTGGTGTCGACAGTTCCCGAGCGACTGCGAGGGGTGAACTTTATCCTTATTACCCCCTTTTCACCGGGAGAAAGCAGGCTGTCTCCTATTTCGGCAACCGTGCATCCACAGTTGGTAGTTATCCTTGTAATTTTAACAGTTTGGCTGCTTACATTGACAAAGTTATACTCCACCGTCAACGGAGGGGTATCCTCATATATTACGCCAAAGTCCTGGATCAAAGCCTCAAAACGGAGTATTTTTTCACCACCGGACATAATACGTGGCGACATGAGAGAATCGAGCTCCATGCGCGACATAAGCCGCTTCTCCTGCGCCACCGACATCACATTGCCGACAAGCAGAAACACAAACAGCATATGCAGTACCCCGGTCTTCATTGTTTCGCATTACATCCAGCCGTTACCGTTGGCACCGTTGCGCACGGTAACAGTCACACGATGCACCTCACCATCAACAGTAATGTCTATGGTAGTAAATCCATCGGCAATACCTTTAACGGTCATTACAGTACCTGTCACACTCACTGTAGCAATGTCACTGTCGGCTACCTTTGCACTGTAAGACAGTTTCTCGCCACCCACAAAGAAACGCGCAAGATCGATTTCCTTGCTTTCAGCAGGAGCGAGATAGACATTAGGCAATTTCATGTCGTGTCCGGCTCCACCAACAGCCTTCAACAACGCACCGGCATTCACCAAACGGCCCATCTTGCCCTTGTACTTTGAAAGTTCGGTCTTTGTAGCAGCCGAACCGGGCGAAGAGTGGTTGTAATATGACATTTTTTCGCCCACAAAGTAGCTGTCAATGTCTGTAGCAGTGTTGTACACAAGGTCAATGAACTCCTGGGCACGGAAATGACGACGTTGTTCAACGGCATAAGAGAGTCCCAGAGCCACAACACCAGAAACGTGAGGACATGCCATTGATGTACCCTCATAGTAACCATATGTAGGTTTCCCCTCAACAACCAACGTCGAGTATATCATACCGCCATTGTCATAGCTGCTGCCCGGAGTGCCATAGTAGTCGCCGTCACCACCGGGAGCAGAAAGGTCAACCTCTGCACCAAAGTTGGAATATGTCGCCGGAGTATAATCAGCTGCAACTGCACTCACTGAGATACATTTTGAGTATGCACCGGGATAGGCCGACATTCCGGCAAACTCATTGCCCGACGCAAAGACCACGATACCACCATCAATCACGCCATTGGGTGAACCGGCATTGTTGATAAAGTAGTCGATTGCCTCCTTCTCAAGAGGATAAAGCGTCTCCCACTCCTCCTCCGAAGCCGGACCGGGAGTATATCCCTGCATGATATTCGAATAGGCCGAGTTGTAGCCCCAACTGCACTGCATAATGACTGCACCATTGTCGGCCGCATACTTGAATGCCTTGGCCTCCATTGCAACTGTAGAAGCATATGCATCGTCAAAAATCTGCAACGACATGATTCTCACACCACCTTTGCCTGCTGCAGCATCGCCACCGGCAATACCTGACACACCGATTCCGTTGTTGTTCACCGCTGCAATTGTACCGGCAACGTGTGTTCCGTGACCCGTGTCATTGGTCGATGTTGTGGCAATATATCCACGGTCTGTTGCGAAGTTATAGCCGTAACGATCACCCTTGTATCCGTTGCCGTCATTGTCAACTCCCGAAGCGTACTCCTCATCCTCGTTCACCCAGATGTTCGCTCTTAAATCGGGGTGTTCCCAATGTACACCCTCGTCCATCACACCCACAATGATTGAGCTGTCACCCGTGCAGAGCGCCCAAGCCTCTTCGCAACCGACATCACAGCCGGCAATGACATTTGCCCATGACTGCTCAAAGCCATAGCCGCCTTTGTTTATATAACCCCACTGCAGTGAAAGCTCGGGATCGTTGAACGGTAGATTGTTGGCTGCGCGTGTAACACCCATTTGAAGGCTTTCCTTTGCCACCCTGTTGTCTATGCGGTAAATCTTCTTGTTGCACTGTATTTTTGAAATCTCGCCAAGCTTGGCAAGTTCCCTGATAGCCGCTTCAAGGTCTACATCCTTGTCGAAACAGACCTTGTACCAAAGATGCAGACCCGCCTCGCGCGTACGTTCTTCGGTACGTGGGTCAACAGGGAAAACACGCTCAAAACTGTATGCGCCCAAGATACCGAGAACCTCATCGGTAGATGGAATACCGCTGCGTGTCGCTTTTCCGGCACCGACAGCGCGGGTTACAAAATAGCTGTCCAGGATGCTTGTCATCTCAGGAGAAAACTTAATGAGAAGCTCTCCATCTATGGCATCCACAGTCAACGACAAAGACGGCTCCTGAACATCAGGTACATCATTCACAATCTCATTCTCGTTGCACGATGACAAAGCGAATGCAAACAGTACTGAATATATAAATGCTTTTGTTTTCATAATCACTCCTCTGTCAATTCATCTTTAAGTTCATATTTTTCCCTTGTTCCCGGGAATAGATCATAGTAATAGTCAAAGGTCTTTGGCTCATTGTCAAAACGCACTGCCTCTCCGGCCGAGTTCAAGCCCTTTTCCTGCTGGTTGAAGATGAGCAGGTCTGGTGCCCAATCAAGGAAATGGGGATGATAGAGCAACCAATCGGGCAAGTCACCTGTAAGGAAGTTCAGGTTAAGACGCAGCATTGTGCAATTTGGCAAAATCTTTGGCATTTCATTATCCGCAAGGTACTGTATTGTATCACCGCCCCAAGCATCTACATCCTTCTGGGTATATGCCACAACACCCTCTTCACCAACAGTAAAATTGGGCAGTTCTCCCTCAATATAACAGTTCGAGAATGCCAGTTCCTCAAGATTCTCCCACAGGAAGAGACGACGGAAGACATTGTCAGTACTTGCATTGATGTGCAGACCGAGACCATCTTCATATTCATCTTTCTTGCGCAGATCGGTCACGTTCCAACGGCGCGATGCCACAAAGCTCAACGACCTGAGTTTAGGGAAATTCTCCTGTGTAAGTATCGCCGGTATCTCGGTGAAGTTGTTCGCACTCAAATCAAGAGCCACAAGTGAATTACCGAGTTTTACAAAGTCATCGGGCAATGACACGATACCGTAGGAGAATAGCGTGAGATACTTCAAGTACTCAAGTTCGCAGATCTCGCTACCCAACTCAATGTTCAGTAGCATTGTGTTGACATTACTTGATATTGACAATGACTCAAGATACTTCAGATGGCGTATCTCTGCCGGGACGGTCTCCTTTGTGTTCAGGAAACTGTATTGCACCGCACGCACACGGCCAACGGCAGCCTGTGGCACTTCACCGCTGACAATTTCCTCGTCGGCAGCCTCCCATAATGTCACACCGTTCCAGTGCTGAATATTCTCACTTGTATCCCAAGCATCGTTCCAGCAGTTCATGCGCTCATATATTACCACAAGGGCAATTGAGTCACCTGCACGATTATCCTCAATCTTCAATGCCGGTTTCTGGATTACCGATATCACAGCAGGCTCCACCAAAGCAGAATCCTCATTCTCGGGTATGAGTTTTATTTCGGCAACGCGTTCCTGGGGAACGGTGTTCATCTTCCAATCGAAGCGCAACTTTGCCGTACGTGGACGTGCACCCTTATCAAGTTCTACAGAGACACTCTCCGATGTCAACCACTCCTCGGCACCAAGATGGTCAATCTCTACCGAGAATTTCACATTTGTGGTAACAGTTGTCTCAAAATAGCGCTCTTCCATCTTTGCCGATGACTCAATGCTTATCTCACTGCTTTCGGGAACAATCATCTTGCCATAACCCATCTGCTTCACTGTCACTGCCATAGCCGGCATTACCGAAGGTGTGAAACGCACAGATGCTGTACGCATTTCGTTTACAAGTGAAGAATCCACAACCACACGACATGCCGCATTTCCGGTTCCGCTTGCAGGTGAAACCGACAGCCACGGTTCCGAAACCGACACTGTCCAGTTATCATTGCTCTCAACAAGCAAGACATCAGCACCGCCCTCGGCCCCGAATGTTATCTCACTCTTGTCCAAAGAAAAGTTTGCACTCTTATCATCGTCATCGTTACAAGCGACAAACGGGAAACAGACAATCAATCCTAATGCTATCTTATA
This sequence comes from Bacteroidaceae bacterium, assembly GCA_045634305.1. Classification (GTDB taxonomy): domain Bacteria; phylum Bacteroidota; class Bacteroidia; order Bacteroidales; family Bacteroidaceae; genus HGM04593. Next base: position 51,972 of record JAZQZZ010000048.1, on the reverse strand, counting down.
TAATTTATCCATCATAATCTATCTGCATTAATATCATTTATCAAGAACCAGGGCATCACAACCACGGATATCCTGTGTTCTGTCATATATGAGAGTGTAGTATCCTGCATATATGTAATCGCACACCGATGACATATCGATTGAGATATTGGGATTATCAGCAATCTCAAAGTACATGATGTATGGAGAAATGGTGTCCTCGATCTTGCGCAGGTCGTTGCCGCCGATACAGAACACTGCCATGGAAGGACAGGTGTAAAGACCAGTCGGCCACTCCTTGAGGCAACGGTTTCCGTTCTCATCGCGCTGATAACGGATGAAGAAACGGCTCAATGTTGATATGCTCAACGGTTTTGTGGGGAATGAAGAGAAGCGGTTGTAGCTCAAATCCATACCTGCCAGATAAGGCAATGTACGTGCATAGAAGTCATCGGGTAGCTCGCTCAGATAGTTGTAGCTGAGGTCGAGTGCCTCGAGTAGGAAGGCATTCTCACCCTTGAGTGAACCCTCGGGAATCTTCTTCATTCCGTTACCGGCCAATATAAGCTGGTTCATTGGAGAACCGGTTTTGAAAAGTATACCGGGGAATGTCTCAAGACGGTTGTTTGTGATATTTACCGCCGAAGAGTTTACACCCTTGAAGTTGTCGCCGTTCTCAAAACCGGAAATCTTATTGTATGAGAAATCGACCGACTGCATCACATACACCGACTTTGCATTGAAGATATCGGGGAACATTGTCATCTCATTGTTTGTCGCGCTGAAGCTCTCAAGTTGTGAATAACCGCAGAAGTAGCCATCGGGTGCAGCTGTCAATCTCTCAATCTTGTTGTAGTCGAGGAATACCTTTGCAAGTGTAATCTCCTTACCGAACGGATGTACTGTTTTCAACTGATTGTTGGTGCAGTCAATCATTCCAAGCTTGGTCATCTTGCTCAATTCCTCGTAAACCGGGGTCTCCTCGAGGTTGTTGAAACCAAGATATAGAACCTGCAATCTGTCACCGCTATTGCCATTGATGAATGTCTCCCAATCCTTCTTCAATTGTTTGCCCGAGATACCCTTGTTGCTTGCAACATTGAGCATCTGAAGTTCGGGAATCGATGCAAGCATCTCCATTGGAAGAGCTGTAAGCTTGGGACAGTTGAAAATCTCGATATCATAGAGCGTTGTCATGTTCTCCCAGCTGAGAGACTCACGCTCCTCATAAAAAGGAGATTCAGGCTTAATATCCACAAAGAAACTGTCAACGGTGATTGGGCAGTTGGCAATGAAGAACTGCTGCAGGTTGGTACAACGCTGCAAAGCCTTGGAAACACCCACGATACCGTTTGTCATGTCACCGAAGTGTATTCCCTTCAAAGATATTCCCTTGCGGATAGGTTTTTCGTTGGGGTCAAGTTCTATAGTTTTCTGCCACAACGGTGAATAACCGGTACGGAAGTCCTTTTCCAGCACCCTGTCGGCATAATCCATACGTATTGCACTCATCTGCTCTGCGGTCATGTCAGGTGTTATGCGACCGAAAAGGTGACCGCCCAACAGGTCGGAGTGACTGCCGAGATAGAGAATTGAGAGTTCGGTCAACTGGCCTATAGCATCGGGCACTACACCCTTCGGACCGAATCCCTCGAGCGAGATTGTTGCAACACGCCCATTGGCATCGAGCTGAACACCTGGCTGGATACCCCACATATCAATATCCTTGTTGAAGTTCCAGTTAATTCCATCAGCCAAGGCATCACCGACATAACTCCAATTAGGGCCATCGAGTGCCTCCCATATCTCTTTCAGGGCAATATAGTCCTTGATATACTCGGCTGTCTCTGAAAGATTGACAGGCACATTAACATCCTTTGTGTCAAAATCATCCTCTACGACAAAAGTCGCATCGGTATTGTTCTCCTCCACTGCAAGCATAGTCTTTCCCCTCTTGTCGGAATATGTGACGCAATGCTGCACACGATACTCTCCGGCCTTGAGCCAAACCAGGGTGTCGCACAACGCATATGATGTCTCGGCATTTGCACCGGGATAGAGATTCTCATCGGCCGGGCCCTGACCAAAGCCCTCGGTATACTTCACGGCAATCTTTTCAAAGGTTGTAAGCTCTTTTGTAAAGAGATTCTGCACTGTAATATCAACAGTTCTGATATCGCTGAAAGGATAGTAACCGTCACCACCGACACCACGTGTTTGCAGACCCTGCTTGACAAGCTTGAACGACACACGTCCGCGCTCCACCACATCGGGCGTGATATGCTGCACATAGAGGCCTCCGGGTACAACTTCAAACAGACAATCCTCAACATCCCTCTGCTGGATTTCACTGTCAAGCTGATTGTAGAGCACATAACCAATAAGGCTGTATTTACCCGCCAAAAGACGCAACTTGTCACTACGCAAACCATACTCGGCAGTTTCATCATTGTATGCATTAAGCAGAAGTGTCTGCTCAATTGTGTGCCCATTGTACTGGAGATAGACTTTCACCTTCTTTGCCTCGGCAAGGCTCTCGAGCCTGTCGACAGAACGGGTTGCCTGCCCCACCTTGAACTGTACGTAGCCATACTGCACCTGCTGGTCATTCTCCTCCTCGGCACAGCCAACCAATGCCACTCCTGTGAGCGACATAAACAATAACATCAAATATATTCGTATTCTGTTCATAACTTCATTCATTTATCATTGTGTCACTGGTCTTATGACAAGAGCCTTGATGTTTACAATCTGCGGAGTATACAGACGCAATATTATTGTCTTGTTGAGCGATGCGGGAACAGTAATATTCAAGCGGTACAAGCCATCTTCGCCAAGTTCCGCACTTGGATTGCCCCATGACTTGAGACGTTGGTGCGCACCCTCGAGGTCGGTAATTGCGAAGTTGCCCTGCCAATCACTTGCATTGAGTCTTGTAGCTATTGTATAGCTCTTACCCGGGACAAGTTCACAAGCAGTAAGGTCGGTTATCGAGAACTCGCTGCAAAGCCACTCGTAATACTCCTCCTCTGTCGCACATGCCACAGCAGCACCATTTGCATCGGTAACTATGAACCCATCTGTACCTTCAAGACTCTTCTGTTCTACCTCCAACACAACATACGAGAGGTTTGCATCAATGAATGCATCGACATCACTGCTTGCGGCAAGTGAATCGGTAAAGTTACCGTACATTGTAGCCGGGACGGCAAATAGATAACCCGCGCGCGACGTAGCCTCCATTTCTGCGACAGAAACACTTAATTTCGAAGGTTCATTCTCGTCCTGCGAAGCAAGAATCCATGACTCACCAGCACTCATCTCCTCAAGTTTTCCATTATTCACCTTGAGCGGAACCAATCTGTAATCATAATTGAAACAGGTTACAGAGAATGTGAGTGCATCTTCTATTATAGTCTCTATACTCTCTCCTGAAGCCGATGTCGTCTCCTGCAAGAAAGTCTTTCCGTCCGGCGACACTTTCCAACCCCAAGGAGTATTCTCTCCCTCAATCTTCATCAAAGAACGCTCCATGCCCACATATGTTACAGGCACTTTATAGAGTACACTGCGGTCTACATTACCAAAGGTAACTGTATCCTTTTTCTCATATGGTACATATGCTGCAGATACAGTCAAAGCAAAACCACCATCAACAGCCTCGGGCGCAGAAATCCAAGCGGGACAATCGAGTATCGAGCAGTCAAAGTTAGCGGCCGGAGCAACCCACACGGTTGCATCGGTACCTATTTCTATTTCTTCAAGCACCTCGCCATCGCCAGATAACAGAGCGAACTCATGCTCCTTGCCCTCGCGTTCGATAGTCACAACACCCTTTGACACACCACCAACTACAACAGTCACATTAGCCTTTGCATTGCCGAAACCGCGCGCGTCATTGGTGACCTTTATATATATGGTGTGTGTGCCCTCACCGCCTTGAATGTCGTTGAAAAACTCACCATCGGCCTGCAGCGAGAGTTTTACCCACATCTTGTCGCTGAAAAGAGTCCAGGCGCCGTTTGAGGTGAGCTCAAACGAGCTGACAATACTTTCACAGTTGTCGAGAGAGGCCATATCAAATTCACCGGGTGCGGTAAATGTCACATCTACCGGAACAACATCCTCTTCATCGGAGCATGCCACTGCCAAACAACAGAAAGCCATTGCAAGGCAGGCAATATACCATTTGCTTATATATTTCATATATCTCATCATTTTTAATATCCCTCCCGTTTAAGTTTCTCGGCCTCATCGTCACTGATCCACTCAATGGCATTCACGAATGTTCCCACAGTATTTGTTCCTTCTTCCATTCCCGGAACATAAAGTGTCATGTACTGGAATATGAACTTCTCACAACTGCTGAAGTATGATGTGTACGCTGTCGGCTGGTACATTCTTATCAATCCGTCACCATAGAGAGTGCCGAAAGCCTCGGATGTCGGACCGAACACCTGGTCCTCCATTTCAATGAGCGGGTTCAGGATATCTTCAGAGTCAAACTTTATTCTCGCATCATAGCCATCGAAGAAATAGTCCCTGATAATGATGGTGTTCTCGTTATCGGGGTCAATCTCTGACTTCACCAATCTCATGTCAATATCGGGCATGTAGTTGATGATGTATGTCGATGTCAGCAGGCAATATCCGGTAAAGGCATTGATATCGAACTTGCAGGCTTTCTGCAACAGCACGTTTGCCTCTGTGCCATACATATCCCACTGAAGTCCCTCGGGCACGATAAGGTTTAGTTTGAAACCTAAAGAATCGTACACATCGATATTGTTATGGTAACCGCGCACACGCACATTGGCAACCAGTTCACCGGCCTTGATGGTGATAGTGTTCGACTCCAGTGAATAGTGTCTGCCCTCGATTGCATTGCTGGCCGCATCAACAATCTCCACAGCGACCGTACGGTCATAGTCGCAAGCCTTGGTGGCAACCACCGGCACATTGTGGAATTCCACGTCATCGGCAACCGGCAACACATAGAGCGTGTCCGAGAACTGTATGTAATCGGGAGTCGAAGGTGCCATAGGCTCGCCCTCGTTACAACTGCTTACCAAAGCAACGGCAAGCGCCAGACCCAATAAATTCCTTGAAAATCTATATATAATGTTCATTTTCATATATCGCAGCTGTTATCTGTTACTTTCATTAGGTTCAATGTCGGCACCCGGCGATTCAATCTCATGTTGTGGAATTGGCCACACGAACAACGGATTGTCGGCCGCTACCTTCAGGCTGCTGCCGTTGGAGAGCGACTGGTCCTGTGGTGTACGCTCGAAACCCTTGCCCCAACGCTTGAGATCCTGCAGACGGAAGCCCTCCATATAGAGTTCCTTGATACGCTCCTGTTCGATAATCTCCATGGCATTGTCTGCATTCAAGGCAATCGAACCGTTTGTATAGCGTGCAGCCATAAGCGTTGAGATATCCTTGCCGGCCTTGGCATAGTCAGGAACAGCAAGCTGGCAATAAGCCTCGGCACGTATCAGATACTGCTCCGAAAGACGGAACACCTTAGGCATTGAGGTATTCAACAACTGCGCCTCGCTGTAAAGGCTCTGGTTACCCCAGTACTTGTAGAGAAGCGGCCATGTAAGACCATGGCTGTAGCCTGTCTGTGCCTCGTAGAAGAATGCATTGTAGCGTAAGTCGTTAGAGCCATATAAGTCGAGTACCCACTTGGCAGGAACGTAGTCGGGCTTGAACGATGAATAGTCATAGTTGAAGAACACAGTTCCAAGCGCACCGCCATAATTGGTCGATGTGAAGCCAACCTTCCATATGACCTCGGACGAGAGGTCATACTGCCACATGTAATCGTAATAGTTCATTCCGGCAGAGTACTGCGAGTTCACGCTCGAAAGGAAGAACATGTCGCTGTCAATGATTTTTGAAGAGTACTTGATAGCCTCTTCATAATCGCGCATATAAAGTGCCACACGTGCACGCAAAGCATATACGGTATACTCGTTGAAGTAAACCGAGTTGTTGTAGAGATAACCGTCAATAGCCGGGTCGTAGTCATCACCTAGTTTCAACAGCTTGGCAGCCTCATCAAGATCGCGGAGCACCTGCTGATAAGAGTCGTAGAGCGATGCACGCCTGATTGGCTGGTTCTCGTAATATTTTGTCTTGAGCACAACACCAAGCTCGTTCTTGGCCTCATCATCGCTCTTGTAATCGACACAATAGAGTTTAATGAGTTCGCTGTATGCAAGCGCACGCGCAAAATATGCCTCGCCGCAATACGACTCAAGACGGTCGAGTTCGGTATCGCTTGTAAGTGCCGGTTTCAGCTTTGCTGCATTGTCGAGCAGGAAGTTACAGTTGCCGATGACAGAATAGAGCGAACCATAGACAGCCTCAATCTGTGGATTTGTGGCAAGGATTTCCCAACGCCACACATCGCCGAATGTGTTTGTATAACCGTTCACGGCATATACCATATCGCACTGGATATCGGGCAACAGAGTAAGGTAGCCACTGTAGAGCGCACCACTCAGGAACGATGAGTATATACCCACCACAGCCTGATCGGCCTCATCAACGGTTGTTATTGCCGAGCTTTCGGGAACAGCATTCTCGGGGAACTTGTCGAGGCACGATACCGGTACCACAAGCATCGTTGCCAATAATATATAGGTAATTATATTTTTCATCTTAAACCCTCCTGAAATTAGAATGTAATCTCAACGCCCATTGTGTACTGGCGCGACATTGGATACTGTGCCTTATAGACATTGCTTGTTGACTCGGGATCGAGGCCGCTGAACTTTGTCCATGTGAAAAGATTCTGAGCCTGCACATAAAGGCGTGCACGGCTGATGAAATGAGTCTTTCCAAGCAATGAACGAGGGAAGTCGTAGCTGAGCATAAGGTTCTTCAAACGAAGGAACGATGCATCCTCAAGGAAACGTGAGTCCATCTGCGGAGTAACGCCATAACGTGGGATATCGGTAACGTCACCGGGCTCTTTCCAACGGTCGTAAAGCATACGCTTCGACTGGTTGTAGGCCGAATAGAGGCCGTTGCTCTCCTCGAAGAAGCGGTCATTGTTGAACATCCAACGGTCGGCAACCCAACTGAAGTTGGCGCTTAACGAGATACCCTTGTAGTTCATAGATGTACCGAAACCGCCCTGCCATGGAGCATTGTAGTTCTTGCCCACAAGCACCTTGTCCTCTTCGCTGAATACATTGGTGATGTTGCCTTCCTTGTCATACCAGAGAGCATCACCGTTTGCAGGATTCACACCGGCAAACCTGTTTATATAGAACTCGCCTATAGAGTGACCCACAACAAGCTTTGTTGAAGTGTTCGACATCTCATACTCATCGAGTCCGTTGTAGAGTTCTGTAATCTCGTTGCGGTTGTAGCTTGCATTGGCATTGATATTCCACACAAAATCCTTTGTACTGATAGCGTCGGCCCCCAAAGTAACCTCAAAACCTTGGTTAATCATGGCACCGACATTGTCCCAACGTGTACCGAAACCGTTGTTCACATAAGACTGCGGCACAAGCATGAGCATGTTTGTTGTCTTCTTGTGGTAAAGTTCAATATCGGCATTTATGCGGCCTAGGAAGCCAAGGTGGATGGCAAGGTTAGATGTCCATAGCTGCTCCCAGCTCAATTTCTCGTTACCCTGTGTGGCCGGGGCAATACCCGCAACACCCATGTAGTTGGCACCGCTTCCCACAAGTGCAAGGTGGTCATAATCGGGAATCGAAGAGTTACCCGATGTACCGGTACTCAATGCGACCTGTGCATTGGTGAGCCATCTGTTTGCCGACTGCATGAACTTTTCCTTGCGTACATCCCACATGAAACCGAGCGACCAGAATGTAGCCCAACGCCCATCCTTACCGAAACGTGAAGAGGCATCGCTACGGAGTGAGAAATCGGCATAATAGCGGTCGTTGTAGTTATACTCGCCACGTGCGAAGAACGAAAGGAACGCATGGCTTGAATATGAATTTGCCCATGACGTGGCTCTTGTTCCCGATGAAAGCAATGTGAAAGCATCATTGTTCTGACCGCGTGTCACAACCTGGAATCCCTCGGAACGGTAATCCACGCCCTCCTGGCCAAGCATCACATTGAAGTGATGGTAGCGCTGCACGTCGAACTTATAGTTGATTGTGTTTGTTATTGTAAGGTTCACCGTTGCATATGAACTGCGGCCGGCAGCACCCACTCCGTTGTTGCCCACAAAACTCGGATAGGACTTCATGTCGGCAGTAGAGTGCGAATAGTCGACACCGAACTGTGAACGGATTGTAAGGTTGCGGATTGGAGTAACCTCGGCATAGAGCACGCTCAGCGCCTTGTACTTCTTGTTGTCGAGCGGATTGTTCTCCATCCACTCCAACGGGTTGTACGATGTACCCTTCCAGCTACCGTCCTTTGACGATGCCAAAGAGCCGTCATCATTATAAGGATTCCAGTAAGGAAGCATGAAACGGCAAGCCGAGATTGGTGTATAGAGTGCATACTCGCCGTCATCGGCCTGCTGTGCCTCCTCGTATGCCAACATTGTGTTGGTACCAATCTTCAACCATGGAGCCATCTTGACATCTACATTCGTACGCATATTGAAACGCGAGAATGTAGAACCCTGAGCAATACCCTCCTGGTCATAATACCCACCTGATACATAATAGTTCAACTTGTCGGTTGCATGGCTCACGGTCAGGTCATAGCCCTGCAGACGCGCTCTGTCATTGAACACCACATCGAGCCAGTTTATGTCGGTCTGTCCAAGCAGGTTGTAATCCTGTCCCGCGTCAAGGCCAATCTCCTTCTCGAAGCGGATTCTCTCGGCTGTATTCATCATGTTCCACTCGCCGTGTGCAAGATTCGAGAAACCCTGCTGTGTACGTAATGTAACATCAACCTTTTCGGTAGAAGTACCACGCTTGGTTGTGATTACCACCACACCATTGGCCGCACGGGCACCATAGATTGAGGTTGACGAAGCATCCTTCAACACGTTGATAGACTCTATATCAGCGGGGTTGATGGCATTGAAATCGGAACTTGTGATGGGTACACCATCGAGAATGAACAGAGGCGATGTACCCGAGTTGATTGAGTTTGTACCACGAATCTGGAAAACAGCCGGCTTGCTGGGCTCACCGGAATTAGAGATTACGGTCATACCCGGTGTGGCACCCTGAAGAGCCTGGTCGAAACTCACGGCAGGCACATTCTCAAGTTTATCGGCCTTTACAGTTGATACCGAACCAGAGATTGTTCCCTTCTTGCGGACACCATATGCCACAACAACCACCTCATCAATTGTCATCTGTTCGGGCTCCATTACCACATCCAACACTTTTGTCTCCTTGTTCACAGTGTGCTCCTGAGCTGTGTAACCCACATAAGTGAATTGCAACTGAGCCTCATCGGCTCCCTTGACTTCAATCTCATAGTTTCCGTCAAAGTCAGTAACCACGCCGTTTGATGTACCCTTCTGCATAACGGTAAGCGAAATCATGCCCTCACCGTCCTCGGATGAGATAACCCTACCCCTAACCTTGAAGGACTGTGCCCAGGCCGACTGCACCATCAATGTACATAGAAAGGCAAACAGCAAAAATATTCTATTTTTCATTTATAAAAAATTGTTTTCTACACACAAAAAGATGCCCACACACCGCAACACAGCCTTTACAATTTCAGAAACAAAGCAATGTTGTAGCACGTGGCACACTCCACAAAAGTATAAAAATTAAGTTTTTATTCGTTTTAATGACAAAAACGGGTGCAAAGATATAAATATATTGATATATATTAATAATAACGCACGTATTTTTTTATATAAATCCGGGCAAGTGCATCATATACACTTACCCGGATTTATACAATAGATTGTCGTCCTGAACGCAGTGAAGGATCTAAAGGACTCTACAAACCTAGGCTTCACTTGACTCAAACGGATTGTAAAGCAATCTTTTACAGTGTTGAATTTATATCAGATATATATCCCAGCACCTCGTCTTTGCCCAAACCGTTTTCGGACGATGTAACGAACACCGGTGGCAACTCTTCCCACTCCTGGAGCAGCCTAGCCTTGTAGGCCGCGATGTTTTTTGCCAAAACACTCTTAGTCAATTTGTCGGCCTTGGTGAAGATTATGGAAAACGGTACACCATTCTCGCCAAGCCATTGGAAGAACTCAAGGTCAATCTTCTGCGGTTCGTGACGGCAGTCAATGAGCACAAACAAAAGCGTCATGGGCTCACGGTCAAGCACATAACTCGAGATAATATGTTCCAGCTGCTCGTTCTGCGACTTGCTGCGCTTTGCATAGCCATAGCCCGGAAGGTCGACCAGATACCACTCGTTGTTGATGAGATAGTGGTTGATGAGCAGAGTCTTTCCCGGCGTTGCCGATGTCTGCGCCAGCTTTTTCTGGTTTGTCAAGGCATTGATAAGGCTCGACTTTCCCACATTTGAACGGCCAATGAAGGCATATTCGGGTTTACCGTCCTGCGGACACTTCTTGATATCGGTGTTGCTTATTATAAAACGCGCGCTCTTTACAATTGGTGTGCTCATTGTTGTCAAATATTTCTGCTACAAAGATACAACGATATTCAATAAAACAAAAAGGAGCGCACTGGTTTATGACCGTGCACTCCTGTTATACGATATTACTGCGAAATCTTCACACCCACAAAGAAAGTCCTTGGCTGCGTAGGGCCATAGAAGTAGCCCGAGTCGCGGAATTCGCCCTTGTCGAGGTCGCTCTGAAAACTGTTGAAGATGTTCTGCACACCGGCATTGAGTTGCAGGTTTATGTGGTCGTGCAGGATAAATGTATATCCTGCCTTGAAATTGAGGTCAAAGAAATCGGGGGTTGTCTCCAAACGGTCGTTCTCAATGTAACCGGCATAGTGTGGCACAATCATTGAACCGGTATATGTTCCCGAAAGCGAGAGATCCAGCCTTTTCACAGGTGATGACATTATTGTGAAGTAGCCGTAATAGTCGGGAGTGCGCATCATGCGCTTAGTTGTGAGTTCTACACCGTCGACTTCGGTCCATGTCTCGGGTTGTTTGTAGCGGCTTTGTTGTGCCGTAAAACCAAGCTGAAGCGAAAACTCCTTACCGTGTGCAATCTTGGCATCAATATTTGCGCCATACACACGTGCACCGGCACCGTTACGGCGTTCCTTGATGGCATGACCATAATCATTCACGCCAACATCCTCAAGTACAAACACATTGTTCAGACCGGTGTAGAAACCTTCCACAAGCACATTTGCCTGCCAATGTCCGAAGCGGGTTGTCCAGTCGACCGAACCGCTGAAGCTGTTCGAACGTTCCTCCTTGAGACCATCTGCAAGTTCAATCTGCACACCCTCACCACCAACTGCAGTCACATGCAAATCCTCGTCATAGGCCTGTGGAGCACGGAAACCTGTCGAATAGGTGAGACGCGCCTGCAAATCCTTCAACGGCTTGTACAGGAAATTCACGCGCGGGCTGAAGATTGGCTTTTCAATGAGATTGTGCTTGTCCATGCGCAATCCCAACAGGAGCGAGAAGTAACGGGCATTCCACTCGTTCTGCAGAAAGGCACTACCAATGCGTACATCCTGACGCATATCGCGGTCGTAACCGGTCATGATATCGTGCAGACGGTTCTCCTGATACTCCACGCCACTCATGAAAGTTGCCGGTGAGAAGAGTAATTTTGATATCTGCCAGGTATATGTGGCACCGGTAACCCAAGTAAGATCGTCGGTCTTGCCGTATGCATTAGGATCGCGCTGTGCGCCATAGTAGCTGTCGCGGTCAATGTGCTGCAACGACGCAAACACCGAGAGTTTATGCTTATATCCGTCCCAGCTATGGTCGTAGGACACACCACCGCTGTTGATTATATGCTTTGTCTGCTCGGTGATATCGCTCTCGTGAGGCTGCAGGTCGAATTTGTTACCGCCACGACGCAACTCATTTGTAGTGTGATACTCCATACTCAAACGGCCGTTGTACGTTGGGCGATAGTATGTGCGCAGGCCAAAAGTATTCATATTCAACTTGCCTAGCTCCGAGAAACCGTCGCCGTCGTGGTCATACGGGTTACGGTTGCGGTAGTTGGCATATACTGCCATACCATACTTGTTGTCGGGCGACACAAGCGACACATTCGCACCCACACTCTGCTCCCATGCCTTGCCGCCGTAACCGGCGAAATTGCTTGTTATAGAGAATGAGTTGCTTACAGGGTCCTTCGTGATGATGTTCACCGTTCCACCCACTGCGTTCGCACCGAAGAGCGCCGAGCCGCCTCCACGCACAACCTCAACACGTTCAATCATGTTTACCGGTATCTGCTCAAGGCCATAGACACCGCTCAAGGCACTCACCACCGGGCGACTGTTTATGAGAACCTGTGAATAAGGGCCTTCGAGACCGTTGATGCGCACCTGCGGGAAACCGCAGTTCTGGCAGTTATTCTCCACGCGAAGGCCGGTCACGTAGTTAAGGCTCTTTGCAAGGTCTACCGAGTTTACAGCCTCAAAGAGCGGCAAAGCTGCCACAGACACCACAACCGGGGCATCCCTGCGGCTTATCTCATTGCGGTTGGCAGACACTACCACCTCGTCAATAACATAGTCTTCGCTCTTGAGTTTGAAGTGCACCACGGCTGTGTAATCCCTGCTCACGACAACCTCCTTGGTCATTGTCTCATATCCCATTGCCGTAACGCGCAGGGTATATTTCCCCGGTGCAAGGTCGGTAAATGCAAACTGCCCCTCCTCGTTGCTTGTCGCTCCGGCACCGGTCTCAACCACAAGCACTGCTGCATAAGCGATATTCTCCTCTGTCACGTCCTCAACGACGTGTCCTATAATCTTGTTTCCCTCAGTTATGCCCACCGGGTCACCGGCAAACATTGTCAATGCAAAGAGAAAAAACATAAAAGCTGTAAAAATACGTTTCATATATTATTTGTTTTGTTCCTTGGTTTTGCGGATGCAAAATTACACTCACGGTAAGGATTGTACAATCACAACAAATTGTTAAAAATAGCATCATGTTTAACAAAAAACCTTGAAAACAGACTACATGCCACCATTTTTAACAAAATAGATACAAATTGCTTACAAATATTTGGAAACATAAACCATAAATCATATTTTTGCGCCCTATGACTTTCCAAAACGACATAAAAATGAAAAGATTTACTACACTTTTATTATCATTACTATTGTTGGTTGCAACAGGTTTTGCAAACCCCATCGACCCCGAAAAGGCAAATGAAGTTGCACAGGGTTTCTGGAACAAAACTGTCAAAAAAGCCAACAAAGGTAAACTTGTTCCCATTTCAGAAAACAAAATTTCGAAAGCCGGCAACCGCTTTGCAACAACAAAGACCAATCCGAGTTTCTATATTTTCACCCCCGAGAACGAAACCGGTTTTATAATAATATCCGGCGACGATGAATTGACTCCCATCGTAGGCTACTCAACAACAGCAAAAGCCGGCGAAATGCCACCGGCTTTGTGTGAACTGCTTAATGTGTACGACATGTATGTGGATGATGTACGCAACGACATTGCACAACCTGTGCAACCGCTTAACATGGCATCGGGTAAGAATATAGAACCAATGCTTACAACCAAATGGGACCAGGGTACGCCATACAATCTCATGTGCCCACAAATCAACGGTTCATACACCCCTACAGGCTGCACAGCAACCGCTGTGGCACAGATTATGAAATTCCACAACTGGCCCGACAAACCATCAAAGTCTTTCACTTGGAACAACAACGTTACAGGAAAAACCGAAAGCGTAAACACATCGACCCACAAATACGCATGGACAAGCATGCTCGACAGCTACCGAAGCGAATACACAACCGATGAAGCCAATGCCGTTGCAATGCTTATGTCCGATGTGGGCAAAGCCATGAACAGCAGCTATGCTCTTGGAGGCACAGGAGCGACACCGCCCGGCGCAGCGCAGGCTTTGGTCAACATATTCAAGTATTCCCCGGAAATGGTTGTTGCAAACAGAGAAGAATATACCAACGAGGAGTATATTGAACTTATACGCACAAATCTTGAGGCACGCCAACCATTGATGTATGCCGGACACGGACAAGACTATTCTTCGGGACATGCGTTTGTATGCGACGGCATAAATGAAAACAATCTGTTGCACATCAATTGGGGATGGGGCGGCTCATTTGACGGCTATTTCGACATTACCAATATGGCACCGGGGGGTGCAGGTATCGGCGGTGGCGAGGACCGATATAATGTAGGACAGACAATCATTGCCAACATACGCCCACGCGAAACCGCGGAAGCTGACGCAAACGGCAAACCATCCCTCTACTCCATGTATGTCCTGAACCCGGACACAGACAAAAACAAGGGCGAAGATTACCAGATTGTGGACAAATCAATAAAATCATTCACAAACAATATATCAAAACTGCGTATTGCATTCGCTCTCCTCAACTGGTCGCACTCGACCACAAAGATGCAAATTGCCATAGCAATTGAAAAAGAGGGAAAACTCCATCACAGTATACTGCTCAACGACGCCGATGACCTCATCGAACTTAAAACAAACGAGGATAGCGGTGGCCACTATATTATTGACATGCAAATCAGCAACGCTGCGGATGACGACTCATACCTTGAGCCGGGAACGTATAATATACGCTTGTACTATTCCGATGGAAACAGCGATTTCAGTCTTATCCGCGGAGCTGAGAACTACATTGTAATGGAAGTTGATGAAAAAGAGACACGTACATACATTCTAAACCCCGAAGTAAAAGTAACTGAGTTGATTTTCCATCGTACACCGTCACAAAAGGGTGACCCCATCTCCTTTGATGCCAGATTCGAGAATACAAACAAACGTAACTCGCTAGTACTCATTGCTCCGGTACTTAACCGCAAGATTTCGGACAACACATACAAGAGCGACACTCTAAAGACAACAGCAATGATAACTGTATATGACGACCAGGAAATCACTGCATCTTTTGAGAACGTTGGAACATTCCCGTTGGACGGCACATACAACATTTCATTCGTGTGTAATGTACTGAACAGCTATCTGCAACGAAGTGATAAGCTCGACCACCAAACAGCGATAGCCATCGCCGGCAAAAGCAAGGATATTACAATCAGCCCATTGCCCGATGGTCTGATACTCTCAACCACAGCACTCAGTGCACCGGCAATTACATATGGCGAAAAGGAGAGCATCACCGCTACAGTAAAGAACATTTCGACATCTGAAGACACATTTACCGGAAGTCTGGGACTTTTTGCGAAAGAAAACTCAACCGGCAAAGAATATTGCCTTGCAATTTCACATGTCGATGATTTGAAAAAAGACGAAAGTGCCGAAATTTCATACGATGAACCCGACTATCTTCCTGTAATGCAGCCGGGAAACTACACAATAAGCGTCAGACAGTTTGAGAATGGCAAATGGGAGGAGATAAGACAATCGGCAGCCACATGCATTCACAGCTTAGCACCAACATCCAATGCCATACCATACGTCAAGAAGATAATGGACATCAACAACGGCAATGCAGCCATCATACAAGGCGAATCGTTTGAAGTAAATGCGACACTAGGATGCCTGAATGCCGATTTTGATGGATACGTACGTGTAAACATCCCTTACGGCCTTGGATACCATGTGCGTAGTGAATACATTCCGGCCTCAATAAAGAAGGAGGAGACTGTGAATTTCACATTCCTATGCAGCAGCAAGACGACAACACCAATCAACAAATACAGACTGAACATCATTTACTACGACAACAACAAGAAAAAGCTTGGCGACATGTCGAACAACACGCTTACCTACAGCGGCAACGGATATTTCTGGATTGGCGACAAGACAGCCATTGAAAAAGTGGGGGATGTTGAAAACGCTAACCTGACAGTAAGTGGTAACACCATAACCATCGACAACACAGAAGACACATTCGTTACCATCTACAGCGCCAATGGCCACGAGGTCTACAGAGGCTTCGACAACAGCATACAGGTTGCAAACGGCCTGTACATTGTGACAGTGCATCACGCCGGCAGAACAACCACCCGGAAAGTATTTGTAAGATAAGCATACTTCAAACATTTATATATAGACAGAACGACGGACAAGCATTGCTTGTCCGTCGTTCTGTGTACCCAACAATTGTATAGAGATGATTTTTATCCAATATTCAGTTTGCAAGCATAAGTATATCTACATATTGGGATTTTTAATTTATATTTGTAAAAATGCACAAACTGAAAAGATATGAAAAGAACTGTTCTGATGATATCATTGGTTGTCGTACTGCTGGGAATAACCGTCCTGCATTACACAAGTTATGACCGTAAGATTGTAAAGAAGATATGCAACGTCTTCAATCGTGGCGGCGACAGGCCTGCAAAAACAAGCACAACAGCCGGGGACTTATCGGCCATGTTCGATGACAAAAACTGGGTGCATTTGCGTTCGGCCAGGCAATTGGGCCTGAAACAGCCTTTGAAGAACAGAGACGAAGCCGAGAGTATAAAGGGAAGGCTGGTAAAAATAGAGAGTAACAAATACTACAAAGTAGATCGTCTCACCCATTCCATCCCTTATCTGACACAGGGTGCAGCCAACATGCTTGGGATGATTGGCAAGAACTTCCAGGATTCTTTGAAGAGCAAAGACCTGCCGTCATACAGTATTATAGTGACATCGGTGTTGAGGACGAAAGATGATGTCAAAAGACTCAGGCAATCGGGCAACCCCAATGCATCGATTAATTCAGCACACTGCCATGCCACAACAATCGACATCACATATGCAAGGTTTGCGAAGAAAGGACGCAAATCGGCCGAAACCGCAACGTTAAAGAACGTCCTGGGAGAAGTTCTGCGCGACTTGAAGAAACAGAAAAAATGCTACGTCAAATACGAGGTAAAACAAAAGTGTTTCCACATAACAACTAGGATATAGAAATCAAGCTCCAACATTCTCCACAAAAAAATTGCTTGATTGCTTTGTATAAGTTATTTTCGCATAAAATATAAACACAATGAACAGAATAATAGTATCGGCGTTTATCGCCATGGTTGCATTTGCTACAGGTGCAGAGTGCAATGCAAGGCCAATGTCAAAATGCAAGGCCAAGAAAGTCAACTCATACTTCTCAAAGGCACTCAAAGGCGAGGAGGCCGGTTATAAGGACAACGGCAGAATAAAAACCGAGGAAATTGAGGCTACCCGCAATGCAGTGTGGGAGTGTTGGCGCAATGCAGTACTGACTGCCGACGAAGAGAAACTCAATGCGCCGTTTGCCATCAATGAGCCACGCGACACAGGCTACTGGAGACTCCCGGAAGCGCTTGAGGAGAATGCCTTGATGCCATACTATTTCATAAAGAAAGGCGAGCTTCCACAAAAGGGTTATCCGCTATTCCTTTACATGCACGGATCGGGCGAAAAGAACCGCGAATGGGAGGCTGGCATACGCCTTTGCAGCAGCTACGATGACGCTCCGTCACTTCACTTCATTCCGCAGATACCCAATGGGTTTGGCGAGCTCTACCGCTGGGCAATACAGAGCAAGCAGTGGGCTTGGGAAAAGCTGCTGCGTCTGGCATTTGTAAACGAAGACATTGATGCCAACAGAATCTATTTTTATGGTATTTCAGAAGGCGGATACGGCAGCCAACGTCTTGCATCGTTCTATGCCGACTACCTGGCCGGAGCCGGTCCCATGGCGGGCGGCGAACCGTTGAAGAATGCGCCGATGGAGAACCTTGCCAACATTGCATTCTCTTTGCGCACCGGCGAAAAGGATTATGGTTTTGCACGTAATGCAATGACCTATAATGCAGCACAGACCATCGACAGCCTTGCAAAGAAACACCCCGGACTGTACAACCACTTCATAGAACTTGTACCCGACATGGGGCACAGTATTAATTACGAAAAGACAACTCCTTGGCTCAAGAAACACAGCCGTAATGCCCACCCGACATATTTTTATTGGGAGGACTACGACATGTATGGCCGTCACCGAACAGGATTCTACAATCTGAAGGTAAACGAGACTTCACGAAGCAACGACGAGGAACGCACCTGCTATGAAATGAAGATAGAAGACAACACAGTAAACCTTACAGTGCAGAACGTGACATATACCACAACACAACTCATATACAACATTCCCATGTTCTTCTCGAAGAGCTACGCTCCGGCGACAAAGGGTAATGTCACAATATACCTGAGTGAGAAACTGTTCGATTTCACAAAAGCTGTCAAGGTCATCGTAAACGGAAACGAGGTGTTCAACGGAAAGGTATCACCAACGATGAAAGCCATGGTAGAGAGTTGCGCCGAATATTTTGACCCCGAGCGTGTATTCCCGGCCGAGATTACAGTCGATATAAAATAACTGCACATGCAGCAATTTGCATGATGGCGTTTTTTTGACTATCTTCGTGCCCGCTATCCCAACAGAATAAACCAATGAACCAGGAATACCCCTCAACACTTTTGGAACGTGCAGTCAAGGAGTTCTCCAAACTGCCCGGCATTGGACGCAAGACCGCAACACGACTTGTACTCCATTTGCTGCGTAAAAAAGAGGAAGAGGTTGAGGGCTTCTCCTCGGCAATCATCACACTAAAACGCGAGGCGAAATACTGCAAGGAGTGCCACAGCATCTCGGACACCGACATATGTCCCATCTGCGCCAACCCGTTACGCGACCACAGCCTCATCTGCGTTGTAGAGAACATACAGGATGTCATGGCTGTAGAGAACACAATGCAGTTCAGGGGAGTGTACCACGTTCTTGGCGGTGTAATATCGCCTATGGATGGCGTTTCTCCTGGCGACCTGCACATAAACAGTCTCATTGAGCGTGTTGCCAAAGGCGACACCAAGGAAGTAATTCTAGCGCTCAGTTCCACAATGGAAGGCGACACAACAAATTTTTATATATACCGAAAACTGCAGCAGTTCGATGTCAAACTCTCGGTGATTGCACGTGGAATTTCCATTGGCGACGAACTTGAGTACACCGACGAGGTCACCTTGGGCAGTTCAATAATCAATCGCCGTCCATTTACCGGCAAAACCTTTTAATGCAATGAACAGGGAAAACGTTCTTAAATCGTTGAAATTCAATTTTGCGACATCGATTTTCGCAGCAATAATAGCAATCGCGGCATTCGAGACCGGATATCTAACTAAAGGTGCATTGGCAATGAACCTTACAGCAGACGACATGTACTACATCGAAGTCAGTACTATCATGCTCACGATAGCCATCATTCCGTTTGCCCTTAAAGGATTCAGCCGCGCAATGAAAAAAGGAAACAGTCTCGAAACCATTGCACTGCTGAAACTCTATGGCAAATGGAGCCTGATACGCATGTTCATGCTCTTCATTGCACTTGTAATCAACATCTTCGTGTACTATGGCATTGAATACAACGGAGCCATGTATTGCGCCATCTTAAGTTTCGGTGCACTCATATACAGTTACCCTAGCGGCAAAGTACTCGACGAGTGCCTTGGTGGTAACGAAAAAAAATGAAACAGGCAATGAAACTATCGGTAGTAATTGTAAACTATAACGTCAAGCACTTCCTTGAACAGTGCCTCAACTCACTTGAGCAGGCTGCTGCAGGAATAGACCACGAAATCATTGTGGTCGACAATGCTTCTACCGATGGTTCAACAGAATATATCACCTCCCATTTTCCGAACATCAAATGGATGGCATGCAGGGAAAACAACGGATTCTCCAAAGGCAACAACATTGCCATAGCGCAAGCCAAAGGAGAATATATCCTGTTGCTGAATCCTGACACAATTGTCACAAAAGAAGCAATTGAAGGCTGCGTAAAGTTCATGGACACCCATGCAGATGCCGGCGCTTGTGGCGTGCATATGTTACGCACGGACGGCACATTTGCACCGGAATCGCGCCGAGCATTGCCAACTCCGTTCGTGGCGTTCTGCAAGATGTCCGGCCTTTCAAGACTGTTCCCCAAATCGCGAACATTCGGCCGCTATTATATGCAGTATCTTGACAAGGAAGAGACAAACCCCATAGAAATAATATCAGGTGCATACATGATGCTGCGCCACAGCACAATAGAAAAAACCGGTGCACTAGATGAGGATTTCTTCATGTACGGCGAGGATATAGACCTCTCGTACCGCATTCTCAAAGAAGGCTACACCAATTATTATCTCCCCCTGCGCATTCTGCATTACAAGGGAGAAAGCACAAACAAGAGCACATACCGCTACGTACACACCTTTTACCGCGCCATGCAGCTCTTTTTCAAGAAACACTACTCACACTATTCCATGCTCGTGAGTTTGCCAATAAACATCGCTATCTGGACACGGGCTATGCTGGCATATATAGGGAACCAGTTCGTACACCGCAAGACGACACAGGCCATTCCGGCTCTAAACTGCATTGTATTGGGTAATACCGACACCATAACCATAACCAAGGAGATACTGCAGGGTGAACTCAAGAACGGCAAGCACATATTCATCGAGGCCGATGAAATAACAAAGCCAATGGGGCATACTGACAACGATATAAACCTTGATGGTTACAACACAGTCATCTATGATACCGAGGCCTACAACTACAGTACAATACTCAAACTGCTCAACAGCAGCCGGCAGAAGTTGCGCCTTGGAACATTTTCTCCGAAAACAAAAAAACTCATAACCGAAGAAATGGTCTTTGATTATGAAGAGACAAAATCAAAAAAATGAACACCAGCTGGCTTAAAGACGAATTGATATCCCTGCGTTCACCCGAGCCGGAGGATTTGGAACTGATGTTCAAAATGGAGAACGACACCACTCTGTGGAGCATCGGTAACGCTACACTCCCCTATTCACGCTACACTCTGCGCGCATACCTCGAACAAAGCAGCCAAAATTTATTTGCCGAACGTCAAGCACGCTTTATCATTCAATTAAAAAATGGAGAAACAGCCGGAATGATTGACCTTGCCGATTTCGACCCACTCAATAGCCGCGCCGAAGTATGCATTGGACTGCTCGGAAAGTATCGCGGCAAAGGCATAGCCACACGATCCATAATTTTGCTATGTGAATATGCACAGAAAATGCTACATATAAACCAGCTTTATGCATTCATCCCTGAGTGGAACAAAGAAAGCCTGAAACTTTTTGAAAAAAACGGATTCAAAAAAAGCGCTTTACTTCAACAATGGCAACGTACAGAAAAAGGCTTTGGCAACGTATTTTTAGTGCAAAAACTCGCAGAATAGCACTTTATTGAGAGAAAAAGCAAAAAAAATCACATTTTCTTGAAAAAAAACTTGAAAATGTTTGCAGATTCAAAAAAAAGCCCTACCTTTGCACTCGCTTTGAGACACGAACAAAGCAGAAAACTTTGAAATATTGGTGCGTTAGTTCAGTTGGTTAGAATACATGCCTGTCACGCATGGGGTCACGGGTTCGAGTCCCGTACGCACCGCAAACGAGTTCCAAAGAAATTTGGGACTCGTTTTTGTTTTAATAAATCGCAATGGAATAAGCAGAGAATAAAACATTTATAATAAAGCGAATAGCAATATATTTCAATAATCTCTTATCTATATAAATTCTTACAATAAAGCATGAGAACACATGGATGTTTGCATGTCTACCAAACAATATCAGCAACCCAAAGGTTGCTGATATTGTTTGGTTTCATCTTGTAATCAAAATCTTCGTTGCAACGCCTTCGTTGCCGGCACTATCGTACGTGAGAACATGATAGACACCGCTAGCAACTTTCTCGCCACGCGCGTTACGTCCATTCCAAGAATACAAACCACCGTTGGAAACACCCTCATTTACCAGATATCCGGCCGCGTCAACAATTTTAACCACACAACCGTGGGTGAGTCCCACAATAGAAATATTTCCGCTGTAATCAGCTCTCACGGGGTTTGGATAGACGTGGATATTTTTTTCATCAAGAACCGGTGCAGATGCAGTTGCGTCACTCATGTAACCGGCAATTCCCATATCAGTACCAATAAACACCTCGCCGGTGATATCATTGATTGCAATACTCTCAATACAGTCAGATGGCAATGGTGAGTTTTCGGTTGTAAAATGATGGATTGTCTCCTGTCCGTCTGCGCTTACAAGATATATACCATTACTGTTTGTACCTATCCATTTGCGATTGGCACCATCCACCTCAATATCCTTTATATAGACACCGCTCATAAAATAATCGGCAAGACCGGTTCCATCATTACGCGCAATCTTAATCTGTTTGAAGATTCCATCGTTGAAGAACTTCTCGGGGTTATCGATGACAAACACACCAATATTTGTACCGACCCAAATTGCTCCATCCTTATCCTCTGCTATGTCATACAGCTGATATATGTCATAACTCACTCCATCCTGATTGGTAAATTTATGTAACCATTTTTTTGTCACGTCATCACTTATGTCAAAAGGAGTATTATTCATTTTTGCGCAGAAAAGACCTGTTTGACTCTGGAGTGCCGTCACCCACAGCCATCCTCGCGAATCAATATACGGCTTTGCCATTGTTGCCATATATTCAATCTCCTTATAATTGAGAGAAAGCCATGTACCGTCCTTTTTAAGGACATTTACAATATTCTTGACATCGGAATTCACACACCAAAGATTTCCGTCCTTGTCAAACATTACAGTTGGAATGCGCACATATTTCCTGTTACCGGGAACTGCACTCTCAAGCGGAGAATTCTCATAATCAAAATGCTGCACAAAAGCTCCATCCCTGAATTCAAATACACCATTACCGAATGAACCGGCAAAATAATGTCCCGGTTCTGTCGGGTCTTCATCTATTGAACAGACATTCTCGTATTTCAATCCCGTTACACTCTTTATGGTATCCTCCGGGAAATTTATCCATTTGTCAACATCACTATGGTACTCCATCAGGGTTCCATCGTGGAATATATCATTGAAATAGCTGATATTTCCACCGGCCACCAAAAGTTTTCCTGTATCGGTAAACTTCATGAATTCACAAAAGTTACGTACCGGACTATTAGGAATCAGAGGCAAATTCTTGGCAACAACAGTGTTGTTTTCAATAGCCGACTCAACCAAACCTTCATATCCCTTACAATCCCAGAATACATTACCATTCTTTACTATATGGTCACTATTGTTATTTTTATAAGTAACAACGCTTTTTTCGCCGCTCATTACACTGACTTTATTCCGGGCAGGAGCAACCACCTCACCACCCGATGTATATATCGAATGGTACCTTTCGCCATTGTTACCGACAACAAGCGTCAATTTCTTTGGATTTGGTGTAAAGATATAAACACCCAGGAAGTCAATAAGACAATACAATTTCCCATCAAGTTCACACATTGATGTTACCGGATAATTAGGATACAACATCTCCCAATTATTCTTGTCCAGAAGATTTTTTGTTGTATCGCAAGAGTAGAACCCACCCTTGGTACCGGCATACATCCTTCCGGCATATCGATATGCACAATATGTATCCAGACCAATGTTGAATGTATTGTCAAACTCCATATTCTCAAGATCAAGTACAACAATACCGAAAGATGTGGAAAGATAAGCTTTATCACCCTGAATATCAATATTGTTTATTGTCTTATCGGGTAATTGTTTGTTCTTGAAATCAGAAATATTGTATACCGATTCATCATTGTACAGAATATCAATATTTGCATTTCTGTAAACGACAATCAGAGCATTCAGAAAAGTTGAATATCGGATATGAGAGATATCGATGTCACTTAGTGTTGTTATCTTGTCGTATGTCCTCAATTCGTTATCGCTCTTGTCATATGAAAAGAGCGCGCCCGACGCCAATACATAGACCTTGTCACCGGCTACCTGACAATATGTGGCATTATGATAAGACGGATATAGCGTCCATTTGTCATCAGAAGCTTTTGCTCCCATAACCAATACAAGGACAAACAGAAAAGATACAAGCACTCTCTTAATCATAGTTCTCTTTCAAATAGTCACCAAGTTGCTTTGTAGCGCGGAAGCGGTGGCTCATGCTATTTTTCATTTCACTACTCATCTGCGCAAAACTCTCGGAATGCCCCTCGGGAACAAAAATCGGGTCATAACCGAACCCGGAATCACCTTTTTTCTCCGTGGCAATAGTTCCTTTCACTATTCCGTTGAAGAGCATTTCCTCACCCTTTACTATTAACGCGATTACCGTACGGAATTGTGCGTTGCGGTTGTTTTTTCCTGTTAAATTTTCCAAAAGCTTACGCATATTGGCCTCAGAGTTACACTCCTCGCCGGCATAACGCGCCGAATAGACACCCGGGGCACCATCAAGCACCTCAACCTCGAGACCGGTATCATCGGCAAAGCAGTCAAGGCCATACTTCTCATATATATGCCTTGCTTTTATAAGCGCATTTCCCTGCAGGGTATCTGCTGTCTCCGGAATATCATCATGGCAATCAATATCTGCAAGCGAGAGCACCTCTACTCTATCACCGACAATATCCCTTACCTCTTGGAGTTTATGCCTGTTGTTGGTAGCAAATACAAGTCTCATTCTACACCTTTTGTTTTTGTTGGATTGGCACCGTTTGCATCATCTATCATCACCTTTTTCTTAGCCTTTATCTTATCGAATCCAAGACCATACACAGCCATAACCTTAGATTGTGACACAAGCGCATTGGGGTCAATCTGTTTGATGGCGCTCAACAATTGGTTGGCCTGGGTTGCACGTGCTATTGTTGTAACCACCTTACCCTCTTTACCCGAATAATATCCTACGGAATCGAGCAATGTAACACCTCGTTTAAGCCCTCTGGTAATATAATAGGCTATCTCGTCGTACTTGCTCGAGAAAATAAAGAACTGCACAGCCTGGCGATTGCTGTTCACCATATAATCGAGCGAAACGTTCACGATTACAAGGTTAATGAAACCATAGAAAATCTTCTGGACACTCATAGACACGCTTTCGCTTGGAATTATAAAGAAACTGCTTATAATGATGCAGGCATCCACATACAGCATTGCACGGCCGAAACTAATATCCTTATACTTGTTCACAATAGCCGCAATGATATCCACGCCACCTGTACTGCCGTTACTCAAGAAGCAGAATGCAATTGCCATACCAATGAATATTGAACCCACAATACAAGCTTCAAGCTGTTTATCCGGACCAAGTATCTCATAAGCTGTAGGACATGTATTGAAAACAAAATCAAAGAACTCAAGCATCAATGTCATTACCACAATGGCAAATATTGTCTTAATACAGAACTTCCATCCAAGTTGCTGTATGGCAACTATCAAGAGCACGATATTTATTGCAAAATACGTGTACTGCATCGGAATACCCGTTGTATACTCAACAATACCACTCACACCGGTTATACCACCGGTCACAAACTGGTAGGGAGCCATGAAGAACTTCCATGTAAAGGCATAAAGTGTGAGTCCGACAGTAATCATGAAGTAATTCTTGAGCTCACCCATGATTGTAGGTCTTGGAATGAATCGTTTGCCCATAATAGTATGTTATTTAAAGTGTTTTTAATTGAATCAACAGTATCAGATTACAATGTTTACAATTTTCTTAGGTACAATGATAACTTTCTTGATTGGTTTGCCATCGATATACTTCTGACTGTTCTCATCAGCAAGAACTGTGGCCTCAATCTCGGCATTCGTTGCATCGACAGCAAAATCAAGTGTAAAGCGAGCCTTACCGTTAAATGAAATAGTGTACTTGACAGAATCCTCCTTGAGATACTCCTCATTGTATGATGGCCACTGGGCATCACACACTGTGGTGGTATAACCAAGTCTCTCCCACAACTCCTCACAAATGTGCGGCGCAAACGGTGAGAGCACAACTACAATCTTCTCAAGGATTGCCTTCTTGTTACATTTGAGTGCTGTAAGCTCATTGAGACAAATCATGAAGGCGCTCACGGTTGTGTTGTAAGAGAATGCAGGTATATCCTCGCTTGTCTTCTTTATGAGCTTGTGAAGCGACTTGAGTTCCTCCTTTGTCGGCTCGTCATCGGTCACAATACTGTTGTCATCCTTATCAAAGAACACACCCCACAACTTACGCAGGAAGCGGTGACAACCGTCGATACCATTGGTATCCCAAGGCTTTGACTGCTCAATTGGTCCAAGGAACATCTCATACATACGCAATGTATCTGCGCCATATTTTTCAACAATCACATCGGGGTTCACAACGTTGAACATTGACTTACTCATTTTCTCCACAGCCCAGCCGCAGATGTACTTGTCGTTCTCAAGTATAAACTCGGCATCAGCATACTCGGGGCGCCAAGCACGGAATGCATCTATATCAAGAACATCATTTACCACAATGTTCACATCCACGTGCAGCGGTGTCACATCATAATTCTTTGACAGGCCGTGAGAGACGAATGTATTTGTATCCTTTATGCGGTAGACAAAGTTGCTTCGTCCCTGAATCATACCCTGGTTAATGAGTTTCTGGAATGGTTCTTCCTTTACGCTGTATCCACAGTCGAAGAGGAACATGTTCCAGAAACGTGAATAGATGAGGTGGCCTGTAGCGTGCTCCTTACCACCAACATACAAGTCTACGTTCTGCCAATAACCGTTAGCCTCCTTAGAGACAAGCGCATTGCCGTTCTTCGGGTCCATATAACGCAGATAATATGCACTTGAACCTGCAAAACCCGGCATTGTGTTAAGTTCAAGCGGGAACACTGTTGTGTTGTCAATATTATCCTTGCTTGTTATGCTGTTTGTCGCAGTATCCCAAGCCCACATCTTTGCGTGACCGAGTGGCGGTTCTCCACTCTCTGTGGGGAGGAATTTCTCAACCTCGGGGAGTTCGATAGGCAGGCACTCCTCGGGTACAGGATAAGGCACACCGTTTTTGTAATAGATTGGGAAAGGCTCACCCCAGTAGCGCTGGCGGCTGAAAATAGCATCGCGCAGACGGTAGTTCACCTTCACGCGACCAAGTTTGTTCTCAGTAACAAACTGCTTTGTCTTTGCAATAGCCTCTTTTACTGTCAGGCCGTTGAGATTGAGCTTGCAGTCAACGAAAGCAGCAACAGGTGAGTTTGTCATTACACCCTCCTTTGCATCAAAGCTCTCCTCGCTTACATCGCAACCCTCAATGAGCGGACGTATCTCAATGCCGAAGTGCTTTGCAAAGGCATAGTCGCGGCTATCGTGTGCAGGAACAGCCATAATGGCACCTGTTCCGTAACCAGAGAGCACATAGTCGCTCACCCACACAGGAATCTCCTCACCGGTGATTGGGTTTACTGCGTATGAACCGGTAAACACACCTGTCACGTTGCGGTCAATCATACGCTCGCGCTCGGTGCGCTTCTTTGTGCGGTCAAGATAAGCCTCAACAGCCTCTTTCTGCTCTGCTGTGGTTAGTTGTGCCACAAGTTCGCTCTCGGGAGCAAGCACCATGAATGTGACACCGAATATAGTATCGGCACGTGTGGTGAAGATTGTAAACTCAAAATCGCTATCCTTTACACGGAACTGCATTTCAGTTCCCTCACTGCGACCAATCCAGTTGCGCTGTGTCTCTTTCAAGGAGTCGCTCCACTCCACTTTCTCAAGACCATCGAGCAAGCGCTGTGAATAGGCCGACACGCGCAGACACCACTGCTTCATCTTCTTCTGCACCACAGGGTGACCGCCGCGCTCCGAAACACCGTCAACAACCTCATCGTTGGCAAGCACCGTACCAAGAGCCGGACACCAGTTAACCATTGTCTCGTTGAGGAACGCAATGCGCCAGTTCATCAACAGTTCCTGCTGCTCAACCTCGCTCATGGCATTCCACTCCTGGGCGGTAACCTCAATTTCCTCGGTACAAGCAGCATTGAAGCCCGCACTACCCTCTTTGCCCAATTTTTCAATGAGCTCTGCAATCGGCTTTGCGCATTTTGAATCGTTATCGTAGTAGCTGTTGAACATCTTTATGAATGTCCACTGCGTCCAATGGTAATAACCGGCATCACAGGTTCTGATCTCACGGTCCCAGTCGAAGCAGAAACCAATCTTGTCGAGCTGCTCACGGTAGCGTGCAATGTTCTGCTCTGTTGTAACAGCCGGGTGCTGTCCTGTCTGTATCGCATATTGCTCAGCTGGGAGTCCGTACGCATCGTAACCCATTGGGTTAAGTACATTATATCCGTTGAGACGCTTGTAGCGCGCGAAAATATCCGATGCTATGTAGCCGAGCGGGTGACCGACGTGAAGACCTGCTCCCGACGGATAAGGGAACATATTCAGAATGTAGAACTTCTCTTTCCCGTTCTCTTCAACCACTTTATAAGTCTTGTTCTCTCTCCAGCGCTGCTGCCACTTCTGCTCAATTTCGTTAAAATTATATGCCATTGTCTTTAAGTTTTTAATCTTTTCAAAACATTACTATCCACTTTGTGGATGTAATAACCTACAAAAATATATAAAAAAAGAGTTATTCCGCTATTTAGACGATGTTTTTGTTTTCAAAACCGCTTTTTTGTTTTTACACCCGGTTTGTTGGATATTTTTTCGTATCTTCGCGTAATTATTGCACAATAAACACATAACGATATTTATGGCCGAAAAAGAAGCTGCTCTTACCCCCATGATGCGCCAGTTCTATGAACTCAAGGCAAAGCACCCCGATGCTGTGCTACTGTTCCGTTGTGGCGACTTCTATGAAACATACTGTTCCGATGCCGTTGTGGCCTCGGAGATTCTTGGCATAACACTCACAAAGCGCTCAAACGGCAAGAGCGACGCTTCAAAAGCCATAGAAATGGCGGGATTCCCCTTCCACGCACTCGACACCTACCTTCCCAAACTGGTACGTGCCGGCAAACGCGTAGCCATTTGCGACCAGCTCGAGGACCCAAAGATGACCAAGAAATTGGTTAAGCGAGGTATAACAGAACTTGTTACACCGGGTGTCTCAATCAACGATAATGTATTGGATTACAAAGAGAATAACTTCCTTGCTGCAGTGCATTTCGGTAAACCCATGTGTGGTGTCTCGTTCCTGGATATATCAACAGGTGAATACCTTGTTGCAGAGGGAACATTCGACTACATTGAGAAACTGCTCATTAATTTCCGCCCAAAGGAAATTCTTGTGGAGCGTGGGCTGAAAGGACGTTTCATTGAGAATTTCGGCACAAAATTCCTCACGTTCGAACTCGATGATTGGGCTTTCACCGACGAATTTGCACACGAAAAACTGACAAAGCACTTCGAGACAAAGAACCTCAAGGGGTTCGGCATCTCGCACCTGCGCAGTGGAGTGGTGGCAGCCGGTGCAATACTTCACTATCTTGAGGTGACACTGCACACACAGATATCACATATCCGTAATATCTCCCGCATTGAAGAGGAACGTTACGTGCGTCTTGACAAATTCACCATACGCAGCCTTGAACTACTTGGAAGCATGCACGACGGCGGCTCATCACTACTTTCAGTCATAGACAAGACATTGACAGCTATGGGTGCCCGTCTTTTGAAGCGCTGGATGGTATTCCCGCTTAAGGATAAGAAACCCATAGAGGAGCGTCTTGACATAGTGGAATATTATTTCCGTGAGCCATACTTCCGCGAACTCATTGAAGAGCAGCTACATATGATAGGTGACCTTGAGCGTATTATAGCCAAAGTTGCTGCCGGCCGTGTATCACCACGCGAACTTGTACAGCTAAAAATGGCATTGCAAGCCATTGAACCTATTAAAAAGGCTTGTGAGACTGCCGACAACGAGGTGCTCAAACGCATTGGCGCACAACTTGATTGTTGTTCCGAAATACGCGACCGCATTGCGACCGAAATTGTCCCCGAGCCACCTTTGCTGCTGAACAAGGGCGGAGTAGTGGCAGACGGTGTAAATGCACAACTCGACGAACTGCGCCAGATAGCCTATAATGGCAAAGATTATCTTTTACAGTTACAGCAGCGCGAGAGCGAGCGCACAGGCATTCCAAGCCTGAAGATTTCGTTCAACAACGTGTTCGGCTACTACATTGAGGTTCGCAACACCTACAAGGACAACGTACCCGAAGAGTGGATACGCAAACAGACACTTGTAAATGCCGAGCGTTACATCACTCAGGAACTCAAGGAATACGAGGAGAAAATTCTGGGTGCCGAGGAGAAGATTCTTGCACTGGAGACACAGATATACAACAACCTCGTTGCCGACCTGGCATCGTACATCCCCGCAATACAGATAGACGCCACACACCTTGCAAGGCTCGATGTGCTGTTGTCGTTTGCAAACGTTTCACGTGCATACAAATACATACGCCCTGTAATAAGTGAAGAGGATGTTCTCGACATCAAACAGGGACGTCACCCAGTGATTGAAAGACAGATGGCGATAGGCGAGGATTATATTCCAAATGACCTGTACCTCGACAATGACAAGCAACAGATTATAATTGTAACCGGTCCCAACATGGCCGGTAAATCGGCTCTGCTCCGACAGACAGCGCTCATCACACTACTTGCACAGATTGGTTGCTTTGTGCCCGCAGAGAGCGCTATAATCGGCCTTGTGGACAAGATTTTCACCCGTGTGGGAGCAAGCGACAATATTTCAGCCGGTGAATCTACATTCATGGTGGAGATGACCGAGGCTGCAAACATCCTGAATAACCTGTCGGGGCACAGCCTTGTACTTTTTGACGAGCTTGGACGCGGAACATCCACCTACGACGGTATGTCAATAGCATGGGCTATCGTCGAGTACATACACGAATTTGCAAAGGGTAGGGCGCGCACACTGTTTGCAACCCATTATCACGAGCTCAATGAGATGGAGAAGAGTTTCCCGCGTATAAAAAACTTTAATGTTTCAGTGCGTGAAATAGACGGCAAGGTGATATTTATGCGCAAGCTGATGCCCGGTGGCAGCGAGCACTCGTTCGGTATCCACGTTGCCCAACTGGCAGGTATGCCAAAAAGCATCGTAAAACGCTCGGAGCAGATACTCAAGAAGCTTGAAGCAGGAAACAACAGGGGAGAACTGAAAGGCGCTCCCACAGCCGAAATAGCGGACAGTCGCGAGGGTATGCAACTGAATTTCTTCCAGCTCGATGACCCCGTACTTTCACAGGTACGCGACGAGATTCTTGGCATTGACGTAAACAACCTTACACCGCTTGAAGCGCTGAACAAATTGAATGACATTAAGCGTATTGTAAAGGGTAAATAATACTTGAACAAACTTATATTAAAGGCTGTTATAGTTCTATACGAATTACTAACAGCCTTTTTTATGGATAAAAAATTCTTGACCAATGAGGTGGGTGCGCGTGTGCCCGACAACACAAACTCGCTCACAGCCGGGGAGCGTGGACCTATACTGCTCGAAGATAACTGGTTGCTTGAAAAACTTGCACATTTCGACCGTGAGGTAATACCTGAACGACGCATGCATGCAAAGGGTAGTGGGGCCTTCGGCTGCTTTACAGTGACAAATGACATTACCCGTTACAGTTGTGCATCACTCTTTTCAAAAATAGGCAAAAAGACCGATGTTTTTATGCGTTTCTCAACTGTTGCAGGCGAACGCGGAGCTGCCGATGCCGAACGTGATATACGTGGTTTTGCCGTCAAGTTCTACACCGACGAGGGTAACTGGGATTTGGTTGGTAACAATACACCGGTATTCTTTCTGCGCGACCCGTTGCAATTCCCCGACCTTAACCATGCAATAAAACGCGACCCACAGACAAATTTGCGCTCACCGCAAAGCAACTGGGATTTCTGGACAATGTTACCCGAAGCTCTGCACCAGATTACCATTGTAATGTCCGACCGTGGCATACCGGCCTCATACCGCCACATGCACGGCTTTGGTTCGCATACCTACAGCCTTATAAACAAAAATGGTGAACGTGTATGGGTAAAATTCCATTTCCGTACACAGCAGGGTATAAAGAATATGAGCAACGCAGAGGCAGCCGCCATCATCGCACACGATCGTGAAAGCCACGGACGTGACCTTTTCAATGCAATAGCAAAGGGAGATTTCCCGCGCTGGAAACTATACATTCAGGTAATGACAGAGGAGCAGGCTGCCACCTACAAGGAGAATCCTTTTGACATTACAAAAGTGTGGAGCCACAAGGATTTTCCGCTCATAGAGGTTGGTATGCTTGAACTGAACCGCAACCCCGAAAACTACTTTGCCGAAGTTGAACAGGCGGCTTTCAATCCTGCACACATAGTAGCGGGGATAGGACTTTCGCCCGATAAGCTACTCCAGGGTAGGCTTTTCTCATACGGCGATGCACAGCGCTACCGTCTTGGTGTAAACCACGACCAGATACCGGTAAACAGAGCCAAATGCCCAATACATAGTTTTCACCGCGACGGCGCAATGCGCGTAGATGGCAACAATGGTGCCATAAAAGGTTATTCACCAAACAGTATTGGAGAGTGGAAAACAGCCCCGGCAATGTATGCACACTCGGCTGTTACAGGTGAATCTATGCGATACAATCCATACGAAGACCGCACTGATGACTGTTTCTATCAACCGGGTAACCTATACAGGCTAATGACCGAGGATAAAAGAAATATACTTATAGCAAATACGGCAGAGGATATGATGACGGTTACCGACAATATTAAATACCGCCACGCGGCACATTGTTATCTTGCCGACAAGGATTATGGTGCTCGCCTTGCAAAAGCTGTGGGAATTGATATAACAGAGGTTGAGAGACTTGCAGCAATGAGAGAAACCGAAAGACTTGCAGCAACTGTAACACAATAAAAAAATCGGCTTATGCCGATTTTTTTATACCCTTTATCATGAAATAAGCTCCCGTAATTATCAGCGGAATACTCAACCACTGTCCCATAATCAAGGTCATTCCATCCTCAAAAGCCACCTGGTTCTCTTTGATAAACTCCACAAAGAAACGGAATGTAAAGATGGTAAAGAGGCAATATCCCATAAATAATCCTGTACCGATTTTTGCTTTATATTTCTTGTAGAGCAACAAGCCGAACAAGAATATTATTGCATAAGCAATAGCCTCATATAATTGGGCCGGGTGATGAGGAACAGTCTCACCCGCCTGCACAAAGATGACTCCCCATGGAAGGTCTGTCTCGGTACCTATGATCTCGCTGTTCATAAAGTTACCGATGCGCACCATTGCCGAAAAGAAAGGTGCAGCAATGGCTATGTTATCGAGTGTCCACACCATTGTGAGCTTTGTCTTTTTTGTATAGAGAATCAAAGCTATTATGACACCTATCACTCCTCCATGACTGGCCAACCCCTCGTAACCGCTAAAGACCCAACCTTCGGGAGTGTTCTTTATTGGTAGCAGCATCTCAATGGGGTGAGCAAGGTAGTAATCGGGCTGATAGAACAGGCAGTGGCCCAAACGCGCACCAATTAGAATACCCATGAAACAATACAGGAATAGAGGGTCAAAAAGTTCATCACTTATACCACCCTTTTTGTAGAGTTTCTGGACTATAAGATATGCTCCAAGCAGACCAATAACCCAACAGAGCGAGTAATACCTGATTCCGAATCCAAAGACAGAAAACAGGCTTACGGAAGGGTCCCAGACAATGGCACAATCTATCAAGCTCATAACCGTTATACATTAAAACGGAAGTGCATGATGTCACCGTCCTGCACAACATACTCCTTACCCTCTACACTCATCTTGCCGGCCTCCTTAACTGCAGCCTCAGAGCCATAGTTGATGTAATCCTCGTATTTGATAACCTCGGCACGGATAAAGCCCTTCTCGAAATCGGTATGAATTACACCTGCACACTGTGGAGCCTTCCATCCCTTACGGAATGTCCATGCTTTTACCTCCATTGGACCTGCTGTGATATATGTCTGCAGGTTCAAAAGATGGTAAATAGCCTTGATCAGGCGGTCGCAACCCGACTCCTTCAAGCCCATATCCTCAAGGAACATCTGCTTCTCTTCATAGCTCTCGAGTTCTGCAATATCAGCCTCTGTCTGTGCTGAAATTATAAGCAGTTCAGCATGCTCGTCTTTGATAGCCTCGCGCACAGCATCTACATACTTGTTTCCATTGGCAGCCGATGTATCATCGACATTGCACACATAAAGTACAGGCTTTGATGTAAGCAGGAAAAGATTCTTTGCAACCAATTGCTCATCCTCAGTGTCAAAAACCACTGTACGTGCCGATTTACCGGCTTCAAGAGCCTCTTTGAACTTCATGAGTACATCATACTCGAGCTTTGCCTGCTTGTCGCCGCCTACGCGCGCCTGTTTCTCCACACGTTTGATTTTATTCTCAACGGTATCAAGATCCTTGAATTGGAGCTCAAGGTCAATGATTTCCTTGTCGCGGACAGGGTTCACAGAACCGTCAACATGCACAATATTCTCGTTGTCGAAACAACGGAGAACGTGAATGATGGCATCGGTCTCACGTATGTTACCGAGGAACTGGTTACCGAGTCCCTCGCCTTTGCTTGCACCCTTTACAAGACCTGCGATATCTACGATATCACAAGTTGCGGGGACAATACGGTCGGGGTGTACAAGCTCTGCCAATTTATTCAATCGTTCATCGGGAACGGTAATCTGTCCCAACTGGGCATCGATTGTACAGAATGGGAAGTTCGCTGCCTGCGCCTTTGCGCTTGAAAGGCAGTTGAAAAGTGTGGATTTTCCTACGTTGGGCAAACCAACAATACCTGCTTTTAAAGCCATATAAATATCAGAATTTTATCGTTTCTAAAAAGTTATGCAAAGTTAGTGAATTATTTCGGTACTGCAAAACTGGTTAATGAGCCTCAAGCCAATTCGCTCCCCAACCATAATCTGCTATCAAAGGAACACTGAGCGCAATGGCATTCTGCATCTCATCCGTTACAATTCCAAGCACAATATCCTTTTCGCCGGGATATACGTTGAAGTTCAACTCATCATGCACCTGCAGAATCATTGTAGATTTCAAAGAAGCCTCTTTGAAGCGCTTGTATATGTTTATCATAGCAACCTTTATGATATCGGCAGCACTGCCTTGGATTGGCGCGTTGACGGCATTTCGCTCGGCATAACCACGCACAACAGCATTGTGCGAATTTATATCGGGCAGGTAGCGTTTACGATTATAAATTGTCTCTACATACCCTTTTTCCTTTGCCTCTTGCTTGCAGTTTTCTATATATTGCTGCACACCGCTGTATGTGGCAAAATAGTTCTCGATCAGTTCCTTTGCCTCGCGACGGTCAACATTCATTCTCTCGGCAAGACCAAATACTGAAATACCGTATATTATACCAAAGTTTGCCACTTTTGCCTTACGGCGCTCATCCTTTGTAACCTCTTCAATAGGCTTCTTATACACCTTTGCCGCTGTTGCTGCATGAATGTCATAGCCGCCACGGAAGTCCTCAATCATATTCCTGTCACCACTAAGGTGCGCCATTATACGCAGCTCAATCTGTGAATAGTCGACCGAAAGGAACAGACAGCCGTCATCGGGGACAAAAGCCTTGCGCACCTCCTTGCCATCCTCGTCACGGATAGGTATGTTCTGCAAGTTTGGATTGCTTGAACTTAGTCGTCCTGTAGCTGTGACAGTCTGGTTATATGATGTATGTATCTTTCCGGTTTTGGGATTCACAAGTTCGGGCAAAGCATCAATGTATGTACTGAGCAGTTTCTTCAATCCTCGGTATTGCAGAATTTCCTTTACGATAGGGTGACGGTTCTGCAATTGGGCAAGCACCTCTTCAGAAGTGACAAATTGGCCGGTCTTGGTCTTTTTAGGCTTATCGACAATCTTGAGTTTACCAAAAAGAATATCACCGACCTGCTTTGGCGATGCAATGTTGAACGGCTCGCCTGCGAGCGAGTATATATGCTCCTCTATTTCGGCAAGTCTTTTACCGAACAGGATGGATGTCTCTTTCAATGCTTCCGTATCAATGCGTGCACCATTACGCTCCATATAAGCAAGAACAGGAACAAGTGGCATTTCTATGTTATAGAACAGATTCTCAAGACCCTCTTTATTCAGCTCTTGCTGTAAAATATTTTTCAGTTTCAAGGTAACATCGGCATCTTCACAAGCATAGTCGCACACAAGAGTGGGGGAGATGTCACGCATATTCTTCTGACCACGTCCCTTTTCACCAATAAGTTCCTCAATCTTTATTGTTTCATAGTTAAGATAAATCTCGGCAAGATAGTCCATTCCGTGAAACAGTTCCGGTTGCAAGACATAATGGGCTATCATGGTGTCGAAAAGTTTTCCGCGCACCTCTATGCCATAGTTGGCTAATACTGTGATATCATATTTTATATTCTGTCCAACTTTCTCAATCTCCTCGTCTTCAAAAATTTCCCTTAACGGTTCGAGACGCGCAATTACCTTTTCGCGCTCGACAGGCATTGTCACATAAAAGGCCTCATTCTCATTGACAGAAAAGCTCACACCCACCAATTCTGCGTCAAGAGCGACAGTACTTGTTGTTTCCGTGTCAAAACACACAGTTTTGTATTTTTTCAATACAGTAGCCAATAAGGTTATATCTTCTTCTGTTTCAACAAGTTTATACACATATTGCATATCTTTTAACGTCAAATGGCTCGATTTTTTTTCACCGCCTGTATCTTCGGTCGTAAAAAAATCAAAGAGAGAGCCTTGAAGCGGGTCTTGTTTTGCACTTTTTTTATTTGAAGCAGATACTGTTGTTGCAACAGAGAGTGCATCGTCGAAAAGTGAAGGTGCCTGTTGATTTTTAATAACACGCTCCTTTAAGGCACGCAATTCATAAAAACTGAAAAGACGTGACAACTCCTCTTCGTTCGGTTGCTCACGTTTTAGAGCTTGCAAGTCGAGCTCAATTGGAACATCAGTCTTTATGGTAGCAAGAAATTTACTGAACAGAATCTGTTCCCTGTTTTCCTCGACCTTAGTCTTCAGTGCACCTTTTAGTTCGGTTGTATTTTCAAGCATGTTTTCTATGCTGCCGAATTGGGCAATCAATTTCTGTGCAGTCTTTTCACCAACACCGGGACAACCGGGGATGTTGTCACTTGAGTCACCCATGAGTCCAAGCAGGTCAATCACCTGCTCAGTGGTTTCAATACCAAACTTCTCTTTCACTCTCTCAACACCCATCACCTCGAACTCCTTGTCACCATATTTTGGACGGTAGATAAAAGTAGTATCAGATACAAGTTGACCGTAGTCCTTGTCGGGGGTCATCATATATGTAATAATCCCCCTTTTCTCCGCCTTTTTAGCAAGTGTTCCAATAACATCGTCGGCTTCATAACCCGGAACCTCGAACACTGGAATATTATAAGCCTTTATAAACTCCTTGATAACAGGAACAGACTCCCTGATAACCTCGGGAGTCTCCTCGCGCTGTGCCTTATACTGCTCATAGGCCTCGTGACGGAATGTTGGCCCCTTAGGGTCAAAGGCTATACCAATATGAGTGGGATTCTCTTTTTTCAATACATCCTCGAGAGTATTTATAAACCCCATTATAGCCGATGTGTTGAAACCTTTTGAATTTATTCTTGGGTTCTTTATAAATGCATAGTAAGCACGGTATATCAGTGCATATGCATCGAGAAGAAATAACTTTTCCATTTTAAAATTAGATTAACTGTCCGTAAAAATACATATTTTTTGCCACTTTCGTTTGCTTTTTTATTACTTTTGCAATCAAACAATGTTTTAAACACATAACGTGGATATCCAATATGGATTTACTTTCAACAATTAAAAAACCTATTGAGCAAGAAATCGTTGATTTCAACGACTATTTCAAGTCGTTGTTGAAGAGCGATGTCATGCTTATGAACGATGCATTGTCATTCCTTGGAGAGTCGACAGGAAAGATGATGCGTCCAATATTGGTATTGTTGATAGCAAAAAGTATCGGTGACGTAAACGAAAAAACACACTCGGCAGCTGCGGCTGTTGAAATGTTGCACACTGCAAGTCTGTTACATGACGACGTAATAGATGAAAGTGACAAACGACGTGGACGTCAATCACTCAACGCACGTTTCAACAACAATGTTGCAGTTCTCACCGGTGACTACATGTTCTCTACGGCTCTAAACTGTAGTGCAAAGACTGGTGACATTCGCGTCATTGATGCAATCTCAGTTATGGGACGTGACCTTCCCAATGGGGAAGTGATGCAAGTTGAATTGCAGCAGAACGGAACATACAGCGAAGAGAATTACTTGAAAGTAATATATTACAAAACAGCTTCACTCTTTGTATGCTGCACTGCATGCGCCGTATACACAGCCGGCGGAAAACAGGAATACCTTGAAAAGTTCAGCAACTATGGAAAATATGCCGGACTTTGTTTTCAGATGAAGGACGATATATTTGACTATTATAGCAACGATATTGGAAAACCCACCGGTAGTGATATGAATGAAGGAAAAATAACATTGCCTGCATTGTATGTCCTGCGCACAAGTTCAAATCCTCTACTGCAACCAATCAGAGAAAAACTTTCAAAAGGTATATATCTCAATGAAAAGGAGATCGAAACTTTGATCGAGATATCAAAGAATGAGGGTGGAGTGGAGTATACGAACAAACAGATAGAATATTACCGTAGCCTGGCAATAGAATCCATCCCCGAGGATATTTCAGACGAATACCGCAACGCACTTATTGCATATATAGATTACGTGATATCCAGAGATAAATGATATTTATATAAACAAAAATGTCCCGTTTAAAACGGGACATTTTTGTTTATCACCAACTTCTCCTGATCAGAAGAATTTGACCTCTTCACCTACTATTTCACTGAGACAGAGGTTTGCCAAGCGGCTTGTTCCTAAACGGAATAACTCATTATTCAACCATTCCTCGCCAAGCAACTCCTTGACTATGGTATAATATACTAAAGCATCGTGTACTGTATTTATTCCACCGGCCGGTTTAAAACCAATCTTACGACCTGTCTTCTGGTAATACTCCTTAATAGTTTGACACATTACATACGCAGCCTCAGGTGTTGCTGCAGGTGACTCCTTACCAGTAGATGTCTTGATGAAATCGGCACCCGAATAAATCGATAGAATCGATGCTTTTTTGATATTCTCGGCTGTTGCAAGAGCACCTGTCTCAAGAATTACTTTCAAATGCTTGTCGCCACAAACACTCTTGAGTTCCTGTATCTCGTCACATACACCTTCATAATCACCACTAAGGAACCTACCTACACTAAGTACAATATCAATCTCAGTTGCACCATCATGTATAGCCATGGCAGTCTCGGCAACCTTAATCTCCTGGAATGTCTGTGAAGATGGGAAACCACCCGATACACAAGCTATACCAACATTCTCAACCTGTAATGTATCGTTGACAATCTTTGCAAAGTTAGGATATACACAAATTGCTGCAACGTTTTTCAAATCGGGATACTTGTCATCGAATTCATTGACTTTTTCAGTGAAAGCCATGACACTCTCTTCACTGTCGGTACACTTGAGGGTAGTAAGGTCAATACAGTTGAAAAGCAATTTCTTTACTTCAAGAGTATTGTTTTTTTCAACCTTTTCTTCGATAAGTTTCTTAACGTTCTCAGCAACCTCTGCATCACTCATCGACTGAGAGTATTCACTTATTACAAAGTCATACTTGCTTTCTTCATCGGCATGGTGATGATGTCCACCACAACCACAATTGATATTTTCACTCATATGAATTTAATTTAGGGTTATTTACATGTCTTTTATTATCTCTTTTAGTCTTTTTATCGAAGTTTTTTTCAAGCGCAGCCGTCAAATCGACACCGGTCTGGTTTGCTATGCAAATAAGCACCCAAAGCACATCGGCAAGCTCATCATCAAGGTCACTTTTATCACCTTCCTTGAATGATTGTTCACCATACCTGCGTGCCATAATACGAGCAACCTCACCAACCTCCTCAGCTAGAATGGCTGTGTTTGTAAGTTCATTGAAATAGCGCACGCCATACTCTTTTATCCACGCATCGACGCGTTTCTGTGCCTCTTCTATTGTCATAATCACTCTCTATTCTTTGAATCAATAAATATAGTCACAGGACCATCATTCAACAAATTCACCTTCATATCTGCTCCAAAAACACCGCGTTGTATAGGTTTGTTTACTGCAAGTTCCATTTCGCTGCAGAACTCTTCGTACAAAGGTATTGAAATGTCAGGTTTTGCAGCCTTTATATATGACGGACGATTTCCTTTTTTTGTAGAAGCCATAAGAGTGAATTGGCTGACAGCGAGTATATCACCACCGGCTTCAATAACAGAAAGATTCATCACTCCATTTTCATCATCAAAAAGGCGTATATTGGATATCTTTTTGGTCAACCATAGTATATCTTCGCGATTATCATCGTCGGTTATACCGATAAAAACTAATAAACCATTGTGTATCAAAGATATAACCTCATTATCTACGGTTACTGACGCTTCTTTAACCCTTTGTATAAGTACTCTCATTACAGTAATTGCTTATTTTAAATATCATTCGCGAAGATACACAAAAAAGAGTTATCATTTAAGAGCATCGGATATTATTTCGGCTTTTGATTTACCAACTACGGCAACCAGTTCCTCAAAGGATGCTTCTTTTATACGCTTCACACTCTTGAAATGATTTAAAAGCAAAAGTTTTGTCTTTTCACCTACACCCTTTATATTATCCAGTTCAGACGCAATCTGACGCTTACTGCGTTTTTCGCGATGGAATGTTATAGCAAAACGATGCACCTCATCCTGTATCTGTGACAGCAGACGAAACAACATGGTACCCTGCTTCAAACCAATAACATCACCATTCTCTGTAATAACCTCAGATGTCTTATGCTTACTGTTCTTCACCAATCCCAAGACAGGTATATCAAGGCCAAGTTTATCGCGCGTTATACTGCGTATGGCCTCTATCTGACCTTTACCTCCATCGGCAAATATTAGACTAGGTAATTCACCTCCCTCTTCAACTATCCTTGTATAACGACGCTCAGTAACCTCACGCATTGAAGCATAATCATCGGGGCCTACAACAGTCTTAATATTATACTTTCTGTAATCCTTCTTACTTGGCTTGAGTTTACGGAATACTACACATGCAGCAACAGCATCATTTCCTTGCACGTTCGAATTATCAAAACACTCGATTATTACAGGCATTTTTTCAAGACAAAGAGCTTCCTGAACTTCCTTAATCAAACGTGTTGTCTTCTGTTCCGGATTCAATTTATCGTCATGCTTCATACGATCAGCCCTATACTGCTTTACATTCAGTTTTGATAAGGCTAACAATCTAGCTTTTTCACCTTTCTGAGGAACAGTGACAGTAACACCTTCAATGGGTAAGTCTACAATAAAAGGAAGTATTATTTCTTTGGCACTACTATTGAAACGTTCCCTCAATTCTATAATACCAATAGAAATTAATTCTTCATCGCTTTCATCGAGTTTTTTATAATATTCTATAGTGAAAGCCTGGGTGATACAACCATTTTTGATATGCAGGAAATTGACAAATGCACTCTTTTCATCGCTTTCAATAGAAAACACATCAAGGTTTGTCATTGATGAACTGACAACCTCACTTCTTAATCTGAAGTTCTCTATAAGCTTGTATTTTTCCTTTATTTCCTGTGCTGCTTCAAAATCAAGAAGAGATGCTTTTTCAGCCATTTCAGCGAGTAGATTTTCCTGTAAAACCTTAATATCACCCTTTAGGATAGATATTATTTCACCAATCATCCTATTATATTCATCAGCTGAAATCTTACCCGCACATGGAGCCGGACAATTCTTTATCTGATATTCAAGGCATGGTTTGAATTTACCCAGTCTCACTGTTTCTGGGTTTATATTATAATTACATGTACGCAACGGATATAACTTTTTTATAAGTTCGAGCAATGCATGTAAGGCACCGGCATTAGTGTATGGTCCGAAGAAACGACCTTTCGCTTTTTCTATTCTTCGCGTCTTGAACAGTTTTGGAAAATACTCGTTTGTTATACATATTGAAGGATACGTTTTATCATCCTTCAATAAAACATTATAGCGAGGCTTATGCTGCTTGATGAGATTATTCTCAAGAAGCAATGCATCGGCCTCACTATTCACAACGACATATTTAATGTCGGCAATCTTTGCAACAAGCAGCCTTGTTTTAAGACTTTGTTGTTCTTTATTAAAATAAGAGGATACACGACGTTTCAGGTTCTTAGCCTTACCTACATAAATAATGTTGCCATTATCATCGAGATATTGATAACAACCGGGAGAGTCTGGTAAGTTCAAGACTATACCTTTAAGATACTCATCCTTTTTATCTCTATCCTCTTTTTTCATTACTTACCTTCCAGAGTTAGCAGACAATCTATTTCT
This sequence comes from Bacteroidaceae bacterium, assembly GCA_045634305.1. Classification (GTDB taxonomy): domain Bacteria; phylum Bacteroidota; class Bacteroidia; order Bacteroidales; family Bacteroidaceae; genus HGM04593. The sequence continues at coordinate 9,478 of JAZQZZ010000048.1, read as the reverse complement.
GCATCAGCAGGGAATATTTTCCTTCCCTTCAAACCCTCAAGTTCAATAATAAAGTTTATATAAATCTTTTTGGGGTTCAATTTCTGTACAAGGTGGTATGCTGCAAGCATTGTTCCACCTGTAGCGAGAAGATCATCATGAATCAGAACTACATCATTTTCTTCTATTGCATCCTTGTGAATTTCAATTGTATCACAGCCATATTCCTTACCATAAGTTTCACTAATTGTCTCTGCAGGAAGTTTACCAGGTTTACGGATTGGAACAAAACCTGCATTAAGTTTAACAGCAAGTGAAGATGCCATAACAAAACCTCTTGACTCAATACCGACAATCTTTGTAATACCTTTATCCTTATACATCTCATACAAGGCATTATCCATTTCGCGAAGACATTCAGGCTTTTTAAAGAGCGATGTCACATCTTTAAACTGTATTCCCGGAATAGGAAAATCGGGGATATTTCTCAAATTCTCAAGTAGTAATTCCTTATTCATATTTCTATTTTTTTAAGTTCGAACTTTTATTTCACACAATTGTTCCACGTGGAACAATTGTTTATTTTCGCATCAAGACAAGCAATACATTGACATCACTTGGTGACACACCTGGTATACGGCTAGCTTGCGCAAGTGTCTCAGGGTTTATAGCAGTGAGTTTCTGTCGTGCTTCAGTTGATAGTGATTCTATTGAATTATAATCAAACTTACCCTTAATACGTATATTCTCCAAACGGATCATACGCTCAGCAAGTTCACGCTCACGCTCAATATAACCCTTATATTTAATTTCAATTTCAGTTGCTTCAACAACCTCTTCACGTGTATCACCTAATTTTTCAAGTTCACGCTTTAGAGGTAATATATATTCAGCTATAGATTCTATTGTTATTTGAGGACGTTCAATCAAGGAAACCAATTTACATCCACGTACAAGTGGGGTAGTGCCAAGCTCTTCAAGTCCTTTATTAATCAAATCTGCCTTTATTGAGAAGTTGTTGATAAACTCAGTCAATTTAGCTATCCGCTCCTTCTTATCACACAATCTGGCATACCTTTCATCACTTGCCAAACCTATGGAATGCGACTTTTCTGTAAGACGCATATCAGCATTGTCGGAACGCAACAGAATCCTATACTCGGCTCTAGAAGTAAACATACGGTAAGGCTCATCAACACCCTTTGTCACCAAGTCATCTATAAGCACACCTATATAAGCCTCATCGCGACGCAACACAAACTCATCATTTGCATCTATTTTAAGAGCAGCATTTATACCGGCAACCAATCCTTGACCGGCAGCCTCCTCATATCCGGTTGTTCCGTTAACCTGTCCGGCAAAATACAATCCTTCTATAATCTTAGACTCAAGTGTATGTCTCAGTTGAGTAGGATCGAAATAATCATACTCTATAGCATAACCGGGACGATAGGCCACAGCATTTTCAAGTGCCGGTATTTTACGTAGCGCGGAAAGTTGCGCCTCCATTGGAAGCGATGAAGAAAAACCGTTTACATAAATCTCCTGTGTTGTCTCACCCTCAGGTTCAAGGAAAAGAAGATGCCTGTCACGCTCGGCAAAAGTTACAATCTTTGTCTCTATGCTTGGGCAATAACGTGGACCGATGCTCTGTATCTGGCCATTGTAAAGCGGTGAATCATCAAGGCTGTCGCGCAGTATCTGATGCACTTCGGGGTTTGTATAACACCCCCAACAAGGCAATTGTTTAAGTTCGCGCCTGGTATCACTGTATGAAAAGCGATGGAAATCATTATCACCATCCTGAATTTCAACCAATTGAAGATTTATAGAACGTTTGTCAAGGCGCACAGGAGTTCCTGTTTTCATTCGCCCTGCAGTTATACCATATTGGGTTATACTTTCAGTCAATCCTTTGGCAGCAGGTTCTGCAACACGTCCACCTTCAATCTGCACCTTACCTATGTGCATCAAACCGTTAAGGAACGTGCCGGCTGTTACAATCACGGCCTTTGCCTTGAAATCGGCACCCAACTGTGTTCTCACACCTTTAACCCTACCATCCTCTACAAGAAGTTCTGTGGCTATATCCTGCCACATATCAAGGCCGGGAATGTTCTCTAGAAATTCTCGCCAATATTGGCTAAATTTCATTCTATCGCATTGAGCTCGCGGACTCCACATTGCAGGACCTTTTGAACGGTTGAGCATACGGAATTGTATCGAAGCCTTGTCGGCAACAATACCGGTGTACCCACCTAAAGCATCAATTTCTCTTACAATTTGTCCCTTTGCTATGCCACCGATTGCCGGATTACAACTCATTTGAGCAATCTTGTTCATATCAATAGTCATCAGGCAAGTCTTTTTTCCAAGATTTGCCGCAGCTGCCGCAGCCTCGCATCCTGCATGGCCGGCACCTATCACCAAAATATCATACTCAAATGTCACCTTCTTTAAATTATATATTATGACAACAAAATTAATACAACTTGGCGCATTCTCAAAATTTATAAACACAAGTTGATTAATTTACTCATTCCTATACAACTCAATGACAGTGATTTCAGGCCGTGCTCCAAAACGTGCCAGATATCCTACACACCCAATACCATCATTTATATACAATCGGCAACCATTATATTCATACAGCCCGCTCCATTCTTTATACATAAACCTCGCCGGGGAGAAACGACCTAACTTCATCTGCATGGCATGTATATGCCCCGAAAGTGTGAGGTCACTAAATCCACTTTTACGAATAGAGTGCCACAACTGTGGTAAATGCGAGAGAGTTATATTGAATACTGAATCACTTACATTATTATATATACGGCTGAAATCTACACCTTTCACGGCATCCATCGAGTGTTTGTATTTCAATAATTCCTCATTATAATCAATACCGGTAACAGCTATCGAATCACTACCTTTATATATATATACAGTACTGTCTTTTAAAACACACCAATGTGCTCTCTCCATCTTTGATACTAAACCGGCTATATTATCTTCTCTTTTTGCTATTGTGGAGTTTTTTATGTACGCGCCGGTATCATGATTACCCAAAACCATAAAAACGCCGTCACGAGGCTTTAAACGAGAAAAAACTTCAAGTATTGGTTCAGTAATCTCTGAGTGGTGCACATTTATTATATCACCGCCAAAAAGCACCATATCAACATCAGCCTCATCAATCAACTCCATAATTTCAGCAAGTTCTTCACCGGCGTTCACCATAGAACCCGTATGTATATCAGATATAATAGCCAACCTGTATCCATTGAATGCTTCAGGAAGATTATCGTAATACAATTCAACCTCATTCACCATGTAATTGGTACGAGTGAAGAATATTGAATACAGGAATGTAGCAATAACCAATGATGAAACCGTGACAGCAGTCCACAACCCGGCCTTCTTACTTGTAGGCAACCATATGATGTAAAACAACAGGCGTGATATAGTAAGTGTAAGATAACTTGTCAACAACACCATTGAAAACTTCATCATGAAGGAGCTGTTCTCTTCATCCATGAAAAAATACATCATCACTGGAGTCAGCACTATAAGCATATATGATAATACTACAACAACATAAAATGCATACCTTATACAGTTATTGACAGAACTTCTTCCAATACGTCTCCATGCCTTATAATCGAGATACATGCCAAACAGGGCAATCAATATGGTTATAGCTATAGTCATGTTCTTTGAGTTTACTTTCTTTATATATCATTCAAATTTATAAAATATTTTGTTACCCACCATTTCAACCGATTTTATATTATATATATCCTTTTTAAAAATTCAAAAAGATTAAAAACAACAATAACTCCTGTTAATAATGAGGAGAAAAAATATCATTTAAACTTGCTTTTTGAGTTATTAGTTGAAGAGAAATAGATATCCACATATTATAAACAAGTCAATTTATTGGTAAATAATTAATTATATAATGTTATCAACAATTTTTAACTATATATTTATACTGATAAATAATGTTCAAACATGTGTTGAAAACTGTTGATATCGCACTTGAAAAAAAGTCTTTAAAAAGTGGTAAAATAATTTGGCGTTTTAATAACATCGTCGACTTATCCAATTGTTTAGAAAAACAAAATTGTAATAACATTTTTTTTACTCAATTTATCAAGTTGTTTTCAACACACTATCAACAATGTTTTTAACAGCTATTTCAAGCATTCCTGTACAAATGTACTGTTTTACTTAACTCATTCAATAAAAAATATAGCCCATGTTACAAACACAGGCTATATTATTATTATGTTATTCCGGTTAATAACCTCTTACTGCAACTTTGCAAGAGCCTCTTTGATGCGGCGTATAGCTTCAATGATATTCTCGTCGCTTGTTGCATAACTCATTCTGAAACATTCAGGAGCACCGAAAGATGTACCTCCTACTGCAGCAACGTGAGCCTCGGTCAGCAGGTACATTGCAAGGTCATCACTGTTGTTGATAACTGTTCCGTTGTAACTCTTTCCATAGAAAGAACTGCATTTTGGGAACAGATAGAAAGCACCCTCGGGAACGTTTACCTCAAGGCCTGGGATTTCCTTTGCAAGCTTTACAATCAGGTCGCGACGGCGCTGGAATGCCTGACGCATCTCCTCAACAGGCTCCTGTGAACCGGTATATGCCTCCAATGATGCCATCTGTGAAACAGAGCATGGTCCGCTGGTATACTGTCCCTGAAGCTTATTACAGCCCTTTACAATCCACTCGGCAGCTGCAAGGTAACCTATGCGCCAGCCTGTCATTGCATATGCCTTTGACACACCATTGATAATTATTACACGCTCTCTAATCTCCTCGAACTGTGCAATACTCTCGTGTTTGCCAACATAGCTTATGTGCTCATAAATTTCATCGGTAACAACAAATACCTGTGGGTATTTGGCAAGTACATCGGCAAGTTCCTTCAACTCCTCCTTTGTATATACCGAGCCTGTAGGGTTCGATGGTGAGCAAAGAATAAGCATCTTTGTCTTTGGTGTGATGGCAGCCTCAAGCTGTGCACCTGTGATCTTGAAGTTCTGCTCAATACCTGCGCTAACAATGACCGGTGTACCGTCTGCAAGCTTAACCATATCGGGGTAGCTCACCCAGTATGGAGCCGGAACAATAACTTCATCACCAGGGTTTACAAGCGCCATGATTGCGTTGCAGACAGCCTGTTTTGCACCGTTGGATACAGAAATCTGTGACTCCTTGAACTCCAGTCCATTCTCATTCTTCAACTTTTCAACAATAGCTTTGCGAAGTGAAGGATAACCAGGAACCGGAGAGTAACGTGACCAGTTATCATCAATAGCCTGCTTTGCAGCAGCCTTTATGGCATCGGGTGTGTTGAAGTCAGGTTCACCTACACTCATATTTATAACGTCTACGCCCTGTGCTTTCAACTCCTGGCTCTTCTGTGACATTGCCAATGTTGCCGATGGCGCCAATCGGTTTACGCGATCTGATAATTTGTTCATATTATGTTTTATTAATTATTCTCCTTATTGAAATGAAGTGTGTGTCCCATGCGCTCGGCCTTTGTATGCAGATAGCGTGAGTTGTGGTTGTTAGGTTCAATCTCAATTCCTACAATCTCTGTTATTGTAAGTCCGTAGCTCTCTAGTCCAATTCTCTTGACCGGGTTGTTGGTGATAAGACGCATATTGTGTACACCGACCTTGCGCAGAATCTCTGCACCCACGCCGTAATCCCTCTCATCGGCCTTGAATCCAAGACAAAGGTTGGCATCCACGGTATCCATACCCTCTTCCTGCAACTTGTATGCACGCATCTTGTTCATGAGTCCTATACCGCGACCCTCCTGGTTCAGGTAAACGATAACACCCTTACCCGTCTCGTCAATGAGCTTCATTGTCTCGTGGAGCTGTGCTCCGCAGTCGCAACGCTGTGAACCAAAGATATCACCTGTCATGCATGACGAATGTACACGTACAAGTACAGGCTCATCCTCGTTCCACTCACCCTTGATGAGCGCAATGTGCTCCAGTCCGTTCGATTTCTGACGGAAAGGTATCAGGCGGAAGTGTCCGTGCTCTGTGGGCATGTCAACCTCCTCGCCCTTGTCAACGAGTGACTCCTGCTTAAGGCGGTACTCGATGAGGTCCTTGATTGATATTATCTTGAGGTCGTGCTCCTTTGCAATCTCCACAAGCTGTGGCATACGTGCCATGGTACCGTCCTCGTTCATTATCTCAATGAGTGCTGCAGCGGGGTAGAGGCCTGCCAGACGTGCTAGGTCAATGCTGGCCTCGGTGTGTCCTGCACGGCGCAATACACCGTTGTCCTGTGCATAGAGCGGGTTGATGTGTCCCGGACGTGCAAATGTCTCGGGCTTGCTTGTAGGGTCGGCCAGAGCCTTGATTGTCGCCGCACGGTCAGCTGTAGACACACCTGTGCTGCATCCCTCTACCTTGTCGATGGTTACCGTGAAAGGAGTTCCAAGAAGGCTTGTGTTAGAGCTTACCTGTGGTGCAAGCTCAAGCTCCTTGCAACGTGACAATGTGATAGGTGCGCACAATACTCCGCGACCGTTCTTGAGCATAAAGTTCACAGCCTCGGGGGTAATCTTCTCGGCCGCGATGATGAAGTCACCTTCGTTCTCACGGTCCTCGTCATCCACCACAATTACAAATTTACCCTCTCTGAAATCGTCGAGAGCTTCTTCAATGCTATTTAATTTGAAATTATCCATATTATGATTTATACAAGTTTCTCTTTGTTTATTATCTCAATTATTTTCTTACTGTTCATTTCAATCCTTACAAGATCCTTTGCAAGCCTGCGTCGGAACTTTATTGCTCTAAGGTAGATTGTTGTTCCGATAGGGAATACCACTATCGAGAGTATATTCAGTGCCCTTCTCTTGAACGGCGATACTGTAGCGTGCGGTGACAGGATTGGCAACTCATTGAGCATTATCACAACCTTCCTGTTCCTGCTGTTGCCAAGCTCCTCAATAATGTTCTCCATCTTGTCGTTGAACTCATCAAGTGTATGGTCGTTCTCGTTGAAGAACACGCTCTTTATCGATGGCATATTCTTGAGCCTGTTGACCTTGATATACTCCCTTGCACTGTTATGCAGCTCAAGCATAACATCCTTTGCCTTGGCATAGTCAGGGTCGTCGATGATTACCTCCTTTAGTGTAACGTTCCTCTTCTCTGGGATGGCAAACAGCATTCTGAAGAACCTGTTTATCGAGTCACTGTTGAATATCTCGGAATCCTTGTTCGACTGGTATGTGAAGAACAGTCCCAACGGCGACAGTACCATTGTGCTCAACCATGCACCGAACCATACGTGCCACTCACCCTCGCGCGACATCTTGTAACCGGCCGTGTCAAATATGTGGTAAAGGATGAATGTCGCTACTGAAATTAGAACAGGATATCCCAATCCGCCCTTTCTTACGATAGCTCCGAGCGGTGCACCGATGAAGAAGAAAATGAGACAGCCAAGCGACAGGGTGAATTTTTTCCACCATGAGATCTTGTGCTTGTTAAGGTCCTTCTCGCGTGAGTGCAGTATGTTGTGCTTTATCTCATAGTCAACCTTCATCTGCTTAACCTTGTTCAGCTGAGCTCTTTTCCACACAAGCTTTGATTGTTTTGTGGCTGTAGTGTAGATACTGTCATACTTGATGCTGTGTATGTTGTTCTTCTGCATCATCAAGGTATCGTCGTGGTCTAACTTGGTGACAGCATCGTATGTAGTGCGTTTCAGGTTTTTCCAGTAATTCTGTGCTATACTGTCGTTCTGATAGCTTATGGTGTCAATTGCCACCTCAAGCTCCTTCATGTTCTTGCTGTCGGCATTTGACTTCATTATTGAGGCATCCTTCATCTCGAAACCGCCCTCAAGCTCAATGACTACATCCTTTCGGCTGAATGTCTCGCGACGGTAAGGAACATTCTTCTTCTGTATTTTCTGCTCCTGGAGATTAGAGAACTGCTCACCCGAGTACATTGAGAGTATCATATGCCTCTCGTCGGCAGTATTGGTGATGGTAGCCGAATCGGCAAGCAGGATGTTGGTATTCTCGAAACCGCCCGATGTGTCATAGATGACCACATCGTACAGCATACCGGTGTCTATGTTCTTCTTGTTGACATAGATATTGTAGCCCTCGAGCCTGTCATAGAATATACCTTCGGGTATCTCGCTCTCGGGAGATGTCTGCTTTATCGAGTACAACAACGTATATAGCTTCATCTGGGCATACGGGCTCACCACGTTCTGGAAGTAGAACGATATACCGCCAAGCATTGCGCAGAACACAATGAGCGGAGCCATGATCCTGAGCAACGGTATACCGGCAGCCTTCATCGCAAGCAGCTCCAGCTTCTCGCCGAAGTTACCGAATGTCATGAGTGAGGCAAGCAGTATGGCAAATGGCAACGCCTGTGATACAAGCGTGATAGAGCTCAGCATGAAGAACTGGGCAAGAACATAGAAGTCGAGTCCTTTGTCAACGAAGTCATCAATCCATCTCCACAGCAACTGCATTATGAAGATAAAGAGACAAATAAAGAAGGTACCAGCCAGGTTGGTGGCAAAAGTCTTTATGATGAAAAGATCGAGCTTCTTTATTATGTGAAATTTAGGAAATTTCATAGTTGGCGTTGATAACCGTACGTGTTATCCTGGTCGTGTGCTTTAAAAATAAAAAATACAGAAAACCAACAACTCCATGTCAAGTGATGGTTCTCTGTACAAAGTTAGTATAAAATGCGTGATTTTACTCTTAATGGCGCGAGAAACTATTTTAATTTTATTAAAATAAGAGCTTGAATCACTATTGTCGCACTTTTTTTACATGCCCGACTGCCTTCTCAGGTTTTCAATCAATGAATCCCACAGGTCCTTCTGCTCCTCGGTCTCGTTCTTGTCGGCAAAATCAGTTACCTCAAGAGTGTGTTCCCTGGTAAGCTCATTGTATGAGATTCTCATCTCGAAATAGGTGTTCAGGCTCTCGTCGTCCCAGCGGAATTTCACATATACACCGTTCCTTTGTGCCACAAGATGAGCAACCCTGCACTCGGTCTTTCCCCAGTAGAAACGGTATGTCTTGTCAATGTTCTCGACCTTGTCGGCAAACCATGGTGACAACCCGGCCGAATTGCCTATGTAGCTCCATATCATGGGTGCGCTACCTTTCATGGGATATTCAATATAAATTTTCTCTTTACGCATTACTGGAAATGAATTTAGAGTTATAACTTATTGTATCTCAGTCGCAAGTTAGGAATTTTAATCAACAAATGCAATCATATTGTTCCAAAAACCGTTGTTTTTTGCGTTTTTTTGCGAAAAAAGACGCTTAATAAACATAACAAAACAGTGCCTAAAAAGTTTTTTTGCGAAAAAACTCCAAAAAATTTGTCACTTTAAAAATATAAGTATATCTTTGCACCGCAAAACAAAAATGCGATGGCGAGATAGCTCAGCT
>JAZQZZ010000047.1:0-15155 GCA_045634305.1 Bacteroidaceae bacterium | reverse complement strand
TTCCGTGAGCTGCGTCGATGAGCTCTTTCAAGTCCTCGGGGGTTCCGAAACGCGACGATGCTGCAAAGAAGTTCGATACGTGGTAGCCAAAACTGCCATAATAGGGGTGCTCCTGAATGGCCATTATCTGAATGCAGTTGTAGCCGTCGGCTGCAATGCGCGGAAGCACCTTTTCGCGGAACTCGCTGTATGTACCCACACGCTCCTCTTCCTGTCCCATACCAATGTGGCACTCATATATGAGCAATGGAGTGTTTTTGGGAACAAACTTCTTGTTCTTGAACTCATACTCATGTTCCGGAGCCCACACCTGGGCGCTGAAGATCTTTGTTGTCTCGTCCTGCACCACCCTGCGCACCCAAGCCGGAATGCGCTCGCCGCAGCCACCGTTCCAATAGACCTTCATCTTGTAGTGCTGTCCGTGAGCGAGTGCTTTCTTGGGCATCTTACGCTCCCATACACCGCCTGCAAGCGGTTTGAGTTCATACTCGGGACGCTCTTCCCAATTGGAGAAATCACCAATGAGAACAATTTTCGTTGCATTGGGAGCCCACTCACGGAACACCCATCCCGTGGATGTGCGGTGCAAACCGAAATAGAGATAACCCGAAGCAAAGTCGGACAATGTCTGACGACCGTTCTTTGTAAACTGTTTCAGTCTTCTTACAAAATACTGGTAACGTCCCTCAATACTCAAGCTATAAGGTTCCAAATAGCTGTCGCGTTCTACAAGTTTCAGCATACTCTGTGATATTATGGTTATTATTAGTTTCTTTATTTATTGAACGGCAACCTTTATGACCACTTTTTTAAGTGGTAAAGGTGTAATTGCCGGCGCATGGCCATCTTGCGGGAAAAAGATGACAAATTCACCTTTATGGACATTAAAATAATCCCTTGCCGGCATTCCGACAGGGTAAACTGCTGCATCGCCGACGCTGTCATAATCAGCTTCCGGCAGTTCTGCTATTGGGGTATATCCCATTGTTTCATCGGCCGACAGCGGTATTTGTATGTCAATATAACGGCGATGTATCTCAATGAATGCCTCCTCTTTACTTTTTGGTTTCACCTCCATTACATTTGCATAGACTGTGTCACCCCATATTTCATTCCTGCCCAATGGAAGGTTTGCCAAATCGGTATTCTCAATGAAATCAACAACTTTTGAGAAATGAGGATTCAAGGCCTCATAAGATTTAAGGTTTTCCAACAAGTCCAACACCATAGTCGCTTATGTTTTAATCAATTATTCCCAAATTATATTCACACTCGTGAAGCACATTGCCATCGGCATCCTTCACTATAAAAGTGCCGTTACGCTGTCCTTCGACGAAGACGCCTTCGTAACGAGTGCCGTCGGTATCGGTTGCCACGCCGGCACCGTGCTCAAGGCTGTCGACAAAACCGCCACTATATTTGCGTCCGTCACTCATCCGGAGCACGCCGTGACCATTCATGGCATCATCCTCCCAAAAACCATCATAGACGTCGCCATTTGCCCAGGTGTATACACCTTTACCGCAGCGTTCATCGTTCTTCCACATGCCATTGTATACGTCACCGTTGGGGAAATACATGATACCATGGCCGTTACGTTCGCCCCCTTTGAAAGCGCCATCATAGACAGTGCTGTCGGCAGCATGATATTTACCGGCTCCATGCCACATGTTATCTTTGAACTCACCCTCGTACACCGAGCCGTCGGAATAGACACAGCGTCCTTTTCCTTCACATACATTGTATGCCCAAGCACCCTCATAGGTATCGCCGTCGGAAGATATGAAAATACCCTCACCACTGCGGCGGCTGTTTTTCCATTGACCTATGTATTTGCTGTTATCGGGCCATATATACGTTCCAATACCATTGTATCTATCACTTTTCCACTCGCCTGTGTAGGTAGCTCCATCGGCAAAAATATATGTACCACTACCGGCACGTTCACCCGTCACCCAAGCACCTACATAATAGTCGCCACAGGGATAGTCCATACGGCCATACCCCTGCATATGGTCATCAATCCAATTACCATCATACTTGCGTCCGTCGGCAAACTGCAGTCTGCCGGTACCATGTTTCATACCCTCATTATAGTCGCCTTCGTAACAATCGCCATTCTTGTATTCATAGATACCGGAACCGTGGCACAACCCATTGAGGAATGTACCGGTGTATTTGTCGCCATTGGCATACATCACGGTACCCGTGCCGTGAGGGCGTTTACGCCTTACTTCACCGGTGTAGACCGAGCCATCGCGCAAAGTGATGGTCACGGACTCTTTTTTCTTATTCTTGAATATGTTGAAAATGGATTTCAACGAAGAGTCCACCCCGCTTTCTGCATCTGTTTGGGCATTCAGCAAACAGGTTGAAAACGAGGCCATGAATATTATGGTAAAAAAACGTTTCATCAGTGGTCACTTTTGTCTTTATGCACCATCATGGACAGAATGCTCTCCAAACGGGCACGATTAAGCGATTATATCGCAAAGATAAAAACAAAGTTGAGAAAAAAGAACGATGAGCAATTTATTTTTAAAAAAATCGCTCATCGTGCAAAAGTTGCGACAGGAATACCGCCGTGAGGTTATAAAACTGCGGATTACACGCCCGCAATAATCTCTATCATGTTTTCCTTTTTGAAATATTCACGTGCAAGAGACTGCAACTGCTCCGGAGTTACACTCTTTATCTCATCGATATAACGGTTTACGGACGAGAATTCCACCCCCGAGAGCCAAGCATTGACAAAAACCTCGGTCCTAGCCGACTGTCCTTCATACTCACGGCACAACTCACCCATTATATAGTTACGCACAAGTTCAATTTCCTCCTCACAAACAGGTTCATTGACAAGGCGTTCCAGTTCGCCGTAGACCTCCTTTATCAAAGGCTCCACATAGGTGGTTGCAGTCTCGGAACTAATCATGAATGCGTTGCGAGGGCCGTAGGCATCCAGTTCAGCGGCAATGTGATATGTGTATCCATTCTCCTCGCGGATATTGCTCATAAGACGGCTTCCGAAATAACCTCCAAGCAATACCGTAAGGAAACGGAATTTATAGAAATCCGGATGGTCTGCGTCCATAACCATGAGACCTATTTTAACAGCGCTCTGCATTGTACCCGGAACAGGAATGCTACGACGCCCCGGCATAGAAGACGGCAAAGCCAATTGAACTGATGTACACTCATTTGCACAACCCCATTCCGCATTGCCGAAACAGCGGGTTATGACAGCAAGTATTTCATCGTTTACCGAACCGGAAACAAACATCGAGCAATTTCGGCTACCGTAATAACTATTATAGTAATCTATTATATCGTCGCGTGTTATACCATCATAGTCAGCTTCTTCAACAATGTGTCCGAGAGGATGCTCCTCACCCCATAGCGAATTCTCGAAATAACGCTGCGAAACAATATCCACCTTGCGCGAATTGATGGAAAAATGCGATTTGTTGTTGTTCCTTACAGTATCAAGATTATCCTGAGGGAACAATGGACGCATAACCATATCCTCAAGAACGTCCAACAATGGCACAAGATGCTTGGACATTGTAAAAAGAGTGATATGGTTGCAGTTCTGCGAAGAGTACATGTCAATCCATGCGCCGTAATAGTCAAGTCTGTGTGATATTTCGGCAGCAGAGAGGCTACCTGCACCCTCACGCAGCATTCTATTGGTAAACATTGCCAACAGCGGCTTGTTCTGCACAGCATAACCTCCTTTAAAAAGCAGGTCAAAACGCACGACACCTTTATCGGTACTATCGAGCAGATACAACGGCACACCGTTGGGCATTACCTGCTTGCGCGGCAATGCCAGGTGCTCAAGCGACATAGGTTGTATGACCGGGGGCAGTGGCATTGTCAATCGTTCCATGCAAATCCAATTGAAGCAGCGAACGCCTCTGCACGTTCAAGATCCTCGGGAGTATCAATACCAATGGTTTCAATATCAGTAACCCCCACCTTTATTCTGTAGCCATTCTCGAGCCAGCGCAACTGCTCGAGCGACTCGGCCTTCTCCATTGGCGATTGCGGCAATGTCGTGAGCGTTTCCAATATATCAGCACGATAGGCATATATACCGAGATGTTTGTAGAATGTATGCTTGTGAAGCCATTCACTTTTTTCAACACCACGCAGATAAGGCACTACAGAGCGGCTGAAATAGAGAGCATATCCCTTTTCGTTCAGCACAACCTTTGGAGAATTGGGGCACTCAAGACGTTCAAGGCCATCGGCGGGATCAAATGGTTTCACCAACGTTGCAATGTCGGTCTCCTCGGAATCGAAGCAAGAGATAAGTGCCTCCACCTGTTTGCGTTGGATGAACGGCTCGTCGCCCTGTATGTTTACAATAACATCACAATCGAGCGAAAGGCGTTTGTACGCATCGAGACAACGTTCGGTTCCATTGTTGCATGTCGGTGATGTCATCACCACATTGCCACCGAATGCCAATACAGCATCTTTTATCCGGTCGTCATCGGTTGCAACGTAAAGTTCGTCAAAACACTCCCTTACCTGTTCATATACACGTTGAATGACAGGTTTTCCACCCAGCATGGCCAACGGCTTGCCCGGGAAGCGGGTTGAAGCATATCGCGCCGGTATAATTCCTACAAATTTCATCTCTCAGACCAAATTATATCACCATTTATTCAAAAATATCATCAAATCCTTCTTCTTCGTCGTAATTGTCCGAAGAAGAGATTACAGCATCGTCATCACCGGGCATGAGTTCCTCGCCCTCCTCTTCTTCATCGTCAGGAAGGAATTTACTGCGGCATGGGTCGAAATCCTCGGGAATATCGAAGACCTCCTCCTCGTTATATGGCAACGATTTGTCCTTATATACCTTTTGCATGTAAAGGCCGTAGATCGGCAATGCCATGGCAGCACCCTGTCCCTCACTCATTCTGTCGAAGTGAATGTTACGCTCCTCGCCACCGACCCAGCAACCTGTTACTAGTGACGGAGTATAGCCTACAAACCATCCGTCGGACATATTCTGTGTGGTACCCGTCTTGCCGCACATGTCGGCATTCAGTTTATATACACTTCTTAAGCGATAACCTGTACCTTCGTTGATTACGCCACGCATCATGTCAATCATTTTGTATGAACTCTCTCTGCTGATAACCTCGTTCCTGTGAGCCGAGAATGTTGCAATGACATTGCCGGCATTATCCTCAATGCGGGTAACCATCAAAGGAGCCACACGCATGCCCTTGCCAACAAAAGCGGTGTATGCACTAACCATCTCCGATACCGACGCATCGCATGAGCCCAAGCACAAGGACTGCGTTGCCTCAATGCTCTGGTTTGTCAATCCGAACTCGTGAATGAGTTTCTTCAAGGAGTAAGGGCTGAGTTGGTTCATCAGGTATGCCGATATCCAGTTGTTTGATTTTGACAATCCCCAACGCAGTGTCACCATCTCACCATAACGCTCGCGACCTGAGTTTCTTGGCTTCCACACGCGGCCAAGGTCGTCAAAGAGTGTCTGCTCTACATTGCGTGTCTCGTCACAGGGCGAAAATCCGCGTTCCATAGCCAATGAATAGAGGAAAGGTTTGATTGTTGAACCCACCTGACGACGTCCGGTGCTGACCATGTCATACTTGAAATAGTGGTAATTGGTACCGCCGACATAAGCCTTCACTTCACCCGACAAGGGATCCATTGACATTGCGCCTGTACGGAGGAAATACTTATAGTACTTGATTGAATCCATAGGTGTCATCACGGTATCCTTCAATCCCTGATAGGTAAAGACAGTCATCTTCTGTTTGGTATTGAAGGCCTCCTTTATCTCCTCCTGCGAGTAGCCACACTTGTTCATGAGACGGTAGCGCTCACTCTGTTTCATGTTGCGCTCCATAATCTTGTCAATCTCGGCTTTCTTAAGGTCGTAGCTGAAAGGTCCGTTCTTCTTTCCCTTTTTGGCTTTGAAGAAATCGGTCTGCAGTTTCTTAGCGACATGTTCATTGACAGCATCCTCCAAATAGGTCTGCATACGCGAGTCAATGGTTGTATAGATTTTCAATCCATCGGTGTAGATGTTGTACTTTTCGCCATTTGGCTTGACATTCCTGTTGCACCAACCGAAAAGCGAATCGGTTTCCCAACGTATCGAATCGTCATAAAACTGCTGCATCTGCCAGCCACGATAGTTCTTTCGTTCAGGTTTCTTGGCTGTCATGTAAAGACGGAGATATTCGCGGAAATAGGTTGCTATACCCTCGTTGTGGTTTGCGGCATGATAATTGAGTGTCAAAGGCAAAACCGACAAGGAGTCATACTCTGCTCTGGTAAGATAACCGGCCTTTACCATCTGCAGCATCACCACATTACGGCGTATACGGGTCTTTTCGGGACGGGTACGCGGATTGTAGAGCGAAGAGTTCTTGCACATACCCACCAACATTGCCGACTCCTCGATATTAAGTTCACTGGTATGTTTGCCGAAATATACAGACGCAGCACTGGCAACGCCAACAGCATTGTAACCGAAGTCGTACTTATTGAGGTACATTGCAAGAATTTCGTCCTTGGTATATTGCTGCTCAAGATTCACGGCTATCACCCATTCATTGGGTTTCTGATATATTCTGTCGAGGATGCTGCCCGAAGTACCCGAATAGAGAAGCTTCGCCAACTGCTGGCTGATGGTACTACCGCCGCCTGAGTTCTCCTGCTGCAATATAAGGCTCTTGACAATCACACGCAACAATGACTTTCCGTCAATACCCGAATGGTCATAATAGCGCACATCCTCGGTAGCCACCAGTGCCTGGATAAGATGCTTGGGAATCTCGTCAAACTCGGCACGGACACGGTTCTCCTTGCTGTACGACCATGTCCCCATCTCCTTGCCATCGGCGGAGATAACCTGTGAAGCATATTTATACTGTGGGTTTTCAAGTTCACTGGTATCGGGGACATAACCGGCCCAACCGCGAGAAATTGCAAAGAACAGGAACGCAACCGCAAAAACTCCAAGTGCGAGAAGGCTCCACAACACAATCAAAACCCATTTTATTTTTTTCATATCAGTCTTTTTAAGAAATAGCCCAACTGTTGCACGCAACAATACATAGATTTGCAAATTTAATACAAAAAATCCAATAATGTGCAACCTTTACGACTGCTTTAGTTTTTTGAAATAAAATCACGTCGGGATATTGCTCAAAAGAGATTATTGGCCTATCTTTACAAGAAATTTATATTTGTAACAAGCATTGAAGATGAAAAGCAAGAGTTTTGTTTCAATCAACGACCTCTCACGTGAGAAGATACTCTCACTGCTTGAAACGGCAGAGAAGTTTGAAGAAAACCCCAACAGGGATATTTTAAAAGGTAAAATCGTAGGTTCACTGTTCTTTGAGCCATCAACAAGAACACGATTGAGTTTTGAGACCGCAGCCAATAGGCTGGGTGCAAGCGTAATCGGTTTCAGCGATGCTGCGACAAGTTCCGCAACAAAAGGTGAGACCCTGAAGGATACCATAATGATGGTATCGAGCTATGCCGACGTCATCGCCATGCGCCACAAACTCGAAGGCGCAGCACGTTATGCCAGCGAGGTTTCACAGGTACCCATCATCAATGCCGGTGACGGAGCCAACCAGCACCCGTCGCAGACAATGCTCGACCTATACTCCATCAAAAAGACACAGGGAACACTTGAAGGATTGAAGATTCACCTTGTGGGTGACTTGAAATATGGCCGCACGGTACACTCGCTGCTTCATGCAATGCGCCACTTCAACCCCACATTCTGTTTCATCTCGCCAAACGAGCTACGTATGCCCGAGGAGTACAGACTCTTCTGCGAAAAGAACAATATTCCTTATACAGAAACAACCGAGTTTAACGAGGAAGTCATTGCAGATGCCGACATCATCTACATGACCCGCGTGCAGCGTGAGCGTTTCAGCGACATCATGGAATATGAAAAGGTAAAGAACTGCTACCGTCTTACAAATGCAATGCTTGCAAATACAAAGGACAATCTGCGCATCCTGCACCCGCTACCACGCGTGAACGAGATTGCACAGGATGTGGATGCCAATCCCAAGGCATACTATTTCCAGCAGGCACAGAATGGCCTTTACGTACGTGAGGCTATCATTTGCGACGTATTAGGTATCACAATTTAAAGCAAAAGACCATGAAAGAGAACAATAAAACGGCTTTGCAAGTATCGGCACTCTGCAACGGTACAGTTATAGACCACATCCCAGCCGACAAACTCTTTGCAGTAGTCAGCCTGCTCAACATCCCGGATATGAGCAACAATGTCACCATAGGCTACAACCTCGAAAGCAAGAAATTGGGCAAGAAAGGATTAATAAAAATTGCAGACAGATTCTTCACCGACGACGAAATCAACAAGATTTCAGTAGTTGCCCCCAATGTTGTACTGAACACCATACGCGATTATAACGTTGTAGAGAAACGTGAGGTAAAGATGCCCGATGAAATACATAACATCATCAAGTGCAACAACCTCAACTGCATCACCAACAACGAGCCAATGGAGACCCACTTCTACGTAGCAAACCGCGACACACATACATTGAAGTGCCGCTACTGCGAGAAGGAGGTAAGCCTTGACGACATCAAACTATTATAAGAGATGAAAATCAATTGGAAACCCGGCACCATGATATACCCTTTGCCGGCCGTACTTATTACATGTGGCGACAAGCCCGAAAACTACAACATGCTCACAGTGTCATGGGTTGGCACCACTTGTACCAACCCGGCAATGTGCTACATATCAGTACGCCCCGAGAGACACTCCTACCCCATCATCAAGGAGACCGGCGAGTTTGTCATCAACCTCACCACTGCCGACATGGCAAGAGCCACAGACTGGTGCGGAGTACGTTCGGGCAAGGATTACGACAAAGCAAAGGAAACAGGGCTCACATATGCACCATCGGTCAATGTAAAGGCACCAATCATTGCCGAATCGCCATTGAGCATAGAATGCAAAGTGAAGCAGATTATCCCGCTCGGTTCACACGACATGTTCCTTGCCGAGGTTGTTAATGTCCAGGCCGACGACCGTTATCTAGACCCCATAACAGGAGAATGGAACCTTGCTGCTGCCGACCCATTGGTATACACTCACGGGAAATATTTCCACCTGGGCAATTTCATCGGCAAGTTCGGTTGGAGCGTAAAGAAAAAGTAAGAATATGCGAATGCGCTGCCTGATAATTGCTTTGATCGCAGCCTTTCCCTTTTTGACCTATGCGCAGGACAAGGGCAAGGTGCGGTTCAACGCCGGCGTGAAAGCCGGATTTCAGGCCGTGACATACAACGACCCTGAATTTGACATTGAGGGATACAAGTTCGACACGAACAATATCCAGAGCAACAAAATAGGCTATGCCTTATCGGCATTTGCCAGAATAACAAAGAATAAATATTTCTTGCAGACCGAGGCCACATTCGGCATAACGAACCACAGTTTTGATTTCCGGGACGAACAGGCGAACTCCGACGGTAATTTCATCCCAAACAACACTGTCTACGACTTGCGTACCTACTGCATACAGGTCCCAATCCTGTTCGGTTACAACATTGTAGAGCGCGGGCGTTACGGATTGAGCATTTTCACCGGCCCGCGAACAAAATTCATACTCACGTCATTGAGCCAACAGAATTTCAAGCATTTCAGATACGAAAAACTTGAAGAGGTACTCAATGACAAGACATATTATTGGGAAGTGGGATTGGGAATAAAGATTAGCCGGGTATTCCTCGATATCACCTTTGATGCAGGCCTAAATAAAGTGGCAAGCCACATAATTTCGCACAGCGACGGCAAGATATTCTCTTCAAGCCGCCGCGACAACATTTTGAGTTTCTCAGTGGGATTCATCTTCTGACAAACAGAATGTCGCCATCTGCAACCTCTACGAAATCGTAAACTAAACCACCATCGACGAAGCATTCGGCAACTTATTCACAAATTTCTGCATCGGGAAATAACAAAACTTACAGTATTGATTATCAGAGACATGTATTTTTTTTAATAAGAAGTAGAAAACACTATTAAATAGGAGTTAATATACATGTTTACACAATTATTGTGTAAAATCTATCTTAAAGAATAGACTTCACCAACAGTCTATGGGGGAGTGTCAGGCTCTCGCTTTCGCTCGTTGTTATATTAAATGGCAATCTTCAACCTTTAATTATTTTCTATATTCCGCTTCAAGTCTTAACAAGATGGTAATACTTAAAATTCAAATTTAGTATATTCCAACACTCCTTTCTCGCGCAACTCCATCAGCAAACGGCCCATAATGTTCTTACCGTAATACTCATTCGTTTCGACATCAAAAACCGCACCCCATGAATCGGGTTTCTTTTTACGGTTAGCCTCATCCTCAACGATAAATTTACTACTGCTATCATCCAATGCCTTGCGAAACTCCTCAGAACTCTGAAACTTGTGATTGAGGCAAAAGCGCATCACATCAACAGCAATATCCTTCCAGTCGGCACGTTCTATACCACGTTTCGCAAAAGTCTTTGCCTTCATTTTCAAACCCATATTGGGTATGAGTTTAAGATATGCAATTCGTTCTTCCTCATTGTTTAAACGGATATAGTGAAACAATTGCTCGACACACGCAAACTTAATGCCATTTACCACCATCGGGGTTTTTGCAAAATTAGACAAAATACCCCATTCGGCAGCCGTAGATGTAAAACCAATGGTTTGCTCAGCTGGATATCTATTGATGATGTCGTATTCAGGATAGTACATATATAATTACAATTTAATCGGGATTTCAGAGCCTTCAATTAGTTTATTCTTTTTATCGACCTCAACCTGTTCAATCTTTATGATGCGGATATCATTTTCATTTAGCACAGCACGATTCGTATCGCCATCGGGTTTTGTCTGCGATTGTGGCCATGCGAGATATACAACCCCTATCTTGTTCAGAAACTCCGATACTATATTCTCAGCTGTGGCATCCGCCTTACCCATCATCTTCTTCGTTGTAGAATGTTGCCCAGAGAGGAGATTGCCAAGATACTTACGAAAATATTTTCCTGTGGTCGTAACCTCCTCGGGGATAGCCTCACCTACTACAGTTTCTACTCTACTGACTATCTCGCTATTTACCCGCCTGCATGAAAATATATGATTGTCATTCGTGAACACTGGCACCTCTACAGTGTAGACATAGCAACATGCTTTGCCATTTGCCTTGGCTGCCTTAGCGGCATACAGCGCTGCCGTCTTATAACTTGACGTAATATATATACCATGCCCGAACTTTGATTTGCCCTCACCCTCACCTAAAAATGAGAGCGAGAACTTATCAAAAAGATGACAGGTACCATGATAGAATATTTCTGTGGATGACATACACGCTATTCAGAAAATGCAATTATTGCTTTGTTTTTGTCTTCTTTTCAGGTGCAAGCTCTCTGATTTTGTCGTGCAACTCTTCGGGTAAACATTCTTTGTAGTAATTCACGCAAGCATTGGGCACATTTATCGTTTTTAGCGATGGGCAGTTGCTGAATACCTCCTTGCCAAGCCATGAGAGAACTTCTTCGCTAAACTTTGTGCGAGATAGAAATGTTACGCATTCAAGCGAGGTGCAGCCTGAGAAAGCAGTACTTGCAATCTCTGTTACCGACTCGGGAATTATTATGCTCTTAAGCGAGGTGCAACCATAGAAAGCAGTTGTTCCAATCTCCTTTACTCCGTTAGATATCACAACACTCTCAAGTGAAGTACAGCTAAAGAAAGCAGAACTTTCAATTTCCTTTACAGACTCAGGAATTATGATACTCTCCAGCGAAGTGCAACCTGAGAAAGCACTATATCCAATAAATTCTACCACATTCGGAATTACAACACTCTTAAGCGATTTGCAGTTATTGAAAGTGCTATGTTCAATCTTTGTTACTAATTCAGGTATTATAATGCTCTCCAATGAAGTGCAACCAGTGAAAGCTGCCCCTCCAATTTCCGTCACAGACTTGGGGATAAAGACACTCTTAAGCAAAGAGCATTGATGGAAAACATGCGGTCCAATCTTTGTTACCGACTTGGGAATTGCAACACTTTTGAGCGAGGGATCTCGAGCGAAAAAAAACTCTCCAATTTCTGTTGTTCCCTCGGGAATGATGGCTATGCCATCCCTATTTTCAAATTTTGCCATAATATTACTTGTATAACTATATTTCTATTATTTATTCACATCATATTGGTCAAAATGTGTTTCAACAAATGATATAACCTCTTCACTTGGTTTATCTATTTCTAGTGAATAATCATTCATTAGGCATACTACAGGATACTGGCCGATATTAACTATATCTATACAATATTGCAATGCCTCTTTGTTTAATTGCCCAAGATATGTATGATATACAAATAATTTTGTTGTTTCTATTTTATATGTAGACGGAAAGATGAATTCATCCAATAATTCTTTGTGATCAGTTATCTTTACAACCTCATCATTCAAAATCATATATTTATTCCCCAATTCGAGTGGATGCCCAATGAATGTTGCATAGGAAGGCGTATTATTAATTACTCGCTTAACTCCATCCACATCGGGATTGGAGTGAAACCACAACATCATCGGCTTCTTACCCTGATGATTTTCGCAGTATTGCGAAATAGCATCCAATACTTCCTCTAATTTAAGAGCTTTCATATTATCCGTATTTTAAGGTAGGTTCTATTTATTCTATTCTCCCACTCAATCAACCGAACCCATTGTCTGATAAAGTAAGATTTCCCTACAAATGCGATAGCACCAAGAGATTTTCATCTAATAAACAACACAAAGGCACACCACTTAAATCTCACATATTATTTCTTTGTTCTATCCCCATCTCAAGTCCTCTGTCCACCATTCAGTTCCATAGTCATCAAAGCATAATTCGCCGTATACAGTCATTTTTTTCATAGCTATATAATTTTAATTAATTTTCTAGAACGGCAAATCATCATCATCAGAGACGGGCGCATTCAGAACTCTTAAGTAGCTATCTTCAAATTCACTGATCAATTGCTTTTCATTATCGTCCATAAGGCTCAGTATTTCGTCAGGAGAGAATGGGTACTTATCTTGAGCTCTTGGACTTAAAGGGTAATAAGCTTCAGCTAATGCTTCTACAGCCCACCAATCACCCTTTCTTATAGACTTGAGTATTTCCATATAATACCATATAGAGCACATGAATATATCTTCGATAATATCGTCCATACTTTCAGCACTTACAGGAAAGAACTCAAAGTGAGAATCGGATTCGTAATCTTCTCGTCGAAAGGGAGACCATTTTGTTGTCTCGGGGATATTCACTTGTTTTGCGCGAATTCCATAGAAGCATCCATCTTCAAGAAGCACATGTTCGCCAAGTATCAATTCCTCGATACCACATTGTGCAAAAGCTCCTGCATAAACACGACAGTAATCAGGAATATTCACTTTGCGCAAGGATTTAATGCCAACACACGCTTCTGGAAAGATATGTCGCACAGTTGGAGGAATTCGTAACTCACGTAAGCATTTCAACTTTGTACTTTTTTCTGCATCTATGCCTGTGACTGTATATTCCCTTCCCTGATGAACAACAGTGGCAGGCACCTCAAAGACCTCTCCTTCCCAAAGGGTGTCACAAAGAAGGGTGAGTTCATAAGGGTTATCAGACACAGTAGATTTTATGTAATGAAGACCATCAATGGTCATTACTGAGAATATATCTGAATTAGGATCCATACTGATAGTATTAGCATTATTAGTCTTTATAAGGCAGAACATTTACTTCTCTATTTCCACGATATTATCGTGAAAATCTTCGTCGAGACGTTCCTTATAGTAGTCAACCTTACCTGCAGGCACAAAAATAGTAGCGATTGAATCACAACCTTCAAATACACCATCTCCAATCTCGTCCACACCAGTTGGTAATGTTATCGTAGTCAGCGAGGTGCAACCATAGAAAGCACCCCTTCCTATTTCCCTTACTGACTCAGGAATTATAATACTATTGAGCGAGGTACAGCCATAGAAAGCACCCTTTCCAATCTCCGTTACCGACTCTGAAATTGTGATATTCTTAAGCGAATCGCATTCAAAGAAAGCACATTGCTCAATCTTCGTTACGCCTTGAGGTATCACAATACTCTCAAGCGAGGTGCAACCGATAAAGGCTGAATCTCCAATACTTGTTACCGACTCGGGAATAGTGACACTCTTAAGCGAATCGCATAAAGCGAATGCCCATTCTCCAATCTCGGTTGTTCCCTCGGGGATGATGGCTACACCATTCTTAGAAACTTTGTGAGAATTGACAAATGCCATCAATTCGCCAATTTGCAATTCCAAATCGCAATCAGATTCATCACAAATAAAATCAATTGTAACATTTTTCAAATCCTCTTCGTCTCCACCATTACAATCTGAATAGTTCTTAGTTAAATCGAAGCTTAACTCATCATTTTCATTAATGTATATGCTATTAACTGTATAGTCTTCTCCACACCAATTATGATCACACCATTCATCATAATCTCCCCATGAATCTTCATATTCAAACTCATTATCACCCTCAAGTATAGTAAACTTTTGATCTTCTTCTAAATCTACTCGCTGTTCAGGATAGTTAACTAAAATGGCTTTTAGCTCATTTAAGAATTTTTCTTCTCTATTCATATTTACTTGTATTTGTATCCCATAAAATGGGGCTGGTTAAAAATTATCAGCTTGTTTAGGCTAAACGTTCTTTGTTATATTGAAATTTAGTCTTGCAATACGTTGTTATTTCCACAAATGTATCTATTATTATTTTCTTTTCAAAGCCAAAGCGCAATATTTATTACAGTTTCATCAGGAACGGTGCGATCTCAACAAAGTATCAAAAGGAACTGAAATGGCAATAGGTGATAAATGTAAAAAACACGCGAGGCAAATTCTGAATTTACCTCGCGTATATATTTTTTTTAACATATGCAAATCAAGCGCTTTCGCATTTTTTAGTTTTCGCGAGCTGTCATTTGGTTGTCTCGATATACGCATTCTCTTGATTGTATCGATTTAGCAGTTCGATATAGTGATCTAAGACCAAGCATAGGTCAT
>JAZQZZ010000046.1:0-13906 GCA_045634305.1 Bacteroidaceae bacterium | reverse complement strand
AGTACACGCTGCTACAGCTACTCAGAAGACTGTTGACGGTCCTTCTAAGAAAGACTGGAGAGGTGGTCGTGGTATCCTCGAGAACATCATCCCATCTTCAACAGGTGCTGCTAAGGCTGTAGGTAAGGTTCTTCCTGTTCTCAACGGCAAGCTCACAGGTATGGCATTCCGCGTTCCAACTTCTGACGTATCAGTTGTTGACCTTACAGTTGTATTGGAGAAGGAGGCTACAATGGCTGAGATCTGCGCTGCAATGAAGGAGGCTTCTGAGGGCGAGTTGAAGGGTATCCTCGGCTACACAGAGGACGCTGTAGTTTCTACAGACTTCCGTGGCTGCGCTAACACTTCAATCTTCGACGCTAAGGCTGGTATCTCTCTCGACGCTAACTTCGCTAAGGTTGTTTCTTGGTATGACAACGAGTGGGGTTACTCAAACAAGGTTTGTGAGATGGCTCGCGTAATCGCTGCTAAGTAATTTATAGCACAGACAAATACCTAAACATCAAGGGGCTTCACAATAGTGAGGCCCCTTTTCTTTTGGTTTCGGTGTAGATGTAAAAAAAATACCGTCATATTTTTATATCATAACGGATTTGATTATCTTTATCACAGATATACCTTATTATATAATAATACTAACCATAAATATCAGTTATGAGAAAAACACTTCTATTCATGTTGCTTGCTGTGGCAATGCTGCTTGGCAGTTGCGCACCGCAGAAGCATACATTCGAGGTAAAGGACGGCAAGTTCCTTTACGATGGTGAGAAGGTGCAACTCATCTGCGGTGAGATGCATTATCCACGTATCCCGGTAGAGTATTGGCGCGACCGCATGCAGCGTGCCAAGGCAATGGGCTTGAACACCATCTCGGCCTATGTTTTCTGGGCTGTACACGAGCCGCAGACGGGTGAATTCAATTTCGAAGGCCAGGCCGACATTGCGCGCTTTGTTGAGATTGCTGCCGAGGAAGGCCTGTTCGTGCTTTTGCGTCCGGGTCCATATGTGTGCGCCGAGTTTGACTTCGGTGGTTACCCCTATTGGTTGCAGAACGACTCGTCACTCGTTTGGCGCAGTGACAACCCTGCATTTCTTGCAGCTTGTGAACGCTATCTGAATGCACTTGGCGAGCAACTCGCCCCACACACTGTTACCAACGGCGGTAACATTATCATGGTGCAGGTTGAAAACGAGTATGGCTCATACAGCAACGACAAAGTATACCTTGGCAAGATGGCCGAGCTCATCAAGAACGCAGGTTTCAATGTTCCTTTGATGACTTGTGACGGCTCGGGACAGATGCCTAACGGCTACATCCCCGGCATCCTTCCAACAGTGAACGGTGCTGTGGGCGATGACATCATGCGCTCTATCGACCGTTACTGGCCAGGTGGTCCATACTTTGTTGCAGAGTTCTATCCTGCATGGTTCGATGTATGGGGCTTGCCACACTCAGCCGTGAATTACGAGCAGCCTGCCGAGCAGCTTGACTGGATGCTCAAGAACGATGTATCGGTGAGCATATATATGTTCCACGGCGGAACAAACTTCCACTATACCAATGGCGCAAACACCAATAACGGTTCCTACGAGCCACAGCCCACAAGTTACGACTACGATGCACCGCTTGGCGAGTATGGAAATGCCTATCCAAAGTACCATGCATTCCGCGAGGTTATCCAAAAGAACCTCCCCGAGGGCAAAGTGTTGCCTCCCGTGCCTGCCGACAACCCAACAACCACTTTTGCCGAGGTTGAGCTCACAGAATGGGCACCCTTGTCTGTGGCATACGGCAAGAGTGTAGAGGCCGAGCAACCGCTCACCTTCGAGGCTATGATGCAGGACTATGGCTATTTGCACTATCAGACAACTATTGCTAATCCCGACAGCGGCAAGTTGGTTCTCGACGAACTGCGCGACTATGCCGTTGTAATCCTCAATGGCGAGGTGGTTGGTAGCATTGACCGCCGTTTCCACCAGAACAGTATTGCACTGAACGTAACCGAGCCTAACTCTGTTCTCGAAATCCTTGTAGAGAACGGCGGCCGCGTGAACTATGGTAAAGACCTTGTGAACAACCTCAAGGGTATCACCAAACGCGTACTCTTCAATAGCGAGGAACTCACAGGCTGGACAACAACCGGCTTGCCATTGCACCGCACTAATGTAAAGGATTTCCGTTTCCCACGTCTTCGTTACGAGGGTAACCTCCCAGGTTTCTATCGTGGCACATTCACCGTTGACAAGGTTGGCGATACTTTTGTCGACATGACAGGTTGGGGCAAGGGTGCCGTTTGGGTAAACGGCAAGTCACTCGGCAAGTTCTGGGGTATCGGCCCACAGCAGACAATGTACCTGCCTGCTCCATGGCTCAAGGAGGGTGAGAACGAGATTGTTGTCTTTGAGATGGAGTACACCGGCAAGCGTACACTCTGCGGTGTTGACAAGCCAATCCTCAACGTACTTGGTCCCGACAAGAACGCCTTCAAGACCTCACGCGACTACAACCGCGTGCCCATCCTCGATGAGTATGACGGCATCTTCAAAGGCACAGTAGAGCACAAGACAGGCTGGCAGGAGTTCGCCTTCGACGGCATAAAGACACTGCGTCACTTGTGCATCGATGTTCAGAGCACATACGACGGCAAGCACTCATGCATCAGCGAGATTGAACTCATTGACGAGAGCGGCAACATCATCAACAAAGACAAGTGGAACGTGGTGTTCACCAATACCGAGGCACTCGGCGAGGGCGTAGCCGACGATATGATTGACGGCGACGAGAAGACCTACTGGCACTCCGCATGGCGCAAGGACGTGAAGCCATTGCCACACCAGGTAATCATTGACCTTGGCAACATACGTACCGTTAAGGGTTTCCGCATCCTAACACGCGATGTCAACCTCCCCGGCTGCATCAAGGACTTCCGCCTCTACGGCCGCCCACAGTTCTTCTTGTACGAATAAGTTAACTTTCGAAATGATAGAAAAAGCTGTATGTGGCTAGCCACATACAGCTTTTTTTGTTGCAACAATTTGATATCTATTGCTTTTTGACTATATTAGCCAATGCAAATTGAGCTTACTATGAACAAATACATTGAAATAGAGAGTTACGATGCTCTGTTGCCGCTGATTCAGCCGGGGGCGGTGCTGAGGCACTATGCTTTCCAGAACATTGAGTTCGGGCGCAATGCGGTGCTGTGCCGTTTTGAGGATTGTATTTTCTTTGGGTGCTCGATGCCAGATGTTATGCGCGCAGAACTTGCGCCAGATTGTTGTGTACTTCCAAAATTGCCAGTTCCGTTCAATCCTTTTCCGGCGCAGTTGTACACAGCGGCTACACTTTATGCGGGGTATGACCACCGTAATCCATCCACCTTTGAGCATTGTTACGATACCCGCATATACCGTCATTACATGGAGTGTGGCAAGCAGGCGGCCGATATTGCCGAGACGCTTGCGCGTTCGTTGCACGACCACTCGATGAGTGATGCCTTGCACGATTTTCTTTCCCGTTACGATGAGCGCAAAGTGGTGGCGGTGATGGGCGGTCATGCCCTTTTGCGCACCGATGATAACTACCGCAAGGTGGTGCTTATTGCAAAGCACCTTGCCGAGCAGGGGTGTCTGCTGGTAACGGGTGGTGGCCCGGGTGCAATGGAGGCTGCGCATCTTGGCGTGTGGCTTGCAGGTCGTGATGATGTGGCTGTTGATGATGCTTTGATGTTGCTGTCGCAGGCACCATCGTACAAGGATGAGGGTTGGCTCTCTTCGGCATTTGACCTTATGGGCAAGATGCCGCGCGTTAGTGATTGCAGCAGTGTGGGAATCCCTACATGGTTCTATGGGCATGAGCCTGCTACTCCGTTTGCAACGCACATAACAAAATATTTCGATAACAGCATACGCGAGGATATGCTGCTTGCCATTGCAAAGGGTGGTGTCATCTATTCGCCGGGCAGTGCAGGCACAATGCAGGAGATATTCCAGGATGCTGCCCAGAACCATTACCGAACATTCGGTTATGAGAGCCCTATGGTTTTTCTTGACAGTGAATACTGGTGTGAGAAATTCCCAATTTACCCATTGCTGCAAGGGTTGCAACAGAGTGGAGGGTATAAGAACCTTCTGCTTTCCTTGGCCGATAGCCCTGCTGATGCCGAACGTGCAATAATGCGTTTTGTGGGTGGAGAATGAGTGTAAAAGAAATTTTTATGCATACGGTAAAAACAATAGAGGAGAAAATCTTAGATTTTCTCCTCTATATGTTTTATTATGCTGTCAATGTCATAGGGGTGGAACCAGGTAATCTCTTCATCTTTCTGGTACCATGTCACTTGCTTTCGCGAGTATATGCGTGTGTTCTGCTTTATCTTTTCAATGGCGAAGTCAAGTGTCCATTCTCCGTCGAGGTATTTGAATATCTCCTTGTAGCCTACGGTGTTGAGTGAGTTGTGTGCCTTGAGGTGTGCAAACTGCTTTACCTCTTCAACAAGTCCTTGCTCAATCATCATATCGACACGGCGGTTGATGCGTTCGTAGAGTTCTTCGCGGTCGCGGCGTAGTCCAATCTTTATTATGTTGAACGGACGCTGCTTTTTTGTACGTGTGCGGAACGAACTGTACTTCTTGCCTGTCATGTAGCATATTTCCAACGCATGCATCACTCGCTTGGGGTTCTTAATGTCGGCCTCGTTGTAGTATTCGGGGTCAAGCAGGCGCAACTCTGCTGCAAGGCTCTCCAATCCCTCCTTGTCGTATTTCTCCAATATGATGGAGCGTGTCTCGTCATCGACAGTGGGGATGTCGTCGATACCGTAGCACACGGCATCGATGTACATCATTGAGCCACCGGCAAGCAGCATTGTAGGGTGGAGCGGGAACTCCTTCTCAAGCAAATCGAGTACCTCGGCCTCGTAGCGTGCGGCACTGTAGTAGTCGCCCGGCTCGAGCTGGGCAACAAAATGGTGCTTGTGGCGTGCCAACTCCTCCTTAGTGGGCATTGCCGTGCCAATCTCCATGCCGCGGTACATCTGGCGCGAGTCGGCCGATATTATGGGGCATTTGAAATGCTCGGCAATGGCAAAACTTGTAGCTGTCTTACCAACCGCGGTGGGGCCTATTAGCACAACAAGGCTGTTCATCCTTTCTTTGCAGCAGCCGTGATTAATAAAGGTCGTCGATAGAACTCATATCGGCAATGTCGCCGATACCGTAACCCTCGGGATCAAGGTCGTCCTCGTTGTAGCTGTCGCTGCCGTAGAAATCCTCGTTGAAGTCGTCTGTTGCCTCAACGATTGGAGCCTTGTTCATCAATTCGTCGAAGTTGAGTGTCTGTGCAGGAGCGTCGCCTACCGATTTTGTGCAGACAGCCTGGTCAATGTCCTTGCCGAATTCAATCTTGCTGAGCTCCATATAGAATACACGGTCGCCAAGCGGGTCGAAGACGTACATGAGTCGCTGCTTCTCCTCCTCGATGATGTCACCGATTACGGTCTCGGCCATTACATAGCTCTCGTCCTCGGACATACCTCCCATATCCTCGAGTGTGATTTCAACTTCCTTCACCCAACGCTCGTTGCAGATGAAGAATGATGTCATCTGGTCGTCGGGGTAGTTTACTGACTCAAGGATTGCCTTGTGCAAATCGTGGAAAGTAGCGTCTGCGTCAATCTCAATGTCTCTTCTGAAGTTGTCAACTTCGTCTGATAAAAGTCTGAATTTGTATACCATAGTTTTGTGAATGTTTCGTTTTTATTTTCCAATAATACCTCTTTGCGATTTCTTCTCCACGAAATCTACAATCTCCTGCACTTCGGGAGTCATTGGCATGGTCTCTTTGATTTTTGCTATACCGGCTGTTACCGTTCCCTCATAGAGCAGACGGTATGCCTGGTGGATGTTTCTGATTGCATCGTTTGAGAAACCGCGACGGCGCAAGCCTACGATATTCTCACCGCAGTAGTGCAACGGGTCGCGTCCTGCAATGACAAAAGGCGGAATGTCCATTGTGGCCTTGCTGCCGCCCTGCACCATGATGTGGCATCCGATGTGGCTGAACTGGTGCACGAGCACACAGGCGCTGAGTATGGCATGGTCTTCAATGACAACCTCGCCGGCAATTTTTGACGAATTGCCGATGATGCAGTTGCTGCCTATTACGCTGTCGTGGCCTATGTGTGAGTTCTCCATGAAAAGGTTGTTGTTGCCAATGACAGTTTTTCCCTTTGATGCAGTACCACGGTTTAGGGTGACATTCTCGCGAATGGTGTTGTTGTCACCAATCTCAAGAGTGGTGTCCTCGCCAACGAATTTCAGGTCCTGTGGGATACCGCCGACCACCGCTCCGTGGAAAACCCTGTTGTTGTTGCCCATTCGTGTGCCGCTCAGTACCGATGCGTGTGCCATGATGTGACAATTGTCGCCAATGACAACATTGTCCTCTATGTACACAAATGGCTCAATGATGCAGTTCTCACCGATTTTTGCGCCTGGGTGAATGTATGATAGTTGATTGATCATGATTGATGTGATTGATTGATGTAAGTTTATTCCTTGTTCTTTGTAATCTGTCCTACGAATGATGCCTCGGCAACCAGTTTCTCTCCGACAAAGATATATCCTTTCATGATGGAGAGGCCATGGCGTAAAGGAGATGTCTGTTCCACTCTCATCACAAGTGTGTCACCGGGAACAACCTTCTTGTGGAATGCTATCTTGTCTATCTTGACAAAATAGGTAGAGTATTTCGCAGGCTCGTCGAGTTGGTTGAGTATATGCAGTGCTCCACACTGTGACATGGCTTCAACAAGCAGCACGCCCGGCATTACAGGCTCTTCGGGGAAGTGTCCTGCAAAGAACGGTTCGTTCATCGTAACGTTCTTTACACCCACAATATAGTCCGAGCCAATTTCAATCACCTTGTCGATGAGCAACATCGGACTGCGGTGGGGCAGCAGTTGCTTTATTTGCCTGATGTCGAGTACCGGTTCGCGGTTAGGGTTATATATGGGCGCCTGAATCTGGTGCTCACGTATAATTTTGCGCATTGCGCGGGCGAACTTGTTGTTTATGGTGTGTCCCGGGCAGGTTGCAATGATGCGTCCCTGCAGTGGCTTGCCAATGAGTGCAAGGTCGCCTATGATGTCGAGCAACTTGTGGCGTGCCGGCTCGTTGTTCCACACAAGTGGCTTGTGATTCAGGTAACCCAATTTCTTTGCATCGATGTGTGGTACCCCAAGCACGTCTGTGAGCTGGTCGAATTTGTCCTGCGGCATTTCGCGCTCATATATTACAATGGCGTTGTCAAGGTCACCGCCCTTGATGAGTCCAAGGTTCAGCAGCGCCTCAAGTTCACGTACGAACACAAATGTGCGGCTCGATGCGATTTCGCTCTTGAAATCCTCCATGTCCTCCAATGTGGCATATTGGTTGAAGAGAATATCGCTGTCGTAGTGTACAAGGACATTGAGGCTGAACTTCTCGTCGGGGAGAATGATGATTGAATTACCTGTCTTCTCGTCCTTGATCTCTATTTTTGATTTAATGACAAAGACATCCTTCTCGGCATTCTGTTCCTTTATTCCCACTCGTTCGATGTTCTCCACGTAGTGTAATGCGCTACCGTCGAGAATAGGGAACTCTGGGCCGTTGACCTGCATGAGGCAGTTGTCGATGCCAAGTGCAAAGAGTGCTGCCATCGCATGCTCCACGGTGCTTACACGTGCCTCGCCTTTGGTGAGCACAGTTCCTCGTGTGGTTTCTGTGACATTCTCGGCAATGGCATCGATGATTGGCTCTCCGGGGAGGTCAATACGCTGGATTTTGTACCCGTGATTCTCGGGGGCTGGGTTGAAAGTCACGGTGAGGTTCAAGCCCGTGTGCAATCCTTTGCCATAAAGAGAAAAACTTCCGTTGAGTGTCTTCTGTCTGTTCATAGTTGTTCTTTGAAACTTAAACAAATTACTGGTTCTTGTTCTTCAGGGCTTCGAGTTCCTTTGTCAGCTCTTTCACCTTTTTGTCGAGTGCCGGCAGGCGCTTTACGTGTGCCATGGCGCGCAGGAACTCTTTCATGTCCATAGCCGGTGTGCCCATGAGTGTGACTCCGCCCTTTACACTGCCCAAAGTTCCGCACTGTGGACCGATGGTCGCGCGGTCGCCGATTGTGCTGTGCCCCGACACGCCGGCCTGGCCGCCGAATATGCACCATTCACCAATCTTGGTTGAACCGGCAATTCCGGCCTGCGCAGCCATTGCTGTGTGGCAGCCTACCTCGTCGTTGTGGGCAATCTGTACAAGGTTGTCAATCTTTACACCGCTGTGGATGGTTGTCGCTCCCATTGTTGCACGGTCAATGCAGGTGTTTGCTCCAATCTCCACGTTGTCCTCAATGACTACGATACCCGTTTGTGGAATCTTGTTGTATCCCTGTGGGGTAGGTGCAAAACCGAATCCGTCGGCACCGATGACGCAACCGCTGTGCAAGATGCAGTCGTTGCCTATGCGGCAGTCATGATAAACAGTGACATGTGCATAGAGTAGGGTGTTGTTGCCAATCTTTGCTCCGTCACCAATTGAAACACCGTCGTGGATGCAACAGTTGTCACCAATTTCGCAACCTTCGCCGATTACAACAAATGGAGCAATATAACAGTTCTCACCAATTTTTGCACTCTCTGCAATTGATGCAAGCGAACTGACGCCTTGCTTCTTGGGTTTGCTTGACTCATACATCATCATAAGTGTTGCAAGGCTCTGGTATGCGTTGTCAACTTTTATGAGTGTTGCTGCAATTTCACCTTTCTGCTCGAAGTCGCGGTTCACCAATACTACCGATGAACGGGTAGTATATATATAATCGGTATATTTGGGGTTTGCAAGGAATGACAATGCTCCGGGAGTTCCCTCCTCAATCTTTGCAAAAGTGTAGACTTCGGCATTCTCATTGCCGACCACCTCACCGTTAATGAAAGTCGCAATCTGTTTTGCAGTAAATTTCATATGCTGTCAGGGCTTATTCGTATATATAATGCGAAGGTAGTTGATATGTTTGGTTCTAGATATGCCTTTTTAACAAAAAATGTGGCCTATTTGCCGACGAGAGTGTTAAATGATGTTTCTCAACTTGAGCTCATTCTCCATCTGCAGCTGGTAGTCGTGAGCCTTTTCGGCAGCTACTGCGGCAAAATTCTCGCTGCTGTCGGCAAAGATGATTGCACGGCTTGCATTCACCAACAATCCGCAGTCGTCGTTCATACCATACTTGCAAACTTCCTCGAGTGAACCACCCTGAGCACCCACACCGGGAACAAGAAGGAAGTGTGTTGGAACGATGTTACGTACATTCTCGAACGATTTGCCCTGTGTGGCACCGACAACATACATCATGTTCTCGTCGCTTCCCCAATTCTTTGAAGTTGCAAGCACCTTCTCGAACAGCATTGTGCCGTTCTCGTCCTTTGTCAGCTGGAAATCGTGTGAGCCGGGGTTTGATGTTAGCGCGAGTACAATCACCCAGCTGCCCTCATATGCAAGGAATGGCTTAACACTGTCTTCGCCCATGTAAGGAGCTACGGTGATAGAGTCGACCTTCATCTCCTCGAAGAACGAACGTGCATAGAGCGACGATGTGTTACCGATGTCGCCACGCTTTGCGTCGGCAATGATGAAGATTTCGGGGTAGTTCTCCTTGATGTAGTTCACTGTCTTCTCAAAGCTTATCCAGCCTTTCACGCCGCCGGCTTCGTAGAATGCAAGGTTTGGCTTGTAGGCCACGGTGTAAGCAGCTGTGGCATCGATGATTGCCTTGTTGAACTCGAATATGGGATCGTCGCAGCCAAGCAGGTGCGCGGGCAACTTCTTGATATCACTGTCGAGACCTACGCACAAGAATGAGCGCTTCTCCTTAATCTGGTTGATAAGTTCCTGTCTGTTCATAGCTTATATGTTTTTGTCTGTTATAATTCCTGTTCTTTCATTCTCTCGGCATTCTCGGCAATTATCAGGCGGTCGATGCAATCCTGTATGTCGCCGTTCACGAATGCGTTCAAATTATATATGGTATAGTTTATACGGTGGTCGGTTATGCGTCCCTGCGGGTAGTTGTAGGTACGTATCTTTGCCGAACGGTCACCGGTTGACACCATTGTCTTGCGTTTGTTGGCAATGTCATCGGCATATCGCTGGTGCTCGCGGTCGTATATGAGAGTGCGCAGACGTGCGAGTGCGCGCTCCTTGTTCTTTGGCTGGTCACGTGTCTCGGTACACTCAATGAGAATCTCCTCAATCTGGTTTGTCTCGGGGTTGAGCCAGGGGTAGCGCAGACGTACACCCGATTCCACCTTGTTCACGTTCTGGCCACCTGCGCCGCTTGAACGGAATGTATCCCATTTGATGGCGCTTTCGGTAATCTCCACATCAAAGGCTTCTGCCTCGGGTAGGACTGCTACTGATGCCGCCGATGTGTGTACACGGCCCTGAGTCTCGGTTGCCGGCACGCGCTGCACGCGGTGCACTCCCGATTCGTACTTCAATGTTCCATATACCTTCTCGCCTGTCACGGTGCAGATGATTTCCTTGTAACCGCCCGATGTTCCCTCGCTGCAGCTGGAAACCTCGAGCCTCCAACCCTTGCTCTCGCAATACTTGGTGTACATGCGGAAGAGGTCGCCTGCAAAAATTGCAGCCTCGTCGCCGCCCGTGCCGCCGCGAATCTCAAGGATTGCATTTTTGTCGTCCTGCGGGTCGGCGGGGATGAGCAGCAGCTTTATCTCCTCCTCGGTCGCTGGTATCTCCTTTTCGCAATTGTCAATCTCCTCTCGTGCCATTTCGCGCAACTCGGGGTCGCTCTCATTGGCAAGCAGGTCCTTTGCTTCGGCAAGGGTAGTGAGCAGGTTTATGTAACGCTTGCGTGCATCGAGAATCTGCTCCAGTTCGCGATATTCCTTGTTGAGCCTCACATAACGTTTCATGTCGGCAACGACTGAAGGGTCGGTAATCAGTGTCGACACCTCCTGGAACCTTGCCTCAAGGTCGTTGAGTTTGCTCAGCAGTGAATTGTTTTCCATTATATTCAGTTCAGTGTTGCACCTGTCTTTCTCTTATGCAGACAAGGCGTTTTTTCATAATATATGCCCTGCATTTCTGCAAGGCACATTTATTAATATTTGAAAGTGCCGTAAGGGCTCTCGATTATCAACTCGTTGTGGTCGCAATCCTCTACGCGGCCAATAATCTGTGCGTCCACTCCAAAACTCTTGCTTATCGCAATGATCTCCTCGGCATGTTCCGGTTTTACATAAACCTCGAGTCGGTGACCCATGTTGAACACCTTGTACATCTCGGCCCAATCCGTTCCGCTCTGCTCCTTAATTGCCTTGAACAGCGGTGGAATGGGGAAGAGGTTGTCCTTGATGACCTTCTTGTTCTCTACAAAATGCATCACCTTTGTCTGTGCACCGCCTGAGCAGTGTACCATTCCGTGAATCTCGGGGCGCAGTGCGTCAAGAATTTTCTTTACGATAGGTGCATATGTGCGTGTGGGTGACAGAACAAGCTTGCCTGCATCAAGCGGAGAGCCCTCTACTTCGTCAGTGAGCTTCAGACCACCTGAATATATGAGTTCTTCGGGTACACCCTTATCGTAGCTCTCGGGGTATTTCTCGGCAAGATACTTGCTGAACACGTCGTGACGTGCCGATGTGAGGCCGTTGCTTCCCATACCGCCATTGTACTCTGTCTCGTATGTAGCCTGTCCGTATGACGCAAGACCTACGATAACGTCGCCACCGGCAATGTTCGCGTTGTCGATTACATCGCTTCGCTTCATGCGGCATGTAACGGTGCTGTCAACAATGATGGTACGTACGAGGTCACCAACGTCGGCTGTCTCGCCGCCTGTTGCATATACACCCACACCCATCTCGCGGAGCTCGGCAAGCAGTTCGTCGGTTCCGTTGATGATTGCCGAGATTACCTCACCCGGGATGAGCAGCTTGTTGCGGCCAATGGTCGATGAAACGAGAATGTTGTCGGTTGCACCAACGCACAACAGGTCATCGATGTTCATTATAAGTGCATCCTGCGCAATGCCTTTCCATACGCCAAGGTCACCGGTCTCTTTCCAGTAAAGGTATGCCAATGACGATTTTGTACCCGCACCGTCGGCATGCATTATGTTACAGTACTCGGGGTCACCGCCAAGAATATCGGGGATGATTTTGCAGAAAGCTTTTGGGTAAAGACCTTTGTCGATGTTCTTGATTGCGTTGTGAACATCCTCTTTAGACGCAGAAACTCCGCGCATCATGTATCTTTGGTCGCTCATTTTGTATAATGTTTTAATGTATTTATTGTGCAAAGATAATATATAACGCATGAAAAGGCAAATAAAAAAACGGATAAATACAGCTCTTGGGCGGTTTGTTCTAATTGTTTCGGCTATAATGTCTTTTATTTGTCGAAAGTCTGTGTTGTTGTGCCTTTCTTTTTCCGAGCTTTTTGTTTTGACATTTTGTCATTTGTAAAAGAATCTGCGCATTTTGGGTATTTGTTGTGGCGAATGTTATGTATATTCTTTTTAATTGCTGCTATGTGTCGCTTTTGTGGTGTAAAAATGTATTACATTGACTTTTGTTTTGAACTTTTTGGGAAAATGAACGGATAATTTTTCTATTTATAATACTTTTTATCTATATTTGCGGTTGATTATGGGGAATAGCGCATATTTCATGATTGGCTTTGGCTCTTTGCTTGACAATTGACAGCATAGGCAGTGCCGGAAAGCAAATTCCTGTAGCAGACGTCATCCGTTGCTTCGGATGCATGATTTTTGGAGATTTATTAATTTAAAATTTTTTATCTATGTTTAACGGACATCCTAAAGGTCTTTGGGCTTTGGCCCTAGCCAACACAGGTGAGCGCTTTGGCTACTACACCATGTTGGCTGTGTTCCTGTTCTTCCTGCAGGACAACTTCGGTTTCTCTATGGGAACCTCAAGTACTATCCAGGCTACATTCCTGGGTGTGGTTTATTTTGTACCTCTTTTCGGTGGTATGCTCGCCGACAAGTTCGGTTTCGGCAAGATGGTAACAACCGGTATCTTCGTAATGTTCTTGGGCTATCTGTTGCTTGCCTTGCCACTTGGTGCCGGAAATCTGGCGCTTGGTGTAATGGTGCTTGCGCTATTGTTCGTATGTATCGGTACCGGTCTTTTCAAGGGTAACCTCCAGGTGCTTGTAGGTAACCTGTACGACGAGCCAAAGTACGCTGCAAAGCGTGACGAGGGTTTCAGCATCTTCTACATGGCAATCAACATCGGTTCTATGTTTGCAGCTGCTGCCGCTCTGGGTATCATGGCTTGGATGCAGGCTGAGTATGGCGTTTCTAAGGCCGATTCTTATCACTTTGCATTTGCTGTTGCTTGCGTTTCTCTTATTGTTTCTATCATCATCTATTACGCATTCCGTAGCACATTCGCTCACGCCGACCGTGCTAAGGTTGCAGCAAAGGGCGCTACAGAGGTCGTAGAAGAGCAGCTTACTCCTGCGCAGACAAAGGAGCGTATCATTTGCCTTTGCCTTGTGTTTGCTGTGGTTATCTTCTTCTGGATGGCATTCCACCAGAACGGTTCTACACTGACATTCTTTGCCCGTGACTATACCGCAACATCATCAACAGGCATCCAGAGCATGGCATTCGACGTTACAAACCTCGTGTTTGCAATCTTCATCGTGTACGGTCTGTTCGGTCTCTTCCAGAGTGCTACAGCCAAGGGTAAGAGCATTGCCGGTGTCGTTGTTGCCGCTGCGGTTTGCGGATTGGTTTACAAGTATAACTCACTCCCTGCTGTTACAGAGGTTAGCGCACCTATCTTCCAGCAGTTCAATGCTTGCTTCGTTGTTG
>JAZQZZ010000045.1:0-5089 GCA_045634305.1 Bacteroidaceae bacterium | reverse complement strand
GCACGCGACATTGGCGAGGCACTGCAGAGCGGCGCCCACCTCACAGGACTGGAGCGTACACGCGTGGGCGAAACTACACTGGCCCACTGCATGAGCATCGAGGCCTTCACCGAATGGCTCGAAGGCGTAGAGTGTACCGATAGCAGCGAGAATGCATGAACCCCTGACAGAATATAAATAATAAACACATATATACAGTATGAAACTCTCACAATTCAGATTCAAACTTCCCGAAGAGCGTATCGCACTGGAGCCCACCTTCCACCGCGACGACTCTAAACTGATGGTCGTACACAAGAAGACCGGTGAAATAGAGCACCGCCTTTTCAAGAACGTGCTTGATTATTTCGAAGAGGGTGACGCCTTCCTCTTCAACGACACCCGTGTGTTTCCCGCACGTCTCTTTGGAAATAAGGAAAAGACAGGAGCCCGCATTGAAGTATTCCTGCTGCGCGAACTCAATGAGGAGTTCCGCTTGTGGGACGTACTCGTGGACCCTGCCCGTAAGATACGTATCGGCAACAAGCTCTACTTTGGCGAAGACAACTCAATGGTTGCCGAGGTTATCGACAACACCACATCACGCGGCCGCACACTCCGTTTCCTCTACGACGGCCCACACGACGAATTCAAGAAAGCTCTTTTTGCACTTGGCGTAGCACCATTGCCCGAGGATTTCAAACGTCTGCGCAAGGAGGAGCCCGAGGATTTGCAGAATTTCCAGACCTACTTCGCAAAGAAGGAAGGTTCGGTAACAGCCTCTTTTGCAGGTCTGCATTTCACGCGCGAACTCATGAAGCGCATGGAAATCAAGGGTATTGACACAGCATTCGTTACTATGCACACAGGCCTTGGCAGTTTCCGTGAGATTGACGTGGAAGATCTCACAAAGCACAAGATGGACAGCGACCTCATCAGCGTGGACACCGATGCCGTGCAGACAATCAACAAGGCAAAGGCCGAGGGACGCAGAATTTGTGCCGTGGGTACATCTGTACAACGCGTGTTGGAAACAGCAACCCTCACAGGCGGAATGCTCAAGGAGTATGACGGATGGACAAGCAAATTCATCTTCCCCGAGTACAACTTCCAGGTCGCAGACAGCATGATTGCCAACTTCTATGCACCATACTCGACAATGCTCATGCTCACCACAGCTTTCGGCGGCTACGACAATGTCATGAACGCGTATAATGTGGCGCTTGAAGAGGGTTACCGCTTTGGTCTCTACGGCGATGCAATGCTCATCATTGACTGATAGGAATGACAACAGTATACCTTGGTTTAGGAACAAACATAGGTAACAGAAATGAGAACCTTACGCGAGCGATAGAAGCCCTATCGCTCGCGCTTGGTCACTACACTGCGCTCTCCTCTTTCATTGAGACTGCACCTTGGGGATTCCAGAGTGAGAACGCCTTTCTTAACTGCGCCGTTGCCTTTGAGACAGAGCTTGAACCGTTGCAACTGCTCGACACCACCGAAAGGATTGAGCGCGAACTTGGGCGCACAATAAAATCTATAAGTGGCACATACCACGATCGCATCATAGACATTGACATACTGCTCTATGGAAACGAAACTATTGAAACACCGCGCCTCACCATCCCCCACCCTTTGATGCACCTGCGCGACTTCGTCCTTGAACCGTTGGCAGAGATTGCAGCACACGTCCTGCACCCCACAACAGGCAGAAGTATAGAGGAACTCACTGCCGAACTCAAAGAGCAACAAGTGCAAAATGGTTAAAAAAAATTGAATTAAAGAAAAAACAGCCTCATTATTGGGGCAAATAGACAAAAAACCATTACCTTTGCACCAGATAAAAGCCTGAACAGAGGCTGTGTGGAGAGATTTGACTGCTTGCAACCACGATAAAAAATGCTAAAAGCCCCATCAGAGGGCATTTGTAAAGGCACTTCGCCGGCATTCAATATCCCACAAACGGTTTTTCATCAGGCTTGTTTGACAAGCAAATTATTAACTACGCCTTGCGTGTTACACAAAATTATTGGAACAAGCGAGGCACAAAACAGACTACTATGGGATATTTATTCACATCAGAATCAGTTTCAGAGGGACACCCCGACAAGGTTGCCGACCAGATTTCGGACGCCGTTCTTGACCAGCTCATTGCATTCGACCCACAGTCAAAGGTCGCTTGCGAGACACTCGTGACAACAGGACAGGTTGTAATCGCCGGTGAGGTAAAGTCATCGGCATACGTTGACTTGCAAGATATCGCACGCGGTGTAATCAACAAAATCGGTTACACAAAGAGCGAGTATATGTTCGACGGCAACTCATGCGGTATCTTCTCGGCAATCCACGAGCAGAGCGCCGACATCAACCGCGGCGTTGAGCGCGAAGACCCCATGTCACAGGGTGCCGGCGACCAGGGAATGATGTTCGGTTACGCAACAAACGAGACCGAGAACTACATGCCCGTATCACTCGACCTCTCGCACCTCATCCTCACCGAGCTTGCCGAGATTCGCCGCGAGGGCAAGGAGATGACCTACGTGCGTCCCGACTCAAAGAGCCAGGTAACGATTGAGTACAACGACGAGAACAAGCCCGTACGCATTGACACCATCGTTGTATCTACACAGCACGACGACTTCATCCTGCCCACAGAAGAGGGCAAGGAGGCACAGCTGGCAGCCGATGCAGCACAGATTGCAAAAATCAAAGAGGATGTACTCAACATTCTCATGCCACGCGTAAAGGCAAAGATTACATCACAGAGCGTGCTCGCACTCTTTAACGACGACATCAAATACCACGTAAACCCGACCGGCAAGTTCGTTATCGGTGGCCCACACGGCGACACCGGTCTCACCGGCCGCAAGATTATCGTTGACACATACGGGGGCAAGGGTGCACACGGCGGTGGCGCATTCAGTGGCAAGGACCCCAGCAAGGTAGACCGTAGTGCAGCCTACGCGGCACGTCACATTGCAAAGAACCTTGTTGCAGCAGGCGTTGCCGATGAGGCTCTCATCCAGCTCTCATATGCTATTGGTGTTGCCGAGCCCGTGAGCGTGTTCGTAAACACATACGGCACAGCAAAAGTCGCACTCACCGACGGCGAGATTGCCCAGAAGGTGAAGACACTCTTTGACCTTCGTCCAAAAGCTATCGAGGAGCGTTTGAAGCTGCGCAACCCAATCTACAGCGAGACAGCATCGTACGGCCATGTTGGCCGCACACCACAGGTGGTTACAAAGGTGTTCACATCGCGTTATCTCGAGACCAAAACCATGGAGGTTGAACTCTTCACATGGGAGAAGCTCGATTATGTAGAGAAGGTAAAAGAGGCTTTCTCACTCTGATAGACATTTTTGCAGACAATGCTCAAGTTCGGCGACTGGATAAACCGTAAAAGGCACAATGGGGGATATGGCATACAATCCCCCTCGTCCTTTTTCTTCGTCACGCAAGTGTTGAAGGAAAGGCTGCCCTATTACGCCTACCCTACCCTCGATACCATCATCGGCGGCAACAGACGCAGGCGTAAGCATTTCCGCGAACTGTTCCGTGTAACCAACTACCACAGACCAGCAAACTGCATCTCTGTGGGGAGTGCAGCCGGAGCATGCACAATGCTGCTGGCAAAGCCAAGCGTGGCGCACTATGCTGTGGCACCGGCAGGAATGACAACCGACATGCGAACCTTGCTCAACGAAAACGGATGCATCATCGCCAATTCCAAAGAACAACTCACCACAATTATCGGAAAAGTGGGAGAGATTGGAATGTTTTTTGTAGATGCAACCGAGGATGCCCCAGCATTCATACATGCCGCATTGCCTCACACAAACAAAAACAGCATGATAATTGTTGACGGCATAAACCGCAACAAAACCACGCAGGCATGGTGGCGACAACTGGCAAGCGACAGCGCCACAGTCATCACATACGACATGTACAGCTATGGCATACTCCTTTTTGACAAGGAGAGAATCAAGCAACACTACACACTGAAAAGATAACTCTGCAATGAAGAAAGCAACCATATACACCGGTACCGGCGACAACGGCAGCACATCACTCTGCGGCGGCACACGAGTGGCAAAAGACCACCCCAGAGTCGAAACCTACGGCACACTCGATGAGCTGAATGCCCATCTTGGTTTGTTGGCAGCATCACTCGATGATAGCAGAACCATCGATTTCATCGTAAAAATAGAGAACAGCATATTCACCATCGGGTGTCACTTGGCCAAAGAGAATTGCCAGGAGAGTCCTGTCGGCGAAAACGACATTAAAGCGCTTGAGAAGGAGATTGACACCATCAGCCAGACATTGCCGACATTGAAAAACTTCATTCTCCCTGCAGGCTGCGAACAGGCCGCACGTGCCAATGTATGCCGCACCATCTGCCGCCGAGCCGAAAGAGCCATGGTCACCCTTGCCAAAGAGTGCAATGTTTCACAGGAAGCAATGGTATATATGAACCGCCTTTCCGACTATCTGTTCATGCTGCAACGCCAACTGCAGGATGGTGAGGAAAAAATATGGCAAAAGCCTTGCAAATAAATAAATTTAATCTATTTTTGCACGCACTTAACAAAAACTTAATAAAACATTATCAGATATGTATTGGACACTTGAATTGGCATCAAAATTGGAAGATGCACCATGGCCAGCAACAAAAGACGAGCTCATTGACTACGCAGTACGCTCGGGCGCGCCATTGGAGGTTATTGAGAACCTGCAGGAAATTGAGGACGAAGGCGATGTTTACGAAAGTATAGAGGACATTTGGCCCGACTACCCAAGCAAAGAAGACTTTTTCTTTGACGAAGAGGAGTATTAATGGACTAACAAAGGATATAATCCTAAACATCAACGATTTACATTGACCGATTGGGCAGTCCAGTCGGTCTTTTTTTGCCTAAATACTGCCCAAAAACTGCCCGAAAATGGGGCGAGACTACCCGAACCCTACCTTTAATTACGGTAGCCATTGTCGTTTTATGTCTGTTTCTTATATGTTATGGTAGCAAG
This sequence comes from Bacteroidaceae bacterium, assembly GCA_045634305.1. Lineage (GTDB taxonomy): Bacteria > Bacteroidota > Bacteroidia > Bacteroidales > Bacteroidaceae > HGM04593. The sequence goes on along the minus strand of JAZQZZ010000045.1, from coordinate 76 downwards.
AAGATTGAAGATTACAACAAATACTCCGAGTGCTGCAAAGTTATGCCACATCTCCACAAATGCCGTTCCCTTCAGA
>JAZQZZ010000044.1:0-100133 GCA_045634305.1 Bacteroidaceae bacterium | reverse complement strand
CGCAATGCGTCGGGTAATATCAAACGCAAGGTGAACGACCTATTCGGCGATACAATCACAGCCGAGGAGAAGAAGGACTTGTGTACACTGATATATTATCCCGAGGAGAAGCTTAAGCTTGTTAAGCAGTCGGATATCAATCTCGACGAGTATTATGAGCGTTCGTTGAACCGCCTGATTGTGGTGTGCCGCAACGTATCATCGAAATACACTCGTTCAAAGGTGCGCAAGAGCCTCCCCGAGGAGTATGTATATATCATTGAGGAGCTTTTGCACGAGAGCGACGACTACCAGAACAAGCAGGCCTATCTGGAAGTGATTATCGACACCATAATAGGTACAGGACGTGCCGGGCATTTCATAACAGCTCTCTGTTATCTTATACAAAGACTGATTGTAGACCGTCTGCATATCCTCGGCGATATATTTGACCGAGGCCCTGGCGCGCATCATATAATGGATGCATTGTGCGATTACCACCATCTGGATATTACCTGGGGTAACCACGATGTGTTGTGGATGGGTGCTGCAGCGGGTAATACTTGCTGTATTGCAAGCGTGCTGCGTCTGTCGTTGCGCGATGCCAACACTACAACCCTTGAAGAGGGTTATGCCATAAATATGGTTCCGCTTGCCACCTTTGCAATGGAGCAGTATGCCGATGATCCTTGTACAATCTATCAGCCACGTGTGGATGAGGAACGCACAAACTTCAACGAGAAGGATGTACGCCTCATTGCGCAGATGCATAAGGCAATCTCTGTAATAGAGTTCAAACTCTCGGGACAGATTGCGATGAAGCATCCCGAGTGGAATATGATGGACCGTTGCCTCATGGAGTTCATTGACAAGGAGCGCGGCATAATAACCATCGATGGCAAGGAGTATGAGCTTGGTGATAAGTTGTGGCCTACACTTGACCCTGAGAATCCCTATGCCCTCACTCCCGAGGAGCAGGATGTTATAGACCGTTTGCGTCACTCGTTCATGCGCAGTGAGCGTTTGCAGAGCCACGTTAACTGCCTGCTCATGCGTGGCGGTATGTTCGTGATATATAACTCTAACCTCATGTTCCATGCAGCCGTGCCCATCAACGAGGACGGTACAATGCGCGAGGTTGTCTTTGACGGCGTGCCGGTGAAGGGCAAGGAACTGATGAAGAAGGTAGAGCGCATGGCACGTACCGCCTTTGACAGTGATGTCGATGAGGTCACACGCGAAAAGTATGCCGACTTCTTCTGGTACCTGTGGTGTGGTCCCGAGTCTCCTCTTTTCGGAAAGGCAAAGATGGCTACATTCGAGCGCTATCTGCTAGATGACAAGGAAGTGCAGAAAGAACCCAAAGGATGGTACTACATTCTGCGCGACAATGCCGAGGTCTGCGACTATATTCTCGATGAGTTCGGCGTCAAGGGAAATCACCGTCACATCATCAATGGTCACGTGCCTGTACGCGTGTTCAAAGGCGAAACGCCAATCAAGGCCGATGGCCGTCTTATGGTCATCGATGGCGGTTTCTCAAAGATTTACCACAACCGTACAGGTATTGCGGGATATACGCTTGTATATCACAGCCGTGGCTTTGAACTGGTGCAGTTGACTCCCTTTACATCGACCGAAGAGGCTATCCTTAACGGAACGGATATTGCCGGTACAATAAATATCGTTGAAATTGTAGGTGAGCGCGAAAAGGTGCGCGATACCGACATAGGCCGTGGAATTATGGTGAAGATTGCCGACCTTGAGCGCCTGCTTTATGCCTACCGCAAGGGAGTGATAAAGGAAAGACCGTGATAAAGCTGAAAACGAATAATAAAATCCAAAACAGAATATGAAAGCAATAGTAAGTGTTATAATGGGCAGTACATCAGATCTGCCTGTAATGAAGAAAGCAACAGATTTCCTTAACGAGATGAAGGTGCCTTTTGAGGTGAACGCCCTTTCGGCTCACCGCACTCCCGAGGCTGTAGAGGCCTTTTCAAAGGGTGCAAAGGAGCGTGGCGTAAAGGTGATAATTGCTGCTGCAGGTATGGCAGCTCATCTTCCCGGTGTAATTGCTGCAAGTACAACTCTTCCTGTGATTGGTGTGCCCATCAACAGCACGCTCGACGGAATGGATGCACTGCTTGCAATCGTTCAGATGCCTCCGGGTATTCCGGTGGCAACAGTTGGCGTGAATGCATCGCTCAACGCCGCCATTCTGGCTGTTGAAATGTTGTCGCTTGCCGATGCCGAGCTTGCCGAGCGTCTTGCTGCTTATAAGAGCAATCTGTGCAAAAAGATAGAGAAAGCGAACGAAGAGCTCAAGGAACTCAAATATGAATACAAGACAAACTGATATAAACATTTTCAACTATAATCGCCGTGCGACGGTTGAGGTTGCTGTCGGTGATGTGCTCATAGGCAGCGCGCACCCTGTGTGCGTGCAGTCAATGACCAATACCAGTACTATGGATACCGAAGGCAGTGTGGAGCAGACGCTTCGCATTGTTGAGCGTGGAGGTCAATTGGTGCGTCTGACCACTCAGGGTAACCGCGAGGCGGTTAATCTTGGCAATATCAAGCAGCAGTTGCTTGCGCGTGGCTGCCGTGTGCCGCTTGTTGCCGATGTGCATTTCAATGCCGGCGTGGCCGATACAGCAGCGCGTTATGCCGACAAGGTGCGTGTGAATCCCGGCAACTATGTCGATACCGCGCGTACATTCAAGCATATCGATTATACCGATGTCGAGTATGCCGATGAACTCAAACGCTTGCGTGAGCGTTTCGTGGCATTCCTCGATATCTGCAAGTCCGAGGGCAAGGCTGTGCGTGTAGGCGTGAACCACGGCTCGCTCAGTGACCGCATCATGAGCCGTTATGGCGATACCCCATCGGGCGTTGTGGAGTCGTGTATGGAGTTTCTGCGCATTTGTCGCGATGAGAACTTCAACAACGTGGTGGTTTCAATAAAGACCAGTAACACAGCTATGATGGTGACAACAGTGCGCCGTCTTGTACGAGTGATGGCTGAGGAGGGTATATCGTACCCGTTGCATCTTGGTGTTACCGAGGCCGGTGATGCCGAGGACGGTCGCATAAAGAGTGCCGTAGGTATTGGCGCATTGCTTGCCGATGGAATAGGTGACACACTGCGTGTGTCGCTTGCCGAGGCTCCTGAGAATGAAATCCCGGTGGCAAAGCAGCTTGCCGATTATGTTTCTTGCCGTGCAGGTCATGCGCCAGTCGAGGCTGTGGTAGCTCCATCGTTCAATTACGAAGAGCCGGTGCGCCGCAAGACAAAAGAATTTGGTATAATTGGTGGAGATAATCTCCCTGTGGTTGTAGGAGGCGATGTCGATGACAAGGATATCGCTCCTGATATTGTTGCAGACCTTGTGCCTGTTACAACTTTGGAGAATGCCAAAGATACCAGGTTCGTTGCAGTAGAGTACAAAGACCTTACTGCCGGGAATATTGCAAAACTGAAATCGCTTGCGAACATCGCAATAGTGGCTTCGACAACCCATGCAAATCCTGTTGGCGAACTGCGTGCGTTGGTACACAAGTTGATGGTTGAGGGTATTGACGCTCCTGTAATCATACGCAGGGCATACAACGAACCGTCGGTCGAGTCGTTGCGCATAAAGGCGGCAGCCGATTTGGGCGTGTTGCTCATCGACGGCCTTGTCGACGGCTTGTGGCTCGAGAATCCTTCAAGCAGTGCCGCGGAACTGAACTCAATAATGTTCGGTATACTGCAGGCCACCCGTGCCCGCATAAGCAAAACCGAGTATATTGCCTGCCCCGGTTGTGGCCGCACAATGTATGATCTGCAGGGTACTTTGGCGCGCATAAAGGCTGCCACAGCTCACCTCAAGGGATTGAAGATAGGCGTCATGGGCTGTATAGTCAACGGCCCGGGCGAGATGGCCGATGCCGACTATGGCTACGTAGGTGCCGCCCGTGGAAAGGTCTCGCTCTACCGCCGCAAGGAGTGTGTGGAGAAGAATATCCCCGAGGAAGAGGCTATCGAACGCTTGTTGCAGTTGATAGATAGTGACAAGAGGCAACAGAACCAATGATAATCAGGAAGGAGAAACGCGTGCGTTTCTCCTTCCTGATTTTTTATGAGGGCCATAGCCTTTGTCAGCCAATGTTCCTCCACTCATAGGTTATCTGCGAACATATCTCCCAGACAACCTCTTCGGGACTGCCGGCAAGGCGCAACAGTCCTTCGATGGCCTGCCATCTCAAATGACGGCGTCTACTGGTGGAGAGCCTTATGCTGATGTCCCACATCACATGGTCAAACACCTCCATATAGGCATTCATGGCCTCTATGTCGAGACACAATTCTTCACACATGGCACCAAGCGCCAACCACTCGTGGTAGCGCTTTACGCCGCCTGTCCCGTGGATGAAATCGCGGTGCGACTCAATGAAAGCATTGGCACAATGCTTTGCCATTCTCAACTTGCCGTCTGCTGAAGAGCCGGCCACATACTCATAACAAGGAAACTTTTCCATAGTCAAAAACCGATTAAAGGTTAAACAACAAGATACAATCTGCCCCTGCCGCACACCGGCAATGACAAATATTTTGAAAAGTTTCCTTAAGTTTATAATAGCAGCCCAGCCGGGCCATGCTCTTTTAACGATATGTACGTGCAATACCGGTAAACTCCCGCTCCGACGGATCTATGTACCACACTCTTTTGCCCTTGCTCCTGATTTCCACCACATCGTGATTGACAAAATTATGTTCATATTTTTCAGGTACTATTGATGTCAGTACATTGCTGGTGTTTATACCGTTTATTGTGATATAGCCGACAACTGGTATTGCTTCTGCATCTATTCCATGTTCTTTATAGTACCTGTTGCACAGCGCTGCGCATAATCTTGCATATGTAACGCAGTGCGCTTTCGATACTTTGTTCTTAAACAGGATATCCTGGTTGAATGAAAATTTTAGCAACTTGCATGTTGCTTTGGCGCAGTCACGCGAAATACCGGCGGCGTCTGTTGACTGTACGTATTGTTGTGCAAAATCATAGATAGAGTCCGGTATTTCAATAATACCCGCTCTTTCACTCTGTTTGTGGAATTCAAAATTCTTCGGGAAAAGAATAATTCCAATGACTATCAGGCATATTGAAATAATTATAATCTTGGCTTTTTTACTCATTTTTTAAAGATAAAAGATCTTGGTATTTTATGGCATTTAAACTTTGTCAGTCGCAGTTCTGATATTTCGTTTGAATCGTCAAATAACAAAAAAGAGAAATATCCAATCTACTCCTAATGCGTTGTAAATCAAATATTTCTCTTTGTCGGGATGACTGGATTCGAACCAGCGACCACACGCCCCCCAGACGCGTACTCTAACCGGGCTGAGCTACATCCCGCTCTGTTTTGCGTTGCAAAGGTACGCAATTTTTGTAAAAAAACAAAAAATGTGACCAAAATATTTATTACGTGCACGCTTTTCTGCTTTTCTGTATCCGACCCTTTGTTTTTTCACTTTTGTTGATTATAAAGTTGCGTCTATTAAAAAAAAGTACATTTTTTTTGAAAGGAGATGAATATTTTGTTTCTTTGCATATTGGAGGCTTATCTCATAAGAGATAAGGCTGTGACCAATCAATATGAAACAAAATAATACGGCAATATGAAGAGATTCCTTTTTTCATTGGTATGTCTTTTTTCGGCAATAGTGGGTGTCAATGCCCAAAACTGGTCTGTCACGCTCTCAGGTGTTGATGGTTTGCCTGGTGTACTGAAGGATTACAATGGTAGTGAGTATTATCAGTTCAATTCAGAATTGCTTACTCCGGGTACAACAACCGATAAAGTGCGCATGACGGTTGTTGGCACAAAGAACAATGAAATGCCTAATGGCAATAATTTTACTTTTGCTCTGTCGGAACTGAAAATATATGACAGGAATGGCATGATTGTGCCTTATACAGCATCGTCAAATGCTGACCACAACTCTCTGTCTTGGAGTAGCACCGATGGCGCCGGCCTTCCGGGATTGTCCGACAGTAATATAAAGACCTACTTTCACTCAATGTGGGCTTCATACAATGCTGTCAGTGATTATCACTACGTGGAACTCGCCCTTGAAAGAAGTGTCGATTCTTTCTTCATAGAGTGGACAACGCGTCTTGGAGAGCCTAAGAACAGCCCTACAGTTGTTGGAATAACACTTGGAACTGATTATTCGCCTTCATCGGCAGGTGACGGTTTTGAACTAGGCGATGCTGTTTCCGGTGTTGCGGAACTTGCTGCCGAGAACCAACTTTTTGTATTGCGTAGTAACTCTGTCAAAAGTTTTACGACAGAAGGCGGTTATACATACAAAGGCAGTGGTCCTGTATATATGCAGTTTGCCGAGGAAGGTGACGTTGAACCGTCTGCACTCCATGTGATGCAACTCATACCGGCCGGCGATGACCGTTATATTGTCTATTGGCCTGTTGTTGGCAGGTATCTTGAAAACTCGTCTTCACAGTTCAACGGAGCCAATGGTTGGCAATACAGTACCAACGAACTTGGTAATGCCGCTCATGTAAAGATTACAGCCATTGATGGCGGTTATTTTGAGATGCAGTACGACGGTGAAAATTCTTACGGTCCCGTTACCTTGTATGTCGGGGCAGAACTTCGTGACGGAACAAATTCAAAGATGAAGACCTTTGACCTCCCTCATAAAGAGGCGCTTGAGGATGGTGATTATACACAGGGTTTTGCTTTGCCTGCTGCATTCAACTGGTCAATATATAAGGCCGTGCTTGATGCTTCAAAGGTAAAGGACCTTTGGGTAACAGTGCCTCAATTGGCACAGAATAATCTTAATGCCATAATCAACGAGGCAAGTACGTATCTGATGGCGTATGGCAATCACGATGGTTACTGTACCGCCGGTGAGGATAATGCTTTGCGCTCAACACTTGATTATGTAAGTCAGAGTATACCGTACATGACAAGTATTGCCGACATTATGTCTGCAAAGGAGAAACTGTTCATCTCACTCTCGAATTACATGGCTGTCGGTCTGTCTGTATATGAGGCGCAGGCACAGACTCTGCTTGCAAATTCAATATTCAGCCAACTCCCTTACAAGGCCGGTACTTATCCCGAAAGTTCGCGTACGATACTCACGGGAATCCTCTCTACCGTTTCAGGAGCAAAGGAACAGGCCGGTACATACAGCGCCGATCAGTATGTTGCAATTTACACTCAGCTAGAACGCGAAATCGAGCAGTTCCTTGCCACAAAAATTGAGGAATCAGGCGAATCGGGTGGTGGTGAAGAAGAGGAGAAACCCGAGGAAGATTTGCTCGAGGGTGATGTCGTATATGTGTATCTTTCAAATGGTGACATTGATGCCTATCAGCTTGATGCACTTGATGGTGAATACTATACAACAAACGGCACCGTCTATTTCCCTTTGGCCGGTGGCGAGACAGAATACTACACCAGTAACGAGTATGACAGTGTTTCGGTTGTAGGTCCATTGTTGCCTGAGATGACTTCGTTCAAGTTCAACAACAAGTATAACCCCACGCTTAATGTGGATGTTGAATGTGCGGATATCACTAGCAGTATCAATCTCAGTGTCAACGCTATTGGCAAGTGGCTCACTGCAAGTTTCCAATTGAGTGATGACAGGGCTGTGGCCTATGTTGATACCGTGTTGCAGGTCAGCAAAGAGACATGTCAAAGTTTTGCAGGAACAGTTGCTTATAAAGTAACATATCCGGGCTATAACATAATCAGGAATGTCAAGGTGCAGGATGAAATCTGGACAACACCTTCGGTCAGCGGTGAAACTGTGAAGGTTGATTTGACTGCCGAAATGCTTTATACCAACAAGCCCTCCTCTTCAAGCAATGAGGGATTGGAAAATCTGCTTGATGGTAACCCCAATACGATATTCCATTCTACATGGGGCAATGCAAACAACGCGACAGTGAATGTCAACACATATATAGATATCGCACTACCCGAGGCGCTGGAAAAGATTCAACTCTATTATAAGTGCCGTCCGCAGCGTGGTTACAATCCCCTTGTCTGGGAGATTTATGCAAGCAACGACGGATATACTTGGACGCTTGTCCGTACATTGGATTATGTTGCCGACAATATGCCAACCGGCGGAACCGGTCAAGAATACACAACACCCACAATTCCGTTAGGTAATAAGTATTCTCATTTAAGAATTCTGCAGACAAGCGGCGAGTATGCAAAGAATCATTTTGTCCTTTCCGAGTTGTGCGTGTATAAGGTTGTCGAGGAAACGACCGAGGAGCCGGTAAAGATACAGGATGCAGTGTATGAGAACCGCCGTGTCCCCTTCGGCAGGGTATATAATGTTAAAGTTAATTGGCTTACAGATATTGTCGGTCGTGTTCCGCGCATTGATGTAGACATAGACAATGGTATGTTCGTGACAAGTAAGGATTATTATCTTGATGCAAACTTCAAGATAACAGGTTATGGCGTGTATGATGATTTTGAGGATTCTGTGCAAATAAAAGGCCGCGGAAACTCATCATGGAGCGCAAGCAAGAAACCTTATCGCCTTAAGTTTGCCGAAAAGGTGAAACCTTTTGGTCTAACCAAGGGAAAGAGTTGGGTGTTGTTGGCAAATGCGCAGAAGGGCTCGCTCATGGCAAATGCCATTGCCATGAAGATTGGTCAGATGGCAGGCGCTAAATATGTCAACCACATTATCCCCGTTGAGTTGTATATGAACGGCCGTTATATGGGTAGCTATATGTTCACAGAGAAGGTGGGCATGGCGAACAATAGTGTGGATCTGGACGAAGAACTTGCTTATCTGGTAGAATTGGATACATACGGCAGCACTGATGAACCCATATATCGTACAGGAAACTATAATTTGCCGGTCAAGGTAGCTGAGCCCGATCTTGCAGAGATGGAGGATGTTGATTACGCCAAGGCGCGCCGTGCTGCAATACTTGAGGATTCGCGTGAGATGCAAGAGGCCGTGTATATGGGCGAAGGTTTGGAGGAGGTGATGGATGTAGATGCGACGGCCCGTTTCTTCCTTACCAATGACCTTGTTCTCAACCAGGAAATCAATCACCCCAAGAGTACATACTATTTTAAGGATGAGAGTGCTGCTGATGGCAAGATTACATTCGGCCCTCTGTGGGATTTCGACTGGGGATTCGACTATGAGAACGGAAGCTCATACTGCTATACGGGAACAACATCAAGTGTCATAAAGACATCAATGGAAGCATACAGATTCTGGGAAGACCTGACAAACATTGAGATATTCAAGAGATACTATTACAATGTATGGAAAGAGTTTGTATCCAATAACTCAATAGCAGAATTGCACGATTATATTGACAGCTACTACAATTTTGCAAAGACATCATTCAGGAACAATGCCGACGAGTGGGGTTATTATTGCGGATTCAGCGAGGAGGACCGTGACCGTGCAAAGCAGTGGGTTGCCGACCGTGCAAACTACATATACAATAACCTTGATGAGTTTGATGTAAATGATCTCATCTATACCATACCGGGCGATGTTAACCTCAACAACCAGTTGACGGTGCACGATGTGGCTTTGATAGCAGCCTATTTGCAGGGTGATGTTTACAAACGCTTCAGCGAGGCGAAGGCTGATGTGAATTCCGACGGTTACATTGACCTTGCTGATGCGGAAGTTGCAGCCGGCGAGGTTTTGATGGCCGAAGCACCATCGGCAATGTATGCCTACGGAACGCCGCTTGCAGCTGGTGTCCTGTATGGTGATGATGCCGTGCTTGCGCTTGGCGAAGATGTGATTGTGCCATTGAATCTCATGCGACACAGTGGTGAGAATTATACAGCAATACAGTTCGATGTCAAGGTGCCCGATGGTGTGTTTATCAATGACATTTTGCCTGCCGATGCTTTGGCCTTGCATAAATTCACTTACGAGATGCTCGACATGAACACCTATCGTGTTGTGGTTTATTCTGAGGAAAACGGCACGTTTGGCAATAGTGACGATGTGATTGTAAACCTTGAAGCTAACGCGACGTCGGTTATTGAAGAGGATGCATGTGCAATTGAGGTTGTCAATGCATACGCTGTTGATGGCAATAACGAGGAAGTCCGTTTCGATGACGTGAAGATTACCTTCAGTCAGGCAACTGGTATTTCCGATGTCTATGCGACTTTCTCGGTCAAGGGTGGCGATTGTATAAAGGTTACAGCACTTCAGGCGCAGGATGTCGCAGTCTACTCAGTTGATGGCCGCCTTGTACGCAATGTACGTGTAAATGCCGGTACAACAAGAATTGCATTGCCTGCAGGAGTTTATGTGGTGAATGGTGAAAAGGTGATGGTCTATTGACGGAATCTTGAATGATTATAGCAAGTGGGGCGGCCGATAGGCCGCCCCACTTGTGTCTATGGTGTCCGGTTTTTAAAATACCTTATGGGCGTAGAGTGGTAGTTCTGCACAAATCTCAAGTGACGTTTCTATGCACCGAAGCGATTCGGCAAACTGTTCGGGGGTGCGTGCTCCCACAAGCACCGATGTCACTCCCTCCTGTGCAAGTACCCATGCAAGCGACATTGTTGCCAGCGATTCGCCGCGCCCGGCTGCTATGGCATTAAGTGAATTAAGGTATTCCAATAGCTCGGCCGACAGTTTCTCCAGCTGCAGCGAACCGCCGCGTGCCATGCGTGAATCGTTTGGTATACCTCCAAGGTAGCGCGATGTCAGTAATCCCTGTGCAAGTGCCGAGAAGGAGATGAAACCCATTCCCTGCTCCTTGCAGTATGCAGGCACGCCTTCCTCTTGAACAGCTCTGTCGAGCAGGTTCAGGCGCCCTTGGAAAATGAGTGGTGGGACACCCTGCTTGCGCAGGAATTCATTTGCGTATTTGAGCGCATGGAGCGGCCATCGCGAGATACCTATATATAGTGCCTTGCCTGCGTGCACAATGTCCACAAGCGTCTGCAGCGTTTCGTCGAGTGGTGTCACCGGGTCGTATCGATGTATGTAGAAGAGGTCGACATAATCGAGTTGCATGCGTCCGAGACTCTGGTCAAGGCTTGCCATCAGATGTTTGCGCGACCCCCAGCTGCCATAAGGCCCAGCCCACATGTCATATCCCGCTTTCGTGGCAATGAATAGCTCGTCGCGGTGTGTGGCAAAATCATCCTTCAGCATGCGCCCCACCAGTTCTTCGGCAGCTCCCGGTGGCGGACCATAGTTGTTGGCAAGGTCAAAGTGGGTCACGCCGTTGTCGAATGCAAGGCGCGCAATGGCGCGCGCATTGTCGTACGATGCATCGGCACCGAAATTCTGCCAGAATCCAAGGCTCACCTTAGGTAACAGCACTCCACTGTTGCCGCATCGGCGATAAACCTTGTCTGCCGCATCGTATCTTGTGCTTGAAGCAACATATTCTTTCATTATTATACGTTTTTATCCCGTTGGGGGATTCTGTTTCAAGGTGTGTCTGTAATGTTGTTGAGGTATCTACAATCGTCGGCTTTTATTGGACATCCGGTCTGCTCTCGTCGCCCAAGTACAGCTCTTGCCGGTTTCCAATGTCAACCAGTCCCATATCCGATTATTCAATCTCTGTCACTCCCTCAATCTGTCTTATCGGGTGTTTGCTGCTTTGCTTTGCGCCAAGTTGGGTAAGCTTTGCACAGGTGGTGAGGATGCTCTGTCCTTTAGGCGCAAGCTTCTTGCCACCATCGTCATATGCTTTCTGTGCATCACCAATTGCTTTGCCTATCTTTTCATAGCTTTCCATGAACATGCCCACTCGCTCAATTATTTCGTTCGCAAGTTCATACACCTTCTTGTGGTTCTCGGTTTGCGTGATGTGTGTCCATGTGAGGTTAATCATTCGCAGTGCGGCAAAGAGGGTCTGCTCGTCGGCAATGAACACGTTCATCTCCATAGCTTTGCGCCACAGGTCGGGCTGTGCGTTCAGTGCTGTCCATAGTGCGCCGGTGTGCGGTACGAACATGATCACGTAGTCCATCTTTACCTTAGGCGCCTTTATGTACGATGAGTAGTCCTTCTTTGAGAGTTCCTTTACGTGTTTCTGTATACTATCTATGTGCGCCTTCAGATACTTCTGACGCTCCTCCTCGGTCTCGGCATTCACATAGTCGATGAATGCAGTGAGCGACACCTTTGAGTCAATGATGATTTCGCGGTTGTTGTCAATGTGCAGTATTACATCGGGGCGCAGGTTGCCGCCGGTGTCTGTTCTCACCACATTGTCCGCAGCATCGCGTATTGTGGTCTGTATGTCATAGTGTACCCCCTGTGTAAGTCCCTGCGATGTGAGCAACTCGTCGAGTACGCGCTCTCCCCAGTCGCCCTGTACCTTGCTCCTGTGCTTGAATACACGTGCAAGTTCATCGGCGCTCTCCTTGGCTGCAGCGCTATGCTTCATCATATTCTCCAGGTTTGCTTTCATCTCGCTGCTCAACTCGGTCTGCTTCAGTGTGCTCTCACTCATGGTCTGTTTCATCTTCTCGATTGTCTCGCGCAGCGGGTTTACAATCTGTCCCAGGTTCGTGTTGCTCGACTCGGCGAACTCCTTCTGGCGCTGTTTGAGCATGTCGTCGGTTGCACTCTTCACTTGTGCCGTTACCTTGTTCATTGTCTCCTCGAAGAGCTCCTGTTGTGCCTTTCTGGCTTGTTCATGTCTCTGCTCCAATGCCTCCATCGCCTCCTGAGCCTTTTTCTCGGCATCGGCCTTAACCTCGGCAATGCGCTTGTCGCAGTCGGCTTTTATGCTTTCAATCTGTTCTTTCGCTTCAGCCTTCGCGTTCTCAATCTGTTCCTTCGCCTCTGCAATGCGCTTTTCACAGTCAGCTTTTATGTTATTCACCAATTCCTTTGCCTCTGCTTTCGCATTCTCAAGCTGCTTTTGAAAGTTCAATGATGCCGATTCTGCATTAGCCTTTTCGTTCTCAAGCTGCCACAGCAACTTGTCAACCTGATCCTGTGCCCCCTTGCTCCTGCCACGCGCAACAACATAGCCAATGAACACTCCCAATGCCACTCCCAAAATAATTGCCAAAATAAAATCCATAGTATATACTTGTGTGTCTTAAATTAAAAGGTGTAGAATATTTATGTGCTTTTGTTTCTTTCTTCAAATGTATTAATAAATTGTGAGAAAAACAAATATTTCAAAGGTGTATTAGCCGTAAATGGCATTTCGCTGCTTTGCCCATTCCTTATGCGGGTGCCTTTACAACGCCGGCATATTGCGGGTGCGTAGCGACTCGCGAGCCTTGCGTATGTATAGTCTTATGACATCGTCGGGCAGGTGCGAAGAGCGGGCAAACGTTTTTGTCAGCTCGGGAAACTTTGCCAATGCCGTTGCCATGAGCCAAGCAACTCCCATGCGCACATAATAAGGCGCAGCGCCTGGTACTGTTCCCTGTTGTGCCGTTTTGGGCTTGCCTTTTGCGGTTGTGTAATCCGATTCTATGTGTGCAAAATCGAGATTGTCAAATTGCCCGAAAATCCTATGCAACCACTCCTTCTCCATAAGATATGTCATTGCTGCAACAATGGCAAAACGCACTTCGAATTCGTGCTCCGAAGCGAAATATTTTTGCAGGAATGTCCATAGCGCATCCTTGTCAGCGCGTGCCATCCATTTTGCGTTGGCGCAGTATGAGTCGCAAACGGCCCAATTGTCGAGCACGGGAACGTAGCGCTCAAGCATTGCTATGCGCTCTTTGAATGTGCACTTTTCAAGGTTTATCAAGAATCCCCAAATGACGGTCTCCTCATAGCAAAGGGTGTCGCTTGCGGCTGCTTCAAAGCATTGTATTACTTGCTGGGCGGTGGCGCATTTTTTGTGTGAACCGTCAGGACTTGTAATATAGCACCCGTTGCTTGAAATCTGTTTGGAAAGCTGTTTCATTTCGGGGCTATGGAGCCCGAGCACTTGCCTGTGGGGTAGTGCGTTGACTACACGCAAGTGTCCTTCACGGTAACGCGGGTCGCTATTGAACCGCTCACATACCAACGGCTGCAGAAGATGCTCTATCATACTTTCGGTCGGGTTGTTATCCTGTTGTCAAAGTTAGCAAAAGAGTTTGGACAAATGGCAATGGTATTCCCTCTTTTTAAGGCAAGTCGGTAAGGGAACATGTCTAATTTAACTATTGTTTGCATTTTGTTTATTTTTGTTATAGTTTTGTCATGTTCTAAAAAATAATGTCATGAACGGTTTTTGGAAAAAATTCAGCAAGTCATTCACGGTTATTTCAAACAGTGCAAGTTTTGCACTGTTTCTTTCCATATTGTTTTTCTCCTATGAGTCGATAGAGAATAGCAGGGAGACCGAGGTGGTAACCAATAATCTTGTCGGAATGCAGCATTCGCTCGATTCCATTGTCGATAATTTTACCGAGATAGAGAATTCGTTGTCTACCCGTTATCTTGGTATTTTCCCTGAATATATCGGCAATATCAATAACCTGCTTGCCGATGCAATGGTCTCTAATGTGAAATCGCATATTAATGATACGGTAATTATCTTTGAGGATGTCCTGCATTATGGCGTCCTCAGTAATCCGTCGGAATTCAAGAAGTTGATGAGAAATCTACTCGATTTGTCGAATAATGGTTGTAACATCACCCTTGTGCACTATAAACACGATGGCAGACAATTCAAGCAGATGGTGACCGACGAACTCATCCCATCCGATGTGCAGTTGTCTTACAGAAAAGAGTTGAGATCGATGATTCAGTTAGGTGATACGGCGTCGTTCCGGTGTTATATGGACAGTACCGGACCGATAATGAAAAAATATTTTGGTGGTAAATACAACCTTGACGATGAAGCCGACAGATTGGCTGTCATGAATATTATCAAGGGTAAAGGCAAAAAAAGAAACCGCATGGAGTCTCTGGAGAATTATATGCTTGAGTATCACTTTGCGGCAAACAAGGTTGTCAATAGAGAAAAATTTGAAAGAGCATTGAGCAAGATGCAGAATACAAAACTTGCCGAAGATTCAATATATGATAACAGTACCAAATGTATAGTCAATGAGCTATGTAAGAATTTGGACAGTCTGAAACTTCATTACATGGGCAAACCGTTGGATGAAATAAGATATGCCGATTATCTTTCACTTTATCAGCAAATGACAACTTGTGTGTCAGATATGTTGCAGCTGCAATCCACTATTGAAATATTGCCGATAAACGAGAGTATAATGATGTGTTGCTGGATGGTTGACATTGATGGGAACGAAAAGGCAATATTTGCTTTCCCAAGCAAATATTCAACCGATGAAATAGGGTTCATATCCAAGGATGACGCAATAATAAAATATATCAACACTATGTTGAGCGGTGTCAAGAACAACCTCACCTCGAATGAATGAGAAGTACGGCGATTTAAAGTATAAACATCAGGCCATGCGTCGGTAAACGGATGGCCTGATGCTTTTCTATTTCTCATTGAGCTTCTTCAGAACAGGTCGGGGCGGTCTGTTATCACGCCTTCCAATTCAATGTCGGGGATACTCGTAGGGTCGTTGTGTGTCCATATGCGTGTGCGGTATCCGTTCTTGTGCAGATACTCCGATAGCGACTTTGACAATCCCTTGTTGAAGAAGTTGAATGAGCGTATGTAGCTGTACTTCTGTGGCGAGAAACGGCTGAATGTACCGTCGAAGATAACCGGTATTCCAATGAGCTTGCAGAAGAGCAACTTTTCGAGTTTCAGTGAACTGTCCAGTGCATGAAGTGCCTCGAGTACACTGTCGTCGAACGACTGGATTGTTGTGTACGGGAGTGCGTCATGCTGCTTCAGAATCTCCAGAACTCGTGCCTCAATGCCCTGATTGTTGCCATTCTTGCGCTTAATCTCAAGCAGCAACTCCATGCGTCCGTCAATCAGCTCCAGCACCTCCTCCAAAGTCGGTATCTGCTGTTCGGTAACCGGGTTTGTACCGCCGGTGAGACGTTGCCATCTTGACTTGCCGCTTTCAAGCAGACGCAGTTCCTTTATTTGTGCAAGCGTCATGTCGTTAATGGCTCCGCAGCCGTTAGTGGTGCGGTCCACTGTGGGGTCGTGGCACACAACAATGCGGTTGTCGGCCGTGATGTGCACGTCAATCTCAATTGATGTGGCACCGGCGGCCATGCCTTTGGCAATGCATTCGAGCGAATTCTCTGCTCCCAACTTGGCGCCGCCTCTGTGGGCGGTAATTATCAGTTTCTCTGTCGATGTCCGCTTGGCGGTGAAGGCGCCACGTAAAAACGATGCGGCAAACCACACCAGGACAAGAACTGGTACCATTGTTACAATCAAAATCACCTTTTTCATACTTTTGCGTTAAACATATCTTTGAATAATAATCTGATAACCTTGTCGAACCACTCGAAACAATCCTTTGCGCCTTCTGCTCTCTCCATGGCATTAATAGAGAATTTCTCGACAGCAGGTTCGTGGAGCAGTGACCACATGAGGAAGTTTCCGAATTTGTGGGTGAAGAGGTCGGACAGTGTCTCGCCGCTCGGGTTGTACGAGAGAATCTGCTCCCTGTATTTGGCGACACCGGGGAAACTGAGTCCCACAATGTCGCGCTTGATGAAACTGTTCACCTCGTCGGCAAAATAATTCTTGGCGGTGCTGAGCGCATTTCCAATCAACGATACCAATGTCTGTGTGTATATGCCGTCGCGATTCACAACCACCTTGTCGAGTTCCTCTACCTTCGCAGTAGTGTCGTATGCCTTCATTATGTGCAGCAGCAGATCGAGCGCCGTGTGTATGTAGCCGAAGTCCGATACCAACTCCGAGATGTTCTCAATGAGGTGGAACAGCAGCTGTTTGTCATTTTTGGCAATGGCACGGTCAATCATGTTATAGAACAGTGGCACGCAACGCCCGTCTCCTTCAAGCGGCTTGCCATCGGTCGAATGGGTGCAGTACATCACCGCATACCAGTTTATCACATTTCGCTTGTAGAGTCCAAGAGTGTTTGCCTTGTGGCTGTTGCGGGCTTTGAAGAAACCTGTTGTGCGCAGTGTCCAGTCTTCGGCCTCGCGTGCATACATGTCAAGCAGTTCGCGGTTGAAAGGCGAGTATACGGCTGTTTGGTACAAACTGTACAGCAGTGACATCTGTGTGTAGTCTCGCCACTCGCTCTGGCGGCACTCCTCGAATACGGTGGCTGCAATGTCGCGTATGTTCTGCCAGTCTGCAACGCCCATAATCACCATAATACGCTCGAGTACAAAATAGCTCATGCTGTCGCCGGTGGTGTAACCGTTGATAATGGCAGGGCGCATGGCAGCAAACTCCCCGGCCATCTCCTGTCGGCGTCTGCTGTCCGATGTGTGGCACAGCAGGAACGGCAACAGGTTGCGCATGGCGCCTCGGCTCCACTTGTCGGCTTCGGCACTTTTGGCTACAACACTGTCGTCCCAGAATCCCTGGTACTCTACAATGTTGTTTACATAGGCCGACTGGAATGTGAGCTGCTTGCGCATCACGAACTGCAGGAACGGCATCATCACCCTGATGAGCGTGAACCTGTAGGTCAAATGGCTGAATATAGTACGTATGTGTTCCAGGAGCATTGCTACACGTTCGTGACCGTCCTCCTTCTTCGATAGTAGTGTGTCGATGATGAGCAGTACGGTAAGTCTTACTGCCGTTTCAAGTAATGATACTGCGCTGTTGCGGTTGCGGCGCAGTGCAAAGTTGCCAATAAGTGACTTGGAGAGTATCTTGCCATACATGCGTTCGATTATCTGCTCGGCAATGTTCTGCTTCAGCGGCGAATCGTCCATCGTGTACTGGCGCAACGACAGGTAATATATGTACATCACGGCGTCGTTCTTCACCTCCACGATAGGCTCCTCCATCAGTCGCCACAGAATGCTGTATGGGTCGGCCTTGTACAGCCCTTCGTTGAAATAGTCGGTGGTGAACATGCCGTTCAGTGTTGCTATGGTAGCATTCTGGCGCAGCCTTATCACCGGCAGCAGTGCTGCATGCAGCTCCTTGTGCCTCTCGATTATCTGCTCTGTAGCCTTGTTGCTGTCTATCAGCTTGGTTATATTGTTGAATTCGTCGGTCAGTGCCTGCCCATTCTCTATGCCGGTGCTCAGCAGTATGTCGATTAGTGCAAACAGGTGCTCCTCGTAATTCTCGGCAATGAGTGTGCTGTTGAGCTCGCCCACAAGAAGTGTGGCCTCGTAGTTGTCAGTGTGGTCGCGCATTATTGACACTATTGTGCCAAAGTCGTTTGTACGCAGGATGTCTATTGCCAGGGCGTTTCGCATCGCGCCCATGTATACTACGCTACCAGCACCCTGTGACAGGTGGCGCATGTATGCCTCTGGCGGTATCGGTGCAGTCATCTTGCCGTTGTCGCACTCCCTGGCAACGAAAACACGTGCCATGGCATACTCAAGGAAACGTTCATATATGAACTGAATCTGTCGTTCCGTTCCGTCGGCCGACTCGGCGATACGCAACACCGGGCGCTCGGGCTTGTTTATGAGCTCGGCATATGCCACTGTTATACCGTCGCGCTTGTATATGAGTGTCGCCAATTGGTGCAGTGGTGCGGCTGTGTCTTGCAGTGCCTGTTTCAATGCCGTCTCCGAAATGCTGTCGGCTGCCACTCCGCGTTCATACTCACTAAGCAGGTGCTGCGCCATCAGTTCAATGATGCGGCACTGTTTCTTGCCTGCGTACGATGTGGCAATGTCGTTGAACATTTTGTTGAAGAGCGCCACCGACGTGAAGTCCTTGCTTTGCTCGGGCAATCTCTTGCAAAGGTAGTTGGTGCAGGCAACCTTCAGGATGAGCGGGTCTTTCAGGCGTATCTTTGCCGTTGGGGTGAGCTGCTGGAAATCGGTCTCCATCTGGTAGAGTTCACGATATATGCCGTATGCCTTTTCAAGCTCTTCGGTGGTGAAACCCTTGATGGCCGACTGTCGGCTGCTCTCGGGTGCGAAGGTGAACTGCTGGTATTGCTGCGCAATACGGCTCAAAGCATGTTTCCATGTATAGCTGCGGCATGTCGCCACAATCTTTATGCGGCTGTATTTCTCCGAAGCGAATATCCTTGTTATGGCATTGTACAGTGCCACCACGCCCATCTGCTGCTCCTCGTCCTTGTAGTGCAGGCACTCGTTGATGGCGTCGAAGAATATGTATACATACTCGTTGTTCTGCACCGCTTTGTCGTGCAGGCTCTCTATAAGACGTGATATGTCCTTGCGTGGCGAGTATCCGAAAATGTTCTTCAGGCGGCTGTCCAGCGTGCCGGCGGCAAAGTCGGTGCTCGAGAATATCAGCACGCACTTGCCATTCTCAATAAGCTGCTCGGTCCAGTAGCACAACTGGTTGGTCTTTCCCTGTCCGGCCTCGCCCAGAATGGGGAACAGTATAGCGTCGCTGCTGTAGAAATTCTCCAATGCCGATGATATCTGCTCACGGTTCACGAACAACTCGCGGTTGTATTTTTTCTCGCGGTATATGCGTGCCAGGAATCTCTCCGATTCGCTCCTTGCAAGCGCAGTCATCTGTTCCCAGTTCAAATCCTTTGAAATGTCAAAGTGTGGCGAAACCTGTTGTAACAGGGCATCGAAGGCATCGTTGCGGCTGTCGTCGTTCAGGGTTATGGCCTCTTCGTTTGACGATATGTAGCTTATGCTCTCCTCCTTGAGTGTCTGGAAGACGTAGACATATCCCTTCTCGCTCACGAACATCAGTGGATAGAGGTCGGTTACCTTGCCGTTGTGCTCTACGTAGTAGTGTGCAACCTCCTCGCCCGTGGCACTGCTCTCTTCGACAGCGATATTGGCGCCCTTGTTGTTGAGTCGCTTGCCGGCAACCGGCACCGAGTTGTACCCGTAGGAGCACATTGGCTCAATGGCCTTCAGTATAGTCTGTATTCTTGGCTCAAGGGTGTATATTACACCGCGGTAGATGTTCTCGGACAAAGTGGTGCTGTGTCCTTTGTATTCGTTACGTATCTGCACCACGCTCGGCTCACGTTTGTCGTTGCTCAGCACGCAGCTTTGCTTGCGCAGTAGGTGGGTGGTGAGTGATGTGACAAGCTCGTCGCCGCCCATGCGCTCTTTGGCTATCAGCAGCAGGGGAGTGAGAATGTCGTTTATCCAGTCACCCAAGGACAATGGACGTTTGGTGTCTATCTTGTTTATTACCTTTGCCGTGCGTCTCTGCTCCGGCGGCAGCCCGCGCTCAATCTCAATGAGCCTCACAAGCAGCAGCGACGATATGTACTGCGCCGACATCTCCACAAAGTCGAGAGCGTAGTTCATCGCCTTGCTGAATTCGTTGGCTGCAATGTGGCCGAACATCTGCTTTACAGGTGCGGCAAGGGTGTAGGGTAACGAGTTGATGCTCTTTTCTATAAGCGCATCGGCAATCTGTTGTTCCTCGGGTGTAGTCTCTCTCAGATAAGTATAGCGGCTCATATGTCGTTGTTTTTCGCAAAAATAGTAACAAAAGGGAGAGAAATGTAATGTTTACTCCAATATTTTTGGTTGCATGTGCCGAATATATTTGACGTTTGCTTTAAAAACATGAATATTATGACATGCGAGTGCGATATTTTCCAAAAATAGATATTAACTTTGTGATGTTGGCACTCAATGCTTTAAGGTTATATTTAAAATTCTACTATGAAATATACTGGTTTTCTTTGTGGCGCATTCTCTACAGGTACTCCAATGGCGGCTGACGGCTGTTGGCAAAGTGTTGTCACCGGTGACAACGAGCGTGCCGTGAGCAGCAAATTCTATTATCCCGAATTTGTTGACTTCTGTTTTGGCGCAAATACCAATTCCATCCATAGGTTCGTGATGGATGTGAAACAGACCATACCGGTAACTGTGGGTTATGGCGATACTTTGCGACAAGTCGATGTCTTTGTGCCCGAGATTACTTTCTATCAGGCTCCTTTCGGGCTGGCGCTATATGCCATCCGTGTCGACATGGACGCCTGTGCCAATGATATAACTGCAGCAATCTCTCGCCTTCGCACGGTCGACGGCATGGTGCAGAACAATGGAGCCTTTGCAAAAGCAGTGCTCGACCCCTTGATGCAGCTCTACCGCAAGCATGCGAAAAACGCAGCCGATGTAGCAGGCAAGGACGATGCTGCATGCTATCACCGCCTTGTCGAGTATGGCAACAAACTCAAGACCTTTCAGGTGGCTGTTGTTGATAGCGGTGAGTGGAATGGCGAAAAAAGCGATGAACTGCTCTACGAATTGGGTACCTTAGCCCCGATTGGCTCATATAACCCCGAGGATGACTACTCATCGTCAAAGGAGTATTTCGACAGTGTTATGAAGGATGGAAAGGTGTCGGTGTTCAACAACTGGAAGGCTCTGGGGCTTTTTGACAGTTTCACCATGCTTGGCCATGGTATCTCTGACAGGACAATCGCCAACTGGGTAGAGAACTACTTTGGCATGCTCTATGTGAGCGAACTCTTTGTCAAGTTCTATCTGTTCCGCCTTAACAACGACTTCCGCATCAACCACAAGAGTGCCGAAAAACTGCTCGAGCAGTTCGATGACTTTGAGTACAGCTGTTGGTTCGACAATGTCTCCTACAATTTCCTGCCGCGCATTGTGCATCACTCAATGGAAAAGGGATTGGAGATACTTTCGGAGAAACAGCTACTCTATCAGATGATTGCCCAGCAGAAGAACAACCGCGAGGAGCGTGACAACCAGCGCATGAACAACCTGCTGTTCTACCTCACACTCTTCACCACATTCTCAATGGTGTGGGATGCCAGCTCACTGTTCAACGAGATGTACCCCTATGACACCTATTTGGG
The DNA here is from genome assembly GCA_045634305.1 of Bacteroidaceae bacterium. Taxonomy (GTDB): domain Bacteria; phylum Bacteroidota; class Bacteroidia; order Bacteroidales; family Bacteroidaceae; genus HGM04593. Next base: position 78,266 of record JAZQZZ010000044.1, on the reverse strand, counting down.
TTCAAGTATCATGGGATTCCGCCTTGTCTCCTATGCCCTGATGCTCATAGTCCTTGTGCTCATTATGGTCGCACGCTTCAAACGCAAGTAGCCTGCGCTTGCGCTCAATCATCTCACCCTCGCGCTTGCCAAAGTAACCGCCTGTTGAACCGTTGGCGGCCACAACACGGTGACATGGCACTTCGGGTGCGAAAGGATTGTGCTTCAACGCCTGCCCCACAGCCTGCGCGCTGCGGCAACCTATGCGCCGCGCCAACTCGCCATAGGTTATGGTAGCTCCTGCGGGAATATTCAGCAGTTCCATGTACACCCGCCGTTGGAACGGCGTTATCTCTGTTGATTCTTCCAATCGTTTGCGTATATCCATAACTTGTTTGTGATGCGTAAAAATAGTGCAAATTGCCCGGTGCGTCAATTATAAACCTGTAAAAATGCAGTGTGGATTGTGAAAAAAGTGTAGTTTTGCGTAAACGAATCATCAACTATGGCAACTCTTGAACGAGCAATAGAAATAGCGACCGAGGCGCACCGCGGGCAAAAGGACAAGGCCGGTAACGAATATATCGGCCACCCATTGCGCGTAATGGCAATGGGCAAGACAACCGAAGAGAAAATTGTGGGTGTGCTGCACGATGTTGTAGAGGACAGCACCTGGACATTTGAGCAACTCGCTGCCGAAGGCTTCTCGGACAAGATTATCGAGGCATTGCGTTGCGTGACAAAACTTTCGCCGGACGAACCTTACGACAAGTTTATTGCGCGCATAAAACACAACCCTTTGGCCGTGGCTGTCAAACTCAACGACCTTACCGACAATATGGATATCCGCCGTTTGCCCTACCTCTCGGACAAGGATGTCAAACGCTTGAAGAGATACCTCAAGGCCTACAAACAACTCAGTGGTACCCCAACATATTCAGTCTATGCCTGCCGTCAGGAATTTCCCAATGCTTATAACCCTTGGAGCGAGGAGGATGACTGGGAATTGACACGAATGTGGTGCGAAGGCGCTAGCGTCAAAGAACTTGCAACACACTTCCAACGCAAACCCGGCGGTATCAGGTCACGCATCAAGAAACTCGAACTCGAAAAGATATATGGCGTAAGAGAGTAGGGGAACGATAGAAACTGACTAAAATCGCGGATTTGTCATCCAGAGTGTATGTAAAGGAGCTTGAATTTTAAAGGTGTATTTTTCGGCTCACCTGCAAAAGTGAAGTGAACCCATTGGCCTATAACTATGTTGTTTCCAATAAAAAAACAAACGCGGCAAATGAAATCTTTGCCGCGTTCGATTTTTTAGCTGTGTCGGAATGAGGCGACTCGAACGCCCGACCCCTACGTCCCGAACGTAGTGCGCTACCAACTGCGCTACATTCCGTCACTATTGATGGTGCAAATATAGTACAAATATATAAAACCGAAAAATTTTTGAAGATTTTTATCAAAATATTTGCATGGATAAAAAACTTGTCATACCTTTGCACTCGCAAACAAGACGGTGCCATAGCTCAGTTGGTAGAGCAAAGGACTGAAAATCCTTGTGTCCCCGGTTCGATTCCTGGTGGCACCACCCTACAAAAGATTGCAAATTAGAGAGTTACAGAAATGTGGCTCTCTTTTTTTATTCTCAAAAACGGCCAAAAAAAGCTAAAAACAAGACTAAAAACAGGTTTTTTAGGGCAGTTGTGTCAACCGTAAACCAAATGAGCGACAACAGTTAACATCTTGTGTTACAAAAGCAAAACGCTATCCAATGGAGAGCATCCATTGATGTTTTGTATCTGTAAAGACAGGAAACGTAAATGCCAAAGCATTGGAGTAAGCATCAATCCTATTTATTGGGACTTTGAGAAGAACAAGCCAAAGCCCAAATGCCCGAACAGAGCTTATATATGTAAGCTAATCTTTGAGAAATTAAACTCCATTAACACTGAGATTATTCGTCTACATTCAGAAAACAAGGATTTTACGGCTAAATCTGTTGTTGACAGCCATCGGAAATCCCATAAATCAACTACCGTTGAGGCTGTTTTTAACCAGTTTATAAAGCGATTGTGTGATGAAAATAGGCGAGGTTATATGCTGTCCGTAAAACAGGTGTATAATTCGCTTGTATCATATAACGGACGTCTCGACATCTGTTTCAATGATATTGATGTAGAATTCCTGCGTAATTACGAGGCTTGGCTAAGGAAAAAAGGTTTAGCAGAAAATACCATTGGCATAAAATTCCGTACATTGAGAGCCATTTACAATATGGCTATCGAAATAGGTGTTGCAAAAGAAGGCAATTACCCATTCAATGCGTATAAAGTCGCCAAACTGCATAAAGAAACAGCAAAACGAAGTTTATGTAAAGAAGATATAGAACGAGTGTTAAACTTCACATCATCCAATCGTTTTATGCTTTTTCCTATCGACATTTTTGCTTTTACCTACTATTGTGGAGGAATAAACTTTGTAGATATAGCAAATCTAACAAAGGACAATATCATTGAAGGAAGACTTGTATATAGACGACAAAAAACGAATAAACTAATAAAGATTCCCATTCATTCAAAAGCGCAACTAATTATTGATAGATACGAAAAAGAAGACTCTCCATACATATTCCCTATACTGTCATCATTCCACAAAACTGAATTACAGAAGGCGAATCGCATACACAAAGTTATTAGCAAAGTCAACGAACGATTGAAGCAAATTGGGAATGAGTTAAACCTTCCTATCACTTTAACTACATATTGTGCTCGTCACTCACAGGCGACAGTAATGAAAAAGGCAGGTGTTTCGATCTCAATAATTCGTGAAATTATGGGGCACAGTTCAGAACGAGTTACCCAAATTTATCTCGATAGTTTCGATAATGAACAAATCGATAGTGCGATGAAAAATCTGTTATAGAGCTTTTCTGAGTTGTTGCGGTTTCTAGATTTCTCAAAATCAGCTACCGCATGGAATGAGTACTTGTCCCCTCAAAATCTGAGTACATATAATAAGTTAATAAACTACTAGTAGTATAAGGACAGGGTAACTTTATAGTTCCCTGTCCATTATAATCATAAATTAACACCTTAGTAAAGGAGTTATTTAGTTGTAATTATTAGCAGAAATATTAACTATAATCACCTGAATTTGAGAAATATAAAGCAAATGGTAATTGTTTAATTTATATGGCAAAACACCCCTCCCCGCCTCGCATGAATGATGTTTTACGGTAAGCCGAGTTATAATGCCTACTAGGGGTACATGTAGTAAGCATACACACTGTTAGCTGTGATAATTTTTCCCAAAATTTTCTATACTTTGAAGGCTACTTACTATATTTTCTATACTTACTAACTATTTATAATAAAATACTATGCTATGATACAGAACAATACTTACAAACGACAAACAAGACAATTGAGTGACAGACAGAAGCAGCTTATTTCTCAGAAATTAAAAGGGCGCAAGAAAAGCCCACAGCATATTGAGCACATCAGTATAGGAATGAAGAAAATGTGGCAGAATATTAAGGGTACAGTTGGCCACTTTTAATTATAAGAGCCTATCTAACTGAGTTAGACAGGCTCAATAATTATATGACTAACAATCCTCTTTAAGTAGGTAGTTAGTACTTCTACCACCTTCGTCTGCTGCAACCAATATGCCCTTATATACAAGATCTGAGATGTCACGCAATGCAGTTGCTTGTGATGTTTTGGTTATCTTCGACCATTTAGAAGTTGTAAGCTTTCCTTCAAAGCCATCCCAAAGCATATTTATTACCTTCACTTGTCTCTCGTTCATAGCCACCTCTCTGTACTGTTGCCAAAACAGTGATTTCTTAACGACTCTCTGTACTGTCGTTTCAGAGCGAAGTATAGCATTACGAAGTGTCTGTAAGAACCACTCAAGCCAAAGAGTTATATCCATACCACCCATCGTAGTTTTCTCTAAAGCTGCGTAGTAGCCCTTTCGCTCACGTAATATTTCTGCCGACATACTGTAAAAACGATGAGGCATGCCATCAGCCTTCGCCAAAAGCATATCAGTAATAGTTCTGGTTAAACGACCATTACCATCATCAAAGGGGTGGATAGTTACAAACCAAAGATGAGCAATAGCAGCCTTCAAGATTGGGTCTATATCCTGCTGGTCATTTATCCATACTAAAAACTCATCCATCATTGCGGGTACATCCTCCGATGCTGGAGCCTCATAATGCACTTTCTCCCTACCCATTGCTCCAGAAACGATCTGCATAGGCTCTGCACCCACACGATATGCAGCAACAGTTATAGGATACATACCGCTACGACCTGTTGGGAAAAGAGCTGCATGCCAGTTGAATAATCTATCATGCGTCAGAGGTTCATTGCTATTCCTTACTGCATCGAGCATAACTTGAACCACGCCTTCAGTATAGTGGTCTGGCTCTGGCAGACCTTCAGTCTCTATTCCAAGATGACGAGCAATAGAAGAACGTACACGGTCAGCATTAAGCAATTCTCCTTCAATCTCAGATGAACGCAACACATCCTCCACCATCACATCAAGCGAGGTGGTATTCTGAACGCTAAAGCCAAGGCCACTCATCAATCCAAGTACACGACCTTCGAGGTTGCGTACCTTAGAGAGAAGGGTTATCAACTTCTCATTATCCCAAGTAAACTTTGCCCAAGTGGGCTGCTGCCATATATACAAAGGTCTCATAATCCATAGATTTTAATGCAAAGATAGTGCAATGATGCGAAAAAGCAAGCTATTCGCATCAAAATATGACGAGAATAGCTTGCTTAATCACTTCATACGAACTTGCATAAATAACTAGATAAACTTTTACTTTTCTTGTTAGTAAAAGGTGTAAGGTTCTATATTCCAACTGCTTGATGTTATTACATACATTTTCTCTTTTACTTATACATCTTGGTTGATAAAAGTAAAAGTTTCGTCCTTTGATTAATGGGTTGCTATCAAATAATTATAACTTGCTGTTCTATATACTACAATGTTTTCTTTTGCAATGTCCAAACCTCCAAGATTTTTGATACCATCGGCATATCAAACGGTTAAACCGTTTTAATATCTACATAAGAGAATCAGAACGTGAGTTCTTGCCCTAATAAGTGAATGTGTTTGCTTCCCAACAGCTCATAGTCGATGGGTAGTTCTGTGTCGTTTTTAAAAGTTTGTATATTTATTTTTTTTGCTTTTGGTATGGTTACTATTGTGCCATCATAATCAAACTCATAGTATAAGGCATCTTTGAAACGCAAGTATTTATCTGCCACATCAGGAGTTAATGCAATGCAATGGTTGTTGTTCGCTTTTGAATCAGTCGATTGTACGCTTTCATAAATTATCCCATCACGTCTAGTTCTTTTTGCCAACCATTTGGTAAATATCGCAGAAACCCAGTATTCTTTTTCGTAATTGACATTTTTTGTAAACTCCATATTAATATATCTCCAGAAGTTTATAATGTCATTACCTTTTTCTCCTAAAAGTCTTAAATACTCCTTAAACTCTTCAGCATTGCCAAAAGCATCAGATTTATTCATTCCATCTATATTTATGATTTGTGGAAGAGTTAAATCCTCAGTAGTTTCCCACAATCCTACAGCAACGTTGTAATGTCTGTGTTCTGCATTCGGTATTTAAGAACTCATAATTCTTAATGTTTAATCTTTATTTCTCTTAATTTGGAAAACCCATACAGGAATACCTTTTTCCTTAGCAATGTCAATCATATGGCGGGTGCCGTTTGATTTTCCATCCCAAAAAGCAACCAAATGCGTTGCCACCGACAACATGTCCTCATTGCGTAAAAAGCCAGCGACAAGTGGATAGCGTTTCCAATTTGCGGGAAAGAGTATTTTAGTCAGCTTATGTTTGTTGGCATAATCAATGGCTAAGGCATCTGTTCCTAATGCCATTCCAGATATTATCTTTACTTCTTTGCCAACAAATTCGTCGTTATTTTTAAATAGCATATCTAATTCTCGTTCCAATACACCATAATCAAAAAAGCAACGACTCCCGGAGACTATTACCCGACAAGCATTATGGTATGATTCCCTGTATTGTTCACTTCTATTTGCCATCTTTTCTCCTGATATCATATTTAAATAAATTATTTCATTTTGTAGTATTTCATACTACTTAATATAAGTTCGATATAACATAATTACAAGCAAATATTAGATGACTGTTTTATAAATTCTTTTCATCATAATTCACAATTTCCATATTTATGCACTTATCCATCTTCATCATATTCCACAAGAAATAATCAGCTCCATATTGGCAATCTGCCAAATTCATAATATCCTGAAGATTGGACTGTATGAAAGTAATCAGGTTTTCAGGTACGCACATATCATACATTAGATGTTCATACTCTTCCCACATCAAATTGAGATCATACGAAATGGTTATCGGCAGTAAAACCATTTTATTCCCAACAGGATGAGCAACATAGAACCACATAGGATGCATATTCTTACGGTAAGCCGCATTACAGTCAAAGAATAAATCATATTTGAATCCGGAGAAAGATGCCGGAATATAAAGATAGTCATTCATATCCTCAGCATATTTGAACTCTGCTTCATATGGGACACCGCGAATTGGTGTCTGCAGTCCCTGCTCTGCATCATTATGGCGCACATGTTTAGATTTTAATGCTTCTACATATTCGTTTGTTACAGTAAATGTACAAGGCATAACATCTGTTATATAACTCCACCCTTTAGTATAATCACAGTTCAATATCAAATGGTCACATTTATTATCATGTCCACACTCTTCTTCAATAATACATACATTGACTTGGTTTGCTCCATCAATAAATTCATAGATTCCTCCTTTTTGTATCACCCCTTTCTCATTTGTACGAATCCATCGAGAACCGTTTGGTAGATATACTGCGATATTTGATGCATCTCTATCCATTTCAGATATCTCTGTGTCTTGTGCAAAAGTGTATATGACATATTGATAAACATTCGTACATTCCTGAGATGCATATTTCTCAACCAATCCAGGAATAGCTGCTTCAGCAGCGGCTAAGGAAGTATAAAAATACTTAGCCATTGTATAGATTGTGAATGGATACTTTCCTTCGCTGTCATTGCGACAGACTACACGTAACTCACATATTTTATCAATCTCAATCATTGTAGTTTCTTTTTAGCAATAATATAGCGACCTCATGTGTCTTTGTCAATATTGTCTCTATAAAACGATAAGGAATCTCCACGATAACATATAAGAATCCTTAGTTGCTGTTCGTTCGTCACGCTCACCGAAAGCAGTGATTAAGTGAGAGCAAAGAAAGTTTACTTGCTTTGCACTTAGAACAAACTCATGAACTTATTCAAAACTAAATCCCATCTATGCAACCTTAATGCATAGAAGTGAAAAAGAAATAACTTTTTAATGGAATTTGTCTATAATCTCACGAAACTTCTTGGGTAGGTACACATTTGAATTGTTGGCTATAGCGGTGAACAAAGGTGCGATTTCTGCAGGCGAGAAGCCCGCCTTCTTAGAGCACCCGATATTTGTTACAAGAAAAATTAGATCGGGGTGTTCTTTTACGAAGGTGATAAACCTTTCCACCGCCTCTTTAATCTGTTCAACGGTCACACCAACGGTGGGTATAGCGTACGAATCGCCGCACAGCCCCTCGAGTTGATGTTTTGAATAGAACTTACGGTTGGCAATATAACCTATTGGCTCGTTGTTTCTCAATATGCTACCAGTCTTTGTCTTGCTTGTTATCTCCACACCGCTGCCATATACAAGTACATGTCCCTTCTTTACCCAGCGGTCAATCTGCGACGGGGTATTCCTGTTCGCCAGTTCCAAACCATCGAACTCATTTACTATCTCTATAATGTCTTGTGGCAGATATGCCGCCACTTCCTTTATTATCTCATCGGGCACGCCATAGTATGCAGCGGCAATGCCACCGGTCATACAGGCGATGGTATCGACATCGCCACCATAAGAGATGGCTGTTCTTATGCACTCTTCGTAGCTGTTGGAGTTCAGGAATGCAATGATAGCTACCGGGCAGGTATTCTCGGCCCATTCGCGTTCACGGCGCATTTTGTTTACATTGTCATACTCGTTTACCTTGCTCCAAATCTCTTCGTAGCTTAAATCGAGGTCATATCCGAACGTCTTTTCCACGAATTGCTTAATCTCTTCCTTGCCCCTCTGCTCCTTTGCCATGAACACCGCTGTGGCAATAGCCTGCGCCCCGGCAATGCCTTCGGGCGAGTTGTGGGTGATTATGGCACTCTCTTCGGCAAGCGACATCGCTTCGTCAATCGACTTTGCCCAAAAACCTACAGGGCTCACCCTCATGCCACAACCGTTTCCCTTGCTGTTGTTGGTAGCAGAAGGATTGTTTTTTCTACGTTTTTTCCACTCGCGGAAAGAGTGCCCAAAACCCGCATAGATGTACCTGTTTCCCCAATCCTCAATAGCATCCGCAAAAGACCCGCCGTGCAGCAACGCATCGGCAATGGCCACGGTAAGCACCGTGTCATCGGTGAATGAGCAAGCGCTTCTCAGTAGTTTGAACCTGGTGGGTATCTTTTCTGCAAACTCGTATGTAGAGCCTACTATATCGCCAATGATGGCGCCAATGATACGGTTTTTGGAATCTGTAGTCATATGTGTCTATTTCCCTTTGTGCAATATAAGAATAAATTTGTTCACCCACAAAAAGAATTGTAGGGACTTTGTGAATTTTATTTAAGCCATCACCGTGGCAAGGTGTGTTTTCACACACCCTCCAGGCAACGCTGAATGGCAACACCGGTGAAGTTGCAACCAATGTATTTGCCGAAGTAAGGACTTGCCTCATCAGTTACCTTCAAAACACCAGCCTTTGGAATCTTCTTCCACCAACTGTTCTCGATGAACGACTTGCCGCGGTTGGCATCGACGAAACTGCGGAACTCGGGGCAGTACTCATACTTCACCCTCACGGCATCACAGGCAACCTTCTAGGCATAGAGGTCCCAGTTGTGCTCACCAATCTCCTTTACGGTAGCCTTGCGCACCTTGCTGTAGAGCTTCGATTGGCGGTTGATTTCCTTCACCTCACGGCCGTGCTTGCTGTTGAGAATCTGCTCCAGCACCTCGCGCTTCTTCTCCTCCCATTTTGGGTTCTTGCAATTATCCTCAATGTAGGTATAGAAAATCATAGCCTCAACACTTGTGAACAGTTTTCCCCTCCAGGGAAGTGGCACACTGCTCGCGTGGAAGTTGCTCAGCGTCTTGCTCTCCCCACGGCTCCTTGAGTTGAAGAGAATACTCTCCTTCTCATCATACACGCGCAGATAAGGGCGCAGATGCCCCACATTCGCTAACAAATCACCCATACTCTCAATGTAGTAGTGCTTCATCTTTCTGAAAAATGCCATAGTATATACCTCCTTTTTTTATTATTTACACTCACTTAACAACTCCTGTGCCCTGAAGGCAAGAATCTCGTCACGGAACTTTGCATTAGCCTCAAGCAAACAGCCTTCCGGCACCGGCGCACCCAATGGCAGGGTGACGCATACTTTCTCACAAACTGGATTTTTTCTTTCAGAACTGCTCATGACATTATATTATAATAACGATTAGGCTAAATACGAATGTGTTCGACAAGTTACAAAAAACCAATCGTATTGCAAAGAAAAACATCATCTGTGCATGGGAAGTGCACAGATGGTAAAAAAGTATTTAATCAAAATTTGATTGTATTATACAAGATCAGAATAACGAATATCTAATTAATCTGTATTATTGTCTTGCTTGGGCTTTTGAAATTTTCTTATATGTATTCCTATAGTTGATACATCCTTGTTCCTTTGCCTTTTTCCACCAATATGCGAGCTCTTCTTTCGCCATGTTGTTCTTGCGTGCAATCTTGTATAGCAGACGATACAATAGTTTGCTTGCATAACTATCAAGTTTCAGCACTTGCGTCATGCAGTATTTGTTATGGTTAAGACTCTTCGCTGCAACAAGCCCTTCGCTTTTGAAGCGGTCTATTCTGTTTTGTATCTCTTTCTCTACATCTTTCTTGAATTCCCCTTTCGCTATAAGCGTTTTTGCACCAGTACGGTATTTACGTTTGATGCTTTTAAATTTGTCATTCAGCGACGAACGGCGTATTCGCGCCTCGCCTGTATAGCGTATCTCATATCCAAGAAAACCTATCCAATCGACCTGCTCCTGCTCCTCATTGTTGCGTCCCCACAGGAAAGGACTGCGTGATTTCACATCCCACAATGCCGAGCGTACAGAACCATCCGGTTTTCGCAACTTAGGGTCGGCAACGCTCACAAAATCGTGGTACAGCAACTTGTGTTCAGTGAGTGCATTGCAATATCTATTTATAAGTCTCTCGCACTCTTTTCTTGAAGTGTGCATCAATATAATGTCATCGCCATAGCGGCAGAAGAAACGCTGCGGGTCATTCCTTTGCAATATACTCTCGTTATCGACAGTGCTTAGCACAACGTTTGATATTAGTCCCGACAATGCACCGCCTTGTGGAATACCAATCCTGTCGGTAGAACTCTTAAACTCCTCCAGCGTGTAGCATCCTCTTTCTATAAACAAGATGTCTTTGGGCGACTCATACTTGCGAGGTGATTCACACTGCATAAGTTTCTCGTTTTCCACCAGAACATTCTTGTAGAAAGAATATGAGTCAAGGTATGCATCAAGAATCCTTTTGACACACCCATATGCAAATTCCGGGTGCTGAGCCTGTGTTTTCTCGGCAAATTTTACAAAGCAATTGCGGATGACATCATGATTTATAGTATCGAAATACTTCTGTATATCACACTCTGCAACATAAATATTCTGTCGTCTATGCATGTTTCGATACATCTGCAGGTTCTCAATAGCATTATCCCTATCCGTGATAACAAGCTCTTTACTGTTGTGATATTTACGCAGAGGACGGTACGACAGAATCTCCTCGTGAAGCAACGGGTCGAACACCTCCGACAGATATCTGCTTGCAAGTGCAATGAGCAGTTTCTCGCGAAGTGATTCAAAAACGCATATGGGACGAAGGATTGTTACATTGTCAGCATCCACCATCTTCTTTTTGCCTACAATCTTTATTGAATTGAATTCCAACGGAGCATCACCTGTAATGTCATTACGCAGTTTAGCAATGAACGAGTCAAGACGTTGCAGGTATGGGTGGTTTTCGTAAGCCTTGCGGTGTTTCTTTATAGTTTGTGCAATGCTGCGTGTCAGCACCTGTTTGTTACTTTTCCTCTCGCCATCGACTTTAATACGGTCCTTCTTTTGTGGGCGGCACCAGGAGTCACGTGGAGGCATAAGCATAAAAATCTGCTCAGCGACAGACTGATTCTTCGCCTGCTCCGCATTCCTTGCTATAACTATAGGAGACAAAGATTCAAGCTTACCTTTAAGGGCAACCTTCACACGTTCCTTTATCAACAATTCAAGAATCCGTTTCTCCGATGCATATTCTGTAAAAGACAACATTGTTTCGGTAAAAAAAAGAAGAGAGCATGCCCCGGAGCATATAACGTACATCCAATAAATTGGATTGCGAGCCGACCGGTTACGAAAGTAATTACACCCCGCACCAGTATGATATCACCTTGGTAATATTTGGAACTCCTGGCAATAGGCTCTTAGGAAGTCCGATAAATAAATCTTTTTTTTAAATAATTCAGTGTTATAATGCAATAAAAATATTGCAACCAGGGCTAAGCTTTCTTCTTATTCGTTGTGTGTTGAACATTTTGGCAAATGTATCTATTTTTATCAATAAGTGCAAGATGTGCTATTGTCATCAGTTCTTGACGACCGCCCATTCAGTCAACATTATTCTCCTTTTTGAATGCGTACCGCTTTGTCAAAAGCATTAAGGATGATGTTGAAGATAGGCTCTGTGAGCCTAAGAGCCTTTTTCTTTACATTAACTTTTCTACCGGTTTTGTTACGGCTTCCGGTTTCTTGATTCTGCAAGTCGATATTGAAATAGACTTTGAAAGGCGGTATTGTGGAATGTTGCATCATTTCCGCCGGAGTCATTCCAATGAACCTGAAACCATGCTCATGAGCATCATCGGCAATGGCTATTACAAAACGGAAACGGTCGGGTGTTCTGAACGCCTGTTCCCATTCGGTCATTGTAGCAGCACCAAAATAGACATCGTGTCTTTTTGTCATCTTTATCTCAAAGAACCACTCCTTGCCATCTTTCTCGGCACGGATATCACTCGGGCTACTTATGACTTTTGCGTTCTGGAAACCATTCTCCTGAAGATGCTTGATAAATGCGGCCTTTGCCTTTACATCGGATTTCGTATTTGTATTTTCCATTGTATTCAATGTTTTGTTTTGCAACCTATTTGCGCTTATGTGTACTTTTGAAACATGGTTATTTAATAATCTTGTGCGAAGATATGTACAATAAACTATAAGTTCCGTGAAAGTTTGGAAAAAATCTCTTTTTGTAAAAAAATCCTAACTTTTCAGTTCTTTGTGATTTGGAAATTATATATTTGTATATTCTGCTTTATTAAATGAAAAACACCACATGTTATGGACGGCTCAAAAATCATTAAACATATACATTATCATATAGTAAAAAAATATAATGAAGGCCATGTATGGTGTATAGATGAGATAATATCTCTTACCTTAGCTACAATATTTCCCTATCCACACAAATCAATAGACCACAAAAACACACCTTGTGGAAACATCGAGGACGTGTGCAATGTTCTTAATGGCTACTTGGGACGTAGTAAAAAGCTGAGACAAGAAATAGAAACATATTCATATGAAAGTCTAAAGCAGTATTTTAATGACAAATTAGTCACAAACTTGAGTTGGAATACAAAAATACATGTTGTAAACCAACTCAATATCGCTTCTTCAATAGAAAACAACGGATTTATTTCTATCAGATATCCTCAAACAGGATGTGATGCAGTTCTTAAAATCTATAAAGATTTTGAAGTTTTAGAATCTTCTGGTTACGGCAATGTGGAATATATGCCTGTATTACAGGTAGATAAACTGGGCGAAAATGATTCTGTGAGTGTTGAAGACGCACCAGTAAATAAAATCTCAACACCAGACAATGTCATCCTGCAACAAGTAGTAACTACAAGTTTGTCAGAGTCTTTAAATGCAAAAAAGATTGAATCTACAAACACTCCCAATACATTGAAAACTCTGGAGAAAACACCAAGCATTGAAAAAGGAAATAATAAAATTGATTTAAGTCCTGCCGTCGTGCTAAATCCAGAAGAAGAAAAATTGAATTTACTATGGGAAAAAATCGGCTACGATGAGGCTAAAATGCCGTATGTATGGAAGCTCCAGATTCCATATAGGTTATACTGCGATCTCAAAGAGGCACTACAATCAACTTTTAAAGTGGTTAAGCAGAGTACGCTACTCAATAATCATTGTGAAAAAATATTTGTTTATGTAGCAGAATGGTTTAAATGGGAATATCAACCTGGATGCCAGAGTAATGCATTCTCTGATTTGGGTGTAAAAAATATTTCGGGTAAAGTCTGGGAGTCGCTTAATAAGTGGCAAAACTTTAGATATAGTGGAGAAACTAATGACATTCATTTGTATTCAATATATGCTCTTGGAGGCTTTCCACTTCTAGCGATCTTAAAAAGCGATAGAATTGATAATTTGTTCGAGTGTTTGTTGCACGAAGATGATATTGATGTTTTAACAGAGTCATTGCTCAAGGTAATACCAGGACTATCAGATGCTTTTAGACAATCATTGGCAGACGGTGAACTTGGTAGCTGGAGTAAATATATTCAAGCGCTTTGCGATCGCCCAGAGCTATTGTACGCAGATTGCGATAAGGACGCTAATGAATATGTTATGCATTTTTACGAGCGATTGGAAAATGGTCGTAGAGAGTCCATTGGAAAGGTTATCAAACCCCAATGGATATTCTATACAAGTTCAGATAGCGATAATATAACTGGAGATATTGTTGTAAAAATTGGTAAAGATAGAGGCAACGGATGTATTGCAGCAGAGATAGTAAAAAGCGAAAAAGACCAGTTATATATCGGCATTGAATGCCAAAACGAAATAATAAATTTTAGAAAATATTCTAAAACAAGTGATTGTAAAAGATTTGTAGGATGGGGAACGATTTCAAATCGAATTAGAGGTTACATTGAAGATTTGAGTCAAACAATATCTTTATGTAAATATGATACAAATCTTTTACAGCCATCTAAAGGTGAGATAATAACCACATTTGACCTTGGCCACAAGTATATTGAGGTGTATGCTACCGATGATGGTTCGGGTTGGACTACATTGCGAGAATTCAAAAAAAATACAAAAGCTGTATTATTTCCTTCTGAGGCATATGATATTGTAGGCAATACTTCTAATCTACAAAACAAAATAATAGGAAATGTATCTTGGTCTATATGTGAAATTTTAGAGGTTGTTCAGCTTATAGACAAAGAAACCGGTAAGGTCTACAATTTATATCAGGAAGGAGAAGTCTCTGTTAGGCTCGTTCCTCGAACAGAGATAATTAAGTATCATGACCCTTCTAAGGCTTTAATTAAGTGTTTTATTGATGGCAAAGATGAATATTTGCCGTTGATGATGGGTATACCAACAGGTAAAGCCATTAAAATTTATCCTAACAAATCTAGGGAAGATAATTTTGCCTTAAAGTTTAAAGATAGTAATGTAATAGCTGAGTACACCCAAAATAGGCGGAGATGTACATTAACCGAGAATGATACTTTTGGAGTTATTTCTTTAGATCTTTGCGTAAAGAGTAATGGTGTTGTATATAACTATAAAAATAAATACTTCTTCATTCCAGCAAATTGTATACGACGTGATGTAACCAACAACAAAATCATCTTTGATGGTCTTGCGGGAAGGAAAGTTTGTAAAGTACAATATGATGATGAAGAAATCTTTTTGGAAACAAACTATTATGAAGATAATGGCTCTACTTATCAGATTGATGATACAATCAAATTCCGTATATATGACACCGAAACAGATTATATAGAAGTGGATATATATCGTCCGATTCTATATAGAGAGTTGAGCCTTAATGGGAATGTTATCAAGCGATATAACGATATAATTAACAACGAACAAAAAATATCATTACCATATATCCTTAGAGAAGATTTTAACCTTCGCATCTTTGATAAGGATGGAGTTAACTACCCATCCCATTTTAGAAATATGCGTTGGTTTCCTTTAGGACGTCCACAAAATGCGATTCAACAATGCGATGAGTTTAGTATTTACCTGTATGCCAACAGGCAAATTAAAAATGAAGAAACAGGCGTTTTGGATATTGGTTCAAAAGGTGTGGAGCAATACAGATTCTATTATTGGAAGGTTGATAACGAGACTCAGCCTTGTTTCATTGAAACATCTTATGATAAGGAGAAACAGCGCCTAATCATTCCTACAGAATGTTTAACTAATGGCGGTTTAATTTTTCAATCATTAAATAATTGTACACCAAGGCACTATGTAACGCCAATTTATGCAGATAATAATTGGATACTATTAACAAATCCACCATACTCGGACCCTTTAATTTATAAATGTTATAAAATTGCTGTTGCTCATAAAGTACCTTTTACTCAGTTCTATCCATTGCATAGAGCAGTAACAAGTTTAACAACATTGCGAGCACTTTACGATAATGTAATGGCAGATAAAAATTTTAGCAAGACGGAAGGATTCGCAGAACTACATCGTTTTGCAAATGAGTTTTGTTTTGAATGGATTCTATTACCCCAGGGGTTCTGGAGAAAAGCAGATAAACAGCAAGTAGTAAAATTATTGCAACATAGTAGCTTCATTCAGAATTCAACCGACAAACAATTGCTTCGACGTTTTGTGGAAATTTATTTAAATACAAAACTTCAAGATGGTGTTCAAGTTCGAAAACAGAATATTGCTAGAACATTTAGATATATGCGAGGAATGAAGGATGTAAAAAAGGATCCTCAGATGATCCCTGCGTCCATTGAGAATGTTGAGGCAATTAAATGTTTATATGAGTCAAATGAGTGGATTAATGATCTACTTGTAGTTTTAGAAAATAATTAAAATAGATATTATATGAAATTTTCCGAACTTTACAAAGACAATATTAGCGCCGTTAAAAGGATGCTGAAGTCAATGTGGTGTCGAAACGCAACTACCGATACCCAGAAAGCATATATTAAGCAAATTGAAGAGCTGATTGATAATGAGCTGTTTGCTTCTGAACAATATATGCCTCTTGTTCAATGTATGGAGCAGTATCCTTCTCTCGATTATGGGATGCGCAATGAAGTATATGGAACAATGAAAGGTCTATGGGAAAAGGCAATCTTTGACTCTGAAAATCCTGAAAGATATTTTACGCCATATCAACATCAGTGGAATGCTTGGAAAGCATTAAGTTTAAACAAAGTTAATGGAATAAAGCAATCAATGGTTGTAACGACAGGCACTGGTTCTGGTAAAACAGAGTGCTTTATGTTGCCATTGATTAATGATTTGACCAGTGATGATTTAAAAGCAAAGAATCACGGAGTTGTTGAGGCTTTATTCCTTTATCCTCTTAATGCTCTTATGGAGGACCAAAAAGAGCGACTTCATAAGCTTTTGAAAGATACTAATCTGACATTTGCTTCATATAACGGAAATCTTCCTCGCAAGTATGAAGACGATCCAACAACTGCATCGCAAAGAAAAACAAATGCTCAAATAGATTTTGAGCGAGAAAAGTATTGCAATACAGACGGAAGTCATACTATCGTTGCTACTAGAGAGGAACTTTGGAGTAGACCAGCAAACATTCTTCTAACTAATCCTTCAATGCTTGAATATATGTTACTTCGCAATGAGGATCAATGTTTGTTTAGCCCAGGTTCGTTGAAGTGGATCGTAATCGATGAGGCTCACTCGTATAGTGGGGCCGGAGCTGCGGAACTTGCTATGTTAATCCGTCGAGTATTGCAGGCATTTAACATTGACGACCCCAATAAGATTCGTTTTGCTTTATCTTCCGCAACTATTGGCAATGAAGATGATGCAACAAAGAGAACAGAGCAACTTCTTGAATTTATCTCTAAACTTACAGGTGTAGACAAAGAAAATATTACCACAATATCTGCCGATCGTGTAGCGAAGTCGGTTTCTATTAACAAAGATGTCGAAAGGTGTCGTAAATTGTTAATAGATAATGATTATGTAAAGTTGGATGAACTATTCCCTAGTGGAACCGTTATGGAAAAACTTTCACAACTCGACGCAATGTGTAGCGATGATGGAAGCGTAGATGTCCCATTGAAGGCAAAAGTGCATTTCTTCTATCGCGTACCTAACAATGGATTGCGTGTTTGTTTGGATGATGTCGCAGATAGTGGAGCGTTTAAAGTTAAAAGTTTCACTCCTACTAATACGAAAACTCCTGCATTGGAGTTGATGCGTTGTGAAAAGTGCGGCGAGTTTTTTGCTGTGGCCGAGGAGGTCGCAGGCAACCGATATTGTGCTCACACAAAAGATGGCGCAAATTTGTTTGATTTGTCAAGTAGAAAAAATCAAATTCTTTTGTTTGCCTTAACAAACAAAAATGAAATTGAGGACGGAAATCAATTGTTCGATGTCAATGAAGATGTATTAACTACATCATCAAAGAGAGATGGATACAATCTAATAGCCAATATCCATATGCAATGTCCGCATTGTAACGCAGATTTGAGCACAAAAAAGAGCAAGGAAAAAGATAATGATGGCGAGGATTGTGGTATGATAACTGATGACTGGCAGAAGGCTAGAACTTATAGGTTATCAGCTGAGTTTATTTCGCGTACTCTTGCTCCAAGTATATTGCCTCATCTACATAAGTACACGCCAAAAGATGGAGAGGACGAAAAGGTTATACTTGAAAAACCTCACTACGGACAGCAGTATATTAGCTTTGTAGATAGTCGACAAGCTGCTGCCAGGTCAACATTAAAACAGAACTTGGCGCAGGAGAGTGCATGGATATATAGTCGACTAATGAATAATCTGTCAGAACGATATATCAATGTATCCAAAAAGCAAAACAGATTACGAAGAGAACTTGAAGATGCAATAAGATATCGAGATGACGCTATTGCCGATAATGCCCAAGATGATATAATCCATTACGAGCAGAAGATAAAAGAAATCGAGCAAAAACTAGCCGGGCCTGTTTATCTTTCGTGGATGGAAGCTTTTGATTATTTGCATAGTGCGACTAATGAAGGTGGCATATGCGAAGCAGATATGCTATGCGAACTGTTTGCCAACAAGAAGGATGAAGATGAATGTAATCAGAATAATGGAAATATCTTAAATGAGACTAAAGATAAGTACATTCTTCAGGCAATGTTGGATAATCTTGGAAGACATTCCAGGACAGAGGCTGGACAGGAAACAATGGGTCTGTTTACCTCACATTACCCTAAGCTACAAAAGATTACAAAACTGCCTGATGCAGTCAAAGAGTTTAATGAGGAGTTTAAGGTTGATATTACGATTGAAGAGTGGAAAAACTTATTAAAGATATTTCTTGATTATAATGTTCGCTCTAATGAAAGGTTCTATTTTAGCGATAGTCGATGCCCAAGAATCGGCATTAAAGAGTTAAGACGTTTTGCAACACGAAAGGATAGCAATGTTAGAAGACCCGTAACGAAGCCAACTGTTAATGAAAAAAATAATAACACAGCTGTTATAACTTTATTAGCGGCCATTATTGCCAATGACAACAGCAAGTTGGGCGATGTTGCAAGACTCCATAAGGTCGCTATAGAAAAAGTGATTGATGCTTTATGGGAGGATTTGTTGAATACAACAAATCTTATCAGAATCGAACCTAATAGTGATGGAGGATACTTAAATATCACAGACATTGCGTTTACATTGTTTAGTTCTGTTTATCTGTGTAATGTTTCAGATAATCCCAATAGAACAGAATTGCGACCCGTGGATACACTGTTTATGGGTTATTCACCCTACATTATTGATAGGAAGGCGGTTTATCCAATAGCAGAAACCAGTTCATATGCTCCATATGAATACCTTAACGGTATGAAGGATGGTGAACATATTTCTATAGATGACATTCGAGCATGGAGTAATGATAAAAGAAAAATACTATGCGAATATGGCCTGTGGGGTGAAACTGGTATATTCACAGATCGCTTAGATTACATATATACATATCCAAGCATATTCATTCAAACTGAAAATACAGCACAAGTCGACAGAACGACCTCTCGACAAAATCAGCACGATTTCAAGCAACAGAAAATTAATATTATGGCCTGCTCAACTACCATGGAGATGGGTGTTGACCTTGGTAATATGGAACTTGTATTGATGCAATCTGTTCCACCACATCCGACGAATTATAAACAGCGAGCAGGACGAAGCGGTCGAAATAGAGATACTAGAAGCGTCGCCATCACATTGTGTGATTCCGGTGCTGCTGGCTTGCGTACATTGCTGAAACCATTAGAAGGATTGATAAATCGACCTATGACCGTCCCAACTGTTGACTTAATGAGTCGCAAGGTAGTACGTCGTCATATTAATGCTGCCTTGCTTAGGTCTTTCTTCCAGAAGTACAGTGTTGGAGATGAGTTGTTGCATGGACGAGTTATCGACTTCTTTAGCACATACAAATTTGAGGATGATAATAGTTCCCAAATCCACCGAAACTACGTTGTTTTAAAGCCTTGTGGTGTTGATAGTTGGGATAAAGCTTATCCTGATAGTGGAATTGGAGCTGAAGATGGAACCTTTTATCAGACGTTTAAGAACTGGATAAATAGTGATCCTGCAATTAACCAGTATGTAGCAAGACTGGTTAAAGATACTTATTACCATAATAGTTATATCATAGCTGACTGTATAGAGGATATCGAACGATGCTACGGCCAGCTCAAGAACAAAATTAACTATTATAAAGAAGCGTATATTGTAGAAGCTGATAGTCTTCGTAAAAATGGCAAAGGTGACAAAATACGTTCGGGCGAAATACAAACTTCAAAGGGATATAATCTTACTAAGAAGTATCGCGAAATTCTTGGTCAGCGCCTTATACAGTTCTTTGCTACTCATAGAATGACGCCTAATGCCACAATGCCTATTGCGGTTATTTCGTTTAACCATGCTCCTAAACAAGCTTGGGATAATCGTTTCACTTTAGACAAACCAAATGACCCTTCATATACTTTAAGGGAAGCTTTGTCTCAATATGCCCCAGGTAATACTGTAGTATTAGAGAATAAAGCCATTGTTGTAGCAGGTATTGATTACACTGGTATCGATCTTCTTCAAAATAAGGATAGAACATTCCAAAAGTTATATACTGACGGAAATGTAACAGTCGTAGATAATGCTACTGACGGTTTAAAACCTCTTTGTAAATGGCCTGCTAGTGGCAGAACAGAGTTAACATTAGTTAGACCTGTTTTATACAATGCTGATATCAATGGTACCTGCACGAGATGTGTAGAGTCAAATGCGATGACCAGCGTAAGCGCACAATTGGTTGATGTTGCTAAATGGCAAGAGTCTAGCAATCCAAAGCGTATGCTGGATATGAGAAGTAATAAAGAAGCTGGAAATGGTCAGATTCTATATACTAATATTGGCATTGGCTATGGTTATGCATTCTGTAAAAATTGTGGTAAAGCGATGGTTGAAATAGCACCAGCACCAAGAGGTGGTTCAGCAAACCTTCCAGATGGTTTCAGTGAAAAGGATGCTGATGGAAAATCATTAGACTATCATATCAATATACGCCTTCCAAAGTCGCGTAACGGTAGACAAAATGAGTGCCACAATAAATTTAACCCATTCTTACGCAATGTTGTAATTGGAGATACTATTCAAACCGACTTCTGTGAGATTATGATTAGAAAAGAAGTTGACGGAATGTGGTTGAATGGTCAAAGTGAGTACAAAACACTATTAACAACAATTGGATTGTTAATATCAACTACGTTTGCGGACTATCTCGGAAAGGATCGCAATGATGTTGATTTTGTTGTAATGCAGAATGGTCACCTCTGCATATATGACACAAATCCTGGAGGCTCAGGTTATTCTGACCAATTAGCAGATCGTGGTATAATGCGTACTATTATCGGTTTGTGTGCAGCGCGTATAAATGAAATTAAGTCAAAAGATGAGTTGATTGACAAGTTCTCATCTCGTTACATCAACGATATTGATATAGAGGCTACCAAATCGTGGCTCGCTTTAGCCATACAAAATTATGATGCTGTGCCAGAAGATATATTGGCAAAGTTCCCTAATGCAGATGTATCATATATCACATCAATGATTAACGATATCCGACAAAATGGTACAGCAACACTTTTTGTAAATTCTGATTTTGAAAGGTGGCTATTCCAAAGAGAGTTATCAAACGCAGATGCAATAGATTGGCGTGACAGAGTCGGAAATATGAAAATCAACTCGGCAGGTAAGATAGATATTGTTGTCGGACTGTCTACATGGATGCCACGGCCTGTATTCCATACGCTTACTCTAGCTAAAGGATTCTGTGGCGGTGACGTAAAAAAACTTATTAGTACTACAATTGATAAGGATATTTGCCCATTGGCGATAGTTAATGGTAAATTATACTTCACTGTTAATGAAGAAAGTGCATCTTTAAACGGAAGTTGGGCGTTTGGAGATATATATCGAGTTGAATTTGAAACAGCATCAGTATTTAAAACGGAGAAAATCGATTTGGAAAATACACCTGGAAATTGTCATAAGTTCACTGTATCGCGTCAGGATGGTGAAATTGCATCAAGAGACTTAGCAAGCATTGTGATAAAAGCTGGAGGTGATAAAGTTGAAAACTTGATATCTGAGTTTGCGAATCATTGTTCAAAAAACACTAATTCAAAACTTGTCATCACATATAGAGACGAGTATGTAAGAAAGCCTCTTGGGATGGTGGTAGTTCTTGATTTTATTAGTCAGTTTGTTAAGACCTTTAAGAGAAATTCATTTGATTTAGAAATTATTGGTGAGTCTTACCATCCATACGGTGAGCATACAGTTAGGAAAGAATTACCTAGTCTTAACCTTCTCTTCAAGTTCAGCAAGAACAGAGATGAAGCATTTGACACAATAGCTGAAACTTGGGTAAAGAAATACTTTGCAGACAGTGATTCTAAAATAAATGTTACCTCATCAAAATTTAGCACACTCCCTCATTGGCGGGATCTTAAGTTCTCTTGCGCTGGAAAGGAACTGATTATTTACCCTAACGGAGGAATTGTAAATGGATGGAAAATGGCCGAAGGTGGGGATGAATATATGTCTCTTAATTCTATATGCCAATGCATAGAAAAGGGTAAAGAGATGTTTAAGCTAGTTCGGGGCGAGAAATCCAATGACGATGAAATAATGTTTGATATTGAATTGAAGTAGTTATGGCCAGAACCGTAAAGTTCAAAAGTGATATTCAGCGACAAACCTATCAGGATTTTTTGTCATACTTAGGTTTGTATATTCCTGCATACCGAATGCCAGCGAGTAAATATTACTCGCTATTTAATAGTGCTTTAAAATCATATATAAACAAGTCTAATGATTTTGAAGATATAGATAGTATTCTAGATATAGATGATGTTGATTTGCTTACACGGATTTTATTCTCTATTGAACATAGGTTTGCGTATGTAAAACGTGACGATAAAAAGACTGAAGGCCTCAAATACTATATTGGTTATCTGAAGAGTAGGGAAAGTATTAACAGTTCTACGCAACATAAGAAATACGACATAAAAGATGTCGTAGAAGAATATGAGGAAGGTAGTTTGTTAGATTGTCACGGTTCTAAATATGAGCGTAGTCGTAAAGCTAGAAAAGAGTGCTTAGAATATTATGGCTATACATGTAGAATCTGTGGATTTGATTTTGAAAAGCAGTATGGCAAAATTGGCCGTGAGTTTATTGAGGTCCACCATAGGACAGAGGTTTCTTCTTACGGAGGCACGAATCACAAAGTCCACCCGATTGAAGATTTGATACCAGTATGTTCAAATTGTCATTCAATGCTACATCGTACAAGACCCGCGATGTCTATTGCTGATTTAACTTCCTTGGTTAAAAACATAAAGGATAGTACTGAGTGATATTTTAATGCAAAATAAATATCCTTATTGTTTTACTAATTTTTATATTTATAAATATCTAAGTTTTTAGCTATGCCCGTTACAAAAAATGCTCTTTTACGTTACAAGATTCTTGACCGCTGTTTCAGTGGGGCGGTCAGGTATTCCATTGATGAACTGCTCGATTTTGTGAATGACGAACTCGATGCGCAGGGCTTGTATGGTATAAGCCTCAGGCAGTTGCGTGATGACATCAAGAATATGAGGAGTATTTACGATGCTCCCATTGATGCAAAGCCCAATTGGGGGCGTAAGTGTTACTATGCCTATAGCGATGAGGATTATTCAATCTTCAAGTCGGGCATCTCGGACCAGGATTACAATGTTCTAAAGTCAACCCTAGAAATGCTTGCAAAGTACAAGGTTTCAAACGTGTGGCTTGAGGATGTCATTACAAATCTGGAGTGTCGTTTCGATATTGTACCCAACACCGAGAAACTTGTGTTCTTTGACGAGAACCGCAACTTGAAGGGGCTTGAGTTCCTGAGCGATATAATAAAGTACACTGTTGCCCATGAGGCCATTGATGTTGTGTACCGTTCGTACCGTGGGCACGAGGAGACATATTGTTTTCACCCATACTGTGTTAAGCAGTATAACGGGCGGTGGTTTGTGCTCGGTTATGAGTCTAAATATGGCCGAATTTCTAATTTTGCACTCGACAGAATCCGTGGAGTCAAGAAATCGGATAAGGAGTTCTATGATAATGTTTTCTTTGATGTAGATGACTATTTTAAGGACATTATTGGTGTTACGGTTCCTGGCGAAGATGCTGAAATTCTTGATATAAAGTTGAAATTTGACCCGGACAGGTTCCCGTATGTCGTGTCCAAACCTTTGCATCATTCTCAGGAGATTATTGATGAGAAGGAGTGCATTGTTGAAATACATGTAAAGAAAAACAAGGAACTTATTCAAAAGATTTTCTCTTATATGCCACAGGTAGAGGTGTTGTCGCCATCATCTTTACGTGAAGAAATCATTGATGCCATAAAGAGGAATCTTGAAAAATATAACAGATGATTCTTTTTTTGTTATCTGTGAAGTTGTGCTGCATAGATGTTTTGGAACTTTGCACAAAATTTCCAAAAACATTATCCGCATGAAATTAGAATTTATCAAGAACCAGCTAGCTAACGAGCAACTAAAGAGTGAATTACAGAAGGTCGTTTCTTCAGTTGAGGCTCTCATTCCCGAGAGAGAGGAGGATTTCAAGAAGCTTCATAAGTTCGGTCTCTACCCGGCCGAGGAGTGCGTTCCTTTCATTACCAAACAGGGTACTCCTTTCTATTCGCTCGACAACATGTCGGTTCTCCCTCTCAAGGAGCAGGGCTGGTGGATGCACTACGGTGACTTTCGTTTCCGTCAGATAGAGATTCTCTACAATATGGCCCGCATGGATAGCGCCGAGGCTCATAATTGGCTAAAAGACAACTTGTTCCAGCAGAGAGTCGATGCCCGTAAGAAGCAGGAGTACAAGGCTAAGTTCCGTGGCCTGGAGCGTGCCGACTGGAAGGAAATCCAGACCGAGTGGATGAAATATTGCCTCAACCTCAAGTACCGCGACAACCGTGACTTCCGCATAGACCTTCACTCAACCACGCTGCTCCCGGTGGAGGATGCAACAGCCACCAACTATGCATCGAACCTATTTTGGGGAGCCAAGCTTGTAGAGGTTGTGGGCAAGAAATACTACTTCGGTTGCAATGTTCTTGGCAAACTGCTTGCAGAACTCCGCACATCAAAAGGCAGATTGGAGTATTCGCTCCCTGCCGACATGCTCCTCTTTGGAGAGCCAATTCTGGCTATTTGACAGTTGTATACCCCAAGTCACTTGCTATTTGCCCAAAGCGTTACGCCTTGGGCAAATTTGCTATTGTGAGGAGAGTTGAAAACCTTAACTTTCACGATGCAGGTTATTTTTCATTGTAGCTTGCGCCTATCTAAAACCAACTTTCGTGCATCAAATAAATGTTGGACTTCCCGGATTTTTAATAATCTATTGAATTACTTTCGCCACCAAAACTGACGGGTGAGTTTTATTTCACGATCCACACTATCGTTATTTTTCAAGAACTATGCATATCCTCTGCATAGCAGAGCATTACGTTTGTAACGCAAAAGAAAAAAAATGCTGTGAATGGAATGAATGGCACCGTTCTATAGATTGAAATATATTTACGATACAAAAAAACAACTTTAAACAGAATAGATTTTATGAAGAAGATTGCAACAGAAGAAGTAGTTAAGCGTGTAGATTGTATCCTTGATACATTGTCTAAAGTCATTAATGAGGAAGTGACAATGAAGAGAAGCGAGATTAATGCTTTGTACGAGGAGTATGACCAGATTCGTGAAACCTATGACCTCTTTGACCAGGTCTTTGACGAAGATGGCAAAAAAGGTGTACGCAATGCGGCAGGCAAAGTGCTGGTACCTGCCTTATACAAGGACTTCTCGGAAACCTATACCTATAGAAGATATGGTTATGTAATGCCTATACCTGCCTGTGATTTCAACGACAAGTATGCTATTGTGAAGTGTGACGGTAACGGAACTCCTTTGTGTGGTTTCGAGTACGATATGATAGAGTTCATGTTCGGCAGCTGCGCACTCTACAAATGTTGGAAGCGTGTCGGTGAGAAGTATCTGACCGGTGTACTTGACGGCGAGGGTAATGTGATTGTTCCTTGCGAGATGGATGTCATATATGCTGTCTCCAACAATATCGCTGTCATTGAGAAGGACGGCAAGTTCGGTGGTATCACAATGGACAACTTCTATCTTGAACCTGTGTATGACGAGGTCGAGGACAAGGATGGTTACCTTTATGTGTGCAAGGAAGGTATCTGGGGTTACATAGGCAGGAAAGGTGAGTTTATTGACGAGAACGACGAGGATAGGATGGACGAGGAAGAGCTGCTCTGTTTGTTTGAGTATTGATTTGGCGGAGCGACAGTTCTCCACGGTGCAGCAGGTGCACAGAATTCATATTCTTTCTCAAGAAAAATTTTGAATATTTTATATCTGTGCACTACTTCTGCACACTTGTCCTTTTTCTTTGCATAAGAACAGCCTGCCAACAGAATTCGTGTAGCCGGCATGTTTGTTTTGTCAAGCAACTTACTAAGATTTCCCTAACATTTCGGGATAATTACACATGCATATACTACTTTTGAACTGCATATTTTGAATAATCATTATTAAATAGAACCAGACATATGAAAAAGAAAGTGACACCTACAGTTTGTGAACGTATTCAGTTTATCAAGAACAGAATTAAGGAGATTCTTGTAGATATGCTGCCTGAGAATGAAAAGGAGTATGGCGATTTGCTCAATGAATTTGACTCCATTAGAGAGGATTATGACCTTTTTGACTCTGTATTTGAGGAGAATGGCAAAACTGGAGTTGTTGACGTTACCGGCCGTATAATTGTACCTGCTATATATAAGGATTGCCCGGAGCTTTTTGCATATACTCCTTTCGAATCATTGCCTATGGCGGTTTGCAACTTTGAGGACAAGTATGCCCTGGTGGCTCCCGATGGTTTGGGTACTCAGCTTTGCGGATTTGAGTATGATGCTATAACATTCATTCGTGGTAGCAGGAATTTCTACATCTGTGAAAAGAAGATTGGTGACAAGAGCCTTTTTGGAGTGCTTGACAATAATGGAGAACTTGTTGTTCCTTGTGAGATGGATGAGTTGGAGGATCCAAGCGATAGAGTTGGGAGCACTTATGTCTACTTTACCAAAGGGAACAAAATCGGTTTCCTTACAATGGGAGGCTGTTATATTGAGCCGCAGTTCGATGATGCCGATATCTGCCCTAAATTCCTTTATGTCAGCAAGGGTGATGTCGGAGGTTTTCTGAGTGTCGATGGAGAGTTTATTGAAGAAAATGACAAGGAGAAAATCAAGAATAAGGAGTTGCTGACTTACTGGAGCATGAATGATTATGTGCATGAGCTGTTGGATGGATACGAGGGACTTGTGTGAAGGCTGATTATATAATAAGGTACTCGCTCAAGATAAGTTCTCGTGAATGAGATGAATGGAATACCTCGTAAAGTTGACCTATCTTTACGATAGAAAAAGAGATAAACAGTCACTCACATCTAAATTTTACTATTATGAAACAGACAGCTACAAAAGAAATTGCAGCACGCATTGACGAGATTCAGGGAAAACTTAATGCAGGTGGTAATGGTCACCAAACAAAGGCCTTGTATGATGAACTAAAAATGCTTTTGGATGAGTATAATACCTTTGACATTGTGTTTGAGGAGAATGGCAAGAAGGGACTTAAGGATATTGCGGGCAGGGTGCGTGTGCCTGCGTTGTATGAGGATTTTACGGAAACATTCTCTTACAATTGGGGGCGTTCAATGCCTGTTGCTGCAAGGAACGCAGAGGGTAAGTATGCTCTTGTAGCCGCAGATGGTGCCGGTACTCCACTTTGTGACTTTGAATATGATTACATCACTTATCTCCGTGCTACGAATAGTCACTATATGTGTGTGAAAAAAAGTGGTGATGGTGTTCTTAAAGGGATACTCGACGGCAAAGGCAGATTAATTGTTCCTTGTGAAATGGAGAAGGTCTATGAATATGCTTTCAATTTTACTCCTTTCGAAAAGGATGGTAAGTATGGTTGTGTAACTGACAATGGGACTTTTGTTCCACCTCTCTATGATGAATTGGAAGCTGATGAAAGTTGGCTGAAAGCTTGTAAAGATGGTGCTTGGGGGTATATTGCAGCCGATTGTAGTTTTATTCCCGAGGACGATGAGGACAGGTACGACAGTGAAGATTTCCTGTCATTGTATTGTGAGGACGATGACTGCTTCTAAATATTCTTGAAAAGGGTTTTGCTATTGGAATATTTTTTATCTGTGCAGAACCCTTGCGCTGGTGCCCTTTATATTTGCATTGTGAACGAAAAAATCCCATTATTTTATTACTATGATGTTGAGCAAAGATAGAATTGAGGCAAACAGGCAGCAGATTGTGGAGTTGTTGCAGAGTACTAACCGCAAGGGCATGGACAAGGTTCTTGCTTATCTTGACGGGGTTGGATTTTACACGGCACCGTCATCAAGAGACAGACATCACAACTGGCAAGGGGGCTTGGCGCAGCATTCGCTCGAGACTTGCCGTCTTGCGCTTGCCGACAGGGGGAGTGTGGCACGTGAGAGTGTGATAATTGCGGCGATGTTGCACGATATATGCAAAGCGTCCATCCTCTATTATGGCAGTGACGGTCGCATACATCATCGCAGTACAAGCATCAAGGGGCATGGCTACCGTTCAGTGGCTCTGTTGGCGAGGGAGGGATTGGAACTCACCGGTGAGGAGTGGCTTGCCATACGTTGGCACATGGGGACACGGAAAGCTGCTCCCGACGTGGCACACAAGGTGCACCACTCAAAGCTGTGCAGGCTTGTCTTTGACAGCGACAAACTCGATGCCAAACGCGGGCATTGAACTTTTGGGGTAGAACGGGGTAAAAATAGACTGATAACAACAAGGAGAACAATAACGGATAGACACTATGAGAAAACTAAAAACTAGAAAAAAGGGAAACAGCACATCGTTCGACATGTCTAACATAAAGTGCGGCGAAGGTACCATTATTGCCGCATTTGAGAGAATTCTGCTTGCTGTAAAGGATAGCGAACTTGAGGAGGAGGCTCTTGCCGAGGCAAAGGACGCATTTGATTTCCTTGAGGAGAAGCTCTCATTCACACGCATACAGTCAATGGTGGTTGCAATGCTCATTGACTCAAACTCTGTTCTTGATACAAATCGTATGGGTGGGTATCTTGGTATTAGAAACATAAGAATGCTCACATATATGCAGGATATAGCAGCGCTTGTCAGTGCACGCATAATACACGTGAAGAGCGACACGTTTGAGAGTGGTTATCAGATTTCTCCCAAAGCGCTGGCTGCATATATGAACAACGAGGCCTATGTTACAGCATCCGACAAGAACCTTAGCACAAAAAGACTTGTGGAGAGAATTGGAGAAGTGATTAAGGAGGCTGAAGACGATAGCATAACAAACGAACAGATGCTTGAGGATATTACAGCCATAACGAAAAGCAACAAGAATCACTACCTGTGCAAGCGTACTGCGTGTCTCGAGCCTCGCGAGGCAGCGCTCTTCTTCTTCTGCCTTGACAAGTATATTGCCGAGGGCGACCTCAACATCTGCGACCACGAGTTCAATTCAATCTTCAACCGCAGCGATTACCGTGCCTTGTGTAGCGCTATTGCAGCGCGTCGTGGCGACCTCTTCAAGGAGAAACTGCTTGGCGAGCCACAGAGCGAGGGATTCTCGCCGCGTGAAAACATTGCAATATCCGACGAGATACGCGAGTACATAGACCGGGAGCTTGGCATCTCGTGGGATGCTCCCGAGAAGGACCACCGTGAGGGGTTGCTCACCTATGACAATATCACAGAGAAGGCTCTCTTTTATAATAGCGAGGAGCGTATCTCCATTGACAAACTGCAAGAGATGCTCCAACAGGAGAAGTTTATTGACATCCAGGAACGAATGAAGGAGAGTGGTATGCGAACAGGCTTTGCCTGTCTGTTCTACGGTGCTCCGGGTACCGGAAAAACCGAGACTGTGCTGCAGCTTGCACGCTCCACAGGGCGCGACATTATGCAGGTGAATGTTACCGACATCAAGAATAAGTACGTGGGTGAGAGTGAGAAGAACATCCGCAATATCTTTCGTCGTTACAGGAACTATTGCGAGAAGTGCGAGGTGAAACCGATACTGCTGTTCAATGAGGCCGATGCCATAATCAGCAAGCGCTGCAGTGATGTGGGCCGCAGTGTAGATAAGATGGAAAATGCCATACAAAATATTATCCTCGAAGAGATTGAGATGCTCGACGGCATTCTCATTGCCACCACCAACCTCGCATCAAACATGGACAGTGCCTTTGAGCGCCGTTTTATATACAAAGTAGAATTCCATAAGCCTGATGTGGCTACAAAGGCGCATATCTGGAAGTCGATGATAGGCGAGTTGAGTGATGAAGACGCAAAGGTACTTGCCGGTGAGTTCGACCTCAGTGGCGGACAGATTGAGAATGTTATGCGCAAGCAGTTTGTTGACAAGATTCTCTATAACGAACAACCGACACTTGAGAAACTGCGTGGATATTGCGCAGTAGAGGGGTTGGGTGGCAATGTGAATAATCGTCCACGAATAGGCTTTTAAGAGCAATGTATAACATATTAAATCCAACAATATTATGAAGGCATTAAATGAACCGAATTTGAACAATGATTACAAGATTGAAAGTGTGAAAATCTCCACCAATGGGCATCGAGAGTTGTACTTTGATGTAAAATGGAGTGGCAAGGAACTCGATTACTATGAATTGAGGGTTTTTGACAAGGAAAGGAATTGTATGGAGTGTATGCCATACGCAATACATGAGCAGAGAATCGTTGTGATGGACTTCAATACAGAGTTGCAGTCTAAAAAGGTGAATTCTGAAATATTCTATGTGGAGCTAGGCATAGCCGAGTACTCCGAAGCCGAAGAACTTGTAAAATGGGAGGCACTGGCTGCATACGAGCCCATTGAGCAGGATATATATTACGAGAATAACTTTTTTCGTAAGAATGTGATAGAATTTAGATAGTGAAAATTGACAAGGCGGATTAGACAAAAAACATTTTGTGTAAATTTAAAAGATATGAAGTCTGTTCTTTTTCTGATTCTTTGTTTGAGCCTGTTTCTTTTTTTGAGGTCACTCTCCTTTGCCATGACATACATAAGCATTTATAGTTATCGTGACAGGGAGTGTATTGAACGTATTCGTCGCCAGCAGAAAGCGTGTGACGTACTGAATGCATCATATCATATTTTTGTAATTATAATTACAACATGTATATCTTCAGGTGCTGTCTTGCGTATGTTCGATGTGGACTTTGTGCAAACATATGGTATAGCTTCGTCGCTTGTAATCGGCCTCTGCTTTGTGGTGTTCTTTGCGCTGAAATACAGACTCGAATTAAAATATGACCTAAGGAATTTTTACAATCATATGACCTATTATCGTTCCCTGCAAAAGGTTGTCACAGAAGACAATGACCATGAGGTCTCTTTTATCAGAGGGTATGAAAAGACGATGAAGCACAAGATATATGCAAACCTGTGGTGTTCTGTTTACTTGATATTGTTGTTACTTTCTAAATATATTGTATATGAACAATGAAAAACCATTAAGTCGAGAGGTGTTGGAAAATTTCACCAACAGATGTGCAAGATTGGATTTGTACTAAGAGAGTCACTGGTTTTCGATAAAGTGATAGATGAAACCAATGCCGGGTACAATTTGGGCTACATTGATGCTGACAACAAGTTTACCGAAAGGCTTGACAATGCTTTTTTGTATAATAAGGTTGGGTTATAAAAAAAAGCATATATTTGCTGTAGAAACATAAAAACTGATTGGTTATGGAGCTTAAGAAACATACACCCGAGGAATTTGAACAAATGAGTGATGAAGAGTTTGAGAATTATAGGACAAGATTGTTTGAGATTGCCGAAGATATTTTTCTCAAGAGGTACACTATAGAAGAACTGGAAGTTTCATTGCTGAGGATCAAGGAACTTGCCAAGAATAAGAAAAAAAAGTATGGGCATAGTTATTGGCGATGCAGTAAGGAAGAGAAGGCTTGTATGGATAAAATCAGCTCTGCTGCGGAAAGGTTCAAAAAAACTATCATTAATGAGATCACGAAATTCATTGGCGAGGGAATGTTGGTTTTTACCAGAGCTTTTAAGTGCGAAGTTTATAGTGAAGTGTATTTAATAAAATATATGTACAAGGACCGTTACTACGACCTATATGACGAATGTGAGTATACCGAAGTTATTTCTTGTGCAAAAGATCCTGGTGCCGAAGTAAGCGTTGAAATAAATATGCTCCCGGTGGATGTCCTTATGAAGATTTATCATAAGATAGTTGATGGTGATGCTGTGCTTTTGTCCGATGAGGAAGTGATTGCTGACAACATCGATAGCGAGGATATAAAATTGTAATCTGTAATAAATATACATTAAATTTGTTTCTATGAAATTATATCACGGTTCACCATTCTTATTCGATAGTTTTAGCCTCTGCAATGCAGGCGAAGGCACAGGAATTAAATTCGGTCGTGGAGCGTATTTGACAGAATCGGAAGCATCTGCAGTGCACTACTCGCAACCAAGGGAAATGGAATTGATGCCCAAGCATTATCTTTATACAGTTGAAATTCCGGACCTGACCCCGGGCAATCATCTTGTCTCGGCAAAGCCTGTAGAGGCAAGTATTGTAGCCAATGTTGAAAAACAGCTGAATATAAAAGTGCCTGATAAAGTAAAGAGTGCAGGAAAGGAGTTCCGCAAATGGATTGGCACTGTGCTTACGGGCGCCAAGAAACCCGGTCGCGAAGAGGAGAGACGTGCTGCAGAATTCCTTGACAGCATAGGTGTCATATACAATGTGTGGCCTCAGGCGCAAACCAAACCCGATGGACTTAAGAATATCGCAGTTTTCAATGCTTTGCATGTGAATATAATAAAATGTGAGGAGATTGAAATTGAATTGAAAGCAAAAAAGTGGGTACTTAAAAACAGAAAGGATATTTAACAATGAACAAGCATAGTGTAGCAGGATTCATCGAAAAGAACTATCCGGAATATTGGGGAAAATCCTCATATCCTGCAGAAAAGTGTGCTGTATTCTGCTCAACGCACGAAGAGTGGGGCATATTCAGCAATATGGCAGCGTCAACCATTGTTGTTGATGGCATTGAGTTCAAGTCGAGCGAGCATCTGTTCCAAATGATGAAGTTTAACGACCCGGAGATTGTCAAGCGCGTATGGAATGGCATTACGGCAAAAGAAAAGAGAAGCGGGAATATTAAAATGACAGCCAGAAGCTATGAACCTGAGCGCCGCCGCAGCGATTGGGGGCTGATGATTGTCGATGCATTGAAATTCTGTATGGTACAGAAGTATGAGCAATGTGCAGGGTTCCGCAGTGAGTTGGAGCGTAGCCGTGGACTATATATCGTAGAGAAACAGCCCAATCCTAAAAAGCCTGACGACACGTGGAGTGCAATACAGTGTGGCAATGAGTGGATGGGTTCTAACCTTACCGGCCGCCTGCTCATGGAACTGCGTGAGAATGGCAGGTTAGAATACACCTTGCCCGATGATGCTTTAAATTTCATCTCAATATTGAAAAAGTGTAATAGAAAATAGAGTTTGTATGACAAAGATAAAAGTTAAGTTGGAGGCTTTTTATGGCTATGGTTGCTGTGGTTGCAGCTATGACAGCAAGGAGGTTATTGAGGTTGAGGTCAATGACGAAGTATTGAAGGCACTACGCGGTTTTGGAACAGAGGAAATTTCATCTAAAGTCATTGCGCAGGCTATTGAAAATGGAGAAACTGCATTGCAATCACTTCATGAGCAATTGGAGGAGAAGTGCGATTATATGGTTGAGGAATATTGGCTGAATGAGGCTGGTAATGAGGATCTTGGCGAATGCCTTTCCGAGGCCATAAAGGAAGACATAGAAAGCGGAATCTATACGCCGACGATACTAGAGGATGAAGATGATGATTCTGACTGCAGTGATTGTGACGAAGTTGAGGAGGAAGAAAATGAAGAGGAGGGTGATGATTTTTGGGACGATGAGGATTGGGATGAAGATGATTATGACGGCGATGATGAAATAAGATACGATATGGACGAATACTATAACTGGATACGCGAACAAGGTCATGGTTTTGCCGCAGAACGATTAGGGGTGGATCTGTATGAAGCCTGCTGCGAGAGCGAAATGAATTATACCATTTTCCTGAACAATCGGGACTGAACCATAAAAAACGGAAAATCATGAAGAAGAGATGTTTGTTGGGCGGAAATTTTGCTCTCGATACCATCGTGACGCGTGACTACCCTAACGGGTTTGTCGTTGGTAAAACCAACAAGTTTACCGAGACAATTGTAACAGAGTGCGTTGGAAATACTTGCGGAAATGTAGCTGCCATACTCCCATATCTTGGTGTTGAGTCTTTCCCGATTGCTCACCTCGACCTGTCGGAACAAGGATTGAAAATCAAGGATGATTTGCGTAGATATGGTGCCGATGTCCGTTTTGTAGAGAATAGTGCTGCAGGCGGGACGACACTCCTGCGCTGTACTCACAAACGCGACAAGATGACGGGCGAGCACACGGCCTCGTTCAGGGCAACATCTCCCGGTAGCCGTTTCCCAAGACGCCGCTTCCTGCGCGTTCGCGATGAGGCTCCGGCATTTATTGAAAAGCTTGACTTTACCCCCGATGTTTTCTTCTTTGATGCAGCAGAGGCCGGCTTGCGCTATCTGGCAAGTGAACTGCGTAGAAAAGGGACTCTGGTCTATTTTGAGCCCGAGAGCGATGCCGAAAAGGCAAAGTTCCTTAAAGCTGTAGAGGTTAGCGATATCATAAAGTTCAGCCACGAGAAGGTGAGCGACCTGGATTTCGTTGCCAATAATAGTGACAAACTCTTTATCCGCACAATGGGTGCTGAGGGGCTTGAGTTCAATCTCTGCGGACAGGGATGGGTAAAGGTTTCCCCTGTCCCCAATGATAATGTCGTGGACTGGGAGGGTGCCGGCGATTGGACAACAAGCCAGTTCATTGCCTGTTTGTGTGAGAAGGATATGCTCTCTGTCGCGCTGATGACCGTGGACTCTGTTCGCGAGTGCCTGGAGATTGCTTGCAGTACAGCATCACGTTCAGTCTCCTACATGGGTAGCAAAGGGATGATTGATGCACAAAATAAACTATAAAGTAATATATTATGGAAAAATTCTATCATGGAACTTGCCGTTTGTTCAAGGAGTTCTCTCTCTCGTTCTTGGGAACAGGCGAGGGTAAGTCAAAGTTCGGTCAAGGCATATATGTGACATCGAGCTATGCAACTGCCGCGCTTTATGCAGCCAAGGCAGCCAAGGCAAACGGCTGCAATGAAATCTATGTCTACACGGTCGAAGTTCCGGAAATAAAGGACGACAACCATCTGTTTTCATGTAAGCCGGTTAGCATGTCTGTAGTTGAAAGGTGTGAAAAGGCTATTGGCGAGGCTGTACCCGACGAGGTGAAGGCGGTTGGCAAACTGTTCCGCAAATACCTTGGCAACCTGTTGACATGTCAGCGCGGAACGGTGAAAAAGATGATGGGCAAAGCCGATGCGGCAGCCGAAAATGCAGCATCTAAGTTCCTCGACGAGATTGGTGTGGACTATCTTGTGTGGCCACAATCCCAAACAAAGCCCGACGGTGATACCAACCGTGCTGTGCTCAATGAGAAAAAGATAAGGATTCTGAAAATAGAGCAGGTCGATATTGACGAAAAGAATAAATTGATTCCCGGCTCGCAAAGGGAGGTTGTATTATGAGTTTCTATAGCATTACACATTTTATAAAAGAGTTTTATCCTCAATACTATGGTGTACAGAGTTATCCTGCCTCGAAATGTATAACCATTCATAAGATTGATGACGAATGGGGAGTATTCTGCAATTTTGCAAAAACTCCGCTCCTTGTTGATGATGTCACTTTTAAAAGTAGCGAAGAACTCTTTCAACTTATGAAATTTAAAAATGCAGACATTATAGGACGTATTACTCAAGGCATTACTAATAATAGAAAGGTGTGCCACCAGATAAAGCGGACTGTAAAAAGCTATGAAAAAGAGTATCGACGTGAAGATTGGGGAGAAATGGTTGTTGATGCGATGAAGTTCTGCCTACAAACAAAACATGAGCAATGTGAGGAGTTCCGCATGATGTTGAAAAAGAGTGAGGGGTACTACATTGTTGAAGACCAAAGTAGTTTCCCAAAGAAAAATGCTGATGCCTGGGGCGTAAAACTTATCGGAGAAGAATATGTGGGTCCCAATCTGCTTGGTAGATTGCTTATGGAACTGCGTGAGCATGGAAGCTTGGAATACATCTTGCCTGATGATGCTTTTGAGTTTATATCTGTATTGAAAGAATATAATAAAATGATATTATGAAGAAGAAATGCTTGCTTAGTGGAAACTTTGCTCTTGATACCATTGTAACCCGCGACTATCCCAATGGTTTTGTTGTGGGTAAACTATAATAAAAAACGACAAATAGCTATGAGAAAATTGACTGTATACGGTGAATTGTACCTCGAAGATCAGGATTGGTCGGATGAGTGGTGTGGGGAGGTTGAGCTTGACGATGAGCAAGCCGGCAATCTCATAAGGTTAATTATGTATGCTGGCTATCTTGACGTGGAACGGTTATGTCTAAAAGAGACATATCCCGATATTTACGATATCCTGGATAAGGCGTGTTACAAAGCAACGCTTGAGACTTATAACGAGTATCTTAGGTCTTGCGGAAAGCCTGAAGTAGATAAGTTGGACTTTGAGCACGAGGTTAATATTCCGTACGAATTTATGGACCTTATCTAATTAACAACATTATGCCTATGTTAAACATAGAGCGCATCAAATGGATGTATGAGAACTTTGGGTTTGCGGCGGCTATTAGGTCTGCTTGTATTGATATAGTGGCACTTCTTGGATTTATGGGCTATTGCCTGACACTGCCATTTCAGTTCATTGGGTTACTTTTGAGAGGAAAAAAGAAAGACTAGCGAAGTTTTATTGTTTTTTACACTCTAAAAATATAAATATGGATTATAATTCAAAGCTATTCTCTGTAATCTCTACCTTACCGATTTGTTAAGATTCTCGTGCAAAACATAAAGAACTATAAATGAAAATTTGATAGTAAACTATTAACATAAATCCCCAATAGTTATGTCAGTAAATCATTTAGAACTAGTTAAGCAGGTAGCTCAAGAGCTGGATGCGATAATCGAGAAGGTGGACAGCTTGGAGTTCTGCCCGATTATTTGGGAGGATAGTTTTGCCCTGCTATATGAATTAAGAGACATCGTGGAGCGGATTGACAAACTATCTGAGCAATTGGAGCCTATATTTTTTGATGATAGTTTCTGGAATGACCCACAGAACAAGGACATTGTTGATAATATTGAAGAAACCGACAATTGCTTTAATGCATTTTCATGGCATTTTAGTAGGATTGATAGCGTACTTGAAGAAGAAGGTCCAAAAGAGTGGTACGATAAAGATTATGAGTATCTATCAGTTCAATTGAAAAAAGCGAAACGACATCTGGATCAAATTTTAATGTAAAAGGGGTGTCGCGCACAACCACTCTTTGAAGGATGCTTTATAGCTCCCGATTTTGGAGGGTAATTTTTTTTTACTATTTTTACCATATGTAAAAACATATATAATTATACTAGTAATATTATGGCAAAATTTGAGATTAAGGATGGTGTAGCCATCATTCCCGAAGGAACAACCGAGATTGGGTCGTATGCTTTTGCAGGTTGCACCTTGCTTAAGAGTGTAACTATTCCCGAGTCGGTAAAGGTGATTGGATGGCATGCCTTCGGAGGCTGCATCTCACTCAAGAGTATCACTATTCCTGAGTCAGTAGAGGAGATTGGAGAGGGGGCTTTCTGCGCTTGTTCATCACTTGAGAGCATTGAGATGCCTACTAGCGTATGGGCGATTAGGAGAGGGGCTTTCTTAGAATGTACCTCACTTAAGAGTATTATAATTCCTGAGTCTGTAAGGAAAATTGGAGATGACGCTTTCTATGGCTGTACCTCACTTAAGAGTATTATAGTTCCTGAGTCAGTAAATGAGATTGGAAAGGGTGCTTTCTATGGCTGTACCTCACTTAAGAGTATTATAGTTCCTGAGTTAGTAACGAAGATTGGAGAGTATGCTTTCTATGGTTGTTCCTCGCTCAAGAGTATTATAGTTCCTGAGTTAGTAACGAAGATTGGAGAGGGTGCTTTCTATGGTTGTTCCTCGCTCAAGAGTATTATAATTCCTGAGTCTGTAAGGGATATTGGAGATGCCGCTTTCTATGATTGCTCTTCGCTCGAGAGTATCACTATTTCTGAGTCAGTAACAAGTATTGGAGATTCAGCCTTTATCGGTTGCCCCTCGCTTAAGAGTGTCACTATTCCCGAGTCGGTAACAAGTATTGGAGATTCAGCCTTTATCGGTTGCACCTCGCTCAAAAGTATTGTTGTGGCAGAGGGTAATCCTGTGTATGATTCTCGAGAGTGTTGTAATGCTATAATCGAAACAAAAACTAACACTCTTATTTGTGGCTGCAAATCAACAATTATTCCCGAATCGGTAACGGTGATTGGAGATAACGCTTTCGGTGTTTGTTGTAATTCGCTTGTGAGTATTGTAATTCCCGAGTCGGTAACAGAGATTGGCGAGTGTGCTTTCTACAGCTGCTCGCTTGAGAGCATCACTTTCCTCGGGTCGGTAACGAAGATTGATGAATGTGCTTTTGATGACTGCACAGCGCTCACAGCAATCTATGTTCCAGCCAAGAAAGCCGACTATTACAAGGAACGTCTCCCCGAAGAGTTGCACGACAAAATTGTAGAACTCGCACCCGAAAAGAAAACAAAAACAAAGCTAGAATGCTAGACTTCACTATGCATATGAATAGTTTCTTCCTTACAATCCTGGAAAATTAAAAAACAAACAATATGACTCTTTATTACAACCCAGCCTATTCATCTTCACCATATCGAAAAGCAGCAAGCGATGTGGAGTTCGGCAATATTTATTGTGGAGATGTACAACTATTACAGAGACTTTTGTTTTATGCAGGTGTGCCATATCGTCCTGTCGCTAACGAGGAACGCATTGCCTATTATCACGCTTGTATGCAGGGTAAGGTAGATGCATCGTCGCCATTCTACGAGTCATTTAAGACAGACTCTGCAGGTATGAGCCGAACTATACTTGCTTGGAGAGATGCGCTTGTTGAAGTAGGGTGGGATGTGAAGTCATATAGTGGCAGTAGCATTAAGCTCTCACTTCTTCGCGATATTGAACCAGAGAATATGCCTATGGGTGAAGCTGACTACTGGTATACCCTTATCCAGCTTGCATCTGCTGGTAGAATTCTATCCGAAGGGGTTAAGGTTGTTGTAACCTGTAACGAGCAGGAGGTAAAACCACATATCGCCTACATCCTTGCAAAGCAGCAGGAGTTTGGCGTTGAGGTTGAGTATTGTGCGGAAAACAAGCCTTGCGCTGAAGGAAATCTTGGAAAGATTCAAGAGGCTATCATTACACAGGCAAAAGACAAGGTTGTCCTTGATAATAACGACGATACTTTCCGCTACATATCGTTTACCAACGAAGACGATGCACTTCGATATGTTGCGACAGAGCCTATTGACAATTCAGCAGTCTATTTCTGCTCAAAGCCAAAGCGTTTTGACAACACTTTACGCCTGCTCGGTAAGCCAACTATTGGCTCGTCTATGGCAGCAGGCTCTCCACAGGTTGTTCAGTTGTTTATGCTCGGTAACGGTTTGTTTGAGTATCCACTCAACATCCATCGTATAATCGAGTGGTTGAACCTGCCGATTAACCCAATTGATAGAGGTTTAAGAAAAGCTTTGTGTAACGCATTGACTGAGTCAGGGGGAATTAACAATGCTGAGTGGAACAAGGCAATGAGTGATTATATTGCTTCATATGAGGACGAGAAAGAGCAGAAGAAGTTCGCAAAGCAGGTTGACATTTTCCTACCTATTCCTCAGAGTGATGATATTGATGTCGAGAAGGTCAAAGCCTTCAATGGCAACCTTCGCAAGTGGGCAACCTCGTTGCTCTCAATGGAGGACTTCCCTTACAACGATATTGTGAGAGAGCAGATAGCCTCTATTGAGAGTTACTGCACAACATTGATCAAGATGCTTGAACAGACTCCAGCCGAGTTTAGTTTCCTTGATTTGCAGTTGTGGTGCAAAAATATTGCACAGCCAAGCGCATACACTCAATATGACGCAGAGGTGTGCAGTCATACAACCATTGCTACAATGGGAGATCTTCACGACATAGCAGAGAGTGTTGTTTGGTTTCCTGCCGAAGATAGTGGAGTTGTCGTATACCCGTTTGAGATACTCAACGATGCAGAGTATTCAGAGGTGGAGGTTGCAGGTGCAATGCCATATAGTCGTGCTCAGCACACTCTGATAAACCAGACTGCTATGCAACGACTTCTGCTCAACGCCAGAAGCCTTACTATCATCGAGGCTGAAAAGTGCAACGGCGAAAAGGTTGCTCGCCATCCACTCGTATTGCAACTCAATGAGCGTATTGAGGGTGGACTGAAAAGTATCGTACAACACAAGTCTCTATCGGATGAGTACACGACTACAGACCGCCAGGTAATCAATCAAAACGGAAATCCAATCTTGGTTGAACTTGGTGAGCTGGTTAAGCTTAAGGAACGTCACGAGCGTTACGAGGACTATGCAAAGCAAGCCGAGAGTTATTCAAGCCTTAGCCAACTGATACAACACCCATTTACCTATGTGTGTGAGAGATGTGCTAAGCTTGACGACCAATCTATGCCATCGGCTCAAGACTTGAATAGAACGCTTGGCAATGTGGCTCACTTGATTATCGAGAAAGTATTCGATGGCAAGTCTATCAAAGAGGCTCGCGACTACTTCGAGACGAAGTACGAGACTATCTTCGAGGAGTCGGTAAACGAGAAGGGATTGTTGCTCCGATTGCCAGAGTACGCAATTGATTTACGACGCCTAAAAAGTAAGATGCAAGAGGCATTAGACAGGTTGGCTAAAGTTATCATCGACAACGGCTTGACCGTAAAGTCTTGTGAGTATGATTTTAATCAAGCCCAATGGGCAGAGGCCGGTGACAATGTAACACTTGGCTCTCGTGCAGATATGCTGCTTGAAGATGATAATGGAGGCAAGGTTATCTTCGACTTTAAGTACAGCCAAAGCCACAAATTCTATAAAGAACTCATAGAAAATAATCACACGCTGCAATTGGAGTTCTATCGTCATATGGCAAAGCAAGAGTTCGGCAAGAATACCAATGTTCGTGTAGCCTATGTTTTGCTACCCGATGTCACCATCCTTACGGCAGATGAGTTTATCCTGCCAGACAACCAGGACATAATTGGAATAAAGACCGAGCGTAAAAATGTCAATGTTATGAACGAGGCTGCTAATAGTTACCGAATGCGTTGGGAGCAACTCAAGGCCGGTAAGATTGAACGCGTGGAGGGCTGTGATGCTGGCACCGGAGAATATGGCGAACAAGAAGCCAATAAAGGTCTGTTCCCATTATCTGTATACAACAAAAAATACAGCGAGGATAAATTTGATAAAGGTTATAAGAATTTGAAATAGTATGAAGAACACAAAATTTGTAAGCGCTGGTGCCGGTAGTGGCAAGACATATAGTTTGACACAGGAGATTGCCCGTATGGTTTCAGAAGGCAAGTGTCAAGCTGAACAGATTATTCTTACAACCTTTACCGAGGCTGCAGCAAAGGAACTTCGTGAAAAGGTGCGCTCTACGCTATATTCGAAGGGACTCTATGAGGCTGCTATGAATATAGATAATGCCGCAATTGGTACGATTCACTCGATAGCCTACCAGTTTGTATCTCGCTACTGGTATCTGCTTGGTGTCAGTGCGAATGTCTCAATTATGGATAACGAGGGTAGTAAGTTCTGCATCTCACAATCATTAGCGTCATTGCCAAGTGAGGCGGATATGAATCTGTTCGACAATGTATTAAACTCATTCAATGTAACAAAATCAATTAATAATAGAACTGTTCCCGATCCGGATTTCTGGAAAAAAGACCTTAAAAACATCATCGACAAAACCGTTGAGTTGTGTATTGATAAGGAGCAACTAGATGAGGCAAGAGAGGAGAGCAAGAAACTCATAAATGAAGTAATGGGATCTGGCAATCGTTTCGATATCGAAGATAATAGAATTAAAAGGTTAAAGAAGTTGGCTGAAGATATCTTGACTGAGGATGCACTGCCTGCAACTAATAGAAATAAGATTGAACCTAAAATGCCTGCGGTAAGAGCCTATACAGGCAGAGCAACTGACGCCAAGCCTCTTGCTTCAATTCTCGGTTTAGCTTCTGAAATAGCCGCATTAACTAATAGGACTATTAAGGCCAACTACGCAGCAGGTATGGCATTTGCTGCCGAAATTGCTGAGCAAGTTCCTTATTCCGTGCAGGTCAGAGACCTTGTTAAGAGCTATATCGATACCATCTTCCGTCTTGCCATTCAGTGGAAGAGCGAATACGAGGAGTTCAAGCGTAAGCGCTGCCTGTTGGACTTTGGCGATTTGCTACAGAAGTTCGACGAACTGCTGAACAACGAGGAAGTGGTGGCTGATATTCGGAGCCGATACAAGGTCGCTTTCGTCGATGAGTTTCAGGATTGTTCGCCACTTCAGGTACAATCGTTCGAGCGCCTTTCGGAACTTATGGAGCAGAGTGTATGGGTTGGCGACATCAAGCAGGCAATATATGGTTTTCGAGGCACAAATACCGAGTTGATTCAATCGGTCATTGGGGAGGTTGAGCGAGGAGATGATGGAAACAAACTCGATCGTTTGAAATGTTGTTGGCGCTCGAATGAAACTATTGTAAACCTGGTGAATAATATTTTCTGTGAAAAAGTTTTCAATGGACAACTTCCTAATAAACTTATCAAGCTTGAAATGCCAGAGCGTACAGAGAATGACCCTCCTAAACCACAGGAGCGAGAGTTAAGATATGTGCATCTCGATACCAAGAAGTCGGCTGACGATTATCAACTAATTGCTGATTTGATTGCAGAACAAATAGACAATGGCACATACAAGGCCAATGAAATAGCTGTGCTGTTTCGTGATAAATATGGTGTACAAGGTTGTGCTGAAGCCCTAAGAGAGAGAGAAATTGCCTATAACGCTCGCTTTGATAATTATACAGATGATGAAAACAGTGCAGACGATGTGTCATCTTTTATTAGCGCAGTGGTATCGTTTGCGGCCAAAGGAGATAATGAACTCTCCAAAGCCATTATTGCAAATCGCATCGAGGTGGGTTGCTCTATACCTGAACTTATAGCCAACCGATTGCAAAATATCGAATCTGAAGCCAAAGGTAAGAATTGGCTCTCTGATTTGCATATTATCGGTCGCATTGCAGATATCAGAAAGGCTATCGGCAACCAGAGCGTTAGCGCTGC
This sequence comes from Bacteroidaceae bacterium, assembly GCA_045634305.1. Taxonomy (GTDB): domain Bacteria; phylum Bacteroidota; class Bacteroidia; order Bacteroidales; family Bacteroidaceae; genus HGM04593. The sequence goes on along the minus strand of JAZQZZ010000044.1, from coordinate 34,776 downwards.
TATTGAGACTCTTGTTGTGGAGTTGAATCTCGCTGACCTCATTAAGCGAATCGACCCTTCAGTTCCGGCATACAACTATTGCTCTGCACTTGAGGCAAAGGCTACGACATACGAAGGTATATGTGCCAATTTCGGTATGAGTAGTACCCTTGTCGGTTTTGTCGATTATCTCAAGCAACATCCTATTGAGTATCCGGGCGATGACAACGGTGTTTCGGTGATGACATACCACAAATCCAAGGGTTTGGAGTGGCCTTGCGTTATTCTGTGTTCGTTGCACAAAGCACCTGTAGTGGCAGATAAAACATTTTTTGGTGTATTATCCTACAATACTGCAAAGAATACATCACTCCGCCTTATACCCTCTGCGATCAAGGACATTTGCTCAAGCATTATGCATAGATTCGAGGATAATAACTTCTTCCAAGATATTAGGTGTGCCACTATTAACGAGGCTAAACGCCTTATGTATGTTGGTATGACTCGCCCGAAGGAGCAATTGGTTTTAACAACTTTAAAGCCTAGGGGTAAAGATAGTAAAAACAATCCGGCACAATGGCTTCTGGATATTGGTTGTGAGTCTATTGAATCTCATGCCAATGCAACGAAAATTGAATGGGGTGGCTCTGTATGGAATCACTCAATAGTTAACTATGTTGCTCCAGATGAAAACGATGTTAAATCTGAGAAGGTCACTAGTTTCGATGTATTAAAACTACCAACAGAACGTTCAACCTTTGATAATAAATTTATTTCTCCAAGCAAGGTTGAGTCAGCCACCGATATATACAACACGAAACTGATTGCAAACTTTGCAGAGCGTATGCAGATTCGTGCTGTAGATGGTAAAGATAATACAATTGGAAACTTTATCCACCACGTTATGTGTTTGTGGAATGGCGATGAAAAATTGATTGAAGATTTAGCTGCAGAATACGGTGTTCAGGTCGATGCGAAAAATGTTGCCTCTTCAGTCAACAAATTCATGAGCTGGATGAAAGAGACATATGGCGAAGCAACGGGAATATACAAAGAAATGCCTTTTAGTTTTGTAAATGACAAAGGACAGACAATAAACGGTGAGATAGATTTGGTTTATAGTACTGCCCAGGGGGATGTTCTCGTTGATTATAAAACCTATCAAGGTGCCTTGTCTGATATTACTGACAAAGATAGCGATTTTTCTGCAAGTAAGTATAACGGTCAAATCAGCCTGTATGAAGAGGCTCTTAAACTCAAAGGCAGTTCTATCCGTGCACGAATTATATGTTACATGTCATTGGGAGCTATTGTCTCTTTTGAAAATAAATGATTTTTCTTGTAGCATCCTTGTTCGTAACAGGTATAATAAAGTGTAGGAATTTTATATCGTATAATTAACGAGAGTGTCTGATAGAGAAATGGAGAAAGATTATGAATATTTACGTAAGCAACTGAGACTGATTGAGCAACGGATAACATCTATAACACGAAGTGCAAAATGGTGTAATTCACAAGATAATTGTAAACTGGTTAAGAAACTGATTTTTGAACGCAAACATTTTGCTTGACTATATGTTTGTTGCGACTTCGGATGAAATTGAGCGTATACAAATAGTGAACGAGTGCCTGCTCAATCTGACACAAAAGATGTATGCTCGAACTGAAACGTTGTATCGAAAGATGTCTTCAATGACCTATGATAGGGAATTTGATGATGATGTCGAGGTTTTTGGAACGCTTAAACATTCTTTTAACGCGGAAAGCAGCGTTCAACCGATGTCAAATGATGATTACTATGGCAGCGATTTCTGTTCTATGTTTTCTGTTATTGACACTCTTTTTTCTCACGGCTACTTAGGAGTGGAAGAAATAGGATTTTGTTCTTGCAACTTCTCGCCTCGGGATTACCAACAAGCTATGAGTAGTAAAGAGTTGAGGCTTGTAGATGAATTGAACGACGGAGTAACATGGTATTCAAAAAGTATGCCTGCGTACGACAAACTTAAAGGTATTTGTATATGCTATGCCATACATGATTTGAATGACCATAAGCCGTATTCCATTCCAGATATCTTAAGAATGAATGATTTTGAAGTGGAAGTCACTGTAAAACACCAACACTTTGTAAAGCTTTCTCCCACCAAACTTTAGGTTGAATAAATGGGTATTAACACTATTGTTGAATTTGATAAACAGAATAGATTATGGATAGATTTTTATGTTCAAAACTTTCTCTGCAATACTTTGAAAACAAAAAACACACTGTTGAATTAGAAGAGTATGCAGGTAATAAATTTGAATTCAGAACTTATGAGATAGAGGTTGCAATTTTTGGTGAGGATTTCCATGCTCCTCCTGCAATACATTCTATGCGTGTGAGGCTGTCGGACGAGCAGTATCTGCATCTGTTGCAGTGGCAAATAATGAATCCCAAGTGCGGATCAAGTCATGTTGACATTGATACAGATGCAATTTCCGATATTGAATGTGCTGTGGATGATAATTTTTTCCCGGATGGAAATGTCGGAACTTATGTGATTGACCTGACAGAGGTAAAACGTGATGCTGCGATAATTCTTGCTTCGTTGGAGAATGGCAGTGCGATTTAAGCGCCAAGAGTCAAATTCTCGTAAAGAAGTTTTTCTTTCTTATACCAAAGGTTTACTTTTGTATCTATTGTTATAAACGTACATAATTTATGGAAAATAAGAAAAAACACAGTTTCAAGGCATGGGTGTTGGCTACTCGCCCGTGGTCTTTTCCGGCGTCGGCGATGCCGGTGTTGGTGACATTGGCTTTTCTTTTCTGGAATGGATACCTGGTAGATTGGCTTGCCGGTGTGTGGGCGTTACTCAACATTGTAGTATTCCACGCGGCGGGTAATACCTGGAGCGATTATTTTGATTACAAACGAGGTGTTGACCGCGAGGATGCCATCGGTGGTATGTCTATAGTCAGTGGTGAGTTCCAGGCGGGCGAGATTAAGAGGCTTGCGTGGTGTCTGCTCTTTGTTGCAGTTGCGGCGGGCATTGGCCTTATGTTGTACGCGGGCTTGCCGGTGCTTTACTTTGGCCTTGCGGGCTGTGTGCTCATTCTGCTATATCCCTGGCTCAAGTATCACGCTTTGGGCGACTTGGATATTTTCCTCACATATTCGGTGTTGCCAATTCTTGGAACATCTTATGTCGCTACAGGCGATTTACGCACGGAGTCTATTTGGCTGATGTTGCCAATTGGCTTGATTACCGTCGGTATTCTGCACGTGAACAATGCACGCGATATTGAGCAGGACAGTCGTGCCGGTATAAAGACTTTTGCAATGCTCATTGGTAAAAAGGCTTCGGTCTATTTCTATCTGGCCGAGTTGCTGTTGCCGTTTGTATGTATTCTTGTGGCTGCCATCTGCGGTGCAATGCCGTGGTGGTCGTTGGCTGTTGTGCTTGCATTGAAACCGGCGCTTGACAACTGCCGTGCGATGCTCAAACTCCCCACTGAGGGTATGAAGGCGCTCATTGGTGTTGATGAAAAGACAGCGCAGCTGCAGCTGATGTTCAGTCTGCTGCTCTCAATATCACTCTTTGTTGCAGCAATTCTATGATGCGTCGTGTCACTTTTACAATAGTGCTTGCGGCTGTGTTGTGGACTGTGATGTTCAGCCCATGGACTGCACCGCACGTGAATTTCTGGTGGATGATGACAGGCTCGGCCTGCACACTCTCGCTCTGCGCAACGCTGTTTGCGCCGGGGTGGTGGAAGAGGGTACACATTACTCCTGCTAACATTCTGTGGGGTGTTGTGATTGCAGTTGCCCTGTGGGGCGTGTTTTGGGTAGGTGACAAACTCTCGCAGCTGATGTTCGATTTTGCTCGTCCACAGGTAGATACCATCTATGGAATGAAGGACGGCGAGTCGCCTTGGCTGCTTACTGTGCTGATGCTCTTTCTCATTGGCCCAGCCGAGGAGATTTTCTGGCGCGGATATGTGCAGGAGAATCTCTCAAAAAAGTGGAACGCCAATGCGGGCTTTGTTGTGACAACGCTTATTTATGCGCTTGTGCATGCGGGCTCGTGTAATTTCATGCTCACCATGGCGGCACTTGTGGCCGGCGCGGCATGGGGTTTGCTATACCGTCTGTTCCCCAATTACTTTGCGGCGATAATAATTTCGCATGCTTTGTGGGATGTGGCGGTGTTTATTTGGTTCCCGATAATGTAAGCGGAAAACCGAAAACGGAAAGCTGCGGGTGAGCGAGTGTGTGGAAGTTCACTTGCACACAAAGCGAGCGGAAGCAGGTTCAATCGCACGAAGTGCGGTTAAAACGGAAAGCTCGCACCTTTTAAATCGACTTTAATGAATATATATGTTACGTGTGATTTGTCATATCTTTCAGATTCTTCACTGCGTTCAGAATGACAAAACTTAAAGTTTTGTTATCGGCGAGTTCATTAGCGGCTGGTCGCACGAAGCATGGATTAAAATCATGCCGTGCGGGTCGCTAAGAAATGAACGAGCCAATGACATTGCAAATATAGAATGACATTTATAGGTTAAAATATGGCAAAAGAAAAATCGGTTTTTCTGTGTAACGACTGTGGCTACGAGTCGCCAAAGTGGGCTGGAAAGTGCCCTGCTTGCGGTGCGTGGAACAGTTTTGTTGAAAAGGTGGTAAGGAATACACCGGCGGCGCGCGCCTCGCTTGCGACAGGTGAGAAACCACAGGTGCGCCCGATGCTCATTGACGATGTGGCAACCGACGCGCTGCCACGCATTGACATGCGCGACGGTGAGCTGAACCGTGTGCTTGGCGGTGGCCTTGTGCCGGGTTCGCTTGTGTTGCTTGGCGGTGAGCCGGGCATTGGAAAATCGACACTGGTGCTGCAGACAATCCTGGGCATGCCCGACCGCAAGGTGCTCTATGTATCGGGCGAGGAGAGTGTGCAGCAGATAAAGCTGCGTGCCGACCGCATTGCCCACGAGCGTGGTAACTGCCACATTGTGTGCGAGACATCGCTCGAGACGATATTTGTGCATATAAAGAACGTACAGCCCGAGCTGCTTGTCATAGACTCGATACAGACAATGTGCAGCGAGGCGGTCGACTCTTCCCCCGGCAGCATGGCACAGGTGCGCGAGTGCACCGGCATGCTCCTGAAGTTCGCAAAGGAGAACAACGTGCCTGTAATATTGATAGGTCACATTACAAAGGATGGTGCAATTGCCGGTCCAAAGATACTTGAACACATTGTTGATGTTGTCATTCAGTTCGAGGGCGACCAGCACCACCTGTACCGTGTTCTGCGCTCGATAAAAAACCGCTTTGGCAGCACAGTCGAGCTTGGAATATATGAGATGCGACGCGAGGGATTGCGGCAGGTCACAAATCCGTCGGAGCTACTGCTGAGTGAGCGCCACAAGGGTATGAGTGGCGTTGCTATTGCATCGGCAATTGAGGGTGTGAGCCCCTTCCTTATTGAGGCACAGGCGTTGGTGAGCACGGCGGCCTATGGTACACCACAGCGTTCGGCGACAGGCTTTGATGGCCGCCGCATGAACATGTTGCTTGCAGTGCTTGAGAAGCGTGTGGGCTTCAAGTTGGCACAGAAGGATGTCTACCTTAACATTGCCGGCGGTTTGCGCGTGAACGACCCAGCCATTGACCTTGCGGTAATCAGTGCCATCCTGTCGAGTAATATGGATGTTGAGATTGAACCAACAATATGCATGGCCGGTGAGGTGGGTCTCTCGGGCGAGATTCGCCCCGTGAACCGCATTGAACAGCGCATTGCCGAGGCTGCAAAGCTCGGCTTCAAGCAGATAATTGTTCCGCGCAGCAATCTCAAGGGATTGGATGTTTCGCGTTTCGGCATTGAGGTATTGCCGGTGGGCAAGGTAGAAGAGGCGTTCCGTTTAGTGTTTGGATAACTTTAGAGGTGAAAGGTGAAATCGGAAATCTGAAAGGTTAAAGCCTCGGTTTTCCGTTTTCACTTTTCCGCTTTCCGCTATTAAGAATTATGGTACACGAATTTCAGATAAGGGTGCAGCCCTATGAGGCTGCCAACGAGCAGTCGCTCGCACGGTATATTGCCCGCGAGAAGGGCATGGACGAGCGCACAATAAACGCAGTGCGTGTGTTGCGTCGCAGCATAGATGCACGTCAGCGCACAATATACATCAACCTCACGGTAAGGGTGTTTGTGAACGAGATGCCCCCGGCGGATGAGTTCACTCCGCGCGAGTATCCCAACGTGGAGGGCAAGCGTCCGGTAATTGTTGTAGGTGCCGGCCCTGCTGGCCTTTTTGCGGCACTCAAGCTCATTGAGAACGGCCTTCGTCCCATTGTCGTGGAGCGTGGAAAGGATGTGCGCACACGCAAGGTAGATCTTGCGAACATATCGCGTACGCACACCGTTAACCCCGAGTCGAACTACTGCTTCGGCGAGGGTGGTGCGGGAGCATACTCCGATGGCAAGCTATATACACGCAGTAAAAAACGAGGTAGCATTGAGGGGGTGCTCAACATCTTCTGCCAGCACGGCGCAAGCCCCACAATCCTTGCCGATGCCCATCCGCACATAGGTACCGACAAGTTGCCGCGTGTGATTGAGAACATACGTAACCGCATAATTGAGTGCGGCGGCGAGGTGCGCTTCGAGACACGTATGGAGGAGATTCTTTTGAACGGCGGCAAGGTATGCGGAATACGTACCAACAACGGCGAGGTGCTTGCCGATGCCGTTATCCTTGCAACAGGACACTCGGCAAAGGATGTCTATCGTTGGCTTAACAGCAATAATATAGTTCTCGAGGCAAAGGGTTTTGCGGTGGGAGTGCGATTGGAGCACCCTTCGGAACTCATAGACCAGATACAGTATCACTCGCCGAAGGGACGTGGTAAATATCTGCCGGCTGCCGAATATAGCTTTACCACACAGGTTGATGGTCGCGGTGTCTACAGCTTCTGTATGTGCCCGGGTGGTGTGGTAATTCCATCGGCTTCAGCAGCGCAGGAATTGCTGGTTAATGGTATGTCGCCGTCGCATCGTGGCGGCGCGTGGAGCAATTCGGGAATGGTAGTGCAGATTAACCCCGAGGATGTGCTGCTGCCCGAGATGCAGATTGACTGCGACGGCATTGACCCTGTAGCCGATGATTCGCCCTTGCGCGTGATGAACTTCCAGGAGCGTCTCGAACGTCTCTGTTGGGTAATGGGTAACCGCAAGCAGACAGCGCCGGCACAGAGAATGACCGATTTTGTGCGCGGCAAATTGAGCTATGACCTGCCACGCAGTTCATACGCTCCGGGGCTCATATCTTCGCCCCTGCACTTCTGGTTGCCGAAGTTCGTTTCAACCCGCTTGCAACGCGGCTTCGAGCAGTTCGGCCGCATGTCGCGCGGTTTCCTCACAAGCGAGGCAACAATGATTGGTGTGGAGACACGCACATCATCGCCTGTGCGCATTGTGCGTGATGGCGAGACACTGCAGCACGTTACCGTTGGGGGCCTTTTTCCATGCGGCGAGGGTGCCGGCTATGCCGGCGGCATTGTTTCGGCGGCAGTGGATGGCGAGAGGTGTGCTATGGCGGCAAAAGAGTATTTGGCGTAGGGAAAGACTTACAAGCGTATTGCTGTGTTACGCTTGCCCACAAAATCCTCATTTACGGTTAGTAAGCAAAAGCAATTGGGTGGCTGTAAGGCCACCCAATCCTTATTGTTTTTATTCTATATCCGGTCCTGATGTTTTTTATGACTGTTGCAGTTCTTCGATCTGTGAGAGGATTTCGTTGGCCTGGCGTATAACCTTTCTGTTGATGCGTGCACCAACTATTCCTCCAATTAACAGGCCGACTCCGGCACCACAATAGAATCCTATGGCCATTGGACTATCAACTCCAAGAATCTCTACCATTTCATATATCATCCATCCGCCCCAAACAAGAATCATTGGTATGGCTATTTTGTACCACTCCTTGTAGTGAGTCCTGACTTTGTTCAGTTTTCGGGCTGTCTCTACCAGATTGCCCTGAGAAAGGTCGCTCATCTTGCCAAGGCTGATTTTTTGTACTATGGTCAGTCCAAGGCAGACTGCAAGCATTACAGCAGTGGCGATGACGAATGTAGGCGTGCAACCTTGAATATAAAATGTTGTTGGAGCAAAGATGACGGCAAAAATTCCCGCGAATATCGTGCCGAGCACGGTTCTGTTGAGGTCGGATATCTTTGATTTCATTGAGTTGCGTATATGCATCTCGTTTACGATTGTCTGCTGCTCGAGTTTTTGCTTGAGCATTCCTATTTGGGCGCGCATCTGCTCAAGCTCATGTGATAGCAATGTATTGTTTTCCATGATATGTTCATTTTATTTGTTTGACATTTTCTTAAGCTGTTCCTTGATTCTGATGAGGCGGACAGAGACATTCTTGGCCGATATTCCTACTATGGCTCCTATCTCATCGTAGCTCATGTTCTCAAGCCAGAGAAGGATGATGGCTCTGTCAAAAAGTCCCAATTGACTGATACGGTTCTGCAGTAACTGTATTTGTCTGATATCCTCGCCTGTGTCATCGAAAAAGTTGATGTCCATATCAAGGGGAACTGTCTCTCCTCTGCGCTTTTTCTTGCGCTCAGACGAGATGCAAGTGTTCAGACTGACACGGTAAATCCATGTGCTGTGACTGCTGTCCCCACGAAACTTATGAAAGCCATTCCAAAGGTTGATGAGGATGTCTTGGAAAAGGTCGGCAACCTCCTCCTCGTTTTTAGAGAACATATAACAGACGGTATAGATAGTCCCTTTATGCTCTTTTACCACTTTTACAAAATCTTGTTCCAATGTTTCCATTATCTTTACTGTTTTGCCAATTAGACGCAAAAGTTGTCGATTTACTACATTGCTGAAAACAATTTTTATAAAAAAATATAGGCCCTTCCGACGTGTTTCGAAAGGGCCTCTTCTGTCATACGATATTTTTTACTCTTCAATCCAGCTTCCAAGGAGTTCCATCTCTCCTTCGGGGCAAATTGTGAGGCCGGTTGTCGTTGCCGGTACAAGGATGCTCTCACCCTGGTGGATATTTACTGTCTCTCCGTTGTCATCTGTGATTGTTCCCTTACCTGCAGTGCATATGAGAATCACGAACGAGTCGAGTTCGGCAAGCGGCATCTCGTACTCCTTTGTAAGGCGGTAGATGTCGGTTGTGAAGTAACGGCAGGCAACAAGCTGTGTAGCCTTGTCGGGCTGTGCATCGTAGTATGTGCGGTAGTCGGGCAATACGGTGTAGTCGATTGCACCCTTGCTCATCTCGGTGTGCAGTTCGCGTGGCTTGCCGCTGTCGTCGCAACGGTTGAAATCGTAAATGCGGTAGGTGATGTTCGATGTCTGCTGAATCTCTGCTATGAATGCACCGGCACCTATCGAGTGGATGCGGCCTGCCGGCAGGAAGAATACATCGCCCTTATGGATGTCATACTCTTGCAGAAGGTCTGTGATGGTGTTGTCGGCAATGCTCTGCTCATACTCCTCGGGCGTAACCTGTTTTGCAAAGCCTGAGCGCAGACGTGAACCCGGGTCGGCATCGACAACGTACCACATCTCGGTCTTTCCCTTTGACTGGTGGCGCTCCCATGCGAGTTTGTCGTTAGGGTGTACCTGGATTGAGAGGTCCTGACGTGCATCGATGAACTTGATGAGCAATGGGAATTCCTTGCCAAAGCGCTCGTAGTTGCTCTTGCCAAGCAGGGCTTCCTTGTCGCGTGCAATGAGCTCGGGCAACTTCATGCCGGCATCAACGCCTTCGGCAACCACCGACTCGTTCTCCTTGACACCCGAAATCTCCCAGCTCTCGCCAACCTGTTTCTTGTCCGATTCTACCTCCTTGTAAGGGATAATCTTGTCTCCGCCCCAAAGCATCGACTTCAATATTGGTTTGAATTTGTACATATTGTGTTTGTTTAAAGGTTTGCATAATACATCGTTGCAAGTTATGTATTTTTTGCAATTACCACATTGAATATTGTGTTAACAAAAGTTAAAAATGGGGGGGTAAAAAGTGTTGCACTGTTTGGAATTTTTTGCTTATCTTCGCGGTCAAAATAAATGATTGTATGTTTAAAAGGATATTATTGTCGTTTGCTTTGTTCTTCTGTGCATTGAATGTAGCTTATGCGCAGGGAATCGGTGGTCGTGTAATAAATAGGGAGCATGTGCCGGTTGAGAGCGCAAACGTGGTGCTACAGAGTGCCGATTCGGTTTTTGTTGATGTTGCCTTGACCGACAGCGCCGGCCGATTCTCTTTTGGGCACAGCATGGAAAACTTCCGTCTTGTGGTAAACCACATGGCCTACCATTCGCGCGAGGTGGAGTGCAACACTGCTTCAGTGGGTGATATTGTCCTTGAAGCACAGGACAGGGTGCTTGGAGAGCTTGATGTGGTTGCCGAGCGACCGTTGGTTAAGGTGGAGAACGGTGCTTTGGCCTATGATCTTGAACAGCTTACCCGCGACAAGGTGGTGAACAATACCTACGATGCACTGACAAAATTGCCCGGTGTGAGTGAGAATGAGGGTAACCTTACCCTTGTCGGTGCGAACTCACTGGCTGTCATAATAAACGGCAAGCCATCGACAATGAGTGCCGAGCAGGTTGCATCGTTGTTAAAGAGCACTCCCGTGGGACGCGTTGAGAAGGTAGAGGTAATGTATAGTGCACCGCCGCACTATCATGTGCGTGGTGCTGCGCTCAACATTGTGCTCAAGAAGGATACCCAATACTCGTTGCAGGGCGAACTGGGTGGCGACTACATAAACCGTTTTACAGACAATGGTGGTGGGCATGCCTTTCTGCGCGCTGCGACGCCGAAGTTCGCATTCGATGCAATGTATAAGATATCGCGTCTTTCCGAGGTGCAGGACCTTGATATGATTTCACTGCACACTCTTGGTGGCGTGCAGCACGATATACGGCAGTTGCAGGAGATTCGTGGCAACCTGTGGAAACATAGCGCAAGGGCTGCGTTTGAGTATAATTTCAACGAGAAGAACAACATAAGTCTTGCCTATAACTACCAGACAAAAACCGATGCCGAGAGTAGTTCGACATCTGTCGGCAACTACCAGAACTCCGAGCAGAAGAAGGTGGTTGACAGTGACCACATGCATAACATCTCTCTGCAGGCATTGACAGGGATTGGACTTTCGCTTGGTGTGGATTACACTATGTACAGGAGCCACAGCACGCAGCACATGAACGTCACTTTCCTCAGTGACAGCATGCAGCTCTTCATGTCGCAGAATGCGGGGCAGGACATACGTTCGCTACATGCGTATGCCGACCAGAAGCACTCTTTCGCCGGCGGTTGGACACTTGGATACGGTGCATCGTACCGCAACAGTGAGAGCAATGATTATCAGATTTTTGACGCTACCAGCACTCTTGCAGGAACAAACGTTGAGGCAGCCTTGTCCGAGCACACCGCAGAGGCCTATCTCTCGTTCGGGCATCAGTCTCCGCTCGGGCTTTCGTTCTCATTGTCGGCTACGGCAGAGTATTACAAGGTCAACGAGCGCGAGCGCTGGACTTTCTACCCCCAGGCTTCGCTCACATACATGCGCCACCCCGACCACATTTTCCAGTCTACTTTCAATGTGAACAAGCTGTACCCATCGTACTGGCAGATGCAGTCGGCCGTGAGTTACATTGACGGCTACTCCGAACTGCACAACTCGCCCGGGCTTGAACCTTCAAAGTCATACATGTTCAATGCAAACTACATATTGAAACAGAAATATGTTTTCGGCGTGTTCTGCAATTACATCGACAAGTTCTTTGCCCAGGCGATGTACCAGTCGACCGACCGACTTGCCCTCATTTATCAGACACACAATTGGGACTATTTCTCACAATCGGGTATTATGGCCGTTTTGCCATATGCTCCGGTGAAGTGGTTCAATACACGTGCCACATTGGTGGGCTTTTATATGGCACAGCGTTGCGACAACTTCTTTGACATCGGTTTCGAGGACAGGAAATTCGCTGCCAGTGCATCGCTCAACAACAGCTTCAGGGTAAACAATGATTTGGCTTTTGAACTCAATGCTTGGGTGCAGTCGCCAATCACGCAGGGTACATTTTCGGTAAAGACTATGTGGAGCCTGTCGGCCGGGGCAAAGTGGAACTTTGCCGGCGGCAAGGGAACATTGAGCTGTTTCTACAATGATATCTTCAACTCCACTCTTGGCGAGATGGTGATGGATTACAAAGGGCAGAATCTTGTCCACAAGAACAATATGTACACACGCAACTTCACGCTTTCGCTGGTGTACCGTTTCGGTGGCTATAAGAAGAAGGAGGCGAAGGAGGTGGATATGTCGCGCTTCGGACATTAAAACGAGGTTGAGCAAAAAGACTCTTTTGTTGTTACGCTTGTCCTGAATTTCTATAAAGAATCATCGGGTGGCTCAAACGAGCCACCCGATGATTCTTTATGGTATGTTCCTTTATTTCACAAGGAACTTCTTTCCGTTCTTTATGTATATGTGTCCCTTCTGCGGTTGCAGAACCTTGCGGCCCTGGAGGTCATAGATTGCATTGTCCTGCTCGCGTTCAACGGTTTCAAAGACCGGCTCAATGGCGGTGAGACCGTCAGCCTCGAGATACTCTGTGTTTTCGCGTACAAGCGTGAAGCTCTCTATGGTCATACAAATCTTGTCGCTCATGTTCACAAGCAAACCAAGTGAAACCTCTGTCTCCTCTTCGAGGACAAACTCCACCTTGTTTGACATTGCCGAACCCTTTGCCGCCATTTGTGTGTATGCAAGTGCATTCTCAATGCTTGCAACGCCGGGGATGTTCTTTGCGTCGTCAACAACCAGATAGCTGTTGCCGCACTGTCCCTCCCATGTTGCGTGGTAATTGGCAATGAAGGTATATACACCCTTCGGCAGGGTAACCGTCTGGTATACCTTGTGGTTGCTGAGTGTGCTGAATCCGTCCCAAGTGGTGGTGAATGTCATACACTTGTCCTTCTGCGCGTCGACGTGTGCGCCTGTTGTGATGTTGCCCTCTGTTACGGCATTCTCAATGGTCCAGCCTGTCAACTCGTAGAAACGGTTTCTTACGTTTGTATTTACCATGGTGTTGCTGTGCTGGAACGCTGCGCGGTAGTTGGTGAGGTAGTCGGATGTCACATCGCCGTTCTTGCCGCTCTGTTCGCTGCTGAGACAGAAGACACCTCTTGACAATCCCCATGCATCGCCGTCGGGGCCAAAGCCGCTACGCACACCGTTGTAGCCGTTGCCGCTGCGGTCAATGACATCGCCACCGCTCTGGTTGAAGTCGTAGTAGAGCAACAGACCATCCATTGATGCCGGGTTCTCAAGCGGAGCGTTGCAGACAGCCTTCATGTCGTCATACTTTACACTCTTTGTCCACACGCGCAGTTCGTCAATCTGTCCGTTCATCTTTGCATTGTCCTTGCCAATAGAGAAACTGTTCAATGATGGAACGTATGCGTTCAGTGAGACAAAACTTGTAGAGAAGTACTCTCCATCGCGGTAGAAATCAACATATCCGTCGGCAACTATAACACCATAGTGGTGCCACTCGTTAAGGATGACGAAGTTGCTTGTGCTGCTTTTGCCTGTATTGCCATTTGCCGAGACATGCATACGGCCATCCTTGTCGGTCTTGATGAGGAATGTCGATTCGCTTTCACCAATTCCAAGACAGTTGCTTGCAAGGCTCTCGGGACGCATCCACCACTCAACGGTGAAGGCATCTTGTCTTGTTGCAGTGACAGGTGCAGTTACCTTGGCATTGTCGCGGCCTGTGAAGTTGAGGCCGTTCTTGCTGTCGGCATTGCAAACGATGAGTGCACGCTCTCTCTTGGTGCTGCTTGTACCAACAAGGTTATTTACTTTGAGTGTAACATCATATACACCGCTTACCTCGGGTGTGAAGCTGCTGTGCTGGCCGTTGATGATGTACTTCTTGCTTGGGTTCTCAATGGTCCATTGCCAACCATTTGGGTTGTACTTTGAAGCATCGGTGAGGTATGTTGTCTCGCCCTTCATTATTATGGCCGGGCTTATCTCAAATGTGGCAACAGGCTCCGAGTCGAGTACCTCAATATCAATGCTTGAAGTGGATGTCTTTGCTCCTGAAAGTGATGTTACTTTCAATGTAACGGTGTGTGTGCCGCCCTCTCTGTACACGGCATTGGCGCGTAGCCCTTGTGTTTTCTCAACCTCGGCACCCGGGGTGTTCCACTCATATGTGTAACCCAATTGTGGTTTGTCTACAATAAACATCACCTTCTCGCCTAGGATAATTGGGGTCTTGCTCACTTTGAATGTGGCATCGGCATCGGGTTCCTCGTTTACGGTAACTGTAATTGTCTCGCTCACGCTCTTGCCTTCGCTGTCCTCGGCAGTGAGCGTAACGCTCTTTTCACCGGCCGATGTGAATATGACTGTCGGCTCAGCTATTGCCAGACCGTCAATGCCTGCATCGGGGATATTCCATGTGAGCTTGGTTGCAGCGTCGCTGTATGTAGCAGAGATGGTTACAGGCATTCCGGCATAGATTGTGCCTGTGACAGGGTTGATGCTTGCAGATAGTTCTGCCTTGGTCTTGCCCATGTTCTTGCTGCTTGTCTCAATGCTGTAGCTGTTGCTGTGGATTGCTGCATGGTTGCCACTTACACATTCGCGCAACATTGCTGTGCCGTTCTCAGTGATTACATCGCCCTTGTAGTATGCAACAAGACCGTCGGGGAGTACGCTGCCTGCGAACTGTGCATTCATGCTGTTCTTTATCTCAGTAGCAGTGCGCACTCTGTTCCATACGCGGATTTCGTCATAGCTTGCATCCTGTGCGTTGCCCTCGCCGTTTGAGCTGAAGACAAAATCGCCCCAACCGCCAACGCCGCTGTATGAGTTGGTCGAGAATGACTTCTTGCGTGCACCGTTAACATAAACAATCATAGTCTTGTCTTTGACCACGAATGCGATATGTGTCCAGGTTCCGACCTTCAATGTTCCATAGTCGGTGTTAGTGCGGTTGCTTGTGTCCCAACCAACAGTGAACGAACCGTCTGCATTTGCATGCATCATGAATTTGCCCCATCCTGGGCCGGCACTCTGGTTCCAGTTCTTCAAGGAGTTTGGCTTTATGTAGAACTCCATTGTCATCTCGTTGTACTTCTGGTCAAAGACGTTAGGTATGCTGAAACCTGAATTGTTCATGTTTATGACAACATTCTCCTCATCATATGTAATAGGTGCCTGAGTTGTTGCTTTCTGTGACTCATTGCCATCGTCATAGCGTGCCGTTACACTGAATGTACCGTCAAGTTCTACATCGTCTGGAAGTGTGTAGGTCAGAGTCTCCGCGTCTACCTCGGCAATCTGTCCATTGTTGTGGTATACATTGTACTTTGCAATCGAGTGGCTTGAGTGTATGGGCTTTGTCCATGTGAGCACTCTCTCGTTGAGTGAAAGATTTTGTGGGGCGTAGTACTCCTCACCATAAACGACAACCGAAATGATGGTCTTGTTGCCGGCGCTCTTTATCTCAACACCGTTGCCGATGTCGAACGGAGTCTCCTCGCCATTGAGGTTGAACTCATAGTCCATGATTGAGGCATTGTGTATTTTTCCGCTGCCTTTTCCCCAGCTGCGTGTCTCCACGATGAAGAAGTACTTTAGCGGCATGCTCCTGTCGAAACCGTTTGTAAGGTCGGTGAGGTCATATCCGAACTCCATTGGCTCGGTGTGCAGACCGTCGGTCCAGCGGCCGAGCATTGGAATCTCGGGTGCGGGGTTGGTGTTACCATAGTTACCGTCACCGGCATATCTGAAGTGCTCGAACTCAATGGTCTTTTCGGGTGCTGTGGCATTGATGTCGGCCGATACACCGGCAGAGAGCTTGATTTCACTGCGGCGTGAGTACTCCATCTCCAACTTGATGGTGCGCAGTGGGCGGTAGTCTTTTCTTACCTTGTAAATTTCGGGAGCCCACCAGTTCTGTGAGAATGTGCCGTCCCTGTTGAACGATGCTCCGCCGTAGGCGTAAGGGCAGTAGATGAAGCCCTTGTTGCCCCACCATGCGCCCCAGGAGTTCACGATTATCCATGCGCCCACCTCGTCTTTCTCCACTTCACCGGCTTTGCCGTTACCGTCGAGGTCGAACTCAATGCGGTCGTCATAACCAACAATGGTAAGCGCGTGGTCAACCTGTGTTCCCCAAGCCTTTACGTACTTTTTGCCAACGACACCGGCAGAACTATTTGCCGATGTGCTTGGTATCTTACCTTCGTAGTTACCGTCGGAACTTGCTACACCGATACCGCAGATACCGCCGGCCTGGAAACTCTCGTCGCCATTGTGGTTCCACAACCAGTTCTTTACGGCCTCGCGTCCCTCCTCTGTGCCTACGTGCACCGGGAAATTCACTGGTTCAAGCATTCGGTTGTTCATCGCCTCGAACCACTTGTTGTAACCTTGCATCCAACCGAAATCGTGGTTTGAGCAGTCCTGGCTGCCGAAGAGTGCCGAGTATGTCTGTCCGCCGTATGTTGCAGCTGATGGCACACCGATGCTTGTTACAAATTCATTCTTACCCGAATTACCGTTTGTAAGTAACCAGACAAAGTGTGAGGGGTAGTAGTTCTGGGCAATCTTGCCGTCGAGGTTGCGGTATGCGTTCAGCTCATATGTGAACATGTAGCAGATGCGCGATGCCGAGCCGCACGAACCGCCGTCCTGATTGAACACCGGGGGGAAGAATTTCTTCTCTGCATTATTTACATAGGCCGGGCGCTGTGCTTTAGCTGTGCCGTCAGTGCGTTGTACCTTGTTGGCACCCTGTTGTGGCATCAACGACCAGTCAGGGTTTGTCTTGTCATTGTAGTCGGGGTATTTCGCCCTGTTTACGTCTACCTGTGCACTAAGGCTCATAGGCAATGCCACAGCCAGTGCGAGAATACTCTTTAAAAAGTTTTTTGTTGTCATAAGTTTTCTTTTAATATTTTTCTTAGTTGCCTGTATGTTAAGGTGAAAGCGGAAATGTGAAAGGTGAAAACTGAAATCTGAAAGGTGAAAGCGGAATTGTGAAAACTGAAAACTGAAAACTGAAAGGTGAGAGGTGAAAACTGCTTTAACCGCACTCGTGCGCTTGAACCTGCTTTCGCTCGCTTTGTGTGCAAGTAAACTTCCACACATTAACATTGTTGATTTCTTTATCACTCGCAGTATAACATCAAACAAGTTTGTGTTAAGCTCGCTTAATCAAGAAATTCGCTTACTCGCAGCTTTCCGTTTTCCGTTTTCCGCTTTCACTTTACTACGATTTCATCTGTGAAGAGCCAGCCGCGTTGCGGGCCGCACTTTGCACGGTAGTTTATGTAGCGGGCTTTAGTTTCGCCTTTCCAGCCATACTCCTTGAAAGAGAGTCCTTCGTCCCTTGTAACGGTGTGCTCAATGCGTGCCAGCTCACCGAACTCATTACCATCGCCCGATGTGCTGATGATTACCTCGGCGGGGAACCATACGTCGGGGATGCACATCTGCATGAACTGTGCGCTCACTTCGGTGATATCCTTTTCTTCGCCCAGGTCAATGGTTACATCAACGCCGTCTTTGATGAATCCCTGCCACTTCTTGTCGGTATATGTCCATCCGCCGCACACACCGTCGATGAGAGCCTTGTCTCCACCGGCTTTGTAGCTGTCGCTGTATGGTGCATTCTCGGCATAGGTGATATTGCCGTCTATGGCGAGGTGCTCAACGGGGGCTTGTGCCTCTTTGCGCTGGCCGAATTCATTTGCAAGGTCAAAGGCATTGTAGCCTTTGCCGCGCAAATCGTTTGTGGCTTTGATGGCGCGTTGTTTGAATGCTGTATAGTCGCGCTCGGCAGGGTTGCTCCAACCAATCTCGGCAATGGCAAGTATGCGGGGGTAAATCATGTACTCCACAAGTTCCTCGGTCGGGATGTATTCCACCCAAAGGTTGCCCTGCACGCCATATATCAGGTGCGCTTTTGCGCTGTCAATCTCGGCGCGTGGGTCGTATGAATAGACCTTCTCAAGTGGCATGTATGGGCCGAATGCCATTGGCTGTGTGTGTGGTGCATCCTGATATGAATCGAGATAGCAGTATCCGCCCGGTGTCATGATGGCCTTGTGTCCGCTCTCAACAGCAGCGATGCCGCCCTCTGTTCCGCGCCATGACATTACTGTGGCGTTTGGTGCCAGACCGCCATCGAGAATCTCGTCCCAACCGATAATCTGTCGGCCTTTACTGTTCACGAACTTCTCTATGCGCTGTATCAGGTAGCTCTGCAGTTCGTTTACATCTTTGAGCCCCTCCTCCTTCATGCGCTTTTGGCACAGCGGGCAGTGTGGCCATGATGCCTTGCCGGCTTCGTCGCCTCCGATGTGTATATATTCGCTGGGGAACAGTTCAATGACCTCGCTCAGTACGTTCTCGAGGAATTCGTATGTCTTTTCGTTACCTATGCAGAAATCGGCCTGTTTGTATGGCTCATGTGTGCATGACAGTTCGGGATAGGCGGTAAGCACTTCCTCGCTGTGTGCCGGCATCTCAATCTCAGGGATGATGGTGATGTATCGCTCTGCTGCATATGCGACAAGCTCCTTGATATCCTCCTGTGTGTAGTAGCCGCCATATGCACCCTCGCTACCATCCTCCACGTACTTGCGGTCACCGAACCACCAATCCTTCCAGATGGCCGGTGAGCGCCAAGCTGCAAATTGGGTGAGGCGTGGATATTTCTTTATCTCTATGCGCCAGCCTGCCGCGTCGGTGAGATGCAGGTGCAGGCGGTTCATCTTGAAGTGCGCCATGGCGTCAATCTGTTTCTTTATGAACTCCTTACCGAAGAAGTGGCGGCTCACATCGAGCATCAGTCCGCGGTAGGCAAACTCCGGTTCGTCGGTTATTGTGCATGTGGGGATTGTGTTGCCGCCGTCGGCAAGCTGTTGCAGTGTCTGTGCCGCATAGAAAAGGCCGGCTGCAGATGTCGCCTTTACGTCGATTCTATTTTTGGTAACGTTGATTGTGTAGCCTTCGGGCGATGTGATTTCCTCTACATTGTCGCAGACTTCCATTGCAATGCAGTTGGCTGCAATATTCTCTTCAGTTGTCTCTAAAACACAATTCCGGGCTACAAATGCATTGGCAATTGCACTCTTGTCATCCGCCGGGGCTTCAATGTAAAGTTTTGTTCCTTTGTCGATTGTGAAACGCCCTTCCGATGTCTGTATCTCCTGTGGAATTGGCAAGAGGCTGTGGCTTGGCACAACGTCTGCATTATGCGCGCACGCGCATATTAATAAAAGGCTCGTGAGCCCCAAAAGTAAATTTTTCATATATGGTAAATTATTTAGTTGCGAATATATGAATTTTTTATAAAAAATTTCACTTTTTTCTTGGAAAGTATTAAAAATGTGTTTTATATTTGCAGTGTACTAATAAACTAATACACTATGATAACGATTAATGATTTGTCATTTGCCTATTCAAGTGAAAAGGTCTTGGATAGCATAAGCACCACTTTTGAGCAGGGCAGAGTCTATGGCCTGCTTGGTGCGAACGGTGTGGGAAAGAGCACGCTTTTCAAGTTGCTGTGCGGTCTGCTCACTGCAAAGGAAGGAAATATAGAAATTGATGGCTATTCACCTGCCGACCGTAAACCCGGCTTCCTGTCGAGGATGTTCTACATCCCCGAGGATTTTGAGGGACCCTCAGTGTCTATAAAGAACTATGCTGACGGAATATCGGATTTTTATCCCAATTACGATGAGCAGTTGCTGCATAGTCTGCTCAGTGATTTTGAAATAGATATCAACCGTAAGTTCACAACCCTTTCGCTTGGTCAGCGCAAGAGGGCTATACTTTGCATTGCTCTTGCAATGAATACCGAGTATCTGCTGCTTGATGAGCCTACAAACGGTCTCGATATCCCGAGCAAGCTCGAGTTCCGCAAGATGGTGGCAAGGACAATGGATGACAAGCGCACAATAATCATCTCTACCCATCAGGTGAAGGATGTTGAGAACCTGCTCGACCATATTATGATACTTGACAAGCGTGCGGTGCTGCTGGATAAGAGTGTTGCCGACATACAGAGCGAGTACCTCTTTGAAACCTCGAACATAGTCCCCGATGATGCCCTGTTTGTTGAGGCCGGTCTGGGCGGCTGCAACTCGATTCGCAAGAACGTGAACGGCGAGGAGAGCCGCATAAACATAGAACTGTTGTTCAATTACATTAATTCAAAAAAGTAATCTGTCATGAACGAAATATTTGATATAAAGCGTCTGGGTAGACTCATTAAGTATGAGGTTATTAACTATATACCCAATTTCTTCAAGTCGCTTCTTATTTTTTCAAGCGTAATAGCTGCAGTGTGGATATTCTCACTTACCGTTGATTTCAACGTTTGCCCCCATAGTAGGGCTGGACTTGTGATGGCACTATTCACATTGGCGATAATATTAAGCCCTTTCATTGTCTACAAGGACATGAACAACCGCAAAAAAGGTTACATATATGCTATGATACCGGCAAGCACGCTCGAGAAACTGTTGTCTATGGTTGTGCTCTGCGTTATCATTGTGCCGCTTCTTACGTATGCCGTGCTCACCGCTACCGACCTGTTACTGTGGCTCCTGTCAAAAGCGGGTATAGGCCCGTTCTTGCATATGGAGTTCTACAATCCGTTTACCGCCGTTAAATTCGTGGATGATGAATATATGCTGCCCCATATATATCCTGTATTCGAGAGCATTATCTATTTTGTCAATCTAATTGCCTACACAATAATGTTCAATACAATCTTCCGCAAGAACAAGGTGCTCAAGACAATCCTTTTCAATATTTCAATGTCATTTGCATTTGTGATATTGACTGCTGTTGTTGTAAATATGACAACGCCTGAATTCTGGGAGGATATGTTTGAAGGTTTGGTAGAGTGGCTTGATGGAAAAACAGACGTGGAGCTGTTCGGATATATGATGACCACAGTGCGTTGCCTGACAATCCTTATGTCGATGGTATTCCTCTCCATTACCTATTTCAGAATAAAGAAAGTGAACTATTAATGAGTTTCTATTATGGAGTATAACGAACACAAACCCATTTATCTGCAGAACGTGGACCTGATGCAGGAGAAGATTCTGCAAGGCGACTGGCGCGAGGAGGAGCGCATCCCCTCGGTGCGCGAGATGGGTGCAATGGTGGGCGTGAACCCCAACACCATTGTACGCTCCTATCAGCTGCTCGAGTCGCAGGAGGTTATCTACAACAAACGTGGTCTTGGCTACTTTGTCAAGGAGGGCGCTGTCGCACGAATCAAAGAGAACGTAAAGAATGAGTTCATTGCCAATGAACTGCCGCAGTTCAAGGCAAAGGCTCAGATGCTTGGCTTTACAAAAGATGAACTTGTTGGACTTTTATAAACGATAATACTATGAAGAACTTTTTTATTGCAGGATTTTTGTGCTTGTCTGTTTTGCTGTCGGGATGTACAACCGTTGCTCCCGAGGCCGGTGAAGAGGGTGTAAAGGTACATAAGCCCTGGATATTCGGTACAGGAGGTATTGATATGACTCCCGTTGAGACCGGACTTGAATATACTTGGCTCTCTACCGATTATGTTATAGTCAATATGTTGCCTCGTGCCTATGATGAGGACCTTGATGATGCAACATCGAACGACAACACGTTGCTCGATTTCAACACGCAGATTCAGTTGCAGGTGAAAGATAACAAGTCGCCTGTGCTTATAAAGAATTATGGTGTGGACTGGTACAATTCGGTTATAAAGGAGGTTTACCGCAATACTGTGCGCGGCTACATATCAAAGTACGGGCCTTTTGACCTTATGAGTAACCGCGAAGTGCTCGATTCCATCAATCTTTTTGTAAAGAACGATATCCAGAACTATATCTCGCTGTTGAGTTCAAAGCAGGGCGAGTTGCCGATTGATGTGGTGAATGTGGTGGTGGGCCGTGCGATTCCTAATGAACGCCAAAAGGCCGAAATGGATGCAACCGCTGCTGCTACACAGGCCAAACGTACCGAGGAGTCGAGACGCGAGATGCTTGTGGCACGCGAGGCTGCCGAACGTCAGCGTGCCATTGCTGACAAGGCATATCAGGAGGAGCTCGGACTTACAACCGACCAGTTCATACAACTGCGTGCGTGGGAGATAATAAAGGAGAAAAACGGTGCCAACATTGATGTCCTGTTCAATGCCGATGGTACAAACAAGATGTGGAATGTAAGGCGATAAAGATTTTTATGTGATATGAAAAGAATAATAGTTACACCAAAATGGGTAATTGTGCTGTGTATGTTATCTCTATTGCTGCTCACCATGTCGTGCACGTTCAAGCTCAGTAAGGATGTTCATGGCGAGGGGAAAATATCGTCGGTTCCGGTGAGTGTGTTTGCCGACTCTATTGACAACCCCGGTGTTCAGCTTGTAGATGTGCGCACTCCCGATGAGTTTTCCGCAGGTAATATCCCGGGCAGTGTGAATATTGATGTGCAGACAGGGAAGTTTGGTGAGACGGCATCGGCTATATTGGACAGGGCGTACACAGTTGCCGTATATTGCCGTAGCGGAAACCGCAGCAAAAATGCGGCCAAAATGCTGTCAATGATGGGGTACAATGTGGTGGAGCTCGATGGCGGCTATAATGACTGGGTGAAATCCTATGGCGATGTCAAGTGATTGACAATGATTGGAATAATAAATTAAATTTACTGAATATGAAAAAATTCTTTAAGACTACATTGGCCTGCATGCTGGCCTTGTTGGTTGTAGGGGTTATTCTTCCTATTGTAGGCATAAGCATTATTGCGGGCGTTGTTGCATCTTCGGGTGCGGACAGTACCATTGAAAAGAACTCTGTGCTTTTCCTTGACCTTAACGGAGCCATTGAGGAGCGTGCCGTGGAAAATCCTTTGGCATCAATAATGGACGATGAGTTCAAGACCTATGGTCTTGATGAAATCATAGCAGCTATCAAAGAGGCTAAGAATAACGGAAATATAAAGGGAATATATCTGCAGGCCGGCGCTGTAGAGGGTGCATCGGGGGCTTCGCTTGAGGAGATACGCGGCGAGCTTGCTTCCTTCAAGGAGAGCGGCAAGTTCATTGTTGCCTATGGCGACCAGTATTCACAGGAACTCTATTATCTTGCCACTATTGCCGATAAGCTGATCCTGAATCCGCAGGGAAGTATTGCTTGGCACGGTCTTGCATCGACTCCTGTCTTCTACAAGGATTTGCTTGAGAAGATAGGTGTCGAGATGCAGGTGTTCAAGGTTGGTACCTACAAGTCGGCTGTTGAGCCTTTCATCGCAACCGAGATGAGCGATGCCAACCGTGAACAGCTGACCGAGATGCTGGATTCCACCTGGGACGAACTGCTCACAGCTATTTCTGCTTCACGTGGTGTGTCAAAGGAGAAACTCAATGAGTATGCAGACAGGTTCATGGATTTTTGTCCCGCCGAGGAGTACGTGGCATGTGGCATGGCCGATACATTGTTATACAAGGATGGCGTGCAGGCATATCTCAAGAGCCTCACCGGTATTGATGGTGATGATGACCTGAACCTTGTTACAATGGAGACAATGAAAGAGAGGCTTAAACAGAACAAGATTGTTGAGGATGCTGCCGACAAGAGTAAAGTTGCCGTGTTCTATGCCTTCGGCGAGATTGACGGTTCCACATCATCATTCGATGGTATAAATTCTCAAAAGGTTATCAAGGAGCTGCGCGAGCTGCGCGAGGATGATGACGTGAAGGCTGTCGTGCTCCGTGTGAACTCTCCCGGCGGAAGTGCATACGGTTCGGAGCAGATATGGCGCGAGGTGACACTCCTGAAGGCTGCAAAGCCTGTGGTGGTATCAATGGGTGACTATGCGGCATCGGGCGGTTACTATATCTCATGTGCTGCAGACTGCATTGTCGCCAGCCCCATCACGCTCACCGGTTCAATTGGTATTTTTGGAGTAATCCCAAGCGCCGAGAAACTGTTGAAGGATAAGGTCGGTCTTGATTTCGATGTGGTGAAGACAAACCAGATGGCCGATTTCGGCAACATGTCACGCACTTTCACCCCCCAGGAAAGAGTTGTCCTGCAGAACTACGTCAATAACGGATATGCACTGTTCCTGAAACGCTGTGCCGACGGACGCGGTGTTACTGTCGAAGAGATAGCAAAGATTGCCGAAGGCCGTGTATGGACCGGCAGCAAGGCCAAGGAGATTGGATTGGTTGATGAACTTGGCGACCTTGACAAGGCTGTTGCAATTGCGGCGCAGAAGGCCGGGCTTGCCGATTATAGCGTGAAGGCATATCCCGAGGAGAAACCTTTTGTAGAGAAACTGTTGGATACAAATAAGGAGGATTATATGGAGACTATGGCGCGTGAAACCTTCGGCGGTTATTACAATAGCGTCAAGTTCATCCGCAACATCGGTAACTGTGACCGCATTCAGGCCCGTTTGCCGTTTGAACTGAATATCTGGTAACCATTGTAAAATGATTTATAATTCACATGAATATGAAAAAACTTTGTTCTCTTTTTGTAGCCGCTTCCATGCTGCTTCTTGTGGGATGCGAAATCAAATATAACGGTGTGGCAGTCCAGTTGAACAACGAGTGTACATATATCCTTGACGAGGAACTGCTTGCCTCACTTGAGTTGAGCGGTGGAGTAGATGTGGTAGTGGACACTGCCATGGCAAAGAATAAGGTACGTGTAGTTTCAAACACCGATGACTTTACTAAACTTGTGGTGAAAGCCGAGAATGGCAGGCTGGTGATTTCAAGTAAACGTGAGTTAGGGAATATTGAGTATAAGGCCTATGTTCCTGCTTTCGGTTACAATGCTGTGGCTGTTGCAGGCGGCTGTGACTTGGAGTGGTACAACTGTAATGTCGATGAGTTGGCTGTGACAGTGTCGGGTGGTGCCGATTGTGAAATCAAGGGAAAATGCAATACTCTTGCTGTTGTGGTGTCGGGTGGTGCCGATGCCTACCTTGATGAACTGCTTGCCGGTGATGTTTCGGTTGTTGCCTCCGGTGGTGCCGATGTCGGCCTGCATGCAGTTAGGACTATTGCAGTTACGGCTTCGGGCGGTTCCGATGTCCACATTTATGGAACACCGCAGATATCGGGATGGAGCGTATCCGGTGGTGCCGATGTACACATCAACAAGTAAAGTCAATGAAAGCTGATATTGGACTTCTGGCTTCTGCAGGCATCAAGCTCCTTATGGGGCTTGTGCTTGTGGGGCTTTTGATTTTTCTGCCGGCAGGGACAATGCACTTTTTCAACGGTTGGCTTCTTGTAGCAGTGCTTTTTGTACCTATGCTCATTGCCGGTGTGGTGATGGCATTGCGCTCGCCTGAACTGTTGAAAAAACGTCTTAATGCCAAGGAGAAAGAGGATGAGCAAAAGAGCGTTGTTGCAATGAGTGGCATTCTGTTTGTGACAACATTTGTTGTTGCCGGCCTCAATTACAGATATGGTTGGGTGGTGATGCCCTCCTGGACGGTGTGGAGTGCGGTAGTGTTGTTCCTGCTCTCCTATGCCATGTATGCCGAGGTTATGCGTGAGAATGCATACCTCTCTCGTACCATTGAGGTACAAGAGGGACAAAGGGTGATTGACACCGGGCTTTATGGCATTGTGCGTCACCCTATGTATACGGCTACAATCCTCTTATTCCTCTCAATGCCGCTTGTGCTCGGTTCTTTGCCGTCATTTGTTATAATGCTTGCATATATACCGCTTATTGTCAAAAGAATAAGGAACGAAGAGAATGTGCTTCGGGAGGGGCTTGACGGTTATGATGAATATTGCAGGAAGGTAAGGTTCCGCCTTTTGCCTTATGTGTGGTAAACAAACGAAGAGAGTCGTACCAGTACGACTCTCTTCGTTTGTTTATTTAGAAATAGAAGTGGAACCCTACTGACGGAGAATAGAGAATGTTAAAGTTTACGCTGTTTGTCTTGTCGATGAGGCTGTAGCTCAGATTTGCCAGACTTGTAGAAATTCCAAATCTTTCAGTGGGCTTGTATTCGAATGAAGCCATTTCCAGAACAAGGTTGAATACACCTGCTTCATAACCCGAGTATATACCTATTCCGCCGCCAACATTTAGCTGTGGCTTGTAATATAGTTTGTCTGTTACAGGCAGGTAGTATGCAATGTTGGGTGTCAAGGCTATCACATGTGCGTTAGAAGATACCTCATAGCCTAATTCACAACCAACTTTAACCCTGTCGGCAATAAAGTAACCGAACTCGGGAGCGATGCTGAAGTATGTGCCCGTATTCATAAAACCGTTTGAGCCTGCTGATGAGACTGAAAACTTCAGGTTACCACCGACGAATTTGTCACCTTTTTCTTGTGCATTTGATGTTGATACAAGCAATGCTGTCATTGCAAAAAGAAGTAAAAATGTCTTTTTCATAGTAATAAATTTATGTTTAACGTTTAATAAAAACTTTTTTCCCATTTATGATGTAGAGCCCCTGCTGCAGGTTTTCGCTGTTTGCGACACGTTCACCATAAACTGTATATATTCCGTTATGGCAGTTGTAGCCGGCGCTCTCAGTGTCATTGTCAATAAGGTCGGTTATGTCATGAACGGGCAGGGTATTTAGTATGTAGTCATGCCTGTCCTTTATCCATTGCTGCATTTTGGGGACAAGGTTGGCGTAATCGGTGTTGTCACCCCATTTCTGTGCGTTGTGCGTGTATGATTCCTGCACAGTTCCATAATAATCGGCTATATATTGCATGACCTCCTCAATGCATTTGTTATCAACAAACTCGCACCACACCTTGTAATAGTACCTCTGGAATTCTTTATTCTTCAGGAGTGCTGTGAAGAATTTGTGTCCGGGTTTGTTATTGTTTAATATGTAAGTATCCCGGGAGCCATTGATAAAGTATGCATTGTTTGAATATCCGAAGGCGTAGTCGAAGTCCCATATCGGGCCGAGGAAGAATTTGGAGTCTTTGTCACTTATGTCTGCTTTCCACAGGAAGACACTTTTGGGATGAAGCAGTTCTCTGTTTAAAACCAGATCATTTACAAGAAAGTAGCGTGCCGCGGCATCTAGGTCGAGCACTTGGCTTATATCGCCGTTGTTGCATACAATGCTGTCGAGCCTGTTGAACTGTTCTTTTATGATATTGAATATTACATTCCTGGCGTTGTAGTTTGAAATTACTACTGCCGTCAGCGATGTGTTGGGCATGTTTCGCGCAGGTATACTGCCGCGACAGTTGTCGTTCAGGAACGATTGCAATAATGTAGAACTGACTGTGCTGTTTTCAAACTCCAGCAGGTCGGGGTCCTTGATGTTTACGGGCAGTTTGCTGTGTGCCGAACGGAACCTGAAATCCTCGTCGTAGTAACTGTCGAGTTCAAGCATATACGCGAGTTCTTCATCAATATCGACACTGTTGTTGCCGAGGCCTACTTTCTCGGTGAAAATGTAACTTCCTTGGTATTCTTCATTGATATATAGCTCAACAGGCACGACGTGGTTCGTGTATGGTGCACCAACGAGCTGGCCAATCTTCATTGCAATGGCATTCACCATAAGTGAACCATGCTGTGGATTTGCAAGCAATACCCAACTCTTCCCTTTTGTCAGGCCAAAGAGCTTTACCTTCTCCGGGAACTTGAGCCTGTAGGATTTCTTCTTGTTGTTCCAGGAGTTGTTGCCTCGTCCCTTAATCTGTACCGTGTGTGTAAAATCATTGTATGTGCCGTAGCCGGTTACCCTGAATTCGGCATTCAGGTAGTAGTTACGGCTTACAACCGTGTAGCCCTTTTCTATGTCAATATCTATGCGTGGCACTCTTCCGCCTTCTATGGGATATTGAGCCTTGGCTTGCAATGTTCCCATCAATAAGACGAAAATAAGTATCGGGTATACCTGCCTTGTCAGATATGCCCAAAATCCTTGTAGGTGGTAGAGTGTCAGCCGCATCTCTTTGTCAGAACAGCAGTTTTACCGCAAAATTCTGTTTGTCGGCAACCTTGCCTGTGATGTAGTATACAAGGTTCGCCCCGCTCTCCTGGCGTACGCGCGAAATCTTTACAACATCGCCCGGCATGACCTCGGCGTCGAAATTGATGAGCATCTCCTTCAGCGGTCTCTCCTTGATGTCCTCAGGTTTCACTGCATCGAGTGCCCAAACGGCATATTTAACGTTATTCACGTGTCCGTTGGTGTCAATCTCGGACCATGTGACAGGGTGTTTCCTTACAAGTTCGGGTTCAATGTCAACCGGAACAACTACCTTGTCAGCCGGTGTCTCAATGGCATGCTCGGCGGTGTCGCTGAGTGCGAGGTCGTTGTTGCGTACAAGGCGGCGTGTATTAAGGTCTATGATGAGCCATGATGTTGTGGCAAGAACCATCGGGTTGTTCTCCTTGTCACTGAGGATGAAGTCACGTAGGTAGAAAAGCTTTGCCACGCCCTTGTGCCAGGTCTTGAGGTTTACTTCCTGTCTCCATTTAGGGGTGTTCATGAACTTTACATGTATGCGTGAAAGCACCCATGCTGTGTTGCTGTTTATCATCTCGTCATATCCGAAACCTAATGTTGATGCATTGACATTGGCAGCCTCCTGCATAAGGTCGAGCATTGCCGTAGGGCGCATCAGTTGATTCGCATCGGCCTCGTAACAGGTGATAATGTGGTCCTGTGAAAGAATCTTACTCATATATTCTGTTCTTTTAGTTATCTGCAATAGTATTTGAGCCAGTTGCCGAACAGTAGCCTTGCTGTGGCTTGCCAGCTGTTCACCGGTTCGTTGTCAGGATTGTTGTCGCGGTAATAGTTGAGCGGCAGTTCAATGGGAAGTCCTTTGGACACATCGCGCTTGTATTCACCATCGAGGGTGTATAGTGCATACTCCGAATGTCCGGTGATGAAAAAGTCGCGTGTGCCTTTCTCCTGCATGATGTATACTCCTGAAATCTCTGACTCCGACAGCAATTCAATGCGCTCTTCGGCAACGATCTCCTCGCGCCACAGTTCGGTGTGGCGGCTGTGTGGTACATATATGGTGCTTTCGAGACCGCCGAACAATGGTAGCTCGGGCTTTGCGATTGTGTGCGGGAAGATGCCGAACATCTTCTTTGGCAACAGATGTTTCTGTATGCCGAACTTCTGGTACAGTCCGGCTTGTGCTGCCCAGCATATGTAGAGGGTCGATGTCACGTGCTCCTTTGCCCAGTTGAATATTGTACATAACTCTGGCCAGTATGTAACATCTTCATACTCTATCTTTTCAATAGGTGCGCCGGTTATTATCAGGCCGTCGAAATAGTTCTCGCGTACCTCACTGAATGCCGTGTAGTAGCGCGCCATATGCTCAGGGCTTGCGTGCTTGGGCGTGTGTGTGTCGAGCTTGAGCAGCGTCAGCTCAATCTCTTTGTCGCTTGAGGCAAGCAGGCGTATGAAATCGGCCTCGGTGGTCTCTTTCATAGGCATCAGGTTGAGCAGTGCTATGCGAAGGGTTTCCGCGGTAGTTTCTTTTAGAATATCTACCGCGTTACCTTCGTCAATGACTGCCTGCAATGCAGGTAACCCTGCAGGAACTTTCAGTGGCATAATTAAAACTGAAAACTGAAAACTGAAAAGTGAAAGGTAAAAGGTGAAAAGTGAAGGTTCGGTTAAAGCTTGTGCAAGCGTGCAAAACAGAAAGCTTGCTTTGATGTTTTACTGCGAGCGCAGCCAAGTTTCAAGCACACGTGGTGTGGTTAAAGGTGAAAACCAACTCTTTTTCCCTTTCTTATTTTTTACCAAATGTTCAGACGCTCCTCCTGTGGCACGAACATGGGGCTCTCCTCTGTGATGCCGAATGCATCGTACCATGCATCGATGTGTGGGAGTGTTCCGTTTACTCTCCAGCGTGAGAGTGAGTGTACGTCGCTCTTGGTGAGGTTACGTATCTCCTCGTCGCGCACGTGTCCGGCCCATACACCCGAATAAGAGAGGAAGAAACGCTGCTCGGCTGTGAGGCCGTCAACCACAGGCAATGGGTTATCCTTTGTGGCATTGCGGAATGCCTGCAATGAAATCATGATACCGCCGTGGTCGGCAATGTTCTCGCCCAATGTGAGCTTGCCGTTTGCATTCAGGCCGGGGAGTACTTCAATCTTGTCGAAGAAATCTACAATCACCTGTGTGCGTTCGTTGAACTTGGCAGCATCCTCGTCGGTCCACCAGTTGGCGAAGTTTCCGTCCTTGTCGAACTGGCGGCCCTGGTCGTCGAAACCATGAGTCATCTCGTGACCGATGACAACACCGATGGCACCATAGTTGAATGCGTCGTCCTCGTCCATGTCAAAGAATGGATATTGCAGAATACCTGCGGGGAAACAGATTTCGTTTGTGGTGGGGTTGTAGTATGCGTTTACGGTCTGTGGTGTCATGTGCCACTCGTCGCGGTTGACAGGCTTGCCCCAAGTTTCGTCAATGTGCTTCTTCCAACCGAACTCCGACATGTTGCGGCAGTTTTCGGCATAGCTGAGTGCCGGGTCAATGGTGAGTGCACTGTAGTCGTCCCACTTGTCAGGGTAACCGATTTTCACGGTGAATGTGTTGAGTTTCTCATGAGCAGCCTTTTTTGTAACGTCGCTCATCCACTCCTGTGCGTCGATGCGCTCGCCAAGAGCAATCTGCAGGTTCTTGACAAGTTCTGTCATGCGTACTTTTGCTGCAGGTGGGAAATGTTTTGCAACATACAGTTCGCCGATGATATCGCCCAATGCGCCGTCAACGGTGCTCACTGCGCGCTTCCAGCGTGGCTGCTGTACCTTCTTGCCGCTCAACACTGTGCCATAGAATGCAAATGTCTCCTCTTCAATGGCGTCGCTCAACTCGTTTGCTGTAGAGCGGATGATGCGCCACTCGAGATAGGCCTTGATGTCATTGAGCGGTGTATCGTTGATAATTGCTTCAACTTCCTTGATGGCTGCAGGGTGCGCGAGGTTCAATGCCTCAATGCCGTCAATGCCAAGGATGCTGTAGTATGTATCCCAATCAATTCCGGGGATTGTCTCTTTCAGTTCGTCGTATGACATCTTGTGGTAGCTGTTCATCGGGTTGCGGCGCTCTACACGGCTCAAGTGTTTCGATGCAAGGCGTGTCTCTATGGCCATTACGGCCTCCATCTTTGCTGTTGCCTCCTGCTCGCTGTTGCCGAAGAGCTTGAACATGTTCACTACATATTCGCGGAACTTGGTACGTATGTTCGCTGCCACTTCGCTATCCTCGCTGTAGTACTCCTTCTCCGAGAGTGAGAGACCGCCCTGGTAGATGCCAAGCTGGTTGCTGTTGCTGTCCATTATGTCGGTACCTATGCCTGTGCCGAAGAAATTGCCAAGGCCGACACGGTAATTCTTTGCTATCAGAGGAATGATTTCGCTCTTCTCTTTCATTGCTGCAACGGCATCAATGTATGGTTTTACTGGTGCAATGCCCTCGCTGTTGCGGCGTGTGCTGTCCATTACAAGTTTGTAGAGGTCGCCTACTTTCTGCGCATTGCTGCCGGGTTCGCTCTCTTTGGCAGCCTGCTCAAGCACAAGGTCTTTGAGCTGCTCGCGGTTCTTCTCACGCAATGCGTCGAACTGTCCGTAGCGCGCATACTCGTCTGTGATGGGGTTCGCGTTCTGCCAACCGCCTGTTGCATACTGGAAAAAGTCCTCGC
Source organism: Bacteroidaceae bacterium (assembly GCA_045634305.1). Classification (GTDB taxonomy): domain Bacteria; phylum Bacteroidota; class Bacteroidia; order Bacteroidales; family Bacteroidaceae; genus HGM04593. Next base: position 3,010 of record JAZQZZ010000044.1, on the reverse strand, counting down.
CTGCCTTGTAGGTAGTATCCAGGTTCTCCGTCAATTTAGTCTTCATAGTCTCTTTTGTTTCGCAGCCTGCAACTCCAAGTGCTATGGCTGTAAGGATAAGTAGTTTTTTCATTTTTATATATTAAAATTTTCAAGTTCTTCCATGTTCTGCTCCCATGTCGCTACAGCCTCGTCAAGCTGTTTCTTAAGGGATGCATATTTGGTGAAGTTTTCCTGTGTGCTGCCGTCGGCGGTGCTCATCACAGCCTCCAATGCGGCAATGGCTCCTTCAATCTCGCTAATGGCCTGTTCGTCGCTCTCCACCTGGCGTTCTATTTTACGGCGTTGTTTCTGCAGTTGCTTTTCGGCCTCGTAACTGAGTCGGTTTTCATTTACGGGTTTTGCCGTTTCGTTTGCAACAGTAGCCTTGCTTGTTGCAAGCGCCTCGTTTATGTTGCTTGCATTCTTTGATGCAAGGTAGTCATAGATGCCTCCCAAATGCTCACGTACCTTACCGTCGCCGAACTCATAGACTTTTGTTACCAGCCCATCAAGGAATTCACGGTCGTGGCTCACCACAATCACTGTACCGTCAAAGTCTCGTATGGCTTCCTTGAGGACATCCTTCGACTGCATGTCGAGGTGATTGGTGGGCTCGTCAAGAATAAGAAGGTTCATCTGGCGCAGCAACAGGCGTATCATCGCAAGGCGGCTGCGCTCGCCGCCCGAGAGAACCTTTACCGGCTTGTCCGAAGCCTCGCCGCCGAACATGAATGCTCCCAGGATGTCGCGTATGCGCAGGCGTATGTCTCCTGTAGCAACATTGTCTATTGTCTGGAACACTGTCAGGTTCTCGTCAAGGCTCTGCGCCTCGTGCTGTGCAAAGTATGCAGTCTCGACATTGTGTCCTATTGTTATTTCGCCGTCGAATCCCAGCTCGCCGAGTATGCATCGTACCATTGTTGTCTTTCCCTCTCCGTTGCGTCCCACAAAGGCAACCTTTTCACCGCGGTTGATGGTAAAGTTGACTCCCTCGAACACTGTGTGCTCGCCAAAGTTCTTCTTCACTCCGTTGCATATGACAGGGTAGTTGCCGCTGCGTGTGGCGGGGGCGAACTTGAGCCTCAAACGGCTTGTATCCTCCTCGTCAATCTCAATGGGTACAATCTTTTCAAGTTGCTTTATGCGGCTCTGCACCTGAACGGCCTTGGTGGGTTTATATCGGAAACGCTCAATGAATTCCTTTATGTCAGCAATCTCTTTCTGTTGGTTCTCATATGCGCGTATCTGCTGTTCGCGGCGCTCCTTGCGTGTCTCCATGAACTTGTCATATGACAACTTGTAGTCATAGATTCGGCCGCAAGAAATCTCTATTGTGCGGTTGGTGACTGCGTTCAGGAACGCGCGGTCGTGGCTCACAAGCAACACGGCGTTGCCGCTGCGTGCAAGGAACTGCTCGAGCCACTGGATACTCTCAATGTCGAGGTGGTTGGTTGGCTCATCGAGCAACAGTATGTCGGGGTGTTGCAAAAGCAGTTTTGCAAGCTCAATGCGCATTCTCCAGCCTCCGCTGAACTCGCCTGTGGGGCGTGTGAAGTCGCTTCGTCGGAATCCCAAACCCGTCAGCGCGCGCTCAATCTCGGCCTCGTAGTGGCTGCCGCCCATCATTGTGTATTGCTCGTTGAGGTGAGTGTACTCCTCTATGAGCTGGTGATAATCCTCGCTGTCATAGTCCGTGCGTTCGGCAAGCTCATTGTTCATGTGCTCAAGCTCGGTCTCCATCTCGTGGATGTGTGCAAACGCCTGTTCGGCCTCCTCGTATACGGTGCGTCCGTCGGTGTGGTGCATCACCTGAGGCAGATAGCCTACGGTAAATCCCTTTGGGCGTGACAAAGCACCTGAAGTGGGTTGCAGCTTGCCTGCAATAATCTTCAGCAGCGTACTCTTTCCCGCACCGTTCTTTCCCACAAGTGCAATGCGGTCCTTTTTATTTATTATGAAGCTGACATCGTGGAACAGGTTTGTTCCACCAAAGTCAACCCTTATATTGTCTATTGAAAGCAAAATGTTCTATATTTAATAATGTATGTAAATATTGGCGCCCGCATAAGTTTCAGTCCTTTTTTTGTGCGACCTTATGGTCGCAAAGGTACATATTTGGAGCGAAAAATACAACCCGAATCTCCCAAGGGCTTGCTAAATTCATTTTTTTTAGAAAAATTTGTAAAAAAAATACCGAAAAACTTGCGAGGAATGTAAATTGCTTATATATTTGCAATGATTTCAAAAATGAAATACGCAAGAAACTAAAGATATGGCAACAAGAGCAGAATTGAGAGAAGAACTTATAAAGGCCGGTATCCGACCATCGGTGCAACGTCTGGCAATTTTTGAATATGTACGTCAGAGTTGCGAACACCCTACAGCCGAGGTGGTTTATGAGGCTCTTTGCGACGAGCTTGGTTCGTTGTCACTCACAACAGTCTACAACACTCTGAAGCTGTTTGTCGATGCAGGGCTAATATCAATGCTCACAATTGACGACACCTTCCGCTGTTTCGACGGCAACCGTTGCTGCCACGCACATTTCCGTTGCGATAAGTGTGGCAGGATAGTGGATCTGCAGATGAAGAAAGATTTTCTCTCTCTTGTAGAAGGGCTTGAAACTTACACTATAAACGATGCTCAGCTATATCTTAAGGGTTTGTGTCCCGCTTGTAAGAATAAGAAATAAAAACAAAAAAAGATAATAATAACAGCTTAAAATTTTACGACTATGAAAAAGTACATTTGTTCAGTGTGTGGTTATATACATGAAGGTGAATCAGCTCCCGAGCGTTGCCCGATGTGCAAGGTTCCCTCAAACAAGTTTAACGAGTTGCAGGAAGGCCCCATCCAGTTTGTTCAGGAGCACGTGATTGGCGTTGCCAAGGGTTGCGACGACGAGATGATAAAGGATTTGAACAACCACTTCATCGGCGAGTGCACCGAGGTGGGTATGTACCTTGCAATGAGCCGTCAGGCCGACCGT